>CAKTNW010000014.1 GCA_934589145.1 uncultured Oscillospiraceae bacterium | reverse complement strand
GGGCGGCTTTCGTAAATCCCAACTGCCTCGCAATATCATTCATAGATGTCCCAAGGTAGCCGTTCTGCGCAAACAATCCCAGCGCTGTTTCCAAAATCCGTTCTCTCGTATTTCCTGCCATAATATTCCCTCCCGCAAAAGTAACCGCTCGGTAACTCTTATTATAGTTACCGAGTGGTTACTTGACAAGAGGGATAGAAAAATAATTTGGCCTTGCAGCACCGATTTTATTAAGAAAAGTTAATAACCATTGCAGTCACAACGATCCCACATGATAGTGAAATTGATCAGCGCGGAGTTACATAAATACGCTATAAGCAGTCCAAATTTTGCGTCGCCATAAACAAAGAGAAGCCTTTTCAAAAAGTAGTAGCTATTCTGTCAACTTTGTGGTATGTATGTTGGCTAACAAAAAGCAAAGGAGCTGGTTCAATGGCCAAGAAACGCGCTAATGGTGAGGGCAACATCCGCAAGCGGTCAGATGGCCGCTGGGAGGGCCGCTACACCGCAGGATACAACGCGGAAACCGGTAAGCGCATCGTCAAAAACGTCCTCGGCAAAACGCAGGCGGAGTGCAAGGCGAAACTGACCGCCGCCATGGAGGCCACCAAGGGTGTCGACGTCAGCCGCGCCGACGAGTACACCGTGGCCACATGGCTGCGGAGCTGGTACGACATCTACGCCAAACCAAATGTCTGTGTCGCCACGGCGGATCGCTACCGCTTGATGATCGAGCAGTACACCATCCCCCGCATTGGCAACATCAAGCTCACGAAGCTGGCTGCCCACGACCTGCAAAAGCTCTACAAGGAGCTGATGGAGAGTGGCCGCACCAACCGAAAAAGCGGCCACGGCAATCCGGGACTCAGCAGTACCACCGTCCGCAGCCTGCACCTGATGCTGCACAACGCCCTGAACCGTGCCGTGAAAGAGCGCCTAATCCTCCGCAATCCTACCGAGGACTGCATCGCGCCAAAGGTACAGAAATTCGAGATGCAAATTCTCCAGCCGGAGCATATTAAGATTTACCTTGACGCCGCGGATAAAAGAGGTCTGCTGCCCATGTTCTATCTGGAGTTGGTCAGCGGACTGCGCAAGGGCGAGCTGACCGCTCTCCTGTGGAGCGACCTCGACATCGCGGACAAAACCATTTCCGTCAGCAAACAGTACGTCAAGAATCCCAACGGAGAACTGACGCTCTCACGTCCCAAGACGGAAACTTCGGTCAGAAAGGTCAGCATCCCTCGAGAAGCCGTCGACCTGCTGGTCGCCGAACACAAGAAGCACCCCAGTAATCCGTACATGTTCCCGTCGCCCGTCACAGGGGAGATGTACTACCCTGACTCCATCGTGAACCTGCATAAGAAAATTCTGAAAGATGCGGGCCTGCCGCACATACGCTTTCACGACCTCAGACACACATTCGCCACGTTGGCCTTGCAAAACGGCGTGGACGTAAAAACCGTCAGCAGCATGCTGGGTCACTATGACGCAGGCTTCACCCTGCGCACCTACACCCACGCCACCCGTCAAAAGCAGGACGAAGCCGCACAAACCATGGGCAGCCTCATGGCACAGGTGATGTGAACTGATCTAAAAGAGAGGAGCTGACGGATATTCCGTCCGCTCCTCTTTTGCCCTTTCCGCGCATTTCCGCGTGTGGGTCAGGGTGTGGGTCAAAGTTGCCCCACACCCTGACCCACAGATTAAATCGGCCAGAATGTAAAGAAAAAGTCCTGTTTTCGAGAGAAAACAGGACTTTTTGGAGCTGCTGGGCGGATTTCCCCCGCAAGGGGGGATAAACTTCGACTCCGCGGCGCAGCTTGCCAAAACAGAAAAACCACCCTGTCGGGTGGTTTTCGTTTTGGAGCTGCTGGGCGGATTCGAACCGCCGACCTCATCCTTACCAATTACAAAAAAGCTGTTGTGGCTTATCGTTGGTTATTGTGCCTTATCGCCTGTATCCCTTTATTTCCAACGGTTGCGGGATTTTCCTTGTTGCATCTTGCTGTTTTCTATTATGGCCTAAAAGTTCTTGATTTTTGATGCCCGTGTCGGTTTTGTTGCGGTTTCTGAAAACTGCAACCTCGCAGACCTCATCTCTTTTTTTGCCGTTTCGGAACATGGGCGGCTCGTGGACTCCTCTCCCATACCACTATTTTGTATGTTTCCCCAGATGCAGAGGAACACACCGGACGAGACTGCATAAACGTATACACAATCGTGCACGGAAGAAACGCGCGCGCACGCGAGGGAAGTGTAGCGTTGCGCTCAATGGATACCTTTGCATATGAAGTCACTTGAGAGGAAAGAGGCAGCATTTTTCAGTACGTTTCAATTATTGCTTTTGCGAAGTAAAGCATATCAGAAAGAGGCATTAAGAAAGGGGCATTTATCTTTGGGGAATCTCTTTTGAAATTATGGCATATCTGGTGGAATATACACGGATTTTAGGATTCCGCGCAAGGCGGTAACAATAATACAGCCGCGTTTCAGCGCGTCTGCGTGATGATCAGAAATGACATAAGCAGAACAGTCTCTATCTAATTCGGAGATCCAAAAATCAAAGCGGAATGCCTTTTCTGCGGGAAATTCTCCTCTAAAAATGCGCATGGTATCCCAATAAGAGTGTGCGGCAGAATCTCTAAGTGGATCACCTGATTCTGAAAAGCTGGTTTTACTTTTCTCTTCATCAAGAATGTCGAAGTAGCGACGGACAATAGGATGGGGAAAATATATCACTTCCGCATCGGTGAGTTCATCCATATGATTTATCATTCTGTTTTAGATTCCGCCCTTGTATATTTGCAAATGGTGTGCCATTTTACACATTTCTTTTATTGTCATACCGGCTGCCTGCTGTTCGTTTAATGTGATACCGTCAACTTGGTAATAGTAACTTGGGCCGCTGTGATCTGTGTAACTACGGTTATCATTACCCGCTAACGATTTCGGGATTCCGGGTTCGGAGCCGTAAACATATCCCAGCTCACTGATCCTGTCCTTGAAGATCTGGCTTGCCTGGGGTTTCAGCATCCGGGCTGCCAGCTTCGGAGGAAGCACGATCTCGTCTCTCGGTGTGGCTTTGATGCCGCCCATTCCCTGCAGAATGCCGCCCTCATCGTACTTATACGATCTGGCCACAACTGCGTAAGCGGTTTGTTTTGAGTAGCCGTTTCTCATAGCTTCATCGAACAGGCTTTTTGCAACCGTGTCGCTCTCAACTTTTGCAACGGCTTTTTCCATCGGGCCGCCGTCGCTGTAGAAATACCGCAGCATCTCATCAAAACTGTTGAAACGGCTGTTCTTCAACGCGGCAGAGGACTTGGCGCCCCATTTTCCGTCAGGAGTAACGCCTAAATACGCCTGCATGGTCTTGATGTCCTTATCGCTGGCCGTACTTGGCGCATAGATTTCTTCGTCTTTGCCCTCCGGAGATTGAATGCCTTCCTTCAGGTCGTTTACGTCCTTCCAGTCCCGCTTTATCTTATCTGTTGCCGCCTTGTTATTGGCCACGCTCTGCTGCAGATACTGCGCCTCGGTTGCAATGGCACTGGACAGCCCGTCCAGATAATCCTGCCATGCGTCGATCTTGATCTGATACGCTGCTTTGATGGCCTCTTGCCGCGCCTTCAGCTCGTCCACGGCGATGTCCAGCTCCACCTTGCGCTCATATTCCCGCAGGTCTTTCTTGGCGTCCTCCAGATCCTCCTCGGCCTTCTTCACCTTTGAGGCGTCCGCCACCCATTCCCATTGGCCGGTGGCGGCGTTATACTGGCGTACCGTCCGCTCGTTGCGGGCGTTCATCAGCGCGTCCTGCTTTTTCAGAATGTTCAGTTTGTATTCTTCGATCTTGGCCTGGCGATCCTCAACGTCCGCCTGTTCGTTCAGCGCGTCGATCTGCTCCTGGATCACATCCAGTTCCGCGTCCCGCTCCTTCTGCAGCTGCTTGATGGCGTTCTGCGCCTTTTTTCTGTTTGCCGCGTCGCCGCTGGAGGAAGTTCCGCCGCTTCCGGCGTTTGGGACGCCTGTAGAGGGCGCATATCCGCCGCCGCTGGGTGTATAGTTGGTGGTCAGGTTGCCCCACGACTCCTGCGTCAGCTGCTTTTTCGCCAGATTGAACGCCTGGCTGATGCTGCTGGCCTTTCCGCTGTCCAGCAGCTCTTGCGCCCGCTGCTTGATCTCTGCGCTGTCCGCCTGATAGGTGCCCGCCCCGTTGGCGTATGCGTATACCCGCGCAAGGTCTTGCGCCGTGTAGTTGGCTTGTAATCCCAACGCCTGCAGCGCTGCAATCTGCTGGCTTACGCTCAGTTCCGTGTTGCTGGCGGTAATCAGGCTGGCCGCGTAGTCGTACATGGCCCTTCCGGTCTTTCCCGCCTGCTGAGCTTCTTCTATTAGATTGTTTACATAATCATCAGTGGAAACGCTGACAGTTCCCAATATCTGCTGTACCTCGTCATAGCGGCTTACAAGCTCTCGCTGCGACTCAGACACACCCCGCCCTGCGTCAATAGCCGCCCGTATGGTGGAAATGTCCTCTTCCCGGGCACTGTTCAGATCCTGCAGGGCCTTGTAGTATTCCCCTGCCGCCATTTGGCCGTTTTTATAAATCCCCTCAATGCGTGCCAGTTCTTCGTTGTATTCTCGCAGCGCGGCAATATCTCTGGTTTCGGTCTGAATGGCCCCACTGCCTAAACCTCCGCCAACGCCCATTGCGCCGCCGGTAGCATTCAGCGCCCCTGTGCTATGCAGTCTGTTCCATTTCTCCCACGCGGATTTCCTGGCGGCCTCCAAGGCTTTTTCTTCTTCGGCCCGAAGCTCCTTCAGCACCTCAAGACGCTTTTTCTCTGTCTCTGTTAGGGTGTTCGTTCGACTGATCAGGTCATCGTACTCCGAGGAAGTTTCTGTAAGTTTTTCTTGAGCGTTTGTAACGGCTTCTGTTGCCTCTTTGTATTCCTGTAAAGGCCGCATTTGCTCCTTAACGGCTCTTGTGATACCCCCGAAAATCAGCCCGGCAATGCCAAGCTTTTTCCCTGCGGATATCGCAGCATCCTTTATGAAGGTCAATGCACTTCCTGCTGCTGAACTTCCCGCCTTTGCTGCTGTAAATGCAGAAAAAACGTTGGAGATTTTATCCGCAATTTTGGTGGTTTTCAAGGATAAAGCGGCGTTGCTGAGTGCTTCCACGCCCTTGACGAGAGCGCCGGTGGTAATGACCAGCCGGCCCATGTCGCTGTCCAAAAAGTCAATGGCGGCGGTAATGGTGTCCAGCGCGTCAGTGATCGTCCCGGTGTCAATCAGGTGGCTTACAAACTCCGTCCACGCAGCAGAAAGCTGTTTGCTCTTGGCTTCCCAACTGTTCAAATAATACTCATTTTCCTCAAGAGCGGAGCCTACGCCGTTGGCGTAATCAGCAATTGCCTGCTCGACCTCTTCCCAGTCACCCATCAAGGCCATTAGGACATTGCTCTGACGCTTTCCGGCCAGAGCTTCAGAAATGGCGCTTTGCGCAACGGTATCCAGCTTTTCCCACTTTTCGGCCAGATCATCCAGCACATCAGAGGCGCGGCGTAGTTGCCCGTTTGCCATGGTGGAGATCCCGGCATACTCCTTCAACGCCTTGGAGGCATTGGCAATGCTCTCACCGTCGATCAGTTCGCCGTCCTCGGTCTCACCGCGGATCTGTCGGATATTCATCAGAATTGTCCGCAATGCGCGGGCAATCTCGCTGCCGGAACGTTGGGTAGAAGCAACACCGGCGCCCACTAGAGCAGCGAAGGTCTGTGCGCTTTCGCCGGCTTCTGCGAACACAGAGCCGCCTACGGTGATTGCTTCGGTCAGTGCGGCCATATCCACAGCATGCTTATTTGTGATTTGGTTCAACCCGTCAAGGATTCCTCGGAGCTTTGTTTCATTACCGCCCAGCTTCCATGCGGCATCCGCTGCAATAATGAACTTTGATGCTGTATCAGCGGAAACATCACCCACGTTTTGCGTCAGCAAAGACAGTTCAGCCAAAGCTTCAATCTGGTCTCCATATCCGGCACGGGCAAAGGCGGTGGCTGCGGCCAATACTTCGTCTGCTGTCCGGCCATACTGAGACGCCAGATTGTAGGCAGACTCGCTGAGCCTGTCCATTTGCTGGGCTGTATACCCCGTGACTTTCTGGATAGAAACCAGTTCGGTATCCACGGCTTTCATGGTATCCAACGCTTCACGGAAAGCTCGCACGGCTGCATAGACCGGACTGACGGCTGCCAGCTTTGTGAACATGTTGGAAATGCTGCCGCCTGTCTTTTCGGCGGAAGTGCCAAGCTGCTCAATCTCCCGTTGGACAGTTCCAATGCCGATTTTTGCAGGCTGTGTCTCCACCTTAACCTTTATGGGCTTGCTTTGGAGCCTATTGATTTCGCTTTTCAGCTGTGTAAAATCCGGAACAGCTTTTACTTTAAAAACTGCCATAATGGATCACCTCCAATCCTCATTTTCTCGCATAATATTTCCGTCCGCCACCACGCTCATTGTCGGATCCACCGCATTCATAGCCGCCACCAGCGTATCCTCGGCTCTCCGCCCTTCAATCATCTCCTCCACAAAGTTGCGGAAGAACGGCCTGTTTTCTGGCCTCCGCATCCGATTCCAGTTGTAGTCAGGGTCACTCTTTTCAATGCGATTGATCAGAGCATCGCCGTCAACATGGGGTTCTATTGCGTTTCCATCACCGTCTGTACGGCCATCCGGCGTGTAAACAAGCTGAATCTCTACGCCATTGGGAGTAACTGTAGGAGATGGTGCAGTACTGTTCTGTTCTACGTCGGCAAGGCCGCCATTACCTCCGCGACGTACATAGGCGTATGGCTCAAACTCGTCGTATACATCTGCCTCGATGTGCTCCCGTAAACAGGCCTTTGCATCCTCTTGCAGCGCACTGCCAGCTTGCAGAAGGGACTTACATACCTGTACTTCCAGCGCTTTTAAATCTACGTCGAAACCGCTGAATTGTCCGATAATTTCCATAATGGATCACCTTCTCACCGCTTGGATTTGCGCTCTTTGCCTACTTGGGGCGTTACATTTTCAGCGGTCTGGGAATATGGATCTGTCCCGTAGCGAAATGCGAATAATGGACACTCTGGCTCCTGACAGGTGTCTACACGGTTGGGCTTTCCGAGACAGCACTCAGCCAGACAGTATGCCGAGATCGCCCGCAAAGGTGTCTGGGGCCGTCTCATCGTCCAATCCTCATATGGTCAAGCTGCTTCGCCATGCTGCTGCGCTGGTTGAGCGAGGAGCAATACTTGGTGGTGCGGGCTGCATACTGCGGGCAGTTCAGCGAGTTCGCCGCCATGCTGTGCTCTTTTGCCCAACGGCTGCGGTTCTCGGCTTCTTCTGCTGCGGCGTTCTTTGCCCGGTAAAACTCCGACTCACAAGGACATAGCACATTGATCCAGAGCCGCATGCCAATTCCGCGAACCTCTTCGACGATAAAGGCGGGATCACCCGAAAGAGTGTAGCTGGAACCTCCGAAGTAAGTAAAGCCGCCGGCGGGGCTTGCACCCTTGATAACGCCCAGCTTTGCGCGTTCAGCTTCGGCTTTCCACGCTTCCCATTCGGGAAACAGCGCGGCATCAACATACACGCGGAGTACCGGCTCACGGCACATGCCGTGGAGTTCGGTGTCCTCTTCATAATACGGCTCGGCGCCATCGACACCGCCAGCCTTGCGCCATGCGGAGAGTGAATAGTTTTTGAGACTCTTGTGATAGTCAGCGCCTCGATTGTCGGTAATAAGTTCCATTGCATTCATAATTATTTCTCCTTCTGCTCTCGTTTCGGAGCGGTCAAATCATTCTTTTCTGCCTGCATACGATCATAAAGCCGTGCCAGATACGCGGTCTGTGCAGCCTTTTTCCTGGCTCGATAGGCGGGATCTTTCATCCGGCGGCGGTATAATTCCCGCTGGGCCGCTTTCGCCTTTTCGTGTTCCGTCATGGGTTTGCCCGTCATTGCGATTTATGTCCTCCTTTCTGGAAATGTAAGAAAATACCAGGCAAGTGCAAAAAACGCGCCAGCGTCCAGCATCACCCCATTCGGTGCGTCTCCGTGCCCTTTTGCACGGAGGTGATGCGGCGCGGCGCGTAAGCTCCTTGCCTGGTATTCTCTTCAAACGATTCGGAGCGGCACAAGAAAGGGCTAAGAACGCCGCTACTCAAATCGCAGATTTATTATAGCATAAATCGTAGGAAAGTTCAAGATAATGACAGATATCCACGTTTTAGAACACTTCGTTACGCTATAATTACAGTTTTGTGCATTGTGGACAAATGTTTGGCGCACTAAAGCAACCTGACAGATGCCCAGAAAACGTATCTGATCGGACGGCAGTACGAAGCGCAGAAAATGACGGTAAAAAACATCGAGGGGCATAACCAACATTCCCCCAAAGAGGTTTGTACCCAAAATGGGAACAAACCTCGCACCGTCGAAGCCGTAGCAAAAGAACACGGCGTAGGGAGCAACACCGTTCTTCGCGCGGCCAAGTTCTCCAAAGGCGTGGACACTGCCGAGAAAATCGAGAGTGGCGCACGGGAGGTGATTCTGTCTGTCTGGTAAGGGACAGCCGCTCAAAAACTGAGTTAAGAAGAAATTTACCATTTTTGTGAAAAACCTTCCGAATTATAGTTGCTTTTTTTACGAAGATGACATATAATGACCATAACAGGACCCCCCGCACCTCTCCACAGTTTCGTGTGATGTGTCCCAGGGGGGACATTTTTATATGCGGAGAAATGACGATGGCCTTACAGATGAAAGTACCGACGACATACACAGAACAGCTCACCAAGTTAAAAGAGCGCGGATGTGTAGTTGAAGATGAAGCGGCCTGCTGCGAGGTGCTGCAGGCGGTAAATTATTACCGCCTGTCGGCATACTTCCTGCCGTTCAAGGACGCAGATGGGCACTATAAAGACGGTACAACATTCCGCAAGGTCTATCGCATCTATGAGTTCGACCGCAAACTGCGCGGTATCCTGTTTTCGGCGGTCGAGGAAGTAGAAATATTCCTGCGCGCCCGCTTTGCCTATTATCACGCTCATAAATACGGAGCAACAGGGTATTTGGACTCCGGTAATTACTCGGACAAGCACAATGCGGAGAAATTTAAGGCTACCCTGCAGCGGGAGATTGAGAATAACAAAAAAGTCCTGTTTGTAAAGCACCATCTTGAAAAGTACGACGGTGTTTTTCCTATATGGGCCATTGTTGAACTGTTTACCTTTGGCACGTTGTCGTATTTCTATGCAGACATGGCAATGCAGGATAAGAAGCATCTAGCAGAGGAACTATACCGGACAACGCCCAAGAATTTGACCAGTTGGCTGCGGTGCTGTACTGACTTGAGGAATATATGTGCCCACTATGGCCGGCTGTATTACAGAATATTCTCCGCCATGCCTGCGGGGATTGATCTGGCAGACAACGCCAAACGGCGGTTGTGGGGTGCCGTTTTGGTGCTGAAGAACCTCTATCCGGATTCTTCCAAGTGGAATACCGAGGTGCTTCTCCCCATCCAATCACTCTTTGAGGAGTACGCAGAGGACTTAGACCTCTACCACATGGCTTTCCCAGTGGATTGGCAGGAGCAGTTGAGAAAGTAACGCTCCCACGCAAATCGGAACATCTACTCAGCGGGGAGAGTTCCGGAGGGGGTAGCTTCATTTTTTCATCTCGGAATTGTAAACCATCCCCACCCCAAAGGTTCGCATTTGAGATTCTACCCTATGCCCCGCCCACTGCGTCGATTTCAAATCCGAGCAGTGGGGTGATGGTAAGTACCGCGGTGGACTTGTCATCAGCTTTTCCCCCTGCGCACCGTGTGTTTTCCACACCGTGTGGCTTCTCGTGCTGCGGCGTGTATGCCCACTTGCAGACAAGAGAAAGAGAGCACCGGCTTGGTGGCTGGTGCTCTCTTGGTATGTAGCGTGTGCGGTAGTTACTCCATCCTGTTGTCTATGATACTCTTGATCTCGGCGGTGAACGCTTCCAGCTCTGGAATGGCGTCGTTGTCGCGCTTGGTCATGATCTCGTTATTCAGACGATCAAGGAAGGCGTCACGCTCCGCCGGGGTAATTGAGCGAGCTTGACACACTGCCTTTCGGGCAATAGCAATACAGTCGTCCACTTGACGAGACCGCTTGATGCGCTCTGCTTCCTCCAGCAAGAAATCACAAGTGGCGCGGTCGCCCTCAAGCTCGCCGCCGGTCATCAGATGGTACGACTTCAATGCATCGCCCAGCTCGTTTGTGATGGTCAGAAGCAGATCACCGACAAACTCCGCGTCGTTTCTCAATGCTTCCCCGTAGTTTCTGCCCTCGCCCCAATAGCGGAGCCACAGGTGCAGCAGCATACGCCACGGGCGTTCAAAGTCGCCCACGAGTTCGTAAAGTCCCTCTCGGATGGTGTGCCGTTCGGCGGCGGTAAGTTCGTAAGCACAAATCATAGTTTTTTCTCCTTGTTTTATCGGCGGGAGGCTGGTACAATGGCTGTACCGGCCTCCCTATGGTGGTTGGTACTCAAGCTCCCTTGTGTCGTGCTTTGGTCGGCGTAGGCACAGGGGGCTTTTCTATTGCGTCCAGAAGGGCGAACACCCAGCGGGTAAGCTGGATCGCTCCGGCGATTGTGACAAGGTAATACATCAGCGTCACCGCCACAATCGCACTTTTCACCGGGATCAAGGTTGGCGCCGCACCGGTGGCAGACGTGGTAGTAGCTCACGACGCACCGCCTGTTCTCTTGAGAGATTCCGCGTGCTTGGCACTGCAGATGGGGCAAAGGATGGCAGTTCCATATAGATCGCTTTGCCCGTCGCTGAAAACCTCGCTGATGTCCACACGATGCTCTTTATGGCAGACAGGGCAGGTGGTATAAACATTGTCGCTTTCGATGTAGAGTCTAAAGCCGAATTTTTTGAGATAAAACATTTTTGCTTCCTTTCTGCGGCCTTGTGTGGCCGCTTTCCTGTTTTTCGCCGTGCTGGCGGAGTGGTTGGGCGCGTCCGACATGGCAGGGGGTATACTTACCCTCGGTTTGTCTCACGCGGTCTTGAAACGCTGCGCACAGAGCCGTTACACGGAGGTATTGGCCTTTTCCTGTGCCTTTGCAAGTGCTGCTTTCTGTGCGTCACTCATTGCACGCGGCGGTTTGACACGCAGCCATGCCTTCGGCACGATGTATTCAACGGCCTTGCCGTTGTGGGATGTCCTGACAAGCCGGCACTCCGCCGGTCTATTCAGCGCCCACGTTTCCAACTTTTGGCGCAGCGCCCTGTTGTGAGTGTAGATGTCGGCGGTTGCCTCTGCTTCGTTGAAGTTGATGATCGTCTCCATCTCATAGCGTGATAATTCCATTGTTTTCACCTCCTTTCAAAATGCTTCAGGCTGTGCGGCTCATGCAACGCTGAACCGCCGGACGGTGCTGACCTTGGTGAACTGTGCCGCCAGATCGGGCAAAGCCTTTTTCAGCGCAGCGGTATCAATGCGGCTGCTGGTGATGGGCTTCCAGGTGATCCGGTACTCACCGGCACGAATCTCCTCGGCGTCACCCATAGCGGCCTTGATCGCGTCCTTGATGGCCTCCGCTTCCTGCTGGGCTTCTTCGATCAGCGCCTGCAGCTGGCGCAGTTCGCGGGCCTTGTTCTCCATTTCGCTGATGCTCATTGCTGTACCTCCTTAAAGTCCTGAGTAGTTCCGGCAATTGGGGCCGGACGGCGTCGGAAATTTATTCAGCGCTCAAGGGGCTTTTCGTCCGTATGTCTGCCGTCCGATTGTGGCTTGTTTGGAGCCGCCCCGTTTGCCTTTCGGTGATTATATACTAACATATCTACCGGTAGATATCAAGTGTGACATCCTCTAAATATCTACCGGTAGATTTGTGCAAAATGTATCTATCGGTAGATTTCTACTTGTGGTATACTGAAATAGTCAAATTGCAATTCAAGGAGGAATATTGATGGGAGAGAAAACAGAAGCTCAAAAAAAGGCACAGCAGAAGTATATGGAGAAATTTGTTCGTGTGGAGATTAGAATGGACGCAGAGCAGCGGAATGCGATGCAGGTTCACGCAAAGAAACATGGTGAAAGTGTCAATAGTTTTGTCAATCGGGCCATAACGGAAACTATAAAGAGAGATGAGACAAAGGGGGAGAACCTATGATTCCACAATACACGGAAGCTCCGGCGTACAAGCTGATTAAGAGTTTTTGCCGTATGATAGGGGTAGAAATCTGCTATGGAACAGTACCGTCCAATACTGTCGCTGTTGCAGAGGTTAACGAGCATCCGCCGCGAATAAGAATGGGCGTAGATATGAAAGATGCTTTCGCACAAAGGGTACTTGGACATGAATTGGGCCATCATTTAGTTGAGCGCTTGTATAGAGGCGAACTTGAGAATGCGGACTATTTGATAGAATTGCAGTGCGACCAAATTGGAAATGCACTTTATCTACTTGCAAACCGCATTATAGAAGAAGCTGATGCAAATGGTATAGACGTGCTTTCACATATAAACGATGCCCTTGTAGCTGAAATGAAGGTGTGCAGCAATGATTCTTCGACTTAAATGAATAATAGCGCTACCGCCGCCCTTGACCACGCCGGTCAGGGGCGGTTTTTCTCCCCCTGCTGCCCTGTGACCTCCGCCAAAATGGCGTTGTTGATTTGCGCCTGATTGTCCTGTGCCTCGTACACCAGCAGCGCACGTCCGCGGCCAGCACGGCCCTGACGCATACCAGCGGCCCGCTGTGTCGATCTCGCATCCAGATGGCCGAGTTTCAACTGCAAGTCCTCCAGCGGTACGCCAGAGTTCAGGTCCAGATTCGCGCCCATATGGCGCAAGTCCTCGGTGGTGATCCCATCCACACCGGTGACGGCCTTGATGTGGCGGCGAACAATGTCGTTGAGCCATTGGGCGGAACCCTGTGCCCATTCCCCGTCACGGACGCGGGCACCGAACTCCTTGGGGCTAGTGGTGCCGAAAAGCGGCGCGGTGTCCGGCGCGTCCTTGGGGCGCAGGCCGGAGGCGAGATAGAGCCTTACGGCGGATTGGGCGATGGGCGGGAAGTCGATCCGCCGGAAGCCATTGGCTCGGCCCTGTGTCACGTTCAGCATCTCATCCTCCCAGTCCAGATCAGCAGGGGTAAGGGCGCGGAGTTCGGCGTTTTGCAGTCCAACGGTCAGTAGTAAAATGACGATGGCGTAGTTCCGGGGCCAGGTCTCACGGTGGCAGCCGGGGGCCTTATCGTAGCGCCAGAGGCGTATGACCTGCCACGCGGTGAGAGAACACTCCCGCTGTCGGCGTGGGGAACTTTCCTCTGCCGGCTTTAGCCGCTTGATGACAGGATTGGTAGGATACCATCCGCCACAATCCGGGTCACAGGCGAAGTCGAAAAAGCTGTGGAGGCGGACAAGGTACTGCCGCACGGTGTTGGAGGAGAGGCCCCGCTCCTTCAGACCATCCCGCCACGCCATGACGGCCACAAATCCCGGATCACTGCCGTTGAATTCTAGGCTTTCAGAAAAGAATCGAACGAAGTCCGAAAGTGTGGTCTTATAGGCGGTGAAGGTGTGCGGAGAACGACTGCCCTTCACGTTACGAAGGAATAAATCCGCCGCGGTTTCCAACTTTTTGATGGGAGCTGTATTTTTAAAGTCATCCATGGAAAATCCTCCTAAGATTCGGGGATGTAGCCTCGCTCCTGTATTGCCTCAGCAAAAAGTTTATTGAAATTCCTCTTAAAATCGAAAATAGACTGCACTCTTTTGCTCCACCATTCGCTGTCCAGAGCGAAATTCATGGCTCCCTTCATGATTGCCCATTTCACTTTGTTCTCGTCATGCAGCTCCTGTAGCGCCTGTGCCCACTTCTGGAGTTCGCGCTCCGTAGGTTGCGCACTTCCGGGAAAATCAACCAGCTTTTCCTTGGCGAAATATTCCGCCAGTCCATAGGCGTCGCTGTCATGATCGTACCCCCGCTCGTTTCCTGAAAAAATTTTTGACGCGGGGGCGGGGGAGTCTTCTTCACTCTCTCCTCTCCCTCTTTCATCTTTTTCTAAATCTGTATCTGTATCGCTCGGTAACGAGTCGTTACCACCGGTACGAGTCGTATCGCTTGGTAACTTCTTGTCCCATCGCTTCCTCACGTTTTCCGCGTTTCGTTTGCTCGTGGCCGCAAAGTCCGAAAGGGTCTCATCCACACTTTCACGGAAGGAGCAGAAAAGCGCATGAGCGGCGCCGTCGAGAGTCCGAACCTCTCCCGTGGAAAAGTAGTGCAAGGCAGCCTTCAACGCTTGTCCCACTACCGCGTCATCTGAACCGTCGATAAACGCTTTTTGACCAAGATAGATCCGAAACCATGTTGCGCGGCCTGTTTTTCCCACGCCCCATCACCCGCCGATCTGTCCGGTGGCCTCGCGGCGCAGCTTTTCCAGCAGTGCCGGGACATCTATGAGATATACTGTCCCCGACCGAATATGCGGGACACTGCCGTCCTTACAGCCGCGGCGCAGATAGTACTGCGAAAGTCCGGTACTGCGGCAGGCCTCTGAAATTTTTTGGTAGGGTGCGGATGCTTTTGAGAATTGCGTAGCACACATTTTCAGTCACCTACCTTCATGATTTCGGCCCCCAAAACAGATGCAACCTTTTGCGCGGTCTCTCTGTTCACACTTTTCCCAGATCGAATAGCCGTTATGGTACTGCGGGAAAGCCCGGTTTGTTCCGCCAGCTCGTTGCCGGTAATATCGAGCTGGACAAGTGCAGCCGCAAATTTTTCACGATTGATACGAATACGCATTATAGCTTCACCTCACTCATTTGATTTATATTTCAATATTAGCACACTCTTTTGATTGAGTCAAGATTTTTTCATTCAAATGCTTGAAAAATTTTTTGAGACATGGTATAGTTCTCAATGAGGTGAAAGCGCATGACTGTTGGGGAACGTATAAAAGAGGCAAGGAAAAAAGCAAACATGACCCAAAACGAATTGGCCCAGAAAATGGGCATCCCGTTTCAAAGTATCAGCCAATGGGAGAGAGATTTGCGAAAGCCAAAATATGAGACACTTGCTCGAATTGCATCTGCGCTTGGTTGTAACGTTAGCGAATTAACCGACGCTTCGTTTACAGAAGGTGATACCTTTTGGGATGGACACTTAAAAGTTACAGACGTGGATTTGAGGGATAATGGCGGCTGTGAAGTGGGCTTTAAGTTTGATACGACGGGGCTCTCCTTGGAACAGCTAAAATCTTCTTTGGAACTAATTTTCAAAATGCAGGATGAAACAGGTGTCATAATAAAAGATGCAAAGGGTGTTCCGTTAAGAGATTCGTGTGAAATCAAAAAACTCATTGATTCGGTTACGGAAAGAGAAAGGACAAAAACGAGCATTGAGGATTAAAGTAATACTGACGATATGAGTCCCAAAGGCTGATAGCGCCATGTTTTCCACAAAAAAGCAACCCCATGCGGGAGCACAGGGCAGAACAGGGGTAAATATATGGACGAGAATAAAAGCGAGATCATTATTTATCAGTCCGAAGATGGTCTTACACATATTGACGTAAAAATTGACAACGATACAGTATGGCTCACGCTGGATCAGATGGCCGCTCTATTTGACAGGGACAAGTCTACCGTTTCCAGGCATATCAAAAACATTTTTGATGAAGGTGAATTGGAGCGGGAATCAGTTGTTGCAAAATTTGCAACAACTGCGACGGACGGAAAAACATACCAAGTTGACTACTACAATTTGGATGTGATTATTTCTGTTGGCTACAGGGTCAAGTCTATCCGGGGCACTCAGTTCCGCCGGTGGGCCACGGAACGCCTGAAGGAGTACATGATAAAGGGCTTTACCATGGACGATGACCGCCTGAAGCAGTTGGGCGGCGGCAATTACTGGAAAGAATTGCTTGACCGCATCCGTGATATTCGGTCGTCGGAGAAAGTCATGTATCGCCAGGTGCTGGATTTGTACGCCACCAGCGTGGACTATGACCCCAAGAGCAAGGAATCTGTGCTGTTCTTTAAGATCGTGCAAAACAAGCTGCACTATGCGGCCCACGGCCACACAGCGGCGGAGGTCGTATATGACCGCGCCGACGCCACACAGCCGTTTATGGGGATGAAATCGTTCTCCGGGGACTTCCCTACGGCGAAAGATATCGGTATCGCCAAGAACTACTTAGACGGCGACGAGCTGAAGATTTTGAATAATTTGGTATCCGGATATTTTGATTTTGCGGAAATACAGGCTATGCGGCGCAATCCCATGCACATGAAGGACTACATTCAACAACTGGACGCGATCCTCTCTTCCACCGGAGAAAAGCTGCTGGATGGCCCCGGACGTGTATCCCATGCGCAGGCGATGGAGAAGGCAAAAGCCGAATACAAGAAGTACCTGCAAGATAACCTGTCGCCTGTGGAAGAAGCCTATTTGCAGTCGTTGAAAGGCGTACAGAGAAAGGTTACAAGAAAAACGAAGAAAGAGGCGACCTGATATGCCGTCTACCCGGAAAATGACAACCAAATCCGGCAAAGTTTTCTATGAGATCAGCGTCAGCCGTGGCCGCGGCAAATCCCGCCTTACCCGCCGTTGGTATGCGCCGGAGGGCTGGAGCAAGAAGGCCATTGAGCGCGAGCTTGCCGCCGTGTCGGCAGAGTTTGAGCGCCAGTGTGATGCAGGCGAGGCCATAAGCCGCGCGGAGCAGCATGAGAAGGACGCACGGGAAACCGCAGAAGCTGCGGCAAAGGCCGCTCAACGGGCGGCAGAAGCGGCCAAGATACTGACCCTGCGCCAGTATGGAGAGCGTGTGTTCATGCCCGCGAAGGCCGTCACAATGAGCGAAAACGGACGATCCAGCTACCAGAATTGTCTTGACCGGCGAATCTACCCCACCCTGGGGGATATGAAAATGCCAGAGATCACACCGGCGCAGATCAGTGCGCTGCTGCTGGATATTCAGGCACAGGGTAAGGCACACGCTACTGTCATCAAGACCTACACCATCCTGCATACGCTGTTCAAGATGGCCTACCTCGGCGATATGATCGACCGGAACCCCATGGATAAAGTGGAACGTCCGAAACCTCGTAAGGATGAAGTGAAGGCATCAGAACCGGCGGCATACACAGCAGAGGAAGTAAAGCGGCTGCTGGCCGTGTTGAAGGATGAACCATTGAAGTGGCAGGCGTTAATACGACTTCTGATTGATACCGGCATCCGCCGGGGTGAGTGCTGCGCTCTCAAATGGCAGAATGTGAACTTCAAAACGGGCGAGATCCGGATTGCCGGAAATCTTTGCTATACAGCGGCGAAGGGTGTCTATCTGGACACACCCAAAAGTGGACGTATTCGCGTTGTCTATGCAAGCGATGACACGATGGCCCTCCTGCGTCAACTCCGCATAGAGCAGGCAAAGAAAGCGGTGAGTGCCTTTGTGTTCACGAAGGAGGGGAGCCCGGAGCCAATGCACCCGCAAAGCCCCACGCGCTACCTGAAAAAGCTCTCCGAGCGCAGCGATATACCTGATTTGCATCCGCACAAGCTGCGCCATACCTTCGCCAGCATTGCTATTACCAACGGTGCTGATGTGGCCAGTGTTTCGGAGGTACTGGGACACAGCGATAAGGCGGTCACGCTGAGAATGTACACTCACGCAGATCAAGAAAGCATGAAACGGGCCGCCGCAATCACACAGGAAGCAATTAAAAAAGCCGGACAGGGATAACCCCTGTTCGGCTTAATTTTGTATATCGGTGTCGGTTTTGTGTCGGTTTTGTGTCGGTTTTTCTGAAAAATCCTCCATCCGCCGATTTTGTCAAATGCTACAAAAAGTTGCAAAAGCAAAACAAAAACCGCTCAAATCTTGCGATTCGAGCGGTAAATATTGGAGCTGCTGGGCGGATTCGAACCGCCGACCTCATCCTTACCAAAAAACCGTGGATGCTTTTGCATTGTACCCATTCATACCGAGGAAAAACCTCCAATCCCTTGTGCTGCAAGGGATTGGAGGTTCTTCTGGTGTTGATTTGTTTTAATATGTATCAGGGAGTTTTGCGCAGATTTGGGGCGTTTGTTGGAAGAATTGTTGGAAAACAACTCGCAAGGGACAGCTTTTGCGTAAACTGCACATTTTGCGCAAATCTGCGTAAAACACGCTGTTCCTTTAGAATTCGGAAGGAACGGTCTTTTCAACCGTGGTTTTCAAATATGACTTTTGCTATGATGACATGATAGAATCAAAAAATGCAAAAAGGAGGAACTATGCGCAATATCTGGACGATATTCAAAACTGACATCAAATCTCTCAGCAAATGTTTCTTCGCCTGCTTAGTTGCGCTGGCAATTGCCGTGCTGCCCAGCCTGTACGCATGGCTGAACATCTATTCCAACTGGGATCCCTACGGCAACACCGGCGGCATCTCCATTGCCCTGGTCTCGCTGGACAAGGGCTATACTGACGAGGACGGCGTCTTTACCAACAAGGGCGAGGACGTGGTCAACGACCTGCGGGAGGCCACCAGCATCAACTGGGTCATTCTGGACAACGAGAAACAGGCCATGGACGGCGTCTATGCCGGGGATTACTACGCTGCCGTGGTCATCGACAAGGACTTTACCTATAAGATGTTCCACATGCTGACGGAGTGGACGGGCAAGCCCTCCATCACCTACTATGAAAACGCCAAGAAGAACGCCGTGGCCACCAAGATCACCGATACCGCGGTGGAGAGCCTGAAGCGTACCATCAACGAGAATTACCTGGAAGTGGTCATCGGCCGGGTCATGACCCAGGCCAACCTGCTGGCCGCCGACCTGACGGAGGACGATCCCGAGGCGGCGGTAAAGGGCCTGTTCTATCAGGTGCAGGATCTGCTGGCGGGCTGCCGGGCCACTATGGATGCCTTTGACGCAGCAGGTCGAAACAGCATAGCAGATTATGACGCTGACAAACTAGCTCAGACGATTCAGGATATCAATGGCAGTCTGCCTGACACCAGTAAGCTTCAACAGACTGTGGCAGAGCTTGACCGGATGATCTATACGACACTGGAAAAGGTACAGCGGGCGCTGGATCAGTTTCAGCAGGCCGTGGCCGACGACAGCAAGCTGGAGGAGGCCCGCAAGGCCATTGAGGAGGCTGCCGCCGCCATGGGACAGCTGGGTGACCAGCTGACGGAATGGGCTAACAGGCTGGAGCAGCAGTCGGCAGGCCACGCGGCCGCCAAGCTGGCCCGTGACATCGCCGCCAAGTGCTACCAGCTGCAAAGCCGTCTGGCGGCGCTGCCGGACAACGAGGATCTGCAGACCGCCATCAGCGACTGCAGGAATATCGTCGCCGCCATCGGCAATATGACCGGAAAGCTGACGCCCACCGCCGATGAGCTGCGCAAGGACCTGGAGAACGTCATGGGTCAGGTCTCCCGTACCATGGAAAGCGTGAAGGGGCTGGGCGACGATGCCCGCGCCGTCCGCGACGCAATGGCCGACACGGCGCTGGCGCTGGACGAGACCATGGCGCTGCTGCGGCCCGCTGCCGACCGGCTGGCCCAGTCGGTGTCCGAGACCATCGACAAGCTGCAGGGCCTGACCGCCGACGAGTATATGGATATTCTGCTGGATATCCTCAGCGGCGATCCAGAGGAGTACGGCCGGTACTTCTCCCAGATGGTACAGACCACCGTCACCCCCATCTATCCCATCGAGAACTACGGCTCAGCCATGGCCCCCTTCTATACGGTGTTGGCCATCTGGGTAGGCGGTGTCATTCTTGTATCTCTGGTGAAGCCTCACGCCCGAAAGGACGGACTCACGGACCCCACCCCCGCCCAGTTGTACTTTGGCCGGTACATCATTTTCTTCCTGCTGAGCCAGATCCAGGCGGCGGTCATCATCACCGGCGACCTGTTTCTGCTGAAGATCCAATGCCTGCATCCGGGCCTGCTGTATCTGACCGGCGCGCTGACGGCCCTGACCTTCAGTCTACTGATCTACTCGTTGGCCCTGTCCTTCGGTGACGTGGGCAAGGCCATCGTGGTGGTGGTCATGGTGCTGCAGATTGCCGGTTCCTCCGGTACCTTCCCCATCGAGCTGCTGCCGGAGGTCTATCAGAAGATCTACCGCTTCTTCCCCTTCCCCTACGCCATCGATGCCATGCGCGAGTGCATCTGCGGCCTGTATGGCAGCTACTATATGACGCAGATGGCGTATCTGCTGCTGTTTGCCGCGGCGGCGCTGGTGATCGGCCTGCTGGTACGGCGGCCCTTCATGGGATTGAACCATTTCATGGAGGCCAAGCTGGAAGAGACGGAGCTGTTTTAAGGAGGTGCAGAGTCTCATGACATTGGAAGAAAAGTATCATCAGATGTATGACCGGCTGATGGAGGAAGTGGCGGCCCTGCACAAAAACAATCAGCACCGCATCCGTGTAGGCATGCGAGCTTTAGTAGTTGTGACACTGGGATTGATGCTGTTGATGTTTCTGGCGGAGGGCAACAAGGTCTTTACCCTGATCCTGTGGATTGTGTCCATGTTTGCTTTGGTAGCTTATCTCATCGGTGTGGAATATATGGACTATGAGCTGCAAAAGAAGCTGCAGGACATCACGCAGGAAGAACAAGCCACGCTGGGTCAGCTGATCGCCCTGCCCCAGCTGAGCCGTACCGCCCGTCTGCCCCAGCTGCTGAAATGGAAGGGCGAGGAGCTGGCCGAAGAAGATACACCAGAGCCCGAAACGCCTCCTGTCGAGGGCGATAACCATTTCATTACTCCGCCTACATCAGAGGAGAACACTCAGCCTGTAGTGGATGAACCGATATCCGCTCCATTGGATATAGATAATATTCTCAAGTCCGATCCCAAGAAGATAGCCACCGATCTGGCGCTGCTGGCACAAGCGCTGCAAGCCCTGTCGTCCGACCTGACACAGCAGGTGCCGCAGGATCCGTCCCAAGAAGAGGAGGTAGCGCAATGATCAAGCACATATGGCGTGTTTTTCGCGCCGACTGGCAGCGGCTGACCGCCAGCGTGGTTGCCGTTGTGGTGATGATGGGCCTGTGTCTGGTGCCCTGCCTGTACGCATGGTTCAACATTCTCTCCAACTGGGACCCCTACGGTCCCTCCTCCACCGGCAATATCAAGGTGGCCGTGGCCAACGAGGATGCGGGCTGTGAGATCCTCGGCCTGCACCTGAACATCGGTGAGCTGGTAATTGACGGCCTGGAGAGCAATGACCAGATGGGGTGGGTCTTTCTGGAGGATCAGGAGACCGCTCTGGACGGCGTGTACGCCGGTGACTACTACGCGGCGCTGATCGTCCCGGCGGAGTTTACCAGTGATTTCATCAGCCTGCTGGACGGTGAGTTGGAGCATCCCCGGATTCAGTATTATGAAAACGAAAAGAAGAACGCCATCGCCCCCAAGATCACCGGCAAGGCCAAGACCGCCGTGCAGGAGCAAATCAATAATACCATTGTTGAAAAGACAGCCGATGCACTGACCACCGCCAGTTCTATATTTCGGGCCATGGGACTGGGCAGTGCGGACATCGCAGACAGTCTTATCGAAAAAATACAGGATGCCCAGTACCAGACGAACGAACTCAGCAAGCTTTTAACTTCGTTGAATAATGTCATGGACAATGCCGACGATCTGCTGACGGCGGCGGCCATCACCGTGGACGATGTCAACGGCGTGCTGGTGAATGCCTCCAGTACCGTTGGCAGCGTGGGAGACATGATCTCTACCGGCTCTAATATTGCGGACAACACCTCCGGTGATGTGGTCGCTGTGCTGGATGCCATTGATAAGAGTCTTGTGGATCTGGAGAATAAGCTACGCCAATGGGGCACCGCCGAGGACCCCACCCTCTTGCAACAGCAGATCATGCGCCAGATCGACGATGTGGTGAACCGCCTGCAAGAGCTGAAGGACAAAGCGCCCGATCTGGCGGATAAGATCGACGCCGCCATTGAAAAACTGACTATACTGCGGGAAGAAGTGTCTAATGCGGGCGATTTGGGCTTCAAAGATCAGATGTTGGATCTTTTAGCGGAGGCCCGGCAGACCATCCGGGCGGCGGCCTTACAGGCCAATCAGAACGTCAACGATTTCGTTCACGAGAAGAATGACAAGGCGCTGGCCGCCCTGCGCTCGGTGCAGGAGCTGCTGCAAAGCGGTTCTGTGCAGTTGAACGGCCTGTCCGGTAGGCTGGCCGCCTATGCCGCCGCCATGGAGCAGTCTCAATCTACGCTGGCGGCAGGCGCCACGCTGGCCGATACCGTATCCGGCTATCTGACGGATATGGAGGCGGATATCCGCCGCATCACCGACAGTGCCGCCTTCCGGGAATTCATGGACATGCTGGAGAACAACCCCGACGGCATCGCCGACTATCTGGCCTCCCCGGTACAGATGAACACGGAGATCGCCTACGAGATCGGCGACTACGGCTCCGCCATGTCCCCCTACTACATCATGCTGGCGCTGTTCGTGGGCTCGCTGCTGGCGGCGGTGATGATCAAGGTGCCGGTGACCCAGCCCCAGTTCCTGGGCTATCGCGCCATAGAGCGGTACTTCGGCCGCTTCACGCTGTTCTTCTTCGTAGGGATGGCCCAAGCGCTGGTGACGGCCTTCGGCTGCCTGTACTTCGTGGGCATCCAGTGCGTGGAGCCGGCACGGTTCGTGCTGGCCTGCTGCATCTGCTCGCTGAACTTCGCCATGATGAACTTCGGTCTGGTCTATGCGCTGGACAACGTGGGCATGGCCGCCGCCGTCATCATCATGGTCATTCAGGTGGCAGGCTCCGGCGGCTCCTACCCCATCCATGTACTGCCTATGCTGTTCCAGGAGCTCTATTTCCTCATGCCCTTCCACTACGGCATGGACATGATCCGCGAGACCATCGGCGGCATGTACGGCAGCACCTACCGCAACTGTGCCCTGATCCTGCTGGGCATGTGCGTGATCTTCACGGTGTTCGGTCTGCTGGTGTACTATCCAGCCCGGAAGCTGAACGCCGCCATCGCCGAGAGCAAGGAGCGCTCCGGCATCATGTAACCCAATCAGATATAAAAAGAAGCCCCGCCGTCATGCGGGGCTTCTTTATTCCGTCTTTTCACTTGTCGCCTTTTCTCACATCTTACCACTGACACGCAGGCGGTTCAGTGCGCGGGACAGATTACCCTGAGCAATTTGATACTCCGCCATACTGTGCTTCTGGCGCAACTGCTCCTCTGCCTCCTGACGGGCGCGGAGGGCACGGTTCACATCAATATCTTCAGGTCGTTCCGCCGCGTCCAACAGCAGCAACACCCGCTCCCCGTCAATTTTGAACACACCCTGTGCCACAGCGGCACGGTGGGTCAACCCATCCTCGGTCTCGAACCGTAGTTCACCGTCGCACACAGCGCCCACGGTATTACTGTGCCCTGCCAAAACGCCGTACTCACCATCGACAGTAGGGATAACCACCGACACGCACCTACCGCGGAAGAAGGGCACGCTGGCTGCCAGCACGTCCAGCTGAAATACCGCCGCCATCACATGCCGCCTTTCTGCAGTTCTTCGGCCTTGCGCTTTACGTCGTCGATGGTCCCCGCATTGAAGAACGCCGCTTCAGGATAGTCGTCCATAGCGCCGGACAGGATCTCCTTGAAGCCGCGCAGGGTCTCGCGCAAAGGCACGAACACGCCGGGCGCACCGCTGAACTTCTCTGCCACATAGAAGGGCTGGGACAAAAAGCGCTGGATGCGGCGGGCGCGTGCAACAGTCTTCTTATCCTCATCACTGAGTTCTTCCATACCCAGAATGGCAATGATATCCTGCAGCTCACGGTACTTTTGCAGCGTGGACTGCACCGCACGGGCAATATTGTAATGCTCCTCGCCCACGATATCCGGTTCAAGGATGCGGGAGGTGGACTCCAGAGGATCCACGGCAGGGTAAATGCCCTGCTCGGCGATCTTACGACTCAGCACCGTAGTGGCGTCCAGATGGGAGAACGTGGTGGCAGGGGCGGGGTCGGTCAGGTCGTCGGCGGGGACGTACACCGCCTGCACAGAGGTGACAGAACCATTCTTCGTGGAGGTGATGCGCTCTTGCAGAGCACCCATCTCTCCGGCCAGCGTAGGCTGGTAGCCCACGGCGGAAGGCATGCGCCCCAGTAAGGTAGACACCTCGCTGCCCGCCTGCACGAAACGGAAAATGTTGTCGATAAACAGCAACACATCCTTGTGCTCCTCGTCGCGGAAGTACTCTGCCATGGTCAGGCCAGACAATGCCACACGCATACGAACACCGGGAGACTCGTTCATCTGCCCGAATACCAGCGCTGTCTTGTCGGATACGCCGCTTTCCTGCATTTCGCCCCACAGATCGTTGCCCTCGCGGCTGCGTTCGCCTACGCCGGTAAAAATGGAATAACCGCCGTGTTCCATGGCGACATTGTGGATCAGCTCCTGAATGAGGACTGTCTTACCCACGCCGGCACCGCCAAACAGGCCGATCTTACCACCCTTGGGGTATGGCTCCAGCAGATCGATGACCTTAATACCGGTCTCCAGAATGTCCGCCGTGGGCATCTGCTCGGCAAAGGTGGGGGCGCTGCGGTGGATCTCCCAGCGAGGAGCGCTGCCGTCCACCGGCGGCTCGCCGTCAATGGGTTCGCCCAGCACGTTGAACATGCGCCCCAGCGTTTTTTCACCCACCGGCACCGTAATGCCGCGGCCGGTAGCGGTGACAGGCAGTCCGCGGCCAAGGCCATCGCTGCCTGCCATTATCACACAACGGACAGTCTTGTTTTCCAGATGCTGCTCCACCTCCATGGTGTAGCGATGCCCATTGGCCTCCACGGTCAGTGCCTCGCTGATGGCGGGCAGGCTTCCCTCCGGGAAGCGGACGTCGATTACAGGACCGGAAATACCCGTGATAATACCTTGTTTCATTGAGGTC
The DNA here is from genome assembly GCA_934589145.1 of uncultured Oscillospiraceae bacterium. GTDB lineage: Bacteria > Bacillota > Clostridia > Oscillospirales > Oscillospiraceae > Vescimonas. Next base: position 25,362 of record CAKTNW010000014.1, on the reverse strand, counting down.
AGCCCTCTCTTTCTTTCTTACTGCGCTGGGCGCGCTCACCAGCGGAAACCTCAGTGATCTCCTGCGTGATGGCCGCCTGACGCGCACGGTTGAACTGGACGGACAGATCCTTCAGCAGTTCCTCCGCGTTCTGATCCGCCGCGTTCATGGCGGTCATACGGGCGCTCTGCTCACTGCAGAAACTGTCCACCAGCGCGCTGTAAATATAACCGGTCAGGCAGCTCCGCACGGCGTTGTCCAACACTGCACTGGGAGACGGCACAAACTCGTACACCTTGTCTCCGGCGGTCTCCGCGGTAGCCGCAGCGAAGTGGTCGCGGTGCAGCGGCAGAAGCTGAACTTGCCGCACCACGGCCTCCAGACCGTTCTTCATATCGGTATAGATGACCCACACGGCATTGATCTCTCCGGCATCGAACCGTTCCAGCAGCAGCTCGGCGATATGCCGCGCCCTGCCCAAAGTGGGATCCTGCGCCGTGTACTGGAAGCTTCTCTCAATGGGAATACTCCGCTGCGTGAACCAACGGCGGCCATATTCCCCCACCACATACAGCGCCGTATCCTTGTGGTCGGCCAGCAGCTGCTGCGCCTTCCGGATCGCGTTCTGGTTATAAGCACCGGCCAGTCCCTTGTCCGCCGTGATCAGCAGACACGCCGTCACGCCAGGCAATGGCCTGGCATTGCCGTCCACCGGCAGCAGATAACGGCTCTCGATGGTGCTGTCCGCGTTGAATACACGTCCTACCTCGGTCTGCAGCGCCTGAAAGTAGGGACGTGTGTTGTGCAGTTCCTGCTTGGCCTTGCGCAGCTTGGCCTGTGAGATCAGGTACATAGCATGGGTGATCTTCTGTGTCTGCCGGACGCTTCCGATGCGCCGGCGGATCTCACTGGTACTTGCCATGTGCTCACCGCCCGCCTGCGCGCTGGAATTTCTCCAGCGCGGTCTTCGCGAAGTCGATGATCCGCCCACGCAAATCGTCCGTCAGGGCCGTTCCCTGCTCCAGCTCCAGTATCAGGCTCTGGCGGTTGGCGGCAAACTCCTTCAGGATATAGTCCCGCAGGGCGCAGACCTGGGCCACCGGTACCTGCTGATAAATGTGTGCCATAGCGCTCACCAGCGTGACGATCTGCTGTGTCTGACTCAGCGGGGCGCTGCGTCCCTGCCGCAGGATGTACATCAGGCTCTGGCCGTAGGCCAGCTGGCTCTTGGTCTCCTCATCCAGATCACTGGAGAACTGGGTGAACACCTCCATCTCACGATACTGCGCCAAATCGAGACGCAGGGTACCTACGGCCTTCTTCATGGCCTTGGTCTGCGCCGCACCGCCCACACGGGACACGGACAGACCCACGTTCACCGCCGGACGCTGTCCGGAGAAGAACAGGCTGCTTTCCAGAAAGATCTGGCCGTCGGTAATGGAAATGATGTTGGTGGGAATATAAGCGGATACGTCACCCGCCTGTGTCTCTACGATGGGCAGGGCTGTCATGCTGCCGCCACCACGCGCATCGCTGAGCCGTGCCGCCCGCTCCAGCAGACGGGAATGGAGATAGAACACGTCACCGGGATAAGCCTCACGTCCGGGGGAGCGCCCCAGCAGCAGGCTAAGGGCGCGATAAGCGATGGCGTGCTTGGAAAGATCGTCGTATACGATCAGCACATCTTTTCCCTTGTTCATAAAGTACTCGCCGATGGCCGCACCGGCATAGGGAGCGATATACTGCATGGATGCAGATTCACCCGCACTAGCGCAGACGATGATGGAATACTCCATGGCGCCGCGTTTGCGCAGCATTTCCGCGATCTGCGCCACGGAGCTGGCCTTCTGACCGATGGCCACATAAATGCAGATCATGTCCTTCCCCTTCTGGTTCAGGATGGTATCAATGGCGATTGACGTCTTACCGGTTTGGCGGTCGCCGATAATGAGCTCACGTTGCCCCCGACCAATAGGAAACATGGAGTCGATGGACAAAATACCCGTCTCCATGGGGGTATTCACCGGTTGGCGATCCATAATGCCGGGGGCCGGGTTTTCAATCATGCGGTACTCGTCCACAGTGATGTCTCCGCCGTCGTCGATGGGCGCGCCCAACGCATCCACTACGCGGCCGACCATACCGTCGGACACACCGATACCGGCGGTCTTTCCGGTACGGTACACCGCCGTACCCTCGCTGACCTCATCCACACGGCCGAACAGGATACAGCCGATGCGGTCCTCCCGCAGCTCCTGCACCATACCCCGGATGCCGCCCTCAAACAGCAGGATCTCTCCATATGTAGCACCTTTCAGGCCGTCCACATAGGCAATGCCGTCCGCCACGGTCAGCACACTGCCCACCTCGCGGGCGCACACCTCCGGCACCCAGTTTTTTACCGCATCACGGATCAGAGGGATCACTGAACTGTCGGCGCTCTTGATGCCGGTCAGCTTCTCCTTCAACTGGCTCAACCGGCCTTCCGCCGTCCAGTCGATGACCTCGCTGCCCAGCTCGATACGAAAGCCTCCCGCCACGGAGCGATCCTCCTGCCACACCAGTGCAACGGCTTCGCCGTACTTTTTTGACAGCACAGCCTCCAGCTTCGCTTTCTGCGTGCCGTCCGGCGGGCAGGCGCTGAACAGTTTCGCCGTCAGGCGCGCATCAATGTTCATGCTCTTCCTCCTCTGCGGCATTCACAAAGGCATCGTAGGCTTGATCTGTCTGTGCCGCCAGAAGCTTCTCCATGGCGTCCTCGGCGATGGCCACCGCCTCGCGGTTGGCCTCCGCCACGATCTTCCTGCGCTCACTCTCGGCGGCGATACGGGCGTCGGACAGAATCTTGTCCGCCTGCGTCTTGGCCGCGTCACGCTGTTGCTGCATGTAATCCTCCGCCTCCTTGGCGGCGGCAGTCCGTTTCTCATCCAGTTCAGCGTCCAGCGCAGCCTCCCGCTGTGCCATGGCAGCCTTTAATGCCTCGGTATCCTTCTCGCGAGCCACAGCGGCAGACTCCATGTCTGCGTAGTGCTTTTCACGCTTATCCATAAAATTCTTCACCGGCTTGAACAGCAGCAGATATAAGCCGCCCACCAGAATGGAGAAGTTGAAGAAGTGCAGCAATATCTGCTGCCAATCAATATTCAGAGGGATGTTACTCATACGCTACGCCCCGTTTCTTACAGCACAAAGATGATCAGGATTACCACCAGCAAAGCATAGATGATGGCGGTTTCCAGAAACACCAGGCCCAGCATCATGGTGGTACGGATCTTGCCCTCGGCCTCCGGCTGACGGGCAATACCCTCGGCGGACTTGCCGACGGCCATGCCCATACCGATGGCGCCGCCGGCGGCAGCAATACCGATGGCGATACCGGATGCAATGGCCTTGCCGTTGGTGGCACTGCCAGCGGAAGTCTCTTCTTCCTGTACTGCGGCGGCACTGTCTACCGGCTCAGTATCAGCAAACGCGGTCACGGTCAGCATAGCGGTCAATGCCAGCACCAGACACAGCACTAAGGCAAACACTCTTTTATTCAGCAGCTTTTTCATGATTTCTTTTTCCTCCGTCACATATTTGCAGTTTCAATGTTCTTTTCGTTTTTGGCCTTTTTTGGCTTGCGCTCCTGCTTCTCGGATACCTCGCCGTAGAACAGCGTAGTCAGCATAGTCAGCACATAGGCCTGGATCAACGCGTGCAGCAGTGTGAACAGCACCGCCACGATTACAGGGATCACATAGCTCAGCGTCACATAGTAGTACACCAGCTCCGTCACCAGCAGGCCGCTGAGCAGTGCGCCAAACATACGGAAGCTCATGGAGATCGGCAGGGAAAAATCCTTCAGTGTCTTGCCCAAACCCTTGACGCCATTATTGAGGATGCCGCCGCCCATGATGACCAGATAGGACAGGCAGCCCAGTGAAATGGCTGCGTTCACATCCGACAGCGGCGCCGGTAAGGCGATGGTGTGTCCGCTGGTGGTGACGGCCTGAAAACCGAACAGCTCAAACAGCGTGCCCACAAAGATATACACGCCCGCTCCAAAGGCATACGCCCCCAGGAACTTGTACCGGTGAGGACTATTGCCGCGGGCCATGCCGTCAAACATACTCACCACCGTCTCAATAGCCATCTGAAGCTTTCCCGGCACCAGCTTGAATCGCGGAATCACAAAGATGCGCAGCAGCAGCGCCGTCAGAAGCAGTGCGCCTACCACCACCAGTGAGGAGATGTACGCCGGATTTACGTCCTTCAGCCCGAACAGGCTGATACGGTTCGTTCCGTGAAGTACCGCATCACGCATGGCCGCCTGCACGGATTCCGACTTGCCATGTCCCGGAACCAGCAGGGATCCGGTCAAGAACACCGCAGTAATCAATAGCCATACCACGATAAACTTGACCTTTTTCTTTTTTTCCATTCTTTTTCACCTCTTATGTATGATCACAATCTGATTTGCAGGTCGGTCTGCTCCCATGGCATCAGACTGGCGTTGCTGCCAAAATGTCCGTAACAGGATACATTGGAAAATATGGGGCGTGTCAGCCCGAAGCGCCGGATGATGGCGGCCGGGCGCAAATCTACGCCATTTTGTATTGCACGGCTTAAAATCTCCCTATCTACCTTTTCGGTTCCAAATGTCTCGACGCATACTGCCATTGGCTCTGCCAAACCGATGGCATAGCTGATCTGTATCTCACACCGGTCGGCCAAGCCCTGCGCCACGATGTTCTTGGCGATGTATCGAGCCATGTACGCACCGCTGCGATCCACCTTCGTGGCATCTTTTCCGGAGAACGCGCCGCCCCCATGGCGGGCATATCCGCCATAGGTGTCCACCATCAGCTTGCGTCCGGTCAGTCCGGAGTCAGCGGCGGGACCACCATGCACGAATCGCCCGGTAGAATTGACAAATACCTGGGTATCTTCGTCAAGAAGTTCAGCAGGAAGAACAGCTTCGATCACATGACGGCACACTTCGGCACGAACCGCTTCCGTAGAGACTTCCTCCCGGTGCTGTGCAGCAACCAAAACCGATGCGATGCGAACGGGACGGTCCCCATCATACTCAACAGTCACCTGTGTCTTTCCATCTGGCAGCAGAAAAGGCAGTTCATTTGTACGCCGCACGAGTTCCAGCCGCCGGGCAAGCTCATGTGCCAGTTCAATCGGCAGCGGCATAAAGCTGGGCGTCTGATTGCAGGCATAGCCGAACATCACGCCTTGGTCTCCCGCTCCAGCGTCCAACTGCTCGTCTTCCCGGCATCGGGTGATCCCCCGTGCAATATCAGGGGACTGTTGATGCAGATCCACATGGACGATGCATGTATCCGCGTCAAAACCTCGTCCCGGCTGGGTATAGCCGATCCTCGTAATGACTTGCCGCGCTATGGCGGGGTAGTCGACTTCCGCCCGAGATGTCACCTCCCCAAAGATGTGCAGCTGGTTTTCTGCACAGGTTACTTCGCAGGCAACACGCGAATCAGGGTCTCTCATCAGCAGCTCATCCAAAATCTTATCTGCCACTTGATCGCAAATCTTGTCCGGATGGCCGCAGGTCACAGATTCTGATGTAAACAGCAGCTTGGCCATGGTACCGCCTCCTGTCCATATTTCAATTTCATCATAGCAAAATCAACATATAGATACCACGGTGGAAAAGCCGGTTTCCTCCAAATTCTAAAGAAACAGCATGTTTTACGCAAATTTGCGTAAAACATGCTGTTTGCGCAAAATGCTGTTCCATACAGGGGGGAGGCTTTTGAACAGCGAAAACACGTTTACTCTACTGTTTTGACGGCATTGGACAGGAATTGGTCGAAAAGCACCCCCAATTTGTCTACACTCTCATCAATGTCATTTTCCATATGATTCCAGAAAAACTGCATAACAAAGCCGATGTAGGCGTACCGGCAAAACGTGGCAATGCGATAGCATTGTTCCTCTGAAATCGGATATTCCTGTGCCGCTTGGCGCACGATCCGTGAGAATGGATCATTCGTCAGCGAGAAGATGTATCTCTCCAACCGGTCGCGGGAGAGCCCGTCAAAAATATGGTAGATGATCTGAGGATGTTCCTTGCATCGATGCAGAATCGCTTTCGTGGTAGAAACCCACTCAATAGGCTCCCCGTTTGGGACAAAGGACTCTACTTGCTCCTGAAACCACGCATCCAGCAACCCATAAATATCCTGATAGTGATAATAAAAAGTATTGGGGCTGATTCCGGCCCGCTTGACCAGTGCTGCCACAGTGATTTTATCAAACGGAGATTCTGACAGCATCTCCCGAAAGGTTGCCATAATAAGCTTTTTTGTATATAAGGCCACGGGATCATCCTCCTGCTCGCGATTCTATATAAGCTTACTGCTTATTCGACATTGTGTACTTGTTATTTTACAATAAAACCCATCGTATCGCAAGTAAGCTTTTCACAAAAAGCCGTGGATGCTTTTGCGTTGTACCCATTCATACCGAGAGAGAACCCCTAATACCTTGTGCTGTAAGGAATTGGAGGTCCTTCTTGTGTTAGTGCGTTTTATTCCATACCGAGGCGTTTTACGCAGATTTAAGGGGTTTGTTGGAAGGATTGTTGGAAATCACCTTGCTTATTCTTTGTACCATCTTAATACCGATCACGCAGCCCTTATCCCGCCTTAAAGCCCCCTCTGGTATGATAAACACGATCACACCGGAGGGGGGTTTTATATGCCGGAGGAAGCTGTCCGCTGCAAGCGGTGTCTTTCATCCTTCCAAATTATCATTCTTGGTTTCGCCGGAGTTATTCTCCTTGGGGCGCTGCTGCTGATGCTGCCGGTCTCCACGACAGGCCGGCATGTCACGCCATTCCACGAAGCGTTGTTTACCGCGACCTCCGCCGTATGTGTGACGGGCCTTATCGTACAGGATACGGGCAGCTATTGGTCAACCTTTGGGCAGGCGGTCATTCTGGCGCTGATCCAGATTGGCGGCCTTGGCGTTGTGACCATAGCGGCGTCGTTTGCGCTGTTGTCCGGACGAAAGATCTCCCTGATGCAGCGCAGCACCATGCAGGATGCGATCTCTGCGCCAAAGGTCGGTGGGATCGTCCGCTTGACGCGGTTTATCCTGCGGGGGACGTTTCTAATCGAGCTGCTGGGCGCACTTGCCATGCTGCCGGTGTTCTGCCGTGACTATGGATGGCGCGGCGTCTGGATGGCGGTGTTTCATTCCATATCAGCCTTCTGCAACGCCGGGTTTGACATTTTGGGAACGGAAAGCAACCCCTATCCCTCCCTCACCAGTTATGCGGGCAGTCCGATCATCAACATCACGATCATGCTGCTGATCGTGACCGGCGGCATCGGCTTTTTGACATGGGATGACATCTGCGAAAACAAGCTGCACTTTCGCCGCTATCGGATGCAGAGCAAGGTGATCCTTGTCACCACCGCACTGCTTCTCGTCCTTCCGGCCATATTTTTCTTCTTTGCGGATTTTTCTTCACTCCCTATGGGAAGGCGGCTGCTTGCTTCTTTTTTCCAGTCCGTCACACCGAGGACTGCCGGTTTCAACACCGTGACCCTCTCGGATATGACCGGCGCATCGCAGGCCGTTATGATCTTCCTGATGATGATCGGCGGATCGCCCGGCTCCACGGCGGGCGGTATGAAAACAACAACGCTGGCTGTATTGGCCGCAAATGCTGCCGCGACCTTTCGCCAGCGTGAGAGCGCCCAATTTTTTGGACGCAGGATCGAGTGCGGCGTTATCAAGACCGCCGCGACCGTGGTGACGATGTATCTCGCGTTGTTCTTTTGCGGCGCTGTTTTTATCAGCGCTTATGAAAACTTGCCGCTTTCCGCGTGCCTGTATGAAACGGCTTCGGCAGTTGGAACGGTAGGGCTGACGCTGGGTATCACGTCGCAGCTCCACATTCCGTCGCAAATGATGCTGATCATGCTGATGTATCTGGGCAGGGTCGGCGGGCTTACCCTGATTTACGCGGCGGTATCCGGCAAAAGAGCCGGAGCGGCGAAGCTGCCGTTGGATAAGATCACAGTTGGATAAAGTCAGGAGGTTCACAGAATGAAAAGCATTTTATTGATCGGCGTGGGCCGCTTCGGGCGGCATATCGCCGCGCAGTTGGCGCAGCTGGGGCATCAGGTCATGGCTGTGGATACAGACGAAGAGCGGATCAACGAGGTCATGCCTTTCGTCACCAACGCACAAATTGGCGACAGTACAAACGCGGAGTTTCTTCGCTCTCTTGGCATCGGAAATTTTGACGTCTGCATCGTGACCATCAGCGGTAATTTTCAGAACTCGCTGGAAACCACCTCGCTGCTGAAGGAGCTGGGCGCAAAGTGCGTGGTGTCGCGTGCCGAGCGTGATGTGCAGGCAAAGTTTCTGCTTCGCAACGGTGCAGACCATGTAGTCTACCCGGAAAAGCAGGTGGCAAAATGGGCAGCGATCCGATACACTGCCGACCATATTTTCGACTACATAGAGATCGACGAGCAGCACGCCATTTTTGAGGTGGAAGTACCGGAAGGCTGGGTCGGGAAAAGCATTGGCGAACTGGATATCCGCAGAAAGTTTGAAATCAACATTCTTGGCATCAAGCGGGCAGGAAAGACCGATGTTTCAGTCACCCCCGAAACTGTGCTGGCGAAGGATGAAACCATTCTGGCGCTGGGGGAATATAAGGCAATGCAGAAGTGCTTTCGCATCTGAAATGGTGGTGGACGGGGATGGGAGATGTTGTTCTGATCATATCCGCTTTGCTGGCTTTTCTGCTGGGCTGGGTTGTGATAGCGCTGGTGGACGGATTCTTCCGCACAAATTGGCGGCGGACATGAAGGCTTGCAGTGGAAAACGATCACATACTGTGCTATAATGCCCACAAAAGGCGGTGAGACCATGCAGAAAACAGAAATACCGGCAGCGGAGCATATTCTTGTCTGCCTGTCGTCCTCGCCATCCAACGAGAGGATCGTGCGTACCGCAGGGCGCATGGCGTCCGTCTTCGGCGGCAGCTTTACGGCGCTCTATGTGCAGACGCCGGAAAACACCGCCATGCGGGAGGACGACCAGCTTCGGTTGCAGGAAAACACCCGGCTTGCTCAACAGATGGGGGCGGAGATCGTCACCATGCGCGGCGAGGATGTGCCGACGCAGATCGCGGAATACGCAAGGCTGTCCGGCGTGACGCGAATCGTGATTGGGCGCAGCGGCGCCCAGCGCCGCAGCTTCTGGAGCAGTCCGACACTGACGGAGCGGCTTATTGAACTGGCGCCAGAGCTGGACATTCACATCATCCCTGACGTGGATGTCTATAAGAACTACCACCAGAAGAAGCCCTCGCTGATGCGTCCGGCCATGCCGACCTTCCGTGAGCTTCTGCTGACGCTGGGCATTCTGACTGCCGCCACCGCCATCGGATGGCTGTTCCTGCGTCTGGGCTTTACTGACGCCAATATCATTACGCTGTACCTGCTGGGTGTCCTTTTCACCTCTGTTCTGACAAGTGGCTATACCTGCGGCATACTGGCCTCGATTCTGAGCGTGATCCTGTTCAACTATTTTCTGACAGAGCCGCACCTTTCGCTGCTGGCCTATGGCTCCGGCTACCCTGTTACCTTTGTCGTCATGCTGGGCGCGTCTATTCTTACGGGGACACTGGCGGCAAAGCTGAAAGCACACGCGCAGCTTTCCGCCCACGATGCCTTTCGCACGAAGCTGCTGTTTGACACAAATCAGCAGCTGCAAAAGGCGCAAAGCGAGGAGGATACCTACCATACGACGGCGGTGCAGCTTCAGCGGCTGTTGGAGCGCGATATCCTTGTCTATCCGGCAGAAAACGGCCAACTGGGAACGGGGTTCTTTTACGCCGCCGACGGTTCGCCTGCGTGCAGCGTGCCGCCTGCCCAGCAGGAAAGCGAGGTCGTAGAGTGGACATGGCAGAACAGAAAGCGTGCCGGAGCAACAACGACGCAGTTTCCCAAAGCGAAGTACCTGTATCTTGCCATCCGCACCCAGCAGCAGGCCTATGGCGTGATCGGCATCTCCATTGCCGGTAAGCCGCCGGACGCCTTCGAGTCCAGCATCACGCTGTCGATCCTTGGCGAATGTGCCCTGGCACTGGACAACCTGCGCAATGCCAGAGAAAAGGAGGAGGCCGCCGTGCTGGCAAAGAACGAGCAGCTTCGCGCCAATCTGCTGCGCTCCATCTCCCACGACCTGCGCACGCCGCTGACCTCTATTTCCGGCAACGCCGACACGCTGCTGCACAGTGATGAAACGCTGGATGCCGCAGCCAGAACGCAGATCTTCACTGATATTTATGACGATGCGCAGTGGCTCAACGGACTGGTGGAAAATCTGCTGTCCATCACAAAGATCGCGGAGGGAAGCGTGCGGCTTCATCTGTCCGATCAGATCGTGGAGGATGTGATCGCGGAAGCCCTGCGGCATATCGACCGCAGGAGCAAGGAACATTCCATTACGGTGGATTGCGGAGATGCGCCTGTCCTGGCCAGAATGGATGCCGGGCTGATCGTTCAGGTGCTGGTGAATCTGGTCAATAACGCCATCAAATATACGCCGACCGGCTCGCATATTCAGATCAGCGCAAGGGCGCAGGGGCGGAATGCGGTCATCTGTGTGGCGGATGATGGCCCCGGTATTCCGCCGGAGTGGCAGACCCGCGCGTTTGAACTGTTTTTCACCGCTGGCAAACCGGCCGGCGACAGCAGCCGCAGCCTGGGCCTTGGCCTGCCCCTCTGCCGGTCGATCGCTGAGGCACACGGCGGAGCACTAACCCTTGCGGACAATGTGCCCCATGGCTGTGTGTTCACCTTTACTCTGCCGATAAGTGAGGTAACGCTTCATGAATAAACCTTTGATCCTCGTGGTGGAGGATGATGCGCCGGTGCGCAATCTGATCACGACGACGCTGAAGACCCATGACTATAAATATCTTTCCGCACCGAACGGCGCCAGTGCGATTCTGGAGGCTTCCTCCCACAATCCAGATATCGTTCTGCTGGATCTGGGCCTTCCGGATACAGACGGCGTGGAGGTGATCCGAAAGATCCGCTCCTGGTCGAATATGCCGATCATCGTCATCAGCGCCCGAACGGAGGATTCCGACAAGATCGAGGCGCTGGATGCCGGGGCGGACGATTACCTGACGAAGCCTTTTTCTGTGGAGGAACTGCTGGCGCGGCTGCGGGTGACGCAGCGGCGGCTGGCGCTGATGAAGCCGGACGCGGCGCAGGAAGCGCCGGTTTTCACAAATGGTGCCCTGAAGATCGACTATGCCGCAGGCTGCGCGTATCTTGACGGCGCAGAGCTGCACCTGACGCCTATTGAATACAAACTGCTGTGCCTGCTCTCTAAAAATGTGGGCAAGGTTCTGACGCATACCTACATCACCCAGCAGATCTGGGGCAGCAGTTGGGAAAACGACATTGCCTCCCTGCGGGTATTCATGGCGACCCTGCGCAAAAAACTGGAGAATGGGAAAGACGGGCAGCAATACATACAAACGCACATCGGCATCGGCTATCGGATGCTGCGGGTGGAGTGATATATCACAGCCGGGGTATCGTTGTCATGTTACAAAAGGGAGTGACACGCGAAACGCGTGTCACTCCCTTTTCAAAACGATCCATATGATACTGCTATCGGTAAATAGTAATGGCAGTATAATTTTGAAGTAGTCGCGAATATTATCCCCGCCGAGACTGGTCAAATAGCAGGCAAAAACTACTCATTTATTCTCTGCGGTACTAATACGCTTTTTATACGCACGTAATACGCTTTATCTCCTTAGTACGCCTTTAATACGCATTTAATACGGAGATAATGCGTATTGTGTTTCTTCCTGCGATTTCTCGAAATACATCATTTAGACATTTCAATATTGACAACTACAACATATTGTGTTATATAAGAATTATCCAGTTATTTGTGCACTGCCCCACCGGGGTCTCCGAATACCTTTCGGATCGCACACGTTGTTAAGTTTGTACTTGAGGAGCATTATGCTCCCGTTTGAGATTAGGGCCATTGCGCCCTCGTATTTCAATGACCATGCTGCGAGGAATTCTTTCTCGCGGCATTTTCCACCTGTACGCCGTTTTGTCGCCGTGCTATGATGTGCCTGTACTTAAGGCATCAAGCATTTAGGTCGAGGCAGAGCAGGCACGGGTGGAAAGTATTATCAACAGCTTTTCGCTCTGATTAAGAACCCGAAGTATGTCAAAATGAACCCTCCCGGAAAACGGGATGTCCATCAGAATTGAACAATACTGCAAACGCAGGAAGGATCGTATGAAGCCGAAATGGCAGGAAGATTCTTCCTGCGTTTTTGCTTACCGTTTTTGTCGCGGCACTTGCCACCGCCGCGATACCGCAGGAAAAAAGAAAGAACGCCGAAATTGCTTCGGCGCAGGTCAGGAAAAAGAAGCTTTGCAAAAGCCGTTGAGATGGCACGGCACGACAGCCATCAAGGGAGAGGCAAGCTCCCGCCCTGTATGCCGCAGTCAGAGTGCGGCGCCGGTCATACGGGGTATCGCGCATTCTTCGATCCGTTGCCGGGCGGATCACAGGACACCGGCGGAGTCTTCCGCAACCGAGTTCAGCGGCCTGGTGTTCGCGGTTGCTCACACGAGCAGAGGTCAAATCCTCCATACCGCAGCGTACTGACCTGGCACAAGTAAAGAGAGACAGACATACAGGTAGGCCGTGAAAAGCACGCAATACCAATGCTTTCCGCCTGCGGCAGTCTATCCTTTCTGCGGAGATACACCGGAAACGGCTCTCCTTGCCAATGGGTGAAGTGCGCCCAGCTGAACATAATTTTGAATATAAGGAGATTTTTCTATATGACCACAAATGGAATTTACCACACCCTCGTTACCCAACTGGATAAGCTGGCCCGGCACAACCGGCAGGGCAGCTTCCGTACCAAAGATCGCTACTATGAGGCGGTCAAGCGCTTCTGCGCTTACCTCGCAACTTACTACCATCTGCAAAAGCTGGAGAACATCAGCGGCAAGCATCTGGTGAGCTATGTTCTCTATTTGCAGGAGCAAGGCAAATCCGCCAGCACCATCAAGACCGACCTCTCCGCCATCCGTTTCTTTCACGATAAGATGTCCCATCCCCGTTATGCGCTGCCGGGCAATGAAGAACTAGGCGTTACCTTGGAACGCCGTCGCTTCGGGCAGCAGGATCGTACATGGACGAACTCGGAGTTTGGCAAGCTGATCGGCCGCGCCATGGCGGAGGACCGGGAGGACTACATTCTCGCCCTGTATCTGGCCCGTTACGCCGGTCTGCGCATCCATGAGTGCTTCCGCTTGGACACCGCCGCGGCGGAGCGTGCGCTGCGTGAAAACGCCCTCACCGTGAAAGGCAAGGGCGGTAAGGTGCGTATCGTTCCCATCGAGGACGACCGTATTACGATGATGCTGCAGCGGCTGCTGGAGAAAACGGAACGCGGGCACAAGCTGCTGGTGTCGGACGGCATTCCCACTGACCGGGCCATCAACGGCATGCAGCAGTTTATCCTCCGCCACCGTGACGCTATCTGCGACCCCACAGCGTCGGACAGGCGCATTACCTTCCACGGGCTGCGGCATACCTACGCCGCCGAAAAGTACACATCCCTCGTCAACGGCGGCATGACGCCTTTGGACGCCCATTTCACCGTTTCACGCTTGCTGGGACATGAGCGCCCCGATGTGACGGACATCTATCTGGCATCCGTGAAGGGAGGTGCTGCCCGTGGAGAATAAGTATCGTGATCTGCACGATCTCCCCATGATCCTGCGGGTAGAGGACTTGATGCCCATCCTCGGCATTGGCCGCAACACCGCCTACGAGCTGATCCGCAGCGGCCAGATACGAAGTGTTCGCATCGGTAGGCAGATTCGTATTCCACGGGAAGCCCTGCTGGAGTTCCTGCGGAAGTAAATCTCTTCGTCGGAAAAAGTTTTTTTGACGAAACCAGTTGCCCATGCTATACTGAACCGCATGAATGGGTACTCCGCTTAGCACCGCTGTCAGGAGGTCATGCGGCTCTAAGTACACGATACAAGGAGTGCGAACTTATGAGACCCCGCAAAAAGGGACAGCAGTATGAGATCTGCTACCGCTGCCCCGGATATACCAAACCAATATATGAACGTTTCCCTACCTACGAAGCCGCAAATCTGCGGATTGCTCAAATCGAATACGAGAAGTCCATCGGTGAATTTCGCCCGCCAAAGCAAACGCCCATACAAACCAAACGATCGCAGAAAAAATTTATCACGGTCAGTGAGCTTTTGGATGAATACGTGCAGGTCTATGGACTGAACCATTGGGGCGATTCCTTTTTATCCTGCAATCTCCATCGCATTGAGCATTACATCAAGCCATACTTGGGCAACGTGGCGGTGAAAGACCTGACCACGCATGATTTGGACTTGTTCTACGACTCGCTTCAGGACAAGCCTGCCGTTGTACTGAAAGGCCACAAGAAAACAGATGCCTGCGTGTCCCGCTCGGTGATTGAAAAAACGCACGCCCTGCTGCGCAGTGCGCTGAATCAGGCGGTCATCTGGGAATACATCCCCAGCAATCCCGCCCTCCGCGTGACGCTGCCCAAGTATCAGCCGCAGGAACGCACCGTGTGGTCTGCCAGTGAAGCGCAACAGGCTCTGGACTCCTGCACTGATTCCGTTTTGAAGCTGTGTATGCTGCTGGCTCTTGGCTGCTCTATGCGTGTGGGGGAAATACTGGGCCTGACATGGGACTGCGTGGACATTTCTGAGGATTCCATCTGTGCCGGAACCGCTCATGTGCGGATCACAAAGGAACTGAAACGCTGCCAGAAGGATAGCCTTGCAGCGCTGGAACGGCGCGGACGCTCCACCGTCCTGCTGACATTCCCTGAGTGGAAGCAGACCGGCTCCTCCACATCGCTGGTGCTGAAAGCCCCAAAAACGGAAAGCAGTATACGAAAGGTGTTTCTGCCGAAAACCGTGGCGCTGGCACTTGTGGAAGAAAAAGGGCGGCAGCAGGAGATAAAGGAACTGTTGGCCGGTGGCTATCAGGACTTTGACCTTGTCGTTGCCCATGAGGATGGACGCCCCTATGAGGAAAGGCAGATCGCCTTTCTGCTCCGCAAGCTGACCGATGCCACAGGGCTGCCGCCGGTAGTCTTTCACAGTCTGCGGCATTGCAGCGCTTCACTAAAGCTGCAAATCGGCGGCGGAAACATCAAGGCGGTGCAGGGCGATACCGGCCATGCCCAATCCCGTATGGTGACCGATCTCTACGCCCATACCAACAACGAGGAGCGCCGCCGGTTGGCCGAGAAGGTGGAGACGGATTTCTTTCAGAAACGGGCTGATACGCCGCAGGAAAAGCCATTGGATAATGCAGCGGAACAGGCATACCGTCTGCTGCAGGAAAATCCCGACATTGCCAAATTGATCATTGCGACACTGCAAAAACAGGCATAGCAATAGCCTGTTGGAAAATCTGTTGGAAAGTCCAACAAAATTGAGAAACGATAAAATAAAGCAAACCCTGTAACCGTTGTGGTTACAGGGTTTGTGTGGAGCTGCTGGGCGGATTCGAACCGCCGACCTCATCCTTACCAAGGATGCGCTCTACCTACTGAGCTACAGCAGCATATATGGCGACCAAGAAGGGGCTCGAACCCTCGACCTCCAGCGTGACAGGCTGGCGTTCTAACCAACTGAACTACTTGGCCTTGTTGCGCTTTCGTTGTCGTCGAACTCAAGCTTGTACATTATAGCAAGCATAAGGAAAAATGTCAACACCCAATTTCAAAAATTTTTGACATTTTTTTGAAGCGCCCGGATCCCACGATTTGACATGGATTTTACATGACCTCGCTTTCTCATTTTACACGCCTGCCGTAAGCTGTTAGCTGTAAGGATGAGACATCCAAATCAATCAGACACCAAATGAAAAGGAGATATACATTATGAAAAAGTTCATTGCCCTTGCGCTGGCGCTGGTTCTGGCACTGAGCCTGGCCGCCTGCGGCAGCACCAACAGCGACAACACTACCCCCGACGATAACAGCGGCGACGCTGCCGCCATCACCGGCACCGTGTCCACCGACGGCTCCACCTCCATGGAGAAGGTCATCGGCGCGCTGAGCGAGTCCTTCATGGGCGCCAACGACGGCGTCACCGTCAACTACAACCCCACCGGCTCCGGCTCCGGCATCACCGCCGTGCAGGAGGGCACCTGCGACATCGGCCTGTCCTCCCGTGCGCTGAAGGATGAGGAGAAGTCCGCCGGCCTGAAGGAGACTGTGCTGGCCTATGACGGCATCGCCATCATCGTTCACCCCGACAACCCCGTCAGCGACCTGTCCGTTGAGCAGATCGCCAAGCTGTACACCGGCGAGATCACCAACTGGAAGGACGTGGGCGGCAATGACGCCGAGGTCGTCCTGATCGGCCGCGAGGCCGCCAGCGGCACCCGCGATGGCTTCGAGTCCATCACCGGCACCAAGGACGCCTGCCAGTATCGCCAGGAGCTGACCTCCACCGGTGATGTGATCACCGCCGTCAGCCAGAACCCCGACGCCATCGGCTACGCCTCCCTGGCCTCCGTCAAGGATACCGTCAAGGCCCTGAACGTGAACGGCGTGACCCCCAGCGAAGCCACCGTCAAGGACGGCAGCTACACGGTGCAGCGTCCCTTCGTGCTGGTGACCGTGGAAGGCAAGGCCCTCTCTCCCGCAGCCCAGGCGTTCTTCGACTACGCCCTCTCCGCTGACGCGGCGCCCATCATCTCTGCCGCCGGCGCAGTGGCTGCCAACTGAAAACCCAATGGCGGACAGGCGACATCCCTGAGGGGTGCCGCCTTCCCCTGCATGTATGAGGTGCTCACATGAAAGCAAAACGATTCTGGGAGAACGCCATCCACGGCTTCTTTCTGCTGATGGGTCTGGTGACGGTCGGCTGCGTGCTGCTGATCACCGTCTATCTCATCATCTCCGGCATCCCGGCCATCCGTGAGATCGGACTGGTCAAATTCCTCTTCGGGCCCGTGTGGGATTCCAACGGCACGCCGCCCCAGTTCGGCATCCTCTCCTTCATCCTGACCAGCGTGTACGGCACGGCGGGCGCCATCGTTCTGGGCGTCCCCATCGGCTTCATGACCGCCGTGTTTCTGGCCAAGATGGCCCCGTCCAAGCTGAAAGCCGTTGTCTCCTCGGCGGTCAGCCTGCTGGCGGGCATCCCCTCCGTGGTGTACGGCCTGGTGGGCATGCTGGTGCTGGTGCCCGGCATCCGCAGGATCTTCCACATCCCCGACGGCTCCGGCCTGCTGGCGGCCATCATCGTGCTGGCCATCATGATCCTGCCCTCCATCATCAACGTGGCCATGACGGCCCTGGAGGCGGTGCCCCGCGAGTATGAGGACGCCTCGCTGGCCCTGGGCGCCACCCCGGTGGAGACCTGGTTCCGCGTCTCCGTTCCCGCCGCCCGCAGCGGCATCGCCGCGGCGGTGGTGCTGGGCGTAGGCCGCGCCATCGGCGAGGCCATGGCGGTGATGATGGTGTCCGGCAACGTGCCCAACATGCCCTCCCTGTTCCAGAGCGTCCGCTTCCTGACCACCGCCGTGGCCAGCGAGATGGGCTACGCCGCGGCGGGCCTGCAGCGTCAGGCGCTGTTCTCCATTGCCCTGGTGCTGTTCCTGTTCATCATGCTGATCAACGCGGCGCTGAATTTCTTCCTGAAGCGCAGTAAGGAGAAGTAAACCATGAACGATACGAAGTTTTCCCTCCGCCGCCGGATCTGGGGCGGCGCCATGCGGGGACTGATGCTGCTGTGCGCCGGACTGACCTGCGCCCTGGCGCTGTTCCTGATCTTCTATGTGCTCTATAAGGGCGTTCCCCATCTGAGCTGGCAGCTCCTCAGCACCAAGCCCAGCTACCTCAGCGACACCATCGGCATCCTGCCGGACATCATCAGCACCGTCTGCATGGTGCTGACCACCCTGGTCTTCGTGCTGCCGCTGGGCGTGTGCGCGGCGGTCTACCTGACGGAGTACGCCGCCAATAAAAAGGTGGTGGCCGTCATCGAATACGCCGCCGAGACGCTGTCCGGCATCCCCTCCATCATCTACGGCCTGGTGGGCCAGATGTTCTTCTGCCAGTTCCTGGGCATGAAGAAATCCCTGATCGCCGGCGCCATGACGCTGGTGATCATGAACCTGCCCACCATCATGCGCACCACCCAGGAGAGCCTGAAGACCGTGCCCCAGAGCTACCGGGAAGGCGCCTTCGGCCTGGGCGCGGGCAAATGGCGGGTCATCCGCACCGTGGTGCTGCCCGGCTGCGTGGACGGCGTCATCACCGGCTGCATCCTGGCGGTGGGCCGTATCCTGGGCGAGACGGCGGCCCTGCTGTACACGGCGGGCTTCGCCCACACCCTGTACGGCAGCCTGCAGGAGACGCTGCAGAGCTCCGGCGCCACCCTTTCCGTCGCCCTGTACGTCTACGCCAAGGAGCAGGGCGAGTTCGACGTGGCCTTCGCCATCGCCGCCATATTGATGGTACTGGCGCTGATCATCGACGTGGCCGCCGCCCTGGTGGGCAAATACTTCCAAAGGAGGAGAAGCATATGAGCGATATCATGACCGTCAACGACCTGTGCCTGTGGTACGGACAATCCCAGGCGCTGAAGGATGTCAATATCAATATTCCGGAGAAGAGCGTCACCGCACTCATCGGCCCTTCCGGCTGCGGAAAGTCCACCTTCCTCAAGACGCTGAACCGGATGAACGACCTGATCCCCGGTGTCCGCGTTACCGGAGAGGTCTGCTATCAGGGGCAGGACATCTTTGCCTCTTCGGTGGACGTGAACCAGCTGCGCAAGGAGATCGGCATGGTGTTCCAGAAGCCCAATCCCTTCCCCATGAGCATCTATGACAACATCGCCTACGGCCCGCGCACCCACGGCGTGCGCAGCAAGGTGAAGCTGGACGACATCGTGGAGCAGGCCCTGCGCCGCGCCGCCATCTGGGACGAGGTGAAGGACCGCCTGAAGAAATCGGCCCTGGGCCTGTCCGGCGGCCAGCAGCAGCGTCTGTGCATCGCCCGCGCGCTGGCGGTGGAGCCCCAGGTGCTGCTGATGGACGAGCCCACCAGCGCCCTGGATCCCATTTCCACTTCCCGCATAGAAGAGCTTGCCATTGAGCTGAAAGACAGGTATACTATTGTCATCGTCACCCATAACATGCAGCAGGCCGCCCGCATTTCCGACCGCACTGCCTTTTTCCTGCTGGGTGAGCTGGTGGAGTGCGGGGATACGGAGCAGATCTTTGCCCAGCCCCGCGACAAGCGGACGGAGGATTACATCACGGGGAGGTTCGGATAATGAGAAGCCGTTTGGACGAGCAGCTTGCGCTGCTGAACCGGGAATTGATCGAAATGGGCGCGCTGTGCGAGGAGGTCATCGCCGCCGCGGCCAAGGCCCTGATGGAGGGCGACACGGAGCTGGCGGCCCAGATCGTGCCCCGCGCCTCCGGCATCGACCAGCAGGAGCGGGATATCGAGGCCCTGTGCCTGAAGCTGCTGCTGCGCCAGCAGCCGGTGGCCAGTGACCTGCGGCAGATCAGCGCCGCGCTGAAAATGATCACCGACATGGAGCGCATCGGCGACCAGGCCGAGGATATCGCCGAGATCATCGGCTTCCTCAACGGCCGCTCCGGCGAGGAGTGCGCCTTCGTGGGCCATATGGCCCGTGCCGCCATCTCCATGGTGACCGGCAGCGTGGACGCCTATGTCCGCCGTGACGTGGCCCTGGCCCACGAGGTCATCGCCCGTGACGACGTGGTGGACGAGGACTTCCGCAAGGTGAAGGCCACGCTGATCGACTGGATCGCCCAGCGGCCGGACGACGGCGAGTATGCCCTGGATCTTTTGATGATCGCAAAATATTTCGAGCGCATCGGCGACCACGCCGCCAACATTGCCGGATGGGTGGTCTTTGCCGTCACCGGCGTTCACGACGGAGAGGAGAATGGACATGATCTGGTGTGTGGAGGATGACAGCGGTATCCGCGAGATCGAGGTATATACCCTGAATTCCACCGGGTTCGAGGCCCGGGGCTTTTCCGACGGCGCCTCCTTCCGCGAGGCGCTGGAGACCGAGACGCCGGACCTGGTGCTGCTGGACGTGATGCTGCCCGGCGAGGACGGGGTGTCCCTGCTGCGCTATCTGCGCCAGACGCCCCGGACGCAGGCGGTGCCCGTCATCATGGCCACCGCCAAGGGCATGGAGTACGACAAGATCCAGAGCCTTGACATGGGGGCCGACGACTATTTGGTCAAGCCCTTCGGCATGATGGAGATGGTCTCCCGGGTGAAGGCGGTGCTGCGGCGCTGCGCCCCGGCCCAGCAGGGCCGCCGGCTCTCCGGCGGCGGCGTGACGCTGGATCTGGACGGCCATACCGTCACGGCGGCGGGAGAGCGCGTGACCCTGACCTATAAGGAGTTCGAGCTGCTGCGGCTGTTCCTGTCCCACCCCGGCATGGCCTTCACGCGGGATCAGCTCTTCAACGATGTGTGGGGCGCCGACTATGTGGGCGAGAGCCGCACGGTGGATATGCACATCCGCACCCTGCGCCAGAAGCTGGGCGCGTGCGGCGACCGCATCGAAACGGTGCGTGGCGTGGGCTACAGATGGGAGGCACGGACATGACGAAACGAATTTTCCGCTCCATGGTGATCACGGCGGGTGCGGTGCTGCTGGCCAGCCTGGTGATCATTATGGGCTGCCTTTACGAATACTTCTGCGGCGTGCAGGAGCAGCAGCTCAAAGATGAGCTGAGCCTGGCGGCCGCCGCCATGCAGCAGGGTGAAGGGGAGAGCTACCTCAAATCCCTCAGCTCTGACCGCTACCGCCTCACCTGGGTGGCGGCCAACGGCACCGTGCTGTACGACACCCGCACCGACGCCGCCGGTATGGAGAACCACGGCCAGCGCCAGGAGATCCAGCAGGCGCTGCTGACGGGGCAGGGCGAGTCCAGCCGCTACTCCGCCACGCTGCTGGAAAAGACCATCTACCAGGCGAAGCGCCTGGATGACGGTACCGTGCTGCGTATCTCCATCAGCCGCGCCACCGCAGGCGTGCTGGTGCTGGGCATGCTCCAGCCCTTCCTGATCGTGCTGGTGCTGGCGCTGGCCCTGTCGGCCCTGCTGGCCCGGCGGCTGGCCCAGCATATCGTAAAGCCCCTCAATGAGCTGGATCTGGAGCACCCTCTGGAGAACGACACCTACGAGGAGCTGTCGCCTCTGCTGGGCCGCATCAACCAGCAGCGCCGCCAGATCGACGCCCAGTTGGGCGAGCTGCGGCGGAAGCGGGATGAGTTCGGCCAGATCACCGGCAGCATGCAGGAGGGTCTGGTGCTGCTGAACGAGAAGAGCGAGATCATCAGCATCAACCCGGCGGCCTGCGCCCTGTTCCACGCGGAGAAGGACTGCGTGGGCCGGGACTTCCTCACCATCGAGCGCAGCCCCGACGTGAGCCGCGCCCTTCACGACGCCATGACCGGCGGCCACAGCGAGATCCAGACGGAGCGGGCCGGACGGGCCTATCAGCTGGACATCAGCCGCATCCAGTCCGGCGATGCCGTCACCGGCGCGGTGGTGCTGTCCTTCGACGTGACGGATCAGGCCCTGGCCCAGCGCAGCCGCCGCGAGTTCACCGCCAATGTGTCTCATGAGCTGAAGACCCCGCTGCAGTCCATCATGGGCAGCGCGGAGCTGATGGAGAACGGCCTGGTGAAGCCGGAGGACATGCCCCAGTTCATCAGCCGCATCCATCACGAGGCCGCACGCCTTGTGACCCTCATCGAGGATATCATCCGCCTGTCCCAGTTGGACGAGGGGGCGTCGCTGCCCACGGAGAACGTGGAGCTGCTGTCCCTGGCGGAGGAGACGGCCGCCTCTCTCCGTGACGCCGCTGCCGCCAAGGATGTGACCGTGTCCGTCACCGGCACGCCCGTCACCGTCCGCAGCGCCCGGCGGCTGCTGTCGGAGATCCTCTATAACCTCTGCGACAACGCCATCAAGTACAACGTCACCGGCGGCAGCGTCACCGTGGACGTGAGCCGCTGGGGCGAGAGCGCGGCCCTGACCGTGGCGGACACCGGCATCGGCATCCCCCAGGAGCACCAGAGCCGGGTGTTCGAGCGGTTCTACCGGGTGGATAAGAGTCATTCCCGGCAGAGCGGCGGCACCGGCCTGGGCCTGTCCATCGTCAAGCACGCGGTGCAGGATCTGGGCGGCGGCATCCATCTGGACAGCACCCCCGGCAAGGGCACCACCATCCGCGTGACCCTGCCCCTGGAGCAGAACGAGGAATAAGCGCAAAGAAACCGCAAAAAAGGCACCCGAAGGGGGTGCCTTTTTTGGTGCGTTATTGGTACATTAACGGCCTTTATGTACCCCATAAACGGGGTTATTCGGCAGCCTCAACGGCCTCGGTGCGGAAGATGAACTTCACGCCGCCGTCGCTGTTCATGGTGAAGCCCTGATAGTCGCGGGACACATCCAGCACCGCCTGCAGGCGGTCGCTCACCTGGCCCAGGTCGCCGTCCAGGGCGTCCACGATCTTCTGGATGGCCTGGTCGTTCAGCTCCTTCAGGCCGTCGCGCAGCTCACCGGAACCGTCCCGGAGCTTCTTTACGCCGTCGATCAGGTCAGGCATGCTGCCCTTCAGCTTGACCGCGCCGTCCTTGGCCTCGCCCACACCGGCGGTGTAGGCCCGCAGACCAGTGTAGAAGGTGTTGTAGCTGTCCAGCTGCTGCCGCAGGGCCAGCAGCTGCTGGGCACCCTCGCTGGCCTGGGCTGCGGCGGCGTTGATCTGGGCCCTTACCTCGTCGGAGTTCATGTTCTGCTGGATCAGCAGGGCGATCTGGGCCTCGGTGTTCTGGTCAATAAGGGCCTTCACCTCATCGGAGGCCATCTGGGCGGCCACGTTCTCCGCCACGGCGGCGGTGATCTGCTGCTGTACGGCGTCGCTCTGCATCTGGGCGGCCACGGCGGCGTCAATGCCCGCCTTGACCTCGCTGTCCTCCGGCAGGGCGTCGTACTGCTCCTGGGTCATGCCGGAGGCCGTCAGCACACCGGCAAGCACCTTGGCCTGTACCTGGGCGGTGACGGCATCTGTCACCTGTGCGGTGACCTGCTGCTGCACGGCCTGCGTGACACCGGCGCGGACGGTGTCCTCCTGGGCGCGGACGGCGGCGGTGACCTTCTCAAGGGCCACCTGCTCCGCCTGGGCGATGACGCTTTCCGGGTCAAGGGAGGCGATGACGCCGTTGAGGGTGTCGGCATAGTTGGCGATGGTCAGGGTGGGGATGGTGATGCCCGCCTCCTTCAGGCTCTCGTTGGCCTGGAGCTGGGTGTTGGCGGTGTCCAGCAGGGTGTTGAACACCGTCTCGGCGCCTGCGTTCAACTGGGCGCTGTTGCTGTCCAGCGTCTGGAGACCGCTGGTCAGCTTTCCTACGCCGTCGGACAGCTCATAGGAGCTGCTCAGCAAGGTGTCCAGCCCGTCATACAGCTCACCGGAGCCGTCCATCAGTTGGGTCATGGCGTCGGTCAGCTTGTCCATGTCGCCGGACAGATCGCCCAGGGCGCTGTCGTCCAGGGCGTCCTCATCGGCGTCGCTGAACACGGAGTTGGTCACCACCGTCAGCGTGGTATCCAGGGCGAAGTCCGTCACGTCGGCGCTGATCTCCACATAGGCGGGCAGCGCCAGCGTGTCGCTGTCCAGATCCAGACTCTCCTGCAAACCGGGGAAGGCCATGCCCACCACCACGGTGTGGTCGCCGTCATCCACCAGCTTGCCGTTGGTGACGGACACGTTGGTGAAGCGGTCGCTGTCCAGCAGCGTGCCGGTCAGGGCGGCGAAGGGGACATAGATCTTCTGGGATTTACCGTTGATGTTTCTGGTCTCGTACTGGGTGTTGGTGTAGTCAAAGCGGATGGTCACATGGCCGCTCTTGCCCGCCAGGTCATCGGCGGAGATGGCCTTGCCGTCCAGGGTGTAGGTGATGTCGGTGGTGACGGGCAGCGCCTTGTCGGTGGTGCCCTGCCAGCAGTTGCCGTCCTTCACGTTCTGGGCGTCGGTCAGGGAGGACTTGGCCTTCTGGGCGGCGTCGGCGTCATCGCTGCCGTACTTCTGGCTGACGATGACCTTCTTGGCGCTGCCGTCGGTGTTGGCGATGACGTATACGGTCTCGCTGCTGCCGGAGGAGGCGGTGACGGTGGCGGCGGTGGTCTCCGCCTGGGCGGTATCAGCGGTATCGCTCTGCTGGTTATTGTTGGCGGCAAAGGCGGTGACGCCTGCCAGACTGCCGATCAGGGCCACAGACAGCGCCGCGGCAATGATCTGATTCTTCTTTTTCATAAGCTTACCTCCTGATTCTTGTTGCGGGAAAGATGGGTCATACCCTTGGTAGTCTTGCAGATGATGCCGTCGCACAGGATCAGCAGCGCGGGCAGCACCAGCAGCACCAGCAGCACGCTGATGATCGCGCCCCGGGCCATCAGCATGCACATGGAGCCCACGATATCAATGTTGGAGTACACGGCCACGCCGAAGGTGGCGGCGAACAGGCCCAGACCGCTGACGATGACGGAGGGGGCGGAGGTCCGCAGGGCGGTGTACACGGCGGCCTTGCGCTCATTGCCGTTCAGACGCTCGGACTTGTAGCGGGTGGTCATCAGAATGGCGTAGTCCACCGTGGCGCCCAACTGGATGGTGCTGATGCAGATGGGGGCGATGAAGGGCAGGGACTGGCCAAGGTAGTGGGGCAATCCCAGATTGATGAACACCGCCAACTCGATGACGGCGATCAGCACGAAGGGGAGGGAGATGCTCTTTTCCACCAGGGCGATGATGACGAAGATGGCCACGATGGACACGGCGTTGACCACCTGGAAGTCGTGATCGGTGGTGTCGATCATGTCCTTCATGCAGGGGGCTTCGCCGATCAGCATGCCGGTGTCGTCATACTTCTTCAGGATGGCGTTCAGGCTGTCCAACTGGTCGCTGACGGCGTCGCTGGCCACCTTGTACTCCGAGTTGATCAGCATCAGCTCCCACTGGCCGTCGTTCAGGAGCGACCGGACGGAATCCGGCAGGATGTCCTCCGGTACCAGCGGGCCCACCACGCTCTCCAGACTGAGGACGTATTTCACGCCGTCCACCTGCTCCATCTCGTCGATCATGTCCCGCACGTCCCGTGTGGGAAGGTTGGCGTCCACCAGCAGCATGTGGGTGGAGGAGATGTCGAAGTCCTCCGCCAGCTTGGAGTTGGCGATGACGTAGTCGATGTCCTCCG
>CAKTNW010000013.1 GCA_934589145.1 uncultured Oscillospiraceae bacterium | reverse complement strand
GCGCACAGGGCCACGGCCTTGGCGGCGCAGTCGGTGTCGCTGTCACCGGCGACGATCTCGTAATCGGCGGGGTTCTCACCCAGGCCGGACAGCATGTCCTTGATCTCGTCCACATGGCCCACCAGAATGGGGGTGGCGATGCCCTCCTTGCGGGCCTCCACCACCGCCTCGATCACGGGCTGGTCGTGTGCGGCGGCCACGGCGATAACGCCGGTCTTACCGCCCTTGGCGGCCTCTAAGATGCCATTGATCGTATTGATCATGTACGTTTCCTCCTGAATTTCTGTGATGTGATCAGAAAATTATGGTTACATTCCACATTATACATCCACATGGCACCAGCGTCAACGATAAACCGAAGGATTCAATGAAATATTTTGTAAAACGCCGGTGCAAGAAGAAAATGGTTGAAGAAAGGGGGAGAGTATGCTATGATATAAAATTACGAAACACCTTATTGAATCAGAAATGAGCAAGAATATGAAAACACATGACTTTTATTTCGACCTGCCCCAGGAGCTGATTGCCCAGACGCCCATCGAGCGGCGTGACGCCTCCCGCCTGCTGGTGCTGGATAAGACCACCGGCGCGTGGGAGCACCGGCACTTTTTCGATCTGCCGGAGTATCTTCATCCCGGCGACTGCCTGATCCTCAACGATTCCCGTGTGCTGCCGGCCCGCCTGCTGGGCCAGCGTATGCCGGGCGGCGGCGCCTGCGAGGTGCTGCTGCTGATCGACCGGGGCGACAAGACCTGGGAGTGCCTGGTGCGGCCCGGCAAGAAGATGCGCAAGGGCGCAAGGCTCTCCTTCGGCGACGGTCAACTGACTGCCGAGGTCACGGAGGAGCTGCCCGGCGGCAACCGCCTGGTGCGTTTCGATTACGAGGGCATCTTCCTGGAGGTGCTGGATCGCCTGGGCAAAATGCCTCTGCCGCCCTATATCAAGGAGGAGCTGCAGGACCGTGAGCGCTATCAGACCGTGTACTCCAAGGTGGTGGGCAGCGCCGCCGCGCCTACGGCGGGCCTCCATTTCACCAAGGAGCTGCTGGAAAAGGTGCAGGCCATGGGCGTGGGCATCGGCTATGTGACGCTGCATGTGGGCCTTGGCACCTTCCGCCCGGTGAAGGAGGACGAGATCACCGAGCATGAGATGCACAGCGAGTACTGCGTCATCCCCCAGGAGACGGCCGACCTCATCAACCGCACCCGCGCCAACGGCAGCCGCGTCATCTGCGTGGGCACTACCTCCTGCCGCACGGTAGAATCCTGGGCAGGGGAGGACGGCACCATGCAGGCCAGCGCCGGATGGACGAATATCTTCATCTATCCCGGCTACCGCTTCAAGGCCACGGACGCCCTCATCACCAATTTCCACCTGCCGGAATCCACCCTGATCATGCTGGTGTCCGCCCTGGCGGGCCGTGAGCATATTCTGGCGGCATATCAGGAGGCGGTAAAGGAGCGGTACCGCTTCTTCTCCTTCGGCGACGCCATGTTTATTCATTAAGCGTATGAAGCTTTATCTGATCCTCTCCTTGGCGGTGGGCGGCATCGCCCTTATTGCGGCGGGCGTGCTGCTTTTCGCGCCCCGGCGGACAGAGGGAAGGCTTACCGCCGCCGCAGTTATGGGCGGACTGGCCGCCTTTTCGGTGATGTTCGCCCTTTGCCTGGGCTATTTCATGGTTTAATATTGTATTAGGAGATTAGAATGTTCAAAGTCATCAAAAAACAGGGCCGCGCCCGACGGGGACAGTTCCAGTGTGCCCACGGCGGCGTGGTACAGACGCCGGTGTTCATGAACGTGGGCACCCAGGCCGCCATCAAGGGCGGCATCGACGCCTTCGACCTGCGGGACGAGCTGGGCTGCCAGATCGAGCTGAGCAATACATACCACCTGCACCTCCGCCCCGGCGACGAGACGGTGAAGGCGCTGGGCGGCCTCCACAGGTTCATGGGCTGGGATGGCCCTATCCTGACGGACAGCGGCGGCTTTCAAGTGTTTTCCCTTGCCAGCCTGCGGAAGATCAAGGAGGAGGGCGTGACCTTCGCCTCCCACCTGGACGGCCATCGCATCTTCATGGGCCCGGAGGAGAGTATGCGCATCCAGTCCAATCTGGGCAGCGATATCGCCATGGCCTTTGACGAGTGCGTGGAAAACCCCGCCCCCTACGACTACGCCAAGGCCTCCTGTGAGCGGACACTGCGGTGGCTGGAGCGGTGCAAGGCGGAGCACGACCGGCTCAACAGCCTGCCGGATACGGTGAACCCCAAGCAGATGCTGTTCGGCATCAACCAGGGCGCTACCTACGCCGACCTGCGGATCTGGCACATGCAGCAGATCGCAAAGATCGACTGCGACGGCTTCGCCATCGGCGGCCTGGCGGTGGGTGAGCCCACCGAGGTCATGTACGAGATCATCGACGCGGTGGAGCCCTACATGCCGGCGGACAAGCCCCGGTATCTGATGGGGGTCGGCACCCCCAGCAATATCATCGAGGGCGTGGCCCGGGGCGTGGATTTCTTCGATTGCGTCATGCCCGCCCGCAACGCCCGTCACGGCAAGCTCTTCACCTGGCAGGGCACCATGAACATCAAAAACGCCCAGTACAAGCTGGATGACGGCCCCATCGATCCCCAGTGCGACTGCCCGGTGTGCCGCAAGTTCAGCCGCGCCTACCTCCGCCATCTGTTCACGGCACAGGAGATGCTGGGCATGCGCCTGGCGGTGATGCACAACCTGTACTTCTATAATAAGCTGACCCAGCGGATCCGCACCGCCCTGGATGAGGATGAATTTGACGCCTTCCGGGCCGAGTACAGCCGCAAGCTGGCAGAAAAAGTGTAAAATTTCTTGGCAAGTGCTGCCAAAGCACTTGCCAAACGGACAAGTTTTCTGTATAATAGTTACCATTGATTGACAAGGGCAAATACGGTTTTGACGGGCAGAAATACGCCCATACCGCGTCAAGCCCCTTGACAATACGGCAAGTATTCTCTGCGGGTCTTTTCTTGTCTGGACGCATTTCTGTTCCGGCAAAACTGCAGGGCACCTGCCAGCGATGGGGTTTCGAGGGATTTTTGGTTTTTGAGACGCAGGCGGGCTGACGCCCGCCAAGGCGAAAAGGACAAAAAGCACCGAAAAGACACGCTGGCAGGCGTGTTTGCACTTGTCAATCAATGGTAAGATATCTGTGAAAAGGAGTATCCCCTATGTTTGATCTGATTACAACGGCCTATGCCGAATCCGGCTCCACTGCCACCACCGGCGGCGGTATGTCCTCCATCCTGATGATCGTCGTCATGCTGGCGATCTTCTACTTCCTGCTGATCCGTCCCGAGAATAAGCGGAAAAAGCAGGCCGAGGAGATGCGCAGCTCCCTGAAGAAGGGTGACTGGCTGACCACCATCGGCGGCGTGTATGGCCGTGTTGTCTCCATTACCGACCGTACCGTGGTCATCGAGACCAGCGAGGATCGCGTCCGCATCGAGTTCCTGAAGTCCGCGATCGGCCAGGTGGGCACGCTGGACGAGCAGGCTGCCGCCATGCAGCGCGGCGGCAAGAAGGCCAAGAAGGAAGAGGCTCCCGCCGAGGTGGAAGCCCCCAAGGCCGAAGCTCCCGCCGAAGAGCCCGCTGCCGAGGAGAAAACCGAGGAGTAATTTCCCGACCGCATGAAAATGACGCTCTCATTCGAGAGCGTCATTTTTTTGCCCTCCCGATGCATACAGTGTCATCAGAACGGGAAGGGGGAGTATCCATGTCTTGGAGAAGGATCTTGGGAAAACGCACCTGGCTGGGGCTGGCCGCCGCTGTGGCTTCGCTGCTGCTGTGGCTCATGCTGGGGGCGCTGCTGATCACGCGGGGCACGCTGCCGCCGGAGCTGGCGGACGGCTGGCTCTATGGCGGCTGCGCCCTGTCGGTGCTGCTGGGCGGCTGCCTGGCCGGAAAGGGGAGGGGAGAGCGGCTGCTGCCGCTGATGGTGGCGGCGCTGCTGTACGCCGTGCTGTGGATCGCGGCGCTGGCCGCGGCTCAGCCGCTGGATTTCGCCGGCCGGGGCATCTGGATCACCGCCGCGGTGTTGGGCGGCGGGCTGCTGGGCTGTCTGCTGTTGGGCGGCGGAAAGCGCAAAAAGCGCAGCAAGAGCAAAACCTATGCCCGGACAAAGCGCCGCAAGCGGGCGGTAACATAATGTGTCAATGACAAAAATCACAAAAAACGGGTTTTTTGCAAAAATGATTTGACAAAAAACCGGCGCTGTCCGGTTTCCCGGCGAAAATGCGCCGATTTCCATATCTGGTGCCCTATGTCCGCCGGATTTACCACATTTCGGAGCGGACGGGGCAGGGGAGCGCTGTATTTCAGCCCGTTTTACGCGGTAGACATAATGCTGTTTACATAACATTTTAACATAACTGACAAAAATCAGGGAATTTGCGGAAAGCCCTTGCGGTTTGCCCAAAATTGCCCTATAGTATTTACGGTAACTTATGGCTTCTATTTGCTTGGCTTGTCTCATATAGTGGGACGGGGTGAGTGATATACCATGAAGCTGCGTAGGGTTTGGAATCAGGCACAGGCGTCGCAGCCGCGTGTTACGCGATTGCTGACGCTGTGTGCATTTTTTGCGGCCGGCATCGTGCTGGGCCAGGTGGTGCAGCCTGCCGTGACGGCGAGCGACCTGGCGGACTATCTGCGCCGCTATGCCGGACTGGTGGCCGAGAGCGGCCCCACACAGGCGTCGCTGCCTATGGCGGCCGCCGCCTATCTGCGGGAGCCCGCGGTGATCTTCCTGCTGGGCTTCTGCACCTTCGGCGCGGCGGTGATCCCGCTGGTGTGCCTGTGGCAGGGGTTCACCCTGTCCTTCGCTGTGGCCTGCTTTGCCGCAAGCCTGGGCCGTGACGGGGTGCTGCTGTCCCTGGCGGCTTTCGGCATCCGGGGCGTGATCCTGATCCCTTGCACCCTGCTGACGGCCCAATGGGCCTTCGACAAAGCTCTGGCCCGCCTGCTGGGCGAAAAGGCGGCGCCATCCCGGCGCGGGCCGCTGGCGGCCTGTCTGGCGCTGCTGCTGTTGGGCGCGGTGCTGGAGGTGACCGCCGTGCCGCGGCTGTTCGCCCTGCTGCTGACGAAACTATCCTGAAAGGAGGGAAGCGTATATGCCGGACCATATTGCCGACTACTGCCGCTATCTGACGGAAGAGAAGCACGCACAAAAGAATACGCTGAACTCCTATGCCCGTGACCTGAACCAGTTCCAGACCTGGCTCATGGCCAACGGCATCACCGATCTGAAGAAGGTGAAGAAGGAGACCGTCAACGAATACCTGCAATACATGAGCAGTAAAGGAAAATCCCCTGCCACTGTGACGCGCTCCACAGCCTCCATCCGTTCTTTCTATAACTACATGCTGCGGGAGGGACGGGTCAAGACCAACCCCGCCAAGGCCGTGACCTCCCAGAAGGTGGAGCGCAAATATCCCGAGATCCTCACCAACCGCGAGGTGGAGCTGTTCCTGGAGCAGCCCAAGTGCGTGGACGAGAAGGGCTTCCGGGATCACGCCATGCTGGAGCTGCTGTACGCCACGGGCATCCGGGTGTCCGAACTGATCGGTTTAAACGTAGAGGATGTGAACCTGACGGTGGGTTTCATCCGCTGCACCACCCACGGCAAGGAACGCATCATACCACTGTACACCGCTGCTGTCAAGGCGCTGCGGGAGTATATGGAGAAGATCCGCCCCCGCATCATCGCCGACGAGAACCAGCAGGCCCTGTTCGTCAACATGAGCGGAGAGCGTATGAGCCGCCAGGGCTTCTGGAAGATCATCAAGTACTACCAGGAGAAGGCGGAGATCAATAAGGACATCACGCCCCACACCCTGCGCCACAGCTTTGCCGTCCACCTGCTGGAAAACGGCGCCGACCTGCGCTCCATCCAGGAGATGCTGGGCCACGCGGATATCTCCTCTACCCAGATCTACACCCACGTCATCCAAAAGCAGTTGAAGGACGTCTATAACAAGGCCCATCCCCGTGCCTGAAAGCCGTACACCCTGTTTCCGCAGGCGCTGTACGGCTTTTTTCCGCCTATTGTGCCGTATCGAACAAAATTTTGTTGCCATAGGCGGAAAAAAAGAGTATAATAAACTGATTTATCATGGGGAGGGAGCGCCGTGCGTATTTTGGGAATCGACCCGGGAGTGGCTATCGTGGGCTTCGGCGTGCTGGACTGCGCCGGCGCGCGGCAGCAGATGGTGCAGTACGGCGCCATCAACACCCCGGCCGGTATGCCCCTGGCGGCACGGCTGACGCTGATCGAAAGCGACCTGACGGCGCTGATCCGGGAATTTCACCCCGATGAAATGGCCATCGAGGAGCTGTTCTTCAGCAAGAATATCACCACCGGCATCGCGGTGGCCCACGCCCGGGGCGTGATATTGTGTACCGCCGAAAAGCTGCACCTGCCCATTTACGAGTACACCCCCATGCAGGTGAAGCAGGCGGTGGTGGGCTATGGCCTTGCCGAGAAGAAGCAGGTGATGGATATGACCCGCCGCCTGCTGAAGCTGAAGGCCGTCCCCCGGCCCGACGACGCCGCCGACGCGCTGGCCATCGCCATCTGCCATGCCCGCAGCGCCACCAGCCTGCTGCGGCGCACCGATCCCAACGTAAAGGAGACCGTGTGATGTTTTACTATCTCAACGGCATTGTGGCCGAAATGGAGGCCAACCTGGCCGTGATCGACTGCGGCGGTGTGGGCTACGCCTGCGCCACCACCAACTATACCCTGTCCCAGTTGAAGAAGGGCGAAAAGGCCCGGCTGTATACCTACATGAACGTCCGGGAGGACGCGGTGGAGCTGTACGGCTTTGCCAGCCAGAGCGAGCTCCACAGCTTCAAGCTGCTGCTGGGCGTCTCCGGCGTCGGCCCCAAGGCGGCGCTGTCCATCCTGTCGGCCAACACCCCGGCCAATCTGGCCATGGCGGTGGTGATGGGGGATGAAAAGGCCCTGACCGCCGCGCCGGGCATCGGCAAGAAGATCGCCCAGCGCATCATTCTGGAGCTGAAGGATAAGCTGGCCAAGGAGCAGAGCTCCTTCGGCCCGGACACCGGCGGCAGCGTACCGGTGATGGTGCTGCCAAACGACAAGGCCAAGGAGGCCGGTGCGGCGCTGGCCGTGCTGGGCTACAGCGGCAGCGAGGTGGCGGCGGCCCTGAAGGGCATCGACATGGACGCTCTGCCGCTGGAGGAGATCATCCGCCAGGCGCTCAAGCGCATGGTGAAGTAAGGGAGGGGACAGCGTGAGCATTGACTACGGAAGCGATATCTACGAGGAGCCGATCGTATCCACCTCCTTCCTGCCGGAGGACGCCCAGGAGAAGTCCCTGCGTCCCCATACCCTG
The DNA here is from genome assembly GCA_934589145.1 of uncultured Oscillospiraceae bacterium. Classification (GTDB taxonomy): domain Bacteria; phylum Bacillota; class Clostridia; order Oscillospirales; family Oscillospiraceae; genus Vescimonas. The sequence goes on along the minus strand of CAKTNW010000013.1, from coordinate 43,188 downwards.
AAGGAGTACATCGGCCAGGAGAAGGCCAAGGGCAACCTGTCCGTGTTTATCGAGGCGGCCCGCCGCCGGGGCGAATCCCTGGATCATGTGCTGCTGCACGGCCCTCCGGGCCTGGGCAAGACCACGCTGGCGGGCATCATCGCTGCCGAGATGGGGGTCAATATCCGCATCACCTCCGGCCCGGCCATCGAAAAGCCCGGCGATCTGGCGGCGCTGCTGACCAACCTCAACGAGAATGACATCCTGTTCGTGGATGAGATCCACCGGCTGAACCGGGCCGTGGAGGAGATCCTGTACCCCGCCATGGAGGACTACGCCATCGACATCATCATCGGCAAGGGCCCCTCCGCCAACTCCATCCGGCTGGATCTGCCCCGCTTCACCCTGATCGGGGCCACCACCCGGGCGGGCTCACTGTCCGCGCCCCTGCGGGATCGCTTCGGCGTGACGCTGCGGCTGGAGCTGTATACGCCGGAGGAGCTGAAGGAGATCGTCACCCGCAGCGCCGGTATTCTGGATGTGCCCATTGAGGAGGCCGGCGCCATGGAGATCGCCCGCCGCTCCCGGGGCACGCCCCGTATCGCCAACCGCATGCTGCGCCGTGTCCGGGACTTCGCCGAGGTGAAGGCCGACGGCGTTATCACCCGCGACGTGGCGGACAGCGCCCTGCTGGCGCTGGAGGTGGACTATCTGGGCCTGGATCAGGTGGATCGCCGGATGCTGCGTGCCATTATCGAGAATTACGGCGGCGGCCCGGTGGGCCTGGATACTCTGGCCGCCACCATCGGCGAGGAATCGGTGACCCTGGAGGACGTGTACGAGCCCTATCTCATGCAGTTGGGCTTCCTGACCCGCACGCCCCGGGGCCGCTGCGTGACCCAGAAGGCGTATGAGCACCTGCACATGGCCTTCCTGGGCCAGACGCAAATGGAATTATGAGAGGAATCGGGAAAAATGGGTAAATTATTTGGTACGGACGGCATCCGCGGTGTCGTCGGCGAAAATCTGACGGCGGAGCTGGCCTTTCATGTGGGCCAGTCCGTGGCCGTCGTATTGCAGGAGGAGCTGGGCCGCAGGCCGATGATCACCATCGGCAAGGATACCCGCATCTCCTCGGATATGCTGGAGGCGGCCCTTACGGCGGGCATCTGCTCCGTCGGCGGCGACGTGCTGCTGCTGGGCACCATCCCCACCCCTGCCGTGGCCTTCCTGACGGTGCAGGAGCAGGCGGACGCCGGTGTGGTGATCTCCGCCAGCCACAACCCCTACGAGCATAACGGCATCAAGGTGTTCAACGCCCAGGGCTACAAGCTGCCCGACGCCATGGAGGAGCGGGTGGAGGAACTGATCCTGTCCGGCGCGAAGCTGCCTGTTAAGACCGGCGGTGAGCTGGGCCGCTGCCATAACGGCGCCCAGGAGATGCACGACGACTATGTGAACCATCTGATCGACACCATCGGCTGCGACCTGTCGGGCCTGCGGGTGCTGGTGGACTGCGCCAACGGCGCCGCCGCCGCCACGGCCCCCGACCTGTTCCAGCGCCTGCCGGTGATGGCGGACTTCATCAATATTGATCCCGACGGCGTCAACATCAACAGCGGCTGCGGATCCACCCATCTGGAGCAGCTTGCCACCATGACCGTGGCGGGGAAGTACCACCTGGGCATCGCCTTTGACGGCGACGCCGACCGGTGCCTGCTGGTGGACGAGAAGGGCCATACCATCGACGGCGACAAGATCATGGCGGTCTGCGGTCTGGCTCTGCGCCGGGACGGCAAGCTGACCAACAATGCCGTGGTGGCCACGGTCATGTCCAACCTGGGCCTCCACGAATTCTGCCGCAACGAGAATATCGACCTGGTCTGCACCGCCGTGGGCGACCGCCATGTGCTGGAAAAGATGGTGGAGTGCGACTACGCCATCGGCGGAGAGCAGTCCGGCCACATGATCTTCCGGGAGTACGCCACCACCGGCGACGGTGAGCTGACGGCCCTGCAATTCCTCAAGGCCCTGAAGGCGTCGGGCAAGCCCGCCTCCCAGCTGGTATCCTGCTGCGCCCAGTATCCCCAGGAGCTGATCAACGTGCCCCTCTCCCTGGCCGCGGGCGAGAAGGAGCGTGTCATGGCCTCGCCGGAGCTGGCCCGGGCCGTGAAGGAGCAGGAGGAAAAACTGGGCGGCGAGGGCCGTATTCTGATCCGTCCCTCCGGTACCGAGGCGCTGATCCGCGTGATGGTGGAGGCCAAAACCGACGAGATCGCCCGCAAAGTGGCGGAAGATTTGGCGGAATTGGTCAAAAACCTTTAAGAAAACGCAACTATTTCACAAATTTTCGCGGACTGCTTGACAAATTATTTATCGAAAAGGTATAATAGAAGATGGTAAATAGCAAAGAGGCTAGTTTTGCCTATTTGGAGACATTGAGCGACGAACAGCTATGCGCCGCCTGCCAGACCGGAAACCGCAACGCCGAGGAAGTCCTGGCCGCCCGGTATCACCGCCTGGTGCGCAGCATAGCCCGTCCCTACTTCCTGGCTGGCGGCGATAACGAGGATCTGCTGCAGGAGGGGATGGTAGGGCTGATCAAGGCCATGCGGGAATATGACCCCGGCCAGTCCGCGTCCTTCTGCACCTTTGCCGAGGTGTGCATCCGCCGCCGGCTGTATACGGTGCTGAAATCCGCCTCCTCCGGCAAACACCAGCCTTTGAATCAAGCGATCCCCCTGAATCCCTCATTCTTTGACGTCAGTCTCGCTTTTGCACAGGTCGACCCCGAGGTTTTGCTGATCGACAGGGAAAAAACCGCCGGTCTGCTGGAGTACACATGCAAACAGTTATCCGCCTTCGAAGCTGAGATTTTAGGGTACTATTTGGACGGTCTCACCTGTCGTGAGATCGCAGGAACTGTGGGCAAGCCGCCAAAATCGGTGGAAAATGCTGTGCAGCGCATACGCCGCAAGATCGGGCGGCAACTTCAATCGGGCGATATCAGCAAAGGCTGAACGCAATATATTTCTCAAAGAGAGGGTAAAATCATGTACGAAGACAAGACTTTAGTTTGCAAAGAGTGTGGCAAGGAATTCGTTTTCACCGCCGGTGAGCAGGAGTTCTATGCTGAGCGCGGCTTCCAGAACGAGCCCCAGCGCTGCAAGTCCTGCCGCGACGCCCGCAAGAACGCGGCCCGTGGCCCCCGTGAGTATTTCACCGCTGTCTGCGCTGCCTGCGGCGGCGAGGCCAAGGTTCCCTTCGAGCCCAAGTCCGACCGTCCCGTGTATTGCAGCGACTGCTTCGCCAAGATGCGTCAGAACGGCTGATTCCTGCCCCACACACTGATTTTATACAAAAAGCCTCCGGCACATTTCGTGCCGGAGGCTTTCCCTTATGTATGGAAGAAGAGGGGAGAGGCGCGCTACAGCTCCGTCACGGCGCTTTCTACGATCAGCGTCATGTGGTCGGTGAATCGCTGCAGGGTGTCGCACACAGCGTCCGCGTCGCCGTTGATGGTGTCCAGCAGCATCTCGTGGAACACCTCCACGTCCGCGGCCCGCTGGGGGATGCAGGAGGCGAATATGTACCGCAGCAGTGTCTGCTGCCCCTGAATGGCCAGCATGTGCCGATCCAGCCGCCGGTTGCCGCAGTTGTGATAGTACGTCCCGATGAACTCCTTCACGGCCATCACCTCATCGTGCTCCGTCCTGGCGCTGGTGTACTCCGCCAGCCGCTGCCGCAGCTCCGCGATAATAGTGCTTCGGTCACCGTTGACCATGGCCAGCCGAATGGCCGCGCCGTGCAGTGTCATGGCCAGCTGCTGGATCTCCAGCACATCGTGAGGGGCCAGTGAGATGACGTGAGCGCCTACGTTGGTCTCATAGACCACCAACCCCTCCTGCTGTAAGCGGTTGATGGCCTCCCGCAGGGGCGTACAGCTGACGCCCATCTTGTTTTGCAGCTCGTTGACGTTCAGCTTCGATCCCAGGGGGATCTGCAGTTGAATGATGGCTTCCCGCAGCTTTTCATAGACCATATCTACCAAAGACTGCTTTTTGATAGAGAGCATATATGCCTCCTAGATGTTACTTCTTGCAAAATGCAAACATATTATAGTAACCTGTTTCGGAAAAATCAAGAGGAATTTTCAGAATCCTACAAAAAAAGTCAAATTTCTATTTTCCTCTTGCTTTTTTCAAAAAACGTGCTATCATATCTTGCAAGATATACTTGCTTTACAGCAATAAAGTATCAATAGGAGGAGACGTCATGTACTATCAGGTGTCAAAAGAATTCTTTGAAAAGCTGCCCAATGCCTACTTTGGCGCGGTGGCCGTCCGTGGACTGGACAACACCCGCGAGATCCCGGAGCTGGAGCAGATGCTGGCGGAGAATGTGGCCGCCTGTGAGGCATATTTTACCGGCAAAAAGCCCAAGGAGACTGAGGATATCGTGCCCTACCGCACTGCCTTTACCGCACTGGGCATCAACCCCAATAAGTTTATGTGCTCCATCGAGGCGCTGCTGACCCGCATCGCCAAGGGCAAGGGCTTCCCCCATATCAACGCCGCCGTGGATCTGGGCAACGCCGTGTCCATCAAGCACCGCCTGCCCATGGGCGCCCACGATCTGGATACCATCGACGAGGGGCTGGACGTCCGTCTGGCCGGGGAAGGGGATACCTTCATCCCCTTCGGCAGCACCGAGGAGGAGACTCCCGACGCAGGCGAGGCGGTCTATGCCTCCGGCAAGGAGATCCGTACCCGCCGCTGGACGTGGCGTCAGTCGGAGCGGGGCAAGATCACCGAGGAGACCAAGGCCATCCTGTTCCCCATTGACGGCTTCTCCGACGTGAATCAGGAGGAGGTCCACAAGGCCGCCGACGAGCTGATCGATCTGCTGCACCGCTACTTCGGCGACGGCATCCAGATCGAGGTGGGCTACGTCAGCAAGGAGCAGCCCCGCTTCGAGTTCTTCAAGTAAGACGATCCAATAAAGAAACACCTTTCGCCCGGCGAAAGGTGTTTCTTTTTATGCGCTTTGTTACTCCAGGATGATCCAGTTTTCCTCCCACGCCGTCACATACCCCACGGCAGCGGCGTTGGGGATGGCGTCCCGCAGCTCCCGCAGGCAGGCGACTGCGTCGGCGGCGTCCACCGCCATCAGCAGTCCGCCGCTGGTCTGGGGATCGTACAGCAGATCCTGCATGGTGCGGCTGACACCATTGTGGACGGTGACGCCCGCCTCGGCATAGTCCCGGTTCCGATAGGCCCCGGCAGGGAGGAAGCCCATATCCGCCAGCTCCCACGCTTCCGGATGGAAGGGCACGTCCTGGGCGCGGATGTGTACCGTGCAGCCGCTGCCCTGGGCCATCTCAAAGCTGTGGCCCAGCAGGGCAAAGCCCGTCACGTCGGTGCAGCTATGGACGCGGTACTTCACCATGATGTTCCGGGCCGCCTTGTTCAGCGTGGCCATCTGCCGGTAAATGCGCGCCATCACGTCGTCGCTTACCAGTCCCGCCTTGGCGGCGGTGGTCAGCACGCCCACGCCCAGCGGCTTGGTCAGGATCAGCACGTCGCCGGGCTTTGCGCCGCTGTTGGTCAGGATGCGGCCGGGATGCACGAAACCGGACACCGCCAGGCCGTAGATGGGCTCCGCCCCGTGGATGGTGTGGCCGCCGGTGATGATGACGCCCGCCTCATAGGCCTTGTCATAGCCGCCCCGCAGCAGCTCCTGCACCGTGTCGGCGGTCATGGCCTCGGGGATGCACATGATGTTCAGTGCCAGCTTCGGCTCACCGCCCATGGCGTACACGTCGCTGATGGCGTTGGCCGCGGCGATCTGCCCGTACAGGAAGGGATCGTCCACGATAGGCGGGAAAAAATCCGTGGTCTGCACCAGCGCCGTATTCTCGTCCAGATAGTACACGCTGGCGTCGTCGGACTTGTCAAAGCCCACCAGCAGCCGGGGATCGCTGTGGGTACGGAAGCCCTCCAACAGATGCACCAGCGTTCCCGCCCCCACCTTCGCGCCGCATCCGGCGCAGGAGGCCAGCTTTGTCAGCTTTACTTCTGTTTCCATGGTCAGCCCTCCGCTTCATCCGTGTGATACACGGTGGTGTATCCTGTGCCGTCCCATGCGGCCACCTGCTCGATCTCCTCAAGTCCGGCGTCGGCCGGTGGGAGATAGTCCCCCTCGCACCGAACGCAGGTGCCGCAGCTACTGCTCAGGTCTCTCGGCACCGGCATCATGCGGCAGAAGATGCCCTGCTCACCGCAGAGCTGCTTGTACCGCACCGCGCCGAAGTGGGAGAAAAAGGTCACAATGTACGTCACTTGGTAAAGGTCAGCGTCCACTCGCCGTCCTGCTCACTGACAGCCACCTGATAGCCCTGATGCTGGGCATAGCGGGTGGTGTTCTCCCGGGAGGCGTGGTTGTCCACGATGATCTGATATGCGTTTTCCTTGCTCTCCATGGCGCTGCGCAGCAGCACCACGGGTTCGGGGCAGGAAAGACCCCGCGCGTCGATGATTTTCATATTTGGTATCTCCTTATTTCTTCTTGAAGGTGTTCAGGCAGGCGATCACCGCCACAACGGCGATGCCCAGCAGCACGGCGATCTTACCGGCGGCGGTGGGGCCGTCGGCGCTGGAGGCCAGGCCGAAGTTGTGGCAGAAGGCCGCGCCCACGATCAGGCCCAGCACGGTGACGGCGCTGTCGGAGTTGCCCTCGCCGGACATGACCAGCTGCCGCAGGGGGCAGCCGCCCAGCAGCACGCAGCCAAAGCCCACCAGCAGCATACCCAGGCAGTTCCACAGCCCGTCGGTGTGGGCGATAGGCTGGCCCTCGAAGCCCAGGTGGAAGAAGGTGGCCTCACCCACGCCGTTGAGGATCAGGTTGCAGACCAGCGCGCTGACCAGGATAGCGCCGAAGCCCATCAGCAGCTTGGGCTCGCGGAACAGCACGATGTCGCGGATGCCGCCCACCATGCATAGGCGGGTACGCTGGGCCAGAGCGCCCACGATGAGACCGGCGATCAGGCTGATGGCCACCGCGGCGTGCTTGGCGCCGGGGCCGCCGCCCGCTTCGGTGAAGAAGATGAAGGCGGGCGCCGCCACCAGCAGGATGAACACCACCACTTGGATGGCGGGGAAGATGACGCCGTCCAGCTTGGTCTGGGTATAGGTGCGCTTCAGGGAGTAGCCCCGCTTCAGGAAGAACACACCGGCCAGGATACCCAGCACAAAGCCCAGCAGGCCCAGCAGGGCGTTCAGGTCGCCGCCCGCCAGACGCAGGATCATGCGGAAGGGGCAGCCCAGGAACATCAGGCAGCCCACCATCACGAAGAAGCCCAGCACAAACCGGGTAACGGGTGCGCTGCCGCCCTTGGCGGAGAACTCCTTTTTGCACAGGGCCACGATGAAGCTGCCCAGCACCAGGCCGATGATCTCCGGCCGGATGTACTGCACGGCGGCGGCCCGGTGCAGGCCCAGACCACCGGCGGTATCCCGCAGGAAGCAGGCAATGCAGAAGCCCATATTGGAGGGATTGCCGAAAAAGACCAGCAGCGAGGCAATGACGCCGATGATCAGTCCGGCGATGACGATTTGGATTCGTTCGCGTTTGACATTCATGTTGGATCTTTCTCCTCTTTATATAGTATCTTATCATACCATACCACCATAGGCGACAGAATGTCCAATACCAATTATAGATATATCCTCTGAAAAGATTTGCTTTTCCAATAAATGTGTGGTAAGCTAATAAAAATTGAGGAAAAAAGGAGGCCAGGACCGTGGAGCGGATCTATCTGGACAATGCCAGCACCAGCTTTCCCAAAGCGCCCGGCGTGGCGGAGGCGGTGTATCATTATATCAATGACTGCGGCTGCAACATCAACCGCGGCGGCTATGACGAGGCCTATCAGGCGGAGGAGACGGTGCTGCACACCCGCCAACTGCTGACGGAGCTGTTCCACGGCCCCGATTGCCGGAACGTGGTGTTTACCCGCAATATCACCGAGAGCCTGAACGTCCTCTTGAAGGGCTTTCTGAAGCCCGGAGACCATGTGCTGGTCTCCGCCATGGAGCACAACGCCGTCATGCGGCCGCTGACCCAGCTTCAAAGCCAAGGCGTGTCCTTTGACCGCATCCCCTGTGCGCCGGACGGCACGCTGGACACCGCCGCCATGAAAAAGCTGCTGCGGCCCGAGACCCGTGCCGTGGTGATGCTCCACGCCAGCAACGTCTGCGGCACGGTGCTGCCCGCCGGAGAGGTGGGGGCCTTCTGCCATGCTCACGGCCTGAGATTCATTCTGGACACCGCCCAGACGGCGGGCGTCCTGCCCATCGACATGGAGGCCATGCACATCGACGCCCTGGCTTTCACCGGCCACAAGGGCCTGCTGGGGCCGCAGGGTGTGGGCGGGTTTATCCTCCGGCCGGACATGGTGCCGCTGGTGGAGCCGCTGATCGCCGGAGGTACCGGCAGCGTCAGCCATGAGGAGCGTATGCCGTCCTTCATGCCGGATAAGTTCGAGGCGGGCACCATGAACCTGCCGGGGATCATGGGCCTCCATGCGGCCCTCTGCTGGCTGAAAGGGGAGACCATCGACGCCGTCCGCGCCCATGAGCTGGCGCTGACGGAGCGGTTCCTCACCGGCGCGCTGTCGATCCCGAACCTGCGGGTGGTGGGTCGCCGGGACGTGACGGGCCGGGTAGGCGTGGTGTCCGTGGCGCCGGAAAATGCCGACCCGGCGCTGGTGGCCGACGCCCTGGGACAGGAATACGGCATCATGGTGCGTGTGGGCCTTCACTGCGCGCCCAATGCCCACAGGACGCTGGGAACTTACCCCACCGGCACCATCCGCTTTTCCTTCGGCTGGCACAATACGCCCCAGCAGGTGGACACGGCCCTGTCCGCCCTGCGTGAACTGTGCGGGAGGACCATATGGAACTGAAGCAATTACAGTCATTCTGCGCCGTTGTAAAGTATAGAAGCTTCACAAAGGCGGCGGAGAAATTATATCTGTCCCAGCCCACCATCAGTACCCACGTGCGGCAGCTGGAGGAGGAATTTCAGACCAGTCTCATCATCCGCACCACCAAATCCGTGGAGGTGACGCCCCGCGGCCAGGAGCTGTACGAGTGCGCCTGCAACATCGTGAACCTGCGGGACAACCTGATGCGCAGCTGGAGCGACGAGGACGAGAAGATGATCCGCATCGGCGCGTCCACCATCCCCTCGGCCTACATCCTGCCGGAGATCCTGCCTGCCTTTCGGGCCATCCGCCCCGCGTCCCAGTTCCATGTGTTCCAGAGCGACAGTCAGGGCATCGTGGACGGCCTGCTGTGCGGTGCCTTCGACGTGGGCCTCATCGGCGCGGAGGTGCAGGAGGAGGCGCTGGAGCTGACGCCTTTCTATGCCGACCGGATGGTGCTGATCACCCCGGTCAGCGACCACTTCCGCCGCTATCAGGAAGCGGGCGGCATGACGCTCCCGGAGATTTGCCGTGAGCCCATGCTGCTGCGGGAGAAGGGCAGCGGCAGCAAGAAGTGCGTCTCCGCCTATTTCGAGCAGATGGGCGTGGACGAGAACGACCTGACCATCACCGCCCGCCTCAACGACCAGGAGTCCATCAAGAATCTGGTGGCCGGCGGCCTGGGCATCTCCATTATCTCGGAAAAGGCGGCGGAGGACGCGGTGCGCTCCGGACGGCTCATGACCTTCCGTCTGCCCCAGGGAGAGGCGCAGCGCAGGCTCTATGTGGCCTGCCGCCGCGGCGCGCCCATGAGCGGCCAGACCCAGCAGTTCGTCACCTTCGTCAAGCATTTTTACGAAAACTGACGGCGGCGGTACAAGAAAATTCCGCCGCATTGATTGACAAGCGCACAGCGGTGTGATATAACTTTATAAGATAATCACTTGGGAGGACATTACATCATGAAGCACATCAATACCATCGAGACTCGTGACCTTTGCGAGAGCGCCAAGAACGGCGGCTGCGGCGAGTGCCAGACTTCCTGCCAGTCTGCCTGCAAGACCAGTTGCGGTATTGCCAATCAGGCCTGCGAAAACAAGGAGACCAAGTAAACGGGTACTTGAAACTATGATGCCGCCCCTTTCGGGCGGCATTTTTAGCGTGACCCATACTACCGTGAAGGGAATTAAGATATATGATCCATCAATATAAGCTGGGCGGCTATAACATCGTGCTGGATGTCTGTTCCGGCTCTGTCCACGCGGTGGACGAGCTGGCCTATGACATCATCGCCATGTTCGAGAGCGAGAGCCGCGATACCATCATCCGTGAGCTGACCGAGAAATACCGCACCGCCGAGGGCGTGACGGCGGAGGAAGTGGGCGAGTGCTATGACCAGATCGCACAGTTGAAGGCGGCGGGCAAGCTGTTTGCCCCGGATACCTTCCAGCCCATGGCGGGTGAGCTGAAGGCCCGTACCTCCGGCGTCATCAAGGCGTTGTGCCTGCACATCGCCCACACCTGCAACCTCAACTGCTCCTACTGCTTTGCCAGCCAGGGCAAGTACCATGGTGACCGCGCCCTGATGAGCTATGAGGTGGGCAAGCGGGCGCTGGACTTCCTGATCGAGAACTCTGGCTCCCGCCACAATCTGGAGGTGGACTTCTTCGGCGGTGAGCCGCTGATGAACTTCGACGTGGTGAAGCAGCTGGTGGCCTATGCCCGCTCCATTGAGAAGCAGCATAACAAGCGTTTCCGCTTTACACTGACCACCAACGGTGTGCTGATCGACGATGATGTCATCGACTTCGCCAACCGGGAGATGAGCAACGTGGTGCTGAGCCTGGATGGCCGCAAGGAGGTTCACGACCGCTATCGCGTGGACTACGCCGGCAACGGAAGCTGGGAGAAGATCGTTCCCAAGTTCCAGAAGCTGGTGGCCGCCCGGGACGGCAAAAACTACTACATGCGGGGCACCTTCACCCACGCCAACCCGGACTTTCTGGAGGATATCAAGACCATGCTGGATCTGGGCTTCTCCGAGCTGAGCATGGAGCCCGTGGTGGCCGCCGCCGACGATCCCTCCGCCCTGACCGAGGCGGACCGGGCCGTGGTCATGGAGCAGTACGAGAAGCTGGCGGAGCTGATGCTGCAGCGGGACAAGGAAGGCAAGCCCTTTACCTTCTACCACTACATGATCGACCTGAAGGGCGGCCCCTGCATCTATAAGCGTATCTCCGGCTGCGGCTCCGGTACAGAGTACATGGCCGTTACCCCGTGGGGCGACCTGTACCCCTGCCACCAGTTCGTGGGCGATGAGAAGTTCCGGCTGGGCGATATCTGGCACGGGGTGGACAACCACGCCATCCAGGACGAATTCGCCTCCTGCAACGTCTACGCTCACGAGGAGTGCCGCGACTGCTGGGCGCGGCTGTACTGCTCCGGCGGCTGCGCCGCCAACGCCTATCACGCCACCGGCTCTGTCCGCGGCGTGTATGAGGCGGGCTGCGGACTGTTCCGCAAGCGCATGGAGTGCGCCATCATGGTGGCCGTGGCCCGTGAGCTGGGCGGCGCTCAATGAGCACCCCCATCTGCGACTTCGTCCGCCGCTACCGGGACAGAGATGCCGCCCGGCTCCACATGCCGGGCCATAAGGGGAGGCCCCTTCTGGGCTTTGAGCCCTGGGATATTACGGAGATCGACGGCGCCGACGAGCTGTTCACCGCCGACGGCATCATTGCCGAGAGCGAGGCCCAGGCAAGCGCTCTGTTCGGCGCGCACACGGTGTATTCCACCGGTGGCTCCACCCTGTGCATCCAGACCATGCTGCACCTGACGGCGCTGTACGCCGCGTCAAAAGGGGAGAGGCCCTGTATTCTGGCGGCCCGCAATGCCCATAAGGCCTTTGTCAACGCCGCCGCCCTGCTGGATATCGACATCCGGTGGCGCTATCCGGAGACGGACAGCGGCTATGTCAGCTGTCTCATCACGCCGGAGCAGGTGCGCCGGACGCTGGAGGGAAGCGCCCGGAGGCCCACGGCGGTCTATGTGACCAGCCCGGATTACCTGGGGAATATGCTGGATCTCCGGGGCATCGCGGCGGCGTGCCATGACCTGGGCGTGCTGCTGCTGGTGGACAACGCCCACGGCGCGTATCTGAAATTCCTGCCCCAGTCCCGCCACCCCATGGATCTGGGCGCGGACATGTGCTGCGACTCCGCCCACAAGACGCTGGGCGTCATCACCGGCGGCGCGTATCTGCACATCGCCTATACCGCACCGGCGCTGCTGACCCGCCAGGCCAAAGCGTCCATGTCCCTGTTTGGCTCCAGCAGTCCGTCCTACCTCATTTTGCAGTCGCTGGACGCCGCCAACGACCGGATGGCGGATTTTAAGGGTACATTACCGGCGTTTATGTACCAGATCAGCACCCTAAAAGACCGCTTATGTACCCACGGATACCGCCTGATAGGGGAGGAACCCCTGAAACTGACCCTCTGTCCCAAATCCTTCGGCTATACCGGAACGGAGTTGGCCGGGATACTGGAGCAGCATGGGCTGTACCCGGAATTCTACGATCCGGATCATGTGGTGCTGATGCTGACGCCCTATAACAGCGCCGACGACCTGCACCGGCTGGAGGCGGTGCTGCTGGGCCTGCCGCGAAAAGCGCCTGTCGCCGCCGTGCCGCCCCCTGTGCCGCATCCTCAGCCGGTGCTGACGCCCCGGCAGGCCATTCTGGCGGAGAGCGAGACGCTGCCGATCGCGCAATGCCTGGGCCGCGTTTCCGCCGCGGCCGCCATCAGCTGCCCGCCCGCCATCCCGCTGGCCGTCTGCGGCGAACGGATCGACCGGCAGGTGCTGGACTGTCTGCGGTATTACGGCGTCTCCGCCTGCGCGGTGGTAAAGGAATAGCATAAGAATCGTATACGGAGAGCCGCAGCGAAATGCTGCGGCTCTCTTTGTTGAAAATGCCAAATAGAAACGATTATATTTGTGCTTTTTTCACAGAAAGACCACTTGACTTTCCGATGCGGTAAGCTTATAATCTCACAGCAAAAATGAAATGGCAGAAGTAAGGTGAGTATGATCATGGCACAAGCAAACGCAAAACGGCATATTTCGTCGCTCTTTCATCCGGTTGACCTGACACAGGGCACATGCTGGAGAACCATCCTGGTATTCTCCCTGCCCATCATATTGTCCTATCTTTTGCAGCAGGTGTATTCCATCAGCGACGCGGCCATCGTGGGCCAGACACTGACTGCCCAGGAGGTGGCGGGCGTCAACGATACCACGTCGCTGGTGTTCATCTTTTTGCAGTTCGCCTTCGGCGTCAGCGCGGGCTTCTGCGTCATCACCTCCTGCAGCGTGGGCTGCCACGACCGGGAGGGCGTCCGCCGCTCACTGGTGACCCAGATCGTGCTGTCCGCCGCGCTGACGGTGCTGCTGACGGCGCTGGCGCTGGTGCTGCTGAACCCCATGCTGGCCTGGCTGAACATCACACCGGACAACCCGGAGGTGTATCACGCGGCCTATACCTACTGCGCCGTGATCTTCGCCGGGATCGGCGCGCAGCTCTTCTATAACTTCATCTGCTCGTTCCTGCGCAGCCTGGGCGATTCCGTGACGCCGCTGCTGTTCCTTCTGTTCTCCACGGTGCTGAACGTGGGTCTGGATCTGCTGTTCATCATCGTGTTCCGCTGGGGCGTGGCGGGGGCGGCCATCGCCACCGTGTCGGCCCAGTTGATCAGCACCGTGGGCTGCTTTATCTACGCCTTTGCCCACTATCCCGACATCCGGCCCCTGCGGAGCGACTGGCGGCGCATCACCTGGTGGGATATCCGCCGCCATGTGACACAGGGCATCCCTCTGGGCCTGCAGTTCTCCGTGCTGGCGGTGGGCATCATCGTGATGCAGAGCGTGGTGGTGCAGTTCGACATGCTGGAGGGCGTGATGGTCTCCAGCGCGGCCCAGAATGGCTTCGGCGCGGCCAACAAGCTGTCCAACCTGGTGGCCACCCCCATGAACGGCCTGGGCGCGGCCATGACCAGCTTCACCGCCCAGAACCTGGGCGCGGGCAAGCCGGATCGCATCAAAAAGGGAACCCTTCAGGCCCTGGTGATGATGGCAGTCCTGGTGGCCGCTGCCGTGGGCATCGGGCTGCTGCTGACCCGCGGCGGCTTTTATCTCCATGTGTTCCTCAGCGCCGACAAGGTAACGGAGGAGACCATCCGCTACGGCAATACCTTCCTGTATGTGGACTTTGCCATGTTCCCCTTCCTGGGCTTCATCTTCTCCATTCGCAACTGTGTGCAGGGCATTGGGAAATCCTCGTTTGTCCTGGGTGCCGGCGCGGCGGAGCTGGTGGCCCGCATCGTGGTGAGCCTGCTGCTGCCGCCCCTGTTCGCCGGAGGCGCCGTCAGCGCCCAGGCAGGCCCGCTGGCCTTCTATGCCCTGTGCGCCGCCGATCCCTGCGCCTGGATCGCCTCTGACTCCGTGCTGATGGTGCCCTTTGTCCGCAACATTATGAAGATGGACTACCGCTACATGCACCGCCACCGCATCCGTCACGAGGCGCGTGAATCATAAGGATCAGAGGAGGCCGTCGGCCTCCTCTTTTTTGCGCCTTTTCCCCTGCCGCGGCTTGACGGCACGGCGGGATTACGCTAAACTTTAGGGTGACAATGGACAAGCACAGGGAAAGCGCAAAGAAAGGATATTCATGCATGGGAGTACAAGAGAACATACATACGCTGGCGCAGTTGGAGACCGGCCAGTCTGCCCGGATTACGGCGGTGGGCGGAGAGGGCGCCCTGCGCCAGCATTTTCTGGACATGGGCCTGATCCCCGGCGCGGAGGTGACACTGGTGAAATTCGCGCCCATGGGCGACCCCATGGAGCTGCGGATCCACGGCTATGAGCTGACGCTGCGGCTGGCGGACGCCGCGAAGATCGACATCACGCCGGTCAGGGCCATCCGTCAGGCGGCCGCTCCGGCGGCGGAGAGCTGCCCGGACTGTGAGCATCCCGGCCTGGGCGAGGGGGGACGGTTCCACATCAAGGCGGGGGAGCACCCTCTGCCGGAGGAGACCACGCTGACCTTCGCCTTAGCGGGCAACCAGAACTGCGGCAAGACCACGCTGTTCAATCAACTGACCGGCGCCAACCAGCATGTGGGCAACTTCCCCGGCGTGACGGTGGATCGCAAGAGCGGCGCCATCCGGGAATACCCAAACACCGAGATCACCGACCTGCCGGGCATCTATTCTATGTCCCCCTATACCAGCGAGGAGATCGTCACCCGGCAATTCATCATCAACGAAAAACCCACCGGCATCATCAACATCGTGGACGCCACCAATATCGAGCGGAATCTCTATCTGACCATGCAGCTTCTGGAGCTGGATGTGCCTATGGTGCTGGCGCTGAACATGATGGACGAGGTGCGGGGCAACGGCGGCTCTATCCGCATCAACGAGATGGAGGCCATGCTGGGCATTCCGGTGGTGCCCATCTCCGCCGCCAGGAACGAGGGCGTGGACGAGCTGGTGCGCCACGCGGTGCATGTGGCCAAATATCAGGAGAAGCCGGGCCGCACCGACTTCTGCGGCATGAACGACCACGGCGGCGCGGTGCACCGGTGCCTGCACGCCATCATGCACCTGATCGCCGACCATGCCGAGGCGGCGGGCATCCCCGTCCGCTTCGCCGCCACCAAGCTGGTGGAGGGCGACCACCGTGTGCTGGAGGCGTTGGCGCTGGATCAGAACGAGCGTGAGATGCTGGAGCATATCATCCTGCAGATGGAGACGGAGCGGGGACTTGACCGCTCTGCCGCCATCGCGGACATGCGGTTTGCCTTCATCCAGGAGCTGGTGGACGCCACGGTGGTGAAGCCCCACGAGAGCCGCGAGCATCTCCGCAGCCAGAAGATCGACCGCTTTCTGACGGGAAAATATACCGCCATCCCGGCCTTTATCGGCATTATGGGGCTGGTGTTTTTCCTGACCTTCAACGTCATCGGCGCATGGCTGCAGGAACTGCTGGAGGAGGGCATCGCGCGGCTGACGGAGCTGGTGAACAGCGCCCTGATCTCCTGGGAGGTGAATGACGCGGTGCGCTCGCTGGTGGTGGACGGCGTGTTTACCGGCGTGGGCAGCGTGCTGAGCTTCCTGCCCATCATCGTGACGCTGTTCTTCTTTCTGTCCCTTCTGGAGGACACCGGCTACATGGCCCGCATGGCCTTCGTTATGGACAAGCTGCTGCGGAAGATCGGCCTGTCCGGCCGCAGCATCGTGCCCATGCTGATCGGCTTTGGCTGCACGGTGCCCGGCGTCATGGCCAGCCGTACCCTGCCGTCGGAGCGTGACCGGAAGATGACCGTTCTGCTGACGCCCTTTATGAGCTGCTCGGCCAAGCTGCCCATCTACGGCTTCTTTACCGCCGCCTTTTTCCCCGGACGGGGCGGCCTTGTGATGGTGGGGCTCTATTTCCTGGGCATCGTCATCGGGATCCTGGTGGCGCTGATCTTCAAAAGCACCCTGTTCCGGGGCGAGGCGGTGCCCTTCGTCATGGAGCTGCCCAATTACCGTATGCCGGGCTTGAAGAACGTGGGGCAGCTGCTGTGGGATAAGGCCAAGGACTTCCTGCAGCGGGCCTTTACGGTGATCTTCCTGGCCACCATCGTCATCTGGTTTTTACAGACCTTCGACCTGCGGCTTCAGATCGTCCAGGATTCCCAGAACAGCATCCTGGCGCTGGTGGCCAGCTATATCGCGCCCATCTTCAAGCCCCTGGGCTTTGGCGACTGGCGCATCTCCACGGCGCTGATCACCGGCTTCATTGCCAAGGAGAGCGTGGTCTCCACCTTGATGGTGCTGGTGGGGGACGGCATCACCTCGCTGCTGACGGTGGGGACTGCCGTGCCGCTGCTGGTGTTCTGCCTGCTGTATACGCCCTGCGTGGCGGCCATCGCCTCGGTGCGCCGTGAGCTGGGCGGCAGATGGGCACTGGGTATGGTGGCGATGCAGTGCGGCATCGCGTGGGTCTGCGCCTGCCTGACGCGGACGGTGCTGCTGTTGGCGGGGGTGGCCTGATGAATCTGGCCACGATACTGGTGCTGCTGGCGCTGGCCGCCGCTGTGACAGCCGCGATCCGGGTCTACCGGAAGCAGGGAAAGTCCGATTGCTGCCGCGGCGGCTGCGGCGGTAGCTGTGATACATGCTGTAAAAGGAAGAGGTAACCATGCTGCGTTCTGCGATTTTTGATCTGGACGGCCTGTTGATCGACAGCGAAACCGTCGCCTATCACGTTGACCGGGATATCCTGCGGTATTACGGCCACGATTTTACCCTGGCCCACTATGCCGAGAAGTACAGCGGCCGGACGATCCTGCGGAATATGACGGACTTCATTCAGGAGTACGCCCTGCCCATCACGGTGGAGGAGGGCATCCGCCGATACGAGGAATGGGAAGCGGAATACGTCCGCCGGGGCATCCCGCTGAAAACCGGCGCGCGGGAGCTGCTGGCCTGGCTGAAGGAGCAGGGCTGCCTGATCTCGCTGGCAAGCTCCAGCATCGAATCCAGAGCGAAAACGATCCTGGATCAGAACGGCGTCACCGGGTATTTTGACTTTTTTACCTTCGGCCCGGAGGTGAAAAGCGGCAAGCCCGCGCCGGATATCTTCCTGAAGGCCCTCGAAAAGACCGGTGCCGCGGCGGCGGATTCGCTGGTGCTGGAGGACAGCGACGCCGGTGTGCGTGCCGCTGTGGCGGCGGGGATCCCGGTGGCCTGCGTGCCGGATGTGGCCCGGCCCGGCGATGAGACGCTGCGAATGGCCACGGGGGTGTTCGACTCACTGCTTCAGGTGATGGAGTGGCTCAAGACAAGATAAAAAGATGGCCTGCTTAAAAAGCAGGCCATCTTTTTATGGGGTCATTTGTCCATAAACGGGGTGAATTTTTCAGCGAACAGCCTGTCGCCGCAGTCGCGCAGCTCCTGACAGAACTGGTCATAGGCCGTCAGCAGGGCCTTGCCCTCCGGTGTCAGGGTGGCGCCGCCGCCGTGCTTTCCGCCGGCGGTGGAGTCCAGCAGCTTGAAGCCCAGGGCGTTTTCCGCGTTCTTGATGACGGTCCACGCCTTGGAATAGGCCATCTCCATCTCCAGCGCGGCGGCGCGCAGGGAATGAAGCCGCTCCACACGGTGCAGCAGTTGGGCAACGCCGGGGCCGAAGCACTTGGCATCGGTGAACAGGCGGCAGGATAAATTGTAGCGTAATTCTTTCATGAGAATATTGTACCAGCCGGAGGGCCTGCCGTCAAGGTCGTGATTGACTATCCCGGCGGGAAGTGTTATTCTCAAGAAAAAGAAACGACAGGGAGGTGCGCCTATGCGCGTGTTGATCAGAGGAGCGGGGGATATCGCCACCGGCATCGCCCTGCGGCTTTACCGGGCCCGGATACAGGTGATCATGACGGATCTGCCCAAGCCCACGGCCATCCGCCGCACGGTCTGCTTTTCTCAGGCCATCGTCCACGGCGAGACGGAGGTGGAGGGGATCCGCGCCGTTTACGCGGCGGATATCCCGGCAGCGGAGGAGATCGCGGCGCGGGGGGATATCCCGGTGCTGGCCGATCCGGACTGCGCCTGTCGAACGGCACTGCGGCCCGACGCGCTGGTGGACGCCATCCTGGCCAAGCGGAACCTGGGGACGAGGATCACGGACGCGCCCATCGTGGTGGGCATCGGCCCCGGCTTTACGGCGGGGGAGGACTGCCATGCGGTGGTGGAGACCATGCGGGGCCACACCTTGGGCCGGGTGATCTACCAGGGCAGCGCCCTGCCCAACACCAACATCCCCGGCCTCATCGGCGGCTACGCCGGTGAGCGGGTGCTGCGGGCGCCGGACGACGGCATTTTTCACACGGTACTGGATATCGGTGCCCAGGTGAAGTCCGGTGACGTGGCGGGCCAGGTGAACGGAAAGCCCATGGTCTGCACCATCGACGGCGTGCTGCGGGGCCTTCTGGCGGACGGCACGCCGGTTTTCAAGGGGATGAAGTCCGGCGACGTGGATCCCCGGTGCCGTGAGGAGTACTGCTATACTGCGTCGGACAAGGCGCTGGCCGTGGGCGGCGGCGTGCTGGAGGCGGTGCTGCATTTTTACGGATAAGCTGAAAAACGGATGCCTTCAAACCTGACTTTTTGTTAGGTTGCCTAAAGCATTGTGAGATTTTTATACGGTTTGAACAATAGCATATCGGGAAAAGCTGTGGTATAATAACGGTGACCCTAAATGTGGGGGACATTCCATACAAGTAAAAATAGTTCATAATATATGTGAAAAGGAGTATTTACCATGATCGATCTGAAGAAGTACGGCATCACCGGCGTAAGTGAAATCGTCTATAACCCCTCCTATGAGACCCTGTTTGCTGAGGAGACCAAGAAGGAGCTGACCGGCTATGAGGTGGGTCAGGTCACCGAGCTGGACGCCGTGAACGTCATGACCGGTATCTACACCGGCCGCTCTCCCAAGGACAAGTACATCGTCATGGACGAGAATTCCAAGGACACCGTATGGTGGACCACGGAGGGCTATAAGAACGACAACCATCCCATGAGCGAGGATGTGTGGGCCAAGGTGAAGGCCATCGCCGTCAACGAGCTGTGCAACAAGCGCCTGTTCGTGGTGGACGCCTTCTGCGGCGCCAACAAGGACACCCGCATGGCCGTCCGCTTCATCATGGAGGTGGCATGGCAGGCCCACTTCGTGGAGAATATGTTCATCAAGCCCACCGCCGAGGAGCTGGCAAGCTTCGAGCCTGACTTCGTGGTGTACAACGCCTCCAAGGCCAAGGTGGAGGACTTCCAGGCGCTGGGCCTGAACTCCGAGACCTGCGTGGCCTTCAACATCACCTCCCGTGAGCAGGTCATCATCAACACCTGGTACGGCGGCGAGATGAAGAAGGGCATGTTCTCCATGATGAACTACTACCTGCCGCTGAAGGGCATCGCCTCCATGCACTGCTCCGCCAACACCGACATGAACGGCGAGAATACCGCCATCTTCTTCGGCCTGTCCGGCACCGGCAAGACCACCCTGTCCACCGACCCCAAGCGCCTGCTGATCGGCGACGACGAGCACGGCTGGGACGACAACGGCGTCTTCAACTTCGAGGGCGGCTGCTATGCCAAGGTCATCAACCTGGACAAGGACTCCGAGCCTGACATCTACAACGCCATCCGCCGCGACGCCCTGCTGGAGAACGTCACCGTGGACGAGAACGGCAAGATCGACTTCAACGACAAGTCCGTCACCGAGAATACCCGCGTCAGCTATCCCATCGACCACATCCAGAACATCGTGCGTCCCGTCTCCGCCGCTCCCGCCGCGAAGAACGTGATCTTCCTGTCCGCCGACGCCTTCGGCGTGCTGCCTCCCGTGTCCATCCTGACGCCGGAGCAGACCCAGTACTACTTCCTGTCCGGCTTCACCGCCAAGCTGGCCGGTACCGAGCGGGGCATCACCGAGCCCACGCCCACCTTCTCTGCCTGCTTCGGCCAGGCCTTCCTGGAGCTGCATCCCACCAAGTATGCTGAGGAGTTGGTGAAGAAGATGGAGCTGTCCGGCGCCAAGGCCTATCTGGTCAACACCGGCTGGAACGGCACCGGCAAGCGCATCTCCATCAAGGATACCCGCGGCATCATCGACGCCATCCTGTCCGGCGCCATCAAGACCGCGCCCACCAAGATGATCCCCCACTTCAACTTCGAGGTGCCCACCGCGCTGCCCGGCGTGGATCCCGCCATCCTCGATCCCCGCGACACCTATGCTGACGCCGCCCAGTGGGAGACCAAGGCCCAGGATCTGGCCAGCCGCTTCGTGAAGAACTTCGCCAAGTACGAGACCAACGAGGCCGGTAAGGCTCTGGTCAAGGCCGGCCCCGAGGCGTAAGCTGCGCCACCGGCACGAAGAGCGATACTGAACAAAAATACCGGAAGCTGTCGGCTTCCGGTATTTTTTCGTAGTAAAACATTGACATAATGGTGGGTATATGGTACTTTTGAGTAGAAAATACGGCCAAAAGGGGGAACAAAAACATGCTGGAAGTAAAGCTTTTGATCTCGGATCTGGATTATGACGGCGTGGTGGATCTGGTGGTGCCTGCGGTGTCCCAAAAGCTCAGCGCCAAGGGCGGACTGGTGGGCCGGATCGCCGGGAAAAAGGAGAAGCTGCTGGCTGCGGCCCACAGGTTCCTGGCCAAGAGGGATCAGGATCAGCGGGATCAGTTTGTGGCGGACATCGCCGCGAAGAAGCGCAGCCTCATCGTGGAGAAGGTCTCCGCCCTGGCAGAGAAGAAGGGCGTGACCGTCCAGATCTGCGACATCTCCGTCCGGAAGATCTGAAAAAAATTTGAAAAAATACCGCCAAGGGTGAAACCTTTGGCGGTATTTCAGCGTCTATATACCAGGACTATTTTTTCAGCCGTTCTTTTTCAGAGCGTTGACGGCGGCGCGCAGGGCATCCACATTCTCTTGGGTGGTGGCCCAGCTTCCGCAGAAGCGGACGCCGGAGTGGGTGGCGTCTACCCGCGTCCAGTACTCATAGCCGAACTCCTTGCCCAGAATGGCCAGCTCGTCATCGGGAATGATGGGATACTGCTGGTTGGTGGGGGAGTCGAACAGCAGGGGATAGCCGTTGGACACGAAGATGTCCCGGATCTGGAAAGCCATGTCGATGGCGTTGCGGGCGATCTTGAAGTACAGATCGTCGGTGAACAGGGTGTCGAACTGGATGCCCAGCAGACGGCCCTTGGCCAGCATGCCGCCCCGCTGCTTCATCATGAAGCGGAAATCCTTTTTCAGTGCCGGGTTCGTGATGACCACCGCCTCGCCGAACAGGGCGCCCACCTTGGTGCCGCCGATGTAGAACACATCGCACAGACGGGCCAGCTCCGGCAGCGTGATGTCGTTGGCCTCGCACACCAGGCCGTAGCCCAGGCGGGCGCCGTCGATGAACAGAGGCAGGCCGTAGGCACGGCAGATGTCGTAAATGGCGGTCAGCTCCGCCTTGCTGTACAGCATGCCGGTCTCGGTGGGCTGGGAGATGTACACCATGCCGGGCTGGACGATATGCTCGGTGGATTCATCGTGCTTGTGCCATTCCACATAGTCAGCGATCTGCTGGGCGGTGATCTTGCCGTCGCCGGTGGGCAGGGTGATGACCTTGTGGCCGGTGGACTCGATGGCACCGGTCTCGTGGCAGTTGATGTGGCCGCTGACGGCGGACAGCACGCCCTGCCAGGGCCGCAGGATCGAGGCGATGACCGTGGTGTTGGTCTGGGTGCCGCCCACCAGGAAGTGAACGTCGGCGTCCGGCGCCTGGCACGCGGCCTTGATCTTCTCACGGGCGGCAGCGCAGATCTCATCCTCGCTGTAGCCGATGGTCTGCATCATATTGGTCTCGGCCAGCCGTGCCATGATCGCGCTGTGCGCGCCTTCCAGATAGTCACTGTTGAAATAGATCATGATGGATGCTCCTTTTTGAAAGTTGTCCTTTTTCTATTTTAGTCCATTCTCCGGATTAAGTAAAGGGAAATTTCCAATACGGCTTGCAAAACAGAACGAAATCTGATACAATAGCATAGACGACAAGGAGGCTTGTTTGATGAACAATTCTACACACGATAATTATGGATATCCCGAAGGCGGCAAGCGTGTCAGCGGAGGCCAGCGCAGCGAGGGTCAGCCCCGCCGCCGCAGAAGAAAGAGGAAAAAGAGCCGGGCTCTCTATTATGTGATCCTGCTGGTGCTGCTGGGCATTCTGGTGTTCTCCGCCGCGAAGATCATCAGCTATTTCAAGCAGCAGGCCGACGCGGCCAACGCCCAGGATGAGATCAATCAGAACTATGTGACGCCCGGCACGACGGATGATACCAGCGGCGACAGCACCGATGGTGATACCTCGGAAAAGCCAAAAGAGCCGGACAGCATTAAAGTCAACTTTGACAAGATGTGCGCCGACTATCCCGATGTGGTGGGCTATATCTACAGTGCCAATACCAACATCCAGAACCCCATTCAGTATAGTAAGGGCAATGATTACTACCTGAAGCACGACAGCAAGGGCAATACTAACAACAACGGCAGTATTTTTATCGAGGAAAAGAACGACGGCCATTTCTCCGATAACAATACCATCATTTACGGTCACAATATGAAGTCCGGCATGATGTTCGCCAACCTGACGCTGTATAAGGACAAGGGCTATTATAACAGCCATCCTTACCTTTACATCTATACCCCCAGCCAGAATTACCGTCTGGATCTGTATGCCGGTTTTGTCTGCGAGCATGATGACGAGGTGTATGCCACCTCTCTGACCCAGGATCAGCTGAAGGCCATGGCGGCGAAGTCCACCTTCGTCTCCAATATCGGTACGCCTACCGGAAAGACCGTGACGCTGTCCACCTGCTCCTATGAGTTTGAAAACGCCCGGTATGTGGTGGTGGGTTCCCTGGTTCCCATTGCGGATTAAGTAAATACGGATAACAGGAAAGACCTGCCGTGAATGCGGCAGGTCTTTCCTGTTGTTGGGGGTATGAGAGGATGCCATAGAGATATGATAAGCGTCAGGCGTAACGCTCTTCACAGAGGGGATGGCCCTGCCGCCGGTGCAGCGCCGTATAGATCTGCCGGGCGGGTGTCTGGCCGGTGGTGTGCGGTATGGCCCGGGACATGCGCCGCAGGCGCTCCGGCGTGGCCAGCAGGGACATGGCGAGATCCGCCAGGGCCTTGGGCGTACCGGCAGTCACGGCAGCGCCGCGGCTCAGGAAGAAGTCCAGATTATGACCCTCACAGCCCGCCACAGTGTCCATCAGTACCATGGGAAGGCCGCAGGCGGCGGCCTCGGTGGTGCTCAGTCCGCCGGGCTTTGTGAGAAACAGGTCGGCGCTGTGCATCAGCTGGGGCACATTGTCCACCATGCCCAGGATGCGGATGTTGGGGTGTCCGCCGAACTGTTTTTGCAGCTTGGCGTACAGCTCCTCGTTGGCGCCGCAGACCACGGTGAGGAGCTGATCATAGGAGAGGCGGAGGGACAGCTCCTCCGTCAGCTCACGGATGGGGCCGCAGCCAATGCTGCCGCACATCATAAGAAGGTGCTGATGCTCCGCCGGGATATCCAGCGACGCCTTGGCTTCGACCCTGCCGGTGTCCTGATAGAATGCCGCCCTGACCGGCAGGCCGCTGGGGATCACCTTCTCCCGGGGGATGCCGCGGGCGGCAAATTCGTTGATCAGGGACGCGTCCGGGATGAAATAGCAGTCCACGTCGGAGTCCTCCACGCTGGGACTGCAGGTATAGTCCGTGGCCACAAAGCTGGTGGTGATGGCCATAGGGTGCCGCTCCAGCATGGCGGTGACCGCCAGGGCGGGGAAAACGTGGACGCAGATGATATTGTCGTACTGTCCGTCACAGATGAACTGATACAGACGCTCCGCTCCGGAGGTCAGATAGCGGTGCACCGAGGTGCCCTCCCGGAACACGGAGGGCCGGTTCTCCACGTTGCGGTACCCCGCCTGATAGAGCTTGGGGGCGTGACGGTAGATGCGGGAGTGCCAGTCGCTGATGAAGCGGGAGGCGCGGCGGGAGATGAATTGCAGCGCGTCCACGATCTCGCAGCGCTCACCGTGGGCCGCGTACTCCGCCTGTATGGCCTTGGCGCAGGAGTTATGCCCCTCGCCCGTATTGCAGCTCAGTATCAGCGTGCCCATGCGTGATCTTCCTTTCTTGTTTCCGCTGCTGTAAAGTAAGCAGCCTTTGCAGACGCGGACGGTTGTAGCGTTGGATGATGATGAAGGGCAGATTGCCCAGCAGGATATACACGGCGGTCACGACAGCGCCGCCCACTCCCGGCCAGATGGCCAGACAGGCAAGCCCCGTCACCGACAGCAGCATATGGATCAGCTCCGCCACACAGGTCTCCTGGATCATGCGGGGCAGGTCGGCAAAGGTCTCCGCCGTCAGCTTCTTGGCGGGCATCAGGGCGGGGAGAAGGCGGCTCATGTCCGGCACTTTACTCTGCCATTCCTTGACGCGCAGCGCCCGGAACAGCTTCTGCTCGCCGGGCTGGGCGCGATAGGGGAAGGCATCGCCGCAGAACCAGCTCTTCGGCAGGACGCGGCCCAGCAGAAAACCGGCGACCCCGGTGGCCGCCAGATAGAGGGCGCAGCGCAGAAACGGCATGGCGAGATACTCCTTTCCCTGATCATCTTCCATAGTATTCCACTCTTTTTCCTATTCTAAAACACAAATTACAACTGAGCTTCAAGCCAGCCTCAACTTCTGTTGATATTTGCGGGAAAAAGAGGAGCGCCCCGGCCTCTTCCAAAGGCCGGGGCGTTTCCGTATGAAATCATGCCAGGGGCAGCGTTACCGTGAAGCGGCAGCCCGCCTCCGGCAGATTCTCCACGGCGACGGTGCCGCCGCTGAACGAGACGATCTGCCGCACCAGCGCAAGGCCCAGGCCGTTGCCGCTGACCTCGCGGGAGTTGTCCACCTGATAGAACTTGTGGAAGATCCGCTCCTGCTCCTGCGGCGGAACGCCGGGGCCATTGTCGTCGATGGTGAACACGGCGCAGTCCCCGCTCTGGCGCAGGCGCAGGGCGATCATGCCGCCCTGGGGATCGAATTTGATGGCGTTGTCGATGAGATTGCTCCAGACATGGATCAGCAGGCTTTCATAGCCGCTGTACTGGATCTTGTCCAGCTCCACGTCAAAGTCGATATCATTGGCCGTCCACTTCTGCTCCAGCGCCACGATGGCCTGGCGGATCTGCTCATCCAGCCGGAAGCAGGTGCGCTGGGGCTTGATGGTCTGGTTGTTGATCTTGGACAGCAGCAGAATGTTGCCCGTCAGGGCCGACAGCCGGTGGGTGTTGTACAGGATCTTCTCAATGTAGATCTGCTGCTCCTCGGTGGACTGCTGGTGATCCTGCAGGAGGGAGGCGTACCCCTCGATGGCGTTGATGGGGGTCTTGAACTCGTGGGAGACGCTGGAGATGAAGTCCGTCTGCAGCGTCTCCGTGGCGGCCAGCTCCTGCACCATCAGGTTGAAGCTGGCATAGATGTCGTTGACCTCCTTCAGCTTGCTGCTGCACTGGGCGGTGATCTGGAAGTTGCCGCCTGCCACTTCCTTCATGGCCGCGCCCAGCCGGGTGATGGGGTCGATGAAGGAGTGGGTAATGTAGTTGGTGATGACGCCGCCTACCACCACGCTGAACAGAATGGCCCAGACGAAGATGGGAATATCCATCGTGACCCCCAGCCAGCGCCGCAGCAGCCAGCCCGCCAGTTCAGACAGCAGCACCACGGCGATAAACTCCATCATGCAGATCAGAAAGAACTTGACCCGCAGCGAGACCTTCGGCGCAATGTCGTTTTTCACAGCTTCACCACCTTATAGCCCACGCCCCGCATGGTGACGATCTTGAAGTCGGTGTTGTCACGGAACCGCTCCCGCAGGCGGCCGATGTGGACGTCCACCGTGTGGGTGTCCGCCTCGGAGTAGCCCCAGATGTCGTCCATCAACTGCTGGCGGGTGAAGATGCGGCCGGGGAAGGAGACCATCTTATACAGCAGCATGAACTCCTTCTGGGGCAGGGTCATGGTCTCCTTGCCCGTGTGTACCGACAGGGAATCGCACTCCAGCACCGTGCTGCCGATGACCTGCCGCCGCTCGTTGGCCATCTGGGCCCGCCGCAGCAGCGCGCCTACCCGCAGCACCATCTCGTTGACGTTGACGGGCTTGACCATATAGTCGTCGCTGCCGGACAGGAAGCCCAGGCGCATGTCGTCAAAGGCGTCCTTGGCGGTGATCATCATGACGGGCGTGGTCATTCCTACCTCGCGCAGGGCGCGCACCAGCTCATAGCCGTCCATTTTCGGCATCATGATGTCGGAGATGATCAGGTCGAAATAGCTGGCCTCTACGGCGCTGAGAGCTTCTTCGCCGTTGGATACGCCGGTGACGGCATAGCCGTTTTTGGTCAGCACATGCTGAAAGAGCTGCCGCAGCTCGTTGTCATCCTCGGCGATCAGTATCTTGAACATGGAAAGATCCTCCTGTGTGCCATTTTTACGCAGCTATTATAGCACAAAACCCGCCGCCGGGCATCAAATATTCCTCAATCCTGGCTCAATAATTGTTGAGGTTGGGGTGGAGATTGTGAATAATAGCAAGCAACGCTTGCCTGTAACCACAGATAGATGTATAATATAGACAATAACAGCTAAAAAACGGCAAGGGAGATGACATTATGCGTGATGTGCCGTACTATGCCCATGTTCGGGAAAACGCCAATGGCAATAAGGAATATCAGACGGTTGCCCAGCACCTGACGGGAACGGCTGAGCTATGCTGCGGTTTTGCGGCGGCATTCGGCGCGGAAGCCGACGGGGAGCTGGCGGGACTGATCCACGACATGGGCAAATGTACAGACGACTTTCAGAATCGCCTGTTGAACGACGGCCCCATCGTTGACCACGCCACGGCGGGCGCGATGGCCTGCGCCATGCGGGGAAACCGCTATGTTTCCGCCTGCGTAGCGGGACATCACGGCGGTCTGCCGGATTTCGGCAACATGCGGACAGCCCGGAAGGACGATGGCACCTTCTATGGACGGCTGCTGAAAGGCCGTGACGAACAGTGCATGGAGCGCTGCGGTGAAAGCGGCGTGGCGTTACCGCCGCCGACGGTCTCTGCGGCGCAGAAGCTTGATTCTCTGCAGGCTTCTTTCTGGACAAGGATGCTCTATTCCTGTCTGGTGGACGCCGACTTTCTGGATACGGAGCGGTTCATGAACGGTGATCAGGGACGGGGCGGATCCGATGATATCCCTACGCTGCTGGCACGGCTGCAAGCGTATATCGAACCGTGGCAGCAGCCAAAGACGGAGCTGAACCGGCTGCGCTGTGAGATCCTGAACACCTGCCTGAATGCGGGCAGTAAACCAAAAGGAGTTTACACGCTGACTGTCCCCACCGGCGGCGGAAAGACGGCGGCGTCGCTGGCATTCGCGCTGCACCATGCGGCGGAACACGGGATGCAGCGGGTGATCTATGTCATCCCCTATACCTCTATCATCGACCAGAACGCCCAGGTGTTCCGGAATATTCTGGGAAGCGGCAATGTGCTGGAGCACCATTCTGGCGTGCAGTTCGACCTCTCCGACGGCGCACCGGCGGAGGACGTCCGGAAGGCGCTGGCCACGGAGAATTGGGACATGCCGGTGGTCGTGACCACGGCGGTGCAGCTTTTTGAGTCCCTATATGCTGCCCGTTCCTCCCAGTGCCGCAAGCTGCATAATCTGGCCAACAGCGTCGTGATCTTTGACGAGGCACAGATGCTGCCATTGCCGCACCTGCGGCCCTGCGTGGCGGCCATGGCTTCGCTGGCGGAGCAATTTCACTCCACGGTGTTACTCTGTACCGCAACGCAGCCGTCACTGGACGACCTGCTGCGTACCTATGCGCCAAGCTGCCCCGTGACGGAGCTCTGCCCGCAGACGGCGGCGCTGTATGACCGTTTCCGCCGCGTGACCTTCCGGCAGGCCGGAACGCTGAGCGATGAGGCGCTGGCGGAGCAGCTGAGCGAGCAGCGGCAAGTCCTCTGTATTGTCAACAGCCGAAAGGCGGCCCAAAGCGTATACGCGCTGCTGCCGCCGGAGGACAGCTACCACCTGTCCACACTGATGATCCCCGCCCAGCGTCAGACCCTGCTTAGTGAGATCAGAGAACGACTGAGACGGGACGAACCGTGCCGGGTGGTATCCACCTCGCTGATCGAAGCGGGCGTCGATGTGGATTTTCCCGCCGTGTACCGGGAGCTGGCAGGGCTGGATTCTGTCATGCAGGCGGCGGGCCGTTGCAACCGTGAGGGAAAGCGTCCTGCGGATGAGAGTGTTGTTACGATCTTTGAACGGACAGAACTGCCGCCGCTGCTGTTTCAAGCCGCCATCGGCGCGGCCAGAGAAGCGCTGGGAGAGGATCGTGACCCTGCCGCGCCTGAGACAATGACACGGTATTTCCATAGCCTGCGTAGTCTGACCGGTGACGCGCTGGACAAGCAGGGCGTCATCAAGGCATTTACACAGGGAATCGAGGGCTGCGAATTCCCGTTCCGGACAGTGGCAGAGAAGTTCCATCTCATCGATCGGAATACATATACCGTCTACGTTCCCTATGGCGAAGGTGTCGCTTTACTCCAGCGCCTGCAAGACGGCGAGTGCTCCAAGGGGCTGTACCGTAAGCTGGGACGCTATGCCGTTTCCGTATATGACAAGCACTTTCAGGCGCTGTACAATGTGGGAGCCTTGCTGACGGCGCGGGAGATTCCTGCATTGGACAGCGACAGCGCGATTCTGACAGATCTGACGCTGTACAGCGAGACCATGGGCCTGTCTCTGGAGCCGGAGACAGGTAAGGCGGAGTTTATCTGATGTCCGTTCTATTGGACACCATACCATATAAGCTATGTTTACAAACAAAGAGAGGGGAGTGATTTTATGGCGATACAAGTGGAAGTGTGGGGCGATTATGCGCTTTTCACCAGACCGGAGATGAAAACGGAGCGCGTCAGCTATGACATCATGACGCCGTCTGCGGCCCGCGGGCTGCTGGAAAGCATTTACTGGCATCCCGGCCTGAAATGGCGCATCGACCGCATTCATGTATGCAATCCCATCCGCTTCACCAACATTCGCCGCAACGAGGTGAAGGACACCATCAGTGCCCGCAAGGTGAAAACCGTCATGGAAAAAGGACAAGGGGAACTGTATCTTGCTGCGCCGGAGAGTATCCAGCAGCGGGCGGCCATGGTGCTGCGGGACGTACATTATGTGATCGACGCCCACTTTGACTTGACGGAGAACGCGGCGCCCGGTGACAACGCCGGAAAGTTTCAGGACATCATCAAGCGCCGTCTGGAGCGGGGCCAGTGTTACAGCGCACCCTATTTCGGCACACGGGAGTTTTCCGCCCATTTCCGCCGCTGCACGGAACTGCCGCCCTGTTCGGAGGAGTTGAAGGGTGTCCGTGATCTGGGCTGGATGCTGCTGGATATGGACTACACCGATCCCAAGAATATCACGCCCCGGTTTTTCCGTGCCAGCCTGACGGACGGCGTGATGGTCGTGCCGCCATGGGACAGCGAGGAGGTGAGGGGATGATCCTGCAAGCACTGACGCGGTATTACGAGGATTTGCTCCAGCGCGGCGAGATCGCCGCTCCCGGATGGAGCCCGGCAAAGATCAGCTTTGTCCTGTGCCTGGATAAAGACGGTCAGGTGACGCAGGTGATCCCCACGATGGAAGAAGTAACAATGGGGAAGAAAACCGTTCTGCGTCCACAGTCGATGATCCTGCCGTCGGCGGTAAAACGCACTGTTGGCATTGCATCCAACTTCCTGTGGGACAACTCCGCCTACCTGCTGGGTGTTGACCAGAAGGGGAAGCCGGAGCGCAGCCGGGAATGCTTCCGCACCGCCGCAAGTCTGCATCACGCCGTATTGGATGACGTGGATTCACCTGCTGCCAAAGCGATATTGGCTTTCTTCGACACCTGGCAGCCGGAAGAAGCGATGGAGCACCCCGCCCTGTCCGGACAGTACGAGACGATCACCGCAGGCGGGAATCTTCTGTTCCGGGTGGAGGGCCGCTATGTTCACGAGGATGCCGCCATCCGCGAGGCATGGCAGCGGTATCGGGACGGCGCGGACGAGGACGCTGTGAGGATGCAGTGCCTTGTCACAGGCCGCGAGGATGAGATCACCGCCACCCATCCCGCCATCAAGGGCGTGCGGGACGCCCAGTCCAGCGGCGCGGCGCTGGTGTCGTTCAATGCACCGGCCTTTTGCTCCTATGGACGGGAACAGAACTACAACGCCCCGGTGGGCAAGTACGCGGCCTTTGCCTACACCGCCGCATTGAACCATCTGCTGGCGGACAGAGACAATGTGCAGGTCATTGGCGATACCACCATCGTCTGCTGGGCAGAGGGCGCGGAGCCGGTTTATCAGGACTTGTTCATGTCCTTCATGTCCGACAAAATGCCATCGACCATATCGGACAACGACCTGCGCGCGGCCCTGAGAGACCTGGCAAAGGGGCTGCCCTGCAAGGAACTGGGCGTTGATCCCAACCGTACCTTCTACATTCTGGGATTGGCGCCCAATGCGGCCCGGCTCTCTGTCCGTTTCTTCCTGCGGGACAGCTTCGGCAGGCTGATGCGGAATGTCAACGACCACTATGAGCGGCTGGAGATCGTGAAGCCCGCCTACGCCAAACCCGGCGTGCTGTCCCTGTGGGCGCTGCTGCGGGAGACGGTGAATCTCAATTCAAAGGATAAGTCTCCTTCACCGGCCATGGCCGGCGCAACGGCACGGGCCATCTTTTCCGGCGGACTGTACCCCGCGTCGCTGCTGGAAGCCGTCATGCTGCGAATCCGCGCGGAGCGGGATATCACATGGGGCCGCGCGGCCATTATCAAGGCGTATTATTTGAAAAATCCACATACAGACTGTCCAGAGGAGGTTTTGACCGTGAGTCTCAACGAAGCCAGTACCAACATTCCTTACACGCTGGGCCGGTTGTTCTCCGTTTACGAAGCGGCACAGCAGACGGCAAATCCCGGCATCAACACGACCATCAAGGATAAGTATTTCAACTCGGCGGCGGCCATGCCCGCCAGCATCTTCCCGGTGCTGAACAATCTCTATCAGAAGCATCTGCGGAAGCTGGAAGCCGGACGGCGCGTCTATTTCGACAAACAGGTCAGCGCGTTGAAGGGCGTGCTGGGCGAGAGTTATCCCACCCGGATGACCCTGGCCCAGCAGGGTGCTTTTGACCTTGGCTACTATCACCAGACACAGAAGCGGTATACGAAAAAGGAGGAGAACGAAAATGTCTGAGCCTATCAAGAACCGGTATGAATTTGTGGTATTTTTCGATGTGGAGAACGGCAATCCCAACGGCGACCCCGACGCGGGCAACATGCCCCGTGTAGACCCGGAGACCGGCTATGGTCTGGTGACGGACGTCTGCCTGAAGCGAAAGATCCGCAACTATGTGGAGATGGCGAAGGAAGGGGAGGAGGGCTACCGCATCTACATCAAGGACGGCGTACCTCTGAACACCAGCGACAAGGAGGCCTGCGCCTATGTGGGCGTGGACGCGGATAAGCTGAAGGACGCCAAGAAAAAGGATGAGCATCTGGATGAAAAGCTGCGGGACTTCATGTGCCGGAATTTCTATGATATCCGTACCTTCGGCGCGGTAATGACAACCTTTGTCAAGGGCGCGCTGAACTGCGGCCAGGTACGCGGGCCGGTGCAGATGGGCTTTGCCCGTAGTGTTGACCCCATCATGCCCCAGGAGGTCACCATTACCCGCGTAGCCATCACCACAGAGGCGGACGCGGAGAAGAAGGACACCGAGATGGGCCGCAAGTACATCGTGCCCTACGGCCTGTACCGGGCGGAGGGCTATGTCTCCGCCAATCTGGCCCGCAAGACCACCGGCTTCTCTGAGGATGACCTGAATCTGCTGTGGACGGCCATCCTGAATATGTTTGAAAATGACCACTCCGCTGCCCGCGGCAAGATGGCCGTGCGGGAGCTGATCATATTCAAGCACGACTCCGAGTTGGGCTGTGCTCCGGCCCATAAGCTGTTTGATCTGGTGAAGGCCGCTCACAAGGACGACGTTACTACCCCCAGAAGCTACGACGACTACACCGTTACGGTGGACGAAGCAGCGCTGCCCGCCGGCATTACCTGCACGCGGCTGGGGTGATCTATCCGGAGGAGAGCTTCCTCCAGCTCTCCGGCTTGCAGCACTTCAAATTTTGCCGCAGACAATGGGCGCTGATCCATATCGAAAATCAATGGGCGGAGAACTACCGTACCACAGACGGCGCGATCCTACACGAGCGGGCCCACGATAAGGATTTTACCGAGAGCCGCGGAGATCTGCTCATTACACGGGATATGCGGATATTCTCCCCGAACCTGGGCGTTTCCGGTGCCTGCGATGTGCTGGAATTTCACCGCGGCAGCACCGGCATTCCGCTGAAAGGCAGAAATGGCCTGTGGCAGCCCTATCCGGTGGAGTACAAGCGCGGCAAGCCCAAACAGGACACCACGGATGCCCTGCAGCTCTGCGGACAGGCCATGTGTCTGGAGGAGATGCTTTGCTGTGAGATCCCGACCGGCGCGTTGTACTACGGTGAGACACACCGCCGTACAGAGGTTGAATTCACGCCGGAGCTGCGGCAGGAGGTTAAGACGCTTCTTGAGGAGATGCATGCCTTATACGAACGTGGCTGGACACCGAAGGTAAAACCAACAAAATCTTGCAATGCCTGCTCGCTCAAGGAGTTGTGCCTGCCAAAGCTGATGCGGAAACGATCTGTTACGGACTATCTGCGGGAGCATCTGGAGGTGGCGCCATGAGACAGCTTCTGAACACACTGTTCGTCACATCAGAGGATGTGTACCTCTCACTGGACGGGGAAAATGTGGTGGCCAACCGTGACGGGGAGGCCGTCGCCCGCTATCCGCTCCACACACTGCAAAGCATCGTGTCCTTTTCCTATTCCGGCGCTTCGCCGGCGCTGATGGGCGCCTGCGCCAAGCGGGAGATCGGGCTGGCATTCTGTACGCCGAGAGGACGCTTTCTCGCCCGTGTCTCCGGGCAAATGCAGGGAAATGTGCTGCTGCGGCGGACGCAGTACCGGGTCGCCGACGATCCCTCCGAAAGCTGCCGCGTGGCACGAATGATGATTCTGGGCAAGGTCTATAACGCCCGCTGGAGCGTAGAGCGAACCCGCCGGGATCATGCCATGCGGATCGACGGTGAGCGCTTTGCGGCGGTGTCACAGCAGTTACAGGGCTTATTGCCGCAGATCACGGCAGAAACGTCTCTCGAAAGTCTCCGGGGGCTGGAGGGTGCCGGTGCCACGGCATATTTCAGTGTATTGGATGACATGATCTTGCAGGGAAAGGATATCTTCTTTTTCCATGAGCGCAGCCGCCGACCACCGTTGGACGCTTTCAACGCGATGCTGTCTTTTGCGTACAGCCTGCTGGCCCACGACTGCGCTTCCGCGCTGGAAAGTGTCGGTCTGGATGCCTATGTAGGCTTTCTTCACCGTGATCGTCCGGGGAGGGAATCCCTTGCACTGGATCTGATGGAGGAGCTGCGTCCCTGCTTTGCGGATCGTTTTGTGCTGACAATGATCAATAACCGTGTTATAAAGCCGGAGAATTTTGACTTCCGGGAGAGCGGCGCTGTATTTCTGACGGACACAGGACGTAAAAGCTTTTTGCAGAAATGGCAGGAGCGCAAAAGGGAAACGATCACACATCCGTTCTTGGAGGAAAAGCTTCCCTGGGGGCTGGTTCCTTATGTGCAGAGTCTCTTGTTGGCACGGTATCTGCGGGGCGATCTGGACGACTATCCGCCGTTTTTATGGAAGTGAGGGGCCTATGCTGGTATTGATCACCTATGATGTAAACACAGAGGACGCCGCCGGACGCAGACGCCTGCGGCAGATCGCCAAGCAGTGCGTCAATTACGGTCAGCGGGTGCAGAATTCTGTGTTTGAGTGCCTGTTGGACACCGCGCAGTGCCGCAGCCTGCAAAATACCCTTTGCAAGATCATGGATCCCAACCGGGATAGTCTGCGGTTTTACTATTTAGGGAAGCAGTATGAAAAGAAAATTGAGCATTTCGGCTGCAAACAAACGTATTTGCCGGAGGACACACTGATGATCTAGTGCGAAGGGTAAGCGAACAGAAAGCACCAGGAGGGTTCGCACCTGTTTTGGCAAGTATATGCTCCCGGTTTTATAAGGAAAACGTTCTGACAGGCGACGTTACATGTCAGCTTTTCTGCTTTTATGGTCTGTTATTGCAAAAATGTAGAATATCATTTGTGCATTTTTGCTGTCGCACCCCGCAAGGGGTGCGTGGGTTGAAATGTTGGTTATGGCAAGTACATTGAAAAGAGAACTAGTCGCACCCCGCAAGGGGTGCGTGGGTTGAAATTTGAGTAAAGAAAGGGGAAAATGAAAAATGAAAAGTCGCACCCCGCAAGGGGTGCGTGGGTTGAAATGTTCAATATCACGGTATGCCCTGTAAGCGGGACGGTCGCGCCCCGCAAGGGGCGCGTGGATTGAAATCATCAAGGATTTTGACCATAACCTTGATGAGCTGTCGCGCCCCGCAAGGGGCGCGTGGATTGAAATGGATCGGTGGGAGGAATGTCTCGATAGAGGGTGGTCGCGCCCCGCAAGGGGCGCGTGGATTGAAATTCCGACAGCATAGCGCATAGGCATCTTGCGAATCGTCGCGCCCCGCAAGGGGCGCGTGGATTGAAATTTGGCTTGCATACCGTACAAGAAGCCAAAATTTAGTCGCGCCCCGCAAGGGGCGCGTGGATTGAAATCTATATGAGTGATTTTATACAAGAGCTCTGTGATAGGTCGCGCCCCGCAAGGGGCGCGTGGATTGAAATCAAGATCAGTTTGACGATTATAAAGAGCAGACAACGTCGCGCCCCGCAAGGGGCGCGTGGATTGAAATATCAGATTTTTGTCAACCACGGCGGCGGGATTGCGTCGCGCCCCGCAAGGAGCATAGGAAAGCCCGGCTCAAAAGAGCCGGGCTTTCCTAGAAGAATACGGTTTGTTTGACTTTATTCGCAGAAATATATATAATATATGTAGTAAAAACTGCGACAGGGCCAATTACCAGCCGCGCTATCCAACAGCCCTGCGCTTTCCGCCGGGCTGTTTTTGCTATTTTGAGATTGAGATAAGGAGAGCATCCCCGGCGCGATCCGCATCGGCTACGTCTGGGCCACTCCCGCAGACGCCGAGAAGCCCAAGGACGCAAGGGTGCGGAGCGGGAAGTATGTGAAGGCGACTCCGCAATAAGAACGATAAAGAAAAGGGAACGGTACTATGATTACAGGCGAACTGAAAAACAAAATCGACAGCCTTTGGGATACTTTTGCGGCGGGCGGCCTTGTGAACCCGCTGAGTGTCATTGAGCAGATCACCTATCTGATGTTCATCCACGATCTGGACGATTCCGATAACCTCCGGGCCAAGGAAGCAGATATGCTGGGCCTGCCGTATCAGAGCATCTTCGCAGGTGAGGTGCAGGTAGGCGGCCGCACCATCGACGGACAACAGCTCAAGTGGAGCGTGTTCCACGATTTCCCTGCCGCAAAAATGTACGCCGTCGTGCAGGACTGGGTGTTTCCCTTCATCAAAAACCTCCACAGTGACAAGAACAGCGCCTATTCCAAGTACATGGACGACGCGATCTTCATGCTGCCCACGCCGCTGCTGCTCTCCAAGGTGGTGGACGCGCTGGATGAGATTTACCGCCTGATGAGCGAATCGCAGGCGGCGGATGTGCGTGGCGATACTTACGAATACCTGCTCAGCAAAATCAGCCAGTCCGGGCGGAACGGCCAGTTCCGCACGCCGCGGCATATCATTCGCATGATGGTGGAGCTGATGGACCCGAAGGCCGACGATATCATCTGCGACCCGGCCTGCGGCACCTCCGGCTTTCTGGTGACGGCGGGCGAATACCTGAAGGAACGCCGCAAGGAGGAGATCTTCTTCAACCGCCAGAAGAAGGATCACTACATGAACCATATGTTCTTCGGTTACGACATGGATCGCACCATGCTTCGCATCGGGGCCATGAACATGATGACCCATGGCATCGATAACCCCTTCATCGAGTACCGTGATAGCCTGTCCGACCAGAATCCGGACAAGGACAAGTACCCTGGCCAATCCACCCTTCAAGGGCAGTCTGGACGCGGATATCGTGTCCGCCGATCTGCTGAAGGTCTGCAAAACCAAGAAAACCGAGCTGCTGTTTTTGGCCCTGTTCCTGCGGATGCTGCGCGTCGGCGGGCGCTGCGCCTGCATCGTGCCGGACGGCGTGTTGTTCGGCTCGTCCACGGCCCACAAGGCCATCCGCAAGGAGTTGGTGGACGGAAACCGGCTGGAGGCCGTGATCTCCATGCCCTCCGGCGTGTTCAAGCCCTACGCGGGGGTGTCCACCGCTGTGCTGATCTTCACCAAAACCGGCCACGGCGGCACGGACAATGTGTGGTTTTACGATATGCAGGCCGACGGATTCTCTCTGGACGACAAGCGCAGCCCCGTGCAGGAGAATGACATTCCGGACATTATTGCCCGGTTCCATGATCTGGAGGCGGAAAAAGACCGCCAGCGCACGGAGCGATCCTTCTTCGTACCCAAGGCGGAGATCGTGGAGAACGGCTATGACCTGTCCATCAACAAGTATAAGAAAACGGAGTATAAGCCCGTGGAGTACCCGCCCACCAGCCAGATCATGGCGGAACTGCGGGAGCTGGAAATGCAGATCGGCAAGGAGATGAGCAAGCTAGAAGAACTGCTGGGGCTGTGATGGATTCGCGGGGGTGAATGATGGAAAAAGTAACGGTTGGCAAACTGTGTAAAGCAAGTGTAGGGCAATTAAAACTGGATAGTAAGGCAATGATCGACTATTTTGATATTGCTTCTGTTGATAATGTAGAGAAGAAAATTACGAGCTATACGACCTATACATTTGCTGAAGCGCCAAGTAGAGCAAGAAAAGCTATAAAGAAAGATAATATCCTCGTTTCAACAGTAAGACCCAATCTAAATGCTGTCGCGCTTTTTGACATAGAAACGGAAAATATTCCGGTTGCATCGACAGGCTTTTGCGTCTTGGAATGTAAGCCTGATACTTTTCCTCCATTTCTATTCAATTATCTTCAATCAAAGTCATTTGTGGATGAAATGGTATCTCAGGCAACTGGAGCGAGTTATCCTGCGGTAAATGATAAAATTGTAAGAAGTGCACATCTTCCTGCGTATTCATATGCAGAACAGGTTCAGATTGCCAATGTGTTAGATAGGTTAGCAAGAGTTATCAGCAAACGAAAGCAGCAGCTCCAAAAGTTGGACGAGCTAGTCAAAGCCCGATTTGTTGAGATGTTCGGGGACGAAGGCAATCCATACAACTTGCCTGTTGTAAACATTGAAGATGTTGCAAATGTCCAGGTTGGTGTTGTAATCAAGCCAGCGCAATATTATACTGACGCAGGACACGGGATAAGGGCATTTCGTTCACTTAATATTGGAACTATGCGAGTTAAGAATGCAGATTGGGTTTATTTTTCTGAAGAAGGAAATCGAAAGAATCAAAAATCTATTCTCAAGGAAAATGATTTGTTAATTGTTCGATCTGGAGCGCCTGGAACGGCTTGCGTTGTCACGAAAGAATACGCTGGGTGTAATGCGGTTGATATCATCATTGCCCGCCCAGATTTGAAAAAAGTTAATCCATACTATCTATGCCAATACACCAATCTGTCACACGGGAGGAAGCAAATTGAAGAAGGAACAGGCGGTGCAGCCCAGCAACATTTCAATGTTGGAAAATACAACAAGATAAAACTTATGCTGCCACCCCTTGATAAGCAAAATATGTTTGAGAGATTTGTCAAACAGACAGACAAATCAAAAGTCGCCATACAAAAAGCGTTGGATGAAGCGCAGTTGCTGTTCGATAGTCTAATGCAGAAATATTTTGGGTAAGGAGAGAGATATGGAAATAACTTTTCTTGTTGGTAATGGTTTTGATATGGCTGCTGGAGTAGATACATCCTATTCTGGGTTCTATAAATGGTATATTAAACAACAAAGTGACAATCCCAGTATATTGCAGATAAAAGATATGATAAAAAAAGATATAGAATCTGGCGGTCAATATTGGGCTGATTTTGAGGTGGGACTCGGGCGCTTTACTGAAGAATTCTCGGTAGGCAATGTAGACTCTTTTTTGGATTGCTACGAAGACGCACAGGTGCAGCTACCAGAATATCTAAAAAATGAATGCAACGGGAAAGTATATTGTTCTGATAAAGAAAGTATAGAACTTGCAAGGACAGCTCTCTCGAATTTTTATAGCGGAATAACGCCAGTGGAACGAGGAAAAATAGCCGAACTTTTAAATGCAGATAGTGGAAGAAATTCCTGCATACATTTTATCTCGTATAACTACACTGATATTCTTGATAAGTATGTAAATATAATTGCGACAGCACCTATAAAGGTGTGGCCACATGGAAGTACGACATTTAAAATGACGGTTGATCCGCGCGTAATTCACGTTCACGGATATACCAATCATTACCCCATAATCGGAGTAAACGACGACTCTCAGATTAACAATAAAGAATTGCTCAGTTCATCCATTTTGCAGCAAACATTAATTAAGTCGACTGCGGTTTCTGCTATTGGCGAGCTATGGCACCAGAATGCCGAAAGGATGATTAGCCAAAGTAATATTGTATGTGTTTTTGGAATGTCATTAGGATGCACAGATGCAAAATGGTGGAGAAAGCTTGTAGAGTGGCTAAAAGCTGATAGTGGAAGGCGATTAATAATATTTTGGCACAAAAGAGTATGGGGCAATTCTGTGTCCATAAGAAAAAAGATTGAATTAGATCAAGAAGTAAAGGATCGGTTGATATCTTATTCAAGTAATAAAGAATCAACTAAAGCTGCAATAAATAATCGAATTCACATTTGTGTTAATACGGATATATTTCCCATTAAACTTACTGATGAAATAGCAGAAGATGCCGTTGCGGCAGCAGCAGAAAAGTCAGAAGTGAACGCATGATATGAATAAGTGAGGTACCGCCAATGACCAACTTTGACATATTCTCCGCCATCCCACAATTTGAGCCCTTTGCCTCCGTGGCTGTCTCCGCCGAGCGGATCTTCCATATCGATCCCTCCGCCTGCGTGCTGAACTGCCGCTGGGCAATGGAGTTCGCCGTAAAGTGGATGTACTCGGTGGACAAGGCGCTGGTCATGCCTTATCAGGACACGCTGGTGAGCTTGATGAACACCGAGGACTTTCGGGATATCGTCGGCACCGACATCTGGCGGCGGATGGACTTCATTCGCCGCACAGGCAACGCCGCCGCCCACACCGGCAGGAAAATCACCGAGGAGCAGGCGGCGCTGTGTCTGGAGAACCTCTATGTCTTTCTGGATTTCGTGGCCTATTGCTACGGAAAAAACTACACCGAGGGCCACTTTGACCGCGCGCTGCTGGCGCAGCCCACCGAAGCGCCGGCAGCTCCGGCGAAGGATATGCCGGAGGTCGATCTGGCCGCGCTCATGGCGGAGAACGCCGCCCTGAAGGAAGAACTGACCGCCCGCCGTGCCGGACAGCAGCAGACCTATGTGCCCAAGCCGCTGGACTTGTCGGAGTACAAGACCCGCAAGCTCTACATCGACACCATGCTCACCGACGCGGGCTGGACGGAAGGGAAGGACTGGCTTAACGAGGTGGAGCTGCCTGGCATGCCCAACAAGTCCGAGGTGGGCTATGCGGACTATGTGCTCTATGGCGACGATGGCCGCCCGCTGGCAGTTATCGAGGCCAAACGCACCTGTGTGGACGTGGCCAAGGGCCGCCAGCAGGCGAAGCTGTGCGCCGACCTGCTGGAAAAGAAGTATCACCGCCGTCCGGTGATCTTCCTGACCAACGGCTTCGAGACGCGGATCACGGACAATCTGTATCCGGAACGCAGGTGCGCCGCCATCTACTCCAAGCGGGACTTGGAGAAGCTGTTCAATCTCCAGACCATGCGGACAAGCCTGAAAAACATCATGGTCGATCCCAAAATCGCCGGACGCTACTATCAGGAGGGCGCGGTCAAGGCCGCTTGTGACACCTTTGCCCGCAACCGGCGCAAGGCGCTGATGGTCATGGCCACCGGCTCCGGTAAGACGAGAATGGTCATTGCCCTGTGTGATGTGCTGCTCCAGCACGGTTGGGTGCGGAATATCCTGTTTCTGGCCGACCGGAACAGTCTGGTGACGCAGGCCAAGCGCAGCTTTGTG
This sequence comes from uncultured Oscillospiraceae bacterium, assembly GCA_934589145.1. Taxonomy (GTDB): domain Bacteria; phylum Bacillota; class Clostridia; order Oscillospirales; family Oscillospiraceae; genus Vescimonas. The sequence goes on along the minus strand of CAKTNW010000013.1, from coordinate 2,195 downwards.
AATCTGCTGCCCGATCTGTCCGTCACCAATCTCTGCGAGGAAAAGGACAACTACACCGCCCACTGCGTCTTTTCCACCTATCAGACCATGTACAACGTCATTGACAGTGTGCAGGACGAGGAGGGCAAGCTTTTCACCTGCGGGCATTTCGACCTTGTGATCTGCGATGAGGCGCACCGCTCAGTCTACAACAAGTATCGGGATATCTTCAACTATTTTGACGCGCCGTTGGTGGGTCTGACCGCCACACCCAAGGACGAGATCGACAAGAACACCTACGAGATTTTTGAGCTGGAAAACGGTGTGCCGACCTACGGCTACGATCTGGCGCAGGCGGTCAAGGACGGCTATCTGGTGGACTTCATCTCCGTGGAGACGAAGTTGAAATTTATCGAGCAGGGCATCGTCTACGACGAGCTTTCCGACGCGGACAGAGATGCCTATGAGGATACCTTCACCGATGAAAACGGCGAGCTTCCGGAGAGCATTGCGTCCTCAGCGCTGGACGAGTGGATCTTCAACGAGGATACCATCCGGCAGGTGCTGCATACGCTCATGACTAAGGGCCTGACCATCGACTACGGCAGCAAGCTGGGCAAGACCATCATTTTTGCGAAGAACCACACGCACGCTGAGAAGATTCTTGAGGTATTCAACAGGGAATACCCGCATCTGCCCGGCTTTGCCAAGGTCATCGACAATTACATGACTTACGCGCAAAGCGCCATCGACGAGTTCTCCGACCCGAAGAAGCTGCCGCAGATCGCCATTTCCGTGGATATGCTGGACACCGGCATCGACGTGCCGGAGGTGCTGAATCTGGTGTTTTTCAAAAAGGTCATGAGCAAGGCGAAGTTCTGGCAGATGATCGGCCGCGGCACCCGCCTGTGTCCGGGTCTGATAGATGGCGCGGGTAAGGACAAGTTCTACATCTTTGACTTCTGCGGCAATTTCGAGTTCTTCCGTATGAATAAGGGCCGACCGACTGCCAATATGATCGCCCTGCAAGGTGCTATTTTCTACCTGAAAGCCCAAATCGCCTACAAATTGCAGGACTTGGCGTACCAAACGACAGATTTGATCGACTTCCGCAAATCGCTGGTGGAGGACATGGTGCGTAAGGTGCGGGAGCTGAACAAGGAAAACTTTGCGGTTCGGCAGCACCTGAAATTTGTGGAGCTGTATGCCAATTCGGACAGCTATAACGCCCTGACCTACGAGGATACGCTGCTCATGGGGCAGGAGCTGGCGCCGCTCATTACACCGGAGGAGGACGATGCCAAGGCGCTGCGATTTGATGCCCTGATGTATGGTATTGAACTTGCTTACCTTGCCGGAAAGAAGTATGGCAAGGCAAGAAGCGACCTCATGAAGAAGGTCTCCGCCGTTGCGTCCGTGGCGAATATTCCGGAAATTATGGCGCAGTCTGAGCTGATCAACAAGATCCTGCACACGGACTATCTTGAGAATGCTGGGATCAGCGAGTTTGAGAATATCCGTGAGAATCTGCGCGATCTTATGAAGTACATTCCCATCAGCAAAGTTCGATATGATACCAATTTCAACGATGAAATTCTATCGGAGGACTGGAACGAATCTGAGCTGGAAAATGATGACTTGAAGAATTACAAGGCAAAGGCGGAATTCTATGTGCGTCAACACATGGATAACGCAACCATTGCAAAGCTAAAGAGCAATATTCCGCTGACAGAAGATGATGTAAAAGTGCTGGAAAATATTCTTTGGAGCGAAATCGGCACCAAGCAGGATTATTTGGCGGAATATGGGCAGAAGCCGCTGGGTGAGTTTGTGCGTGAAATCGTCGGACTTGATATGAACGCTGCCAAAGAGGCTTTTGCCAAGTACCTGAATGACACAAGCCTGGATAGTCGGCAAATCTATTTTGTGAATCAGATCGTGGAGTACATCGTCCATAATGGCATGATGAAAGACCTGTCCGTTTTGCAGGAAGCGCCTTTCACCGATTACGGCAGCATCGTGGAGATATTCACGGATCTGTCTGTGTGGGCGGGTATCCGGCAGGTGATTGAGAGCGTCAACGCAAATGCTGTTGCATAGGAAAATAGAAAGACCGCTGGCGAATGCCAGCGGTCTTTCCTATTGGACACAAAAGAGAACCCCCGGCTCTGCCGGGGGGAGAAAAAAGCCTATGGCGTGGAAGAAAGCAGAAAAGA
>CAKTNW010000012.1 GCA_934589145.1 uncultured Oscillospiraceae bacterium | reverse complement strand
GTAGCGGCGACTGGATTCGAACCGGTGACACTGCGGGTATGAACCGCATGCTCTAGCCAACTGAGCTACGCCGCCATGTACTCGACAGGCACGAATTAATATAGCATATACTGCCGTGTTTTGTCAATACCTTTTCAAAAAAATTTTCCCGTTATAGCCGTTCTCCTTGTCGCTCACTTTTCTCTATGATATACTTCACACATAACAGGCAACGACCAACAACAGATAGGAGGCACGACATGAAACGATGGATTCTTCCTTTCTTGCTTTTGACCCTGCTGCTATTGGCCGGCTGCATTGGCGCCGCGCCTGCCGAGGAGAATATTGCCCCCGTTCCCGCCGCAGCAGACGACACCACACCGCTCCAGATACTGACTGAGGGCGCGGAACCGCTGACAACCGAAGAAATAACGCGTGCCCGCGAAGCGTTTATTCCGGAGTACTACGACAAAACGTCCGGCTGGAATGTCTCCACGGAGATCAGCTGCTTCTTCACCTCCTGCTATGACCGGGTGGAGGATCTGTCTCTGGCGGAGTTCCTGCGTTACTATCCTGATGACGAGCTTATGCATTGGGATGACACGGGTGACCAGGCGGAATTTGAGGCGCTGAAGCATCTGGAGGGGTTCCCGTTTCAGGCCGAGGAAGGGTTTGAGCCTTCGTTGGCCACGATTCCTACGCCTGCCCATCGCTACCCTCGTGCCACAGTGGACGCCACGCTGCAGAAGTATGCGGGCATTTCCACTGCTGACCTGACCAACACGGAGGGCATTCTTTATCTGCCGGAATATGACGCCTACTACAACTTCACCAGTGACTGGGGCCCCGGTGTATTCCAGCCAGATGGCGGTGAAAAGCTGGGGGATACTGTGCGCTTTTGGACGTGGGAGGGAAGCGGCAACGTCTATACCGTGCTGACACTAGAAAAAATAAGCGGCACCTGGCTGATCCGCTCCTTCCGGACAGAAATCATAGATTGAACCGAAAAAGGCCGCCCGGGCGGTCTTTTTTATACGCGCTCCTGCACTTGCCGGTAAAAAGCGATATCAGATGAAGGGAATCTCTACATTCAAGCCCATGCGGATGCTTAGTGAGAGGACAAAAAAGGTGGCCTCCGGCGATTTTCCGTGTACCCGAAGTCTCTGAACCCGTTGAAGTATCAGAACGATGTGAATTGGATGTTTCAGGATTTCAATCCTATGGTATCGGAGCGGTGCTGGAGCTGTTCCGCGGAAGCATAACCGCCCAAAGTGAAGCAGGCTTGCGGCTCCATCTTTCACTGTGCCGCTGCCCCGAAATGGCGAAACAACAAGAGACTGACACACCGGTGTCAGTCTCTTGCTTTTGTGTTTGCGGAAGGGTCTTTGTCAGTTCTCTGCTCCCGGCTTCAGTGGGCCGTAATAATAGCTGGCCGTGGCGCCGCCGTCGATCAGGAAGGTGGAGCCGCTGATGAAAGCGCCCTTGTCGCTCATGAGAAGCTCCGCCACATTGGCCACCTCATCCGCCGTACCGGGACGGCCAGCGGGGCATTTGGCAAACATATTCTTGTAGAAGTCACCGCGCGGGCCGTTGAACTCGTCTAGTGCCAGGGGCGTGACGATGATACCGGGGGCAATGTCGTTGAGCCGTGCGCCGCGCTTGCCCCATTCCACTGCCTGGGCCATGACACGCTTTTCATTGCAGCGCTTGGCCAGTTGGTAGGCGTGGAGGGTGTCCCGGATGTTCTCCGGCTGCAGGAAGTCGAGGGAAAGCAGCTCCTCCGTGGGTGTTGTGGCAAGCTGCATGTCCTGCTCCGCTGTCAGAGCGGGCATCCGCCAGCCAGACTGACTGGAAATGGTCACGCCCACGCCGCCCTCGGCAATGACCTTGCCCACTTCCTCCAGCAGCACCGCCGTACCGTAGAGATCGACCTTCAGAATAGCTTCAATAGGTGCCTGACTGGGGGACACGCCCGCGGCGTTCACCAGCATCCGGATGGAGCCGTACTTCTGTCCCTCGGCGATCAGCGCTTTGATGGAGTCCCGGCTGGACAAGTCCATTTCCATGGGCACCACATCAAAGCCCGCCTCGTTCATGGTTTTTGCGATGGCCTGTGCGTTTTCGATCTTCTTATCGCCCACGACGATCTTCATACCCGCGCCCATCCGGCGGGCGATAGCCATACCGATCTGCCCGGCACCGGCCAACAACATGACATGTTTCATTTTATTGAACCTCCTTGACCCACTTTTCAAGGGCAGCTTTCGCCCCGTCTACGCTGCTGCCGTGAATGGCAAGACCTCTGGTGACGACTGCACCGGGCGCGGCCTTCTGAATGTCCTGCACAGTACGGGAAAGGCCGCTGCCCTCGTGGGTGCAGAAGGGGTGAATGGTCTTGCCGGTGAAGTCGTAGTTTTCGAGGAAGGTGTAGACCGCCATGGGCATGGTGCCCCAGTAGTTGGGATAGCCCAGATAGATCTCATCATAGGCGTCCAGATCATCGGGCAGATCCAGCACCTCCGGGCGGGCATGCTTCCGCAGGTCGGCCTTGGCCTCGGCGATGCAGGTGTCGTAATCATCGGAATAGGGCTGCGCCTGTTCGATCTTATAAAGCTCACCGCCGGTGATGTCTGCCAGCATCCCGGCCACCTTTTCTGTGTTGCCGATGGAAATGCGGCGGTGTGCGCCGCCGAAATAATTCTCCCCCGCACGGGAGTAAAATGCGATCAAAGCTGCCATGGTTACACTCCTTTTCCTGATTTTCTGCCTTTATTGTAGCCGGTTTCTTCCGCTGAATCAATTTTGCTTTCGGGACGTTCGGATAAGTAAAACTGATACGAGTGCAAAAGAGACAGAACCGCTTTGCGGTTCTGTCTCTTTTTGCTTCGTGCAAGCGCGCGGCATTGGGATGGTTTTCCTCAGTCTCGCCCATGCTTCGTGCACCGCTGCATCACGGCAACGATATGTTCGATGCTGTCCCGGCAATCGTCCCGGAGCCATCGGTCGATGATCGCCATCAGTCCGCTGATATAAAACGCCATCATGTATTCCCGGTCTCCAGGCGGCACCTGAAAGCGATCCAGGATCGGCGTAAGCACATATTGATCCAGGCCGCCGTAGGCATCCTGCATGCGCAGAACGGCCGCCTGCTCCACTGCGACCTGAAAAATACGGCGGTGCTCCCGGATATAAGTCAGGTACGGCGTCAGATACTCCGGGGTAACAAGGTACAGTTCCTCCAGCGGACGGTACGGCAGCTTTTCCAGAAACGCCGCCGTATCCTGCGGCATGGCCTTCACAAACCGGTCGACAATGTACTGCGCACTTTCCGAAAGCAGGTCGGCCATCGTTTCATAGTGCAGATAGAAGGTGGAGCGGTTGACACCCGCCGCTTCGCAGATCTCCTTGACGGTGATATAGGCAAAGTCCTTCTTTTCAAGGATCGCCAGAAACGCTTCGTCCATTCTGGCGGCAGTCGCGAAGTATTTACTTTCCGATCGATTCAACAGGCGACACCTTCTTTCTCAGAATGCTGCTGTGGAGCAGCATATACACGGCGATCACGATCACGACACCATAGACAAACCCGCCGGTGACGGTATTCATCACCATACGGAACCGTTCTCCGTTTTCGGAAAAACGGGAGATCATGGCCGTCTGCAAGCCGAGGATCGACATCATGGCGGAGATCAGGTTCAGCACTTTGGCGGCGGACAGGATGGGACTGCCCAGTCTGCGGAACTTCACAAGATGGATGACGGATGCCGTCATGGCATAAAAAGTGTACAGCGCCGACAGATAAATGATGCTGCCCGGATAGAAAAAGCCGGAGTTTGTCCGCACCATCAGCACGATCATACCGCCCATGGGAATGTTCAGCAGAAACAGTAGCCATGCCGTTGTGCGGTAACAGCGGCGTTCCCGCTCCGGGGTACGGCGGCGATAGCAGACGATCAGATATGCCCGCACGCCGCCAAGTACCAGATAGTAGACCGCCATAGAGACAAACCACACCGAGGCATAGCGGATCCCGGCAATGACGCGGAACACCACATAGCAGAAATTGACCGTCATGCCCTGATAGATACTGACGCTGCCACGAAAGGCAAGGTCGCTCAGATACCGGCCGGTGATTTTTGAGCTGCTGACCTTCCGCATGATCCGACTGCTCATGATAGCTGTTTTTGTTTTCTTTACCAGCCGTGGAAGTGCCGCCAGCCATATCGTAAGAGAATACGCCGACATACAGTAGATCAGGTATGCCGACGCACCTCTTGTGTTTTGGGCCGCAAAGATAAAGATCAGCGCGGCAAAGGAAAGCGGCGGCAGGAGAATCAACACCCACCCTGACGGATGCAGCAGCTTTTGCAAAATCATCCTCGCCCGTTCCATGCGTTACTTCTCGCTGATCTCTTTTGCCAGCTCCATGATCTCAAAGGCATATTTCTGCTTGCCTTTTGCCAGCAGCTTCTTGTAGATGGGGTAGTTGACGCAGATACCGACCATGCCCACTACGCCGATCAGGATGCCCAGCACAAAGGAGCCTGTGGTTCCGCTGCCGATCTGCCCCATGGCAAGGCACATCCCGGTGCCGAAAACAAGGGCGGCGATGATGCCGAAGGTGTAGGTGAAAACGGACGCCGGGCGCTTGGCTTTTGCGTCCAGCTTGCGCAGGGCGACCACCTTGGAGGTGTCCTTGGGCGCGTATTCGTTGGCGAGCTGTTCTGCGTAGATCTTATCAGTATTCATGGCTTGTTGCCTCCTTCATTTGATGGCTTTATGATACCAGCAAAGAAGGCACGGCGGAACAACACGGATAGCGGTTTGTGTTGTGTTCAGGAATTCAATAGATCCCGTTTTGCCACGGCTTTTATTCCGCGAATTGCGCTTTCAGCAACTCCGCAAACTCCTCCACATAGCAGCCAGAGTTGTCCTTTTTCCAGAAGGCGCAGTAGTTCCGCATGATCGGTTCTTCTCCCCGCACCAGCGGAAGCCGCACGATGGAAGAACCCATGGCGGGCAGGGCCGTGGCCCCCTCCACCGGAAGAAAGCCCTTACGGCCAATGACCATCAGCCGGGCTTCCTCCATGTTTTCCGCATACAAGAATTCCCCCTGAAGCCCAACGATCGTCTGATAGTATTCCTGCTCCGTTTCTCTCTGTGCCGGGGACGCCACCAGAATGCAGGGAATGTTTTTCAGCTCCGCCGGGGTGATCTGAGGAAGCTGTGCCAGGGGGCTGCGGGCGGAGATCTCCACATAGCTTTCGCGGGTGGTCAGCAGCAGATTCACATACTCCTCCGAAAATGCCCGCCGCTGGTCGTTGAAAATCAGGTCTGCCTGTCCTGCGCGCAGCATGGCGTACAGCTCCTCGTGGTTGCCGTAAGTGACCGACACATCCACATCCGGATGTTTTTCCGAAAACAGCGCCAGCGCCCGGTGAAATTCGCCGCCTGTATAGCAGCGCAGATACCCGATCTTGAGACTTGCCTGATCTCCCTTGGCGATTTTGGCAGCCTCACTGCACATCCGCTCATAGTCCGCCGTCAAGATCAGGCTCTTCTGATAGAAGTATTCCCCTGCGGGCGTCAGGGTAAAGCGGCGGTTTTTCCGCTCCAGCAGTGGAAAGCCCAGCTCCCGCTCCAGCGCCTGTATCTGCTGAGAGATGGCGGACTGCGAAATGAAATTTTCCTCCGCCGCCTCGGAAAAGCTGTTCAAGCGAACAACGGACTGGAAGTATTTGAGCTGTTTCAGCATTTGCTCACCGCCTTTTATCCTTTATGACACGATTATAACACAGCGCCGCGGCGGCGTCTACCGGTCTTCCTTCTCGCCCTATTCTGTACAGCAGAGCTGGTGCGCGTGGCAAAGGCGGGGAGAAGCAATTGAAATACGGCTGAAAAATGGAATTTAGCATCCTGGACTGGCGATGTCCGAACGAAACGCTTTGCGCAAATTCCACAAACAGACATTTGTCTGCACCGGAAGGATTCTACGCCCTCCCGGCCCCTGCGCCGCAAAATCGTTTGATGTACCAAATGTGTATGCGGTTCGGCGTGATATTTTGTGGAGTTATGGCGATTGACAAACACCAAATTTGCGCTTATGATAGAGCGCAACACAAAGGCGTGTGACCGGGATAGCCCGGACACACGCCTTTTCTGTTTATTCCGACAAAAATCGAAACAAGGAGGGCATTCTGATGAAAATGAAGAAAATTATCGCGCTGCTGCTGGCCTGCTGCCTGGCCTTCAGTCTTGTCGCCTGCGGCGGCAGCTCCGGAAATGACGCCGCATCTGACGGTGCCGCATCCGGCGGCAGCGACACCATTACTCTTGGCTTGATCGGCCCGCTGACCGGCAGCCTGGCTGTTTACGGCACCCACAATGAAAACGGCGCCAAGCTGGCCATTGAGGAGATCAACGCCGCCGGCGGTGTGATGCTCAGTGACGGCGCGCACCAACTGGCGCTGGAGGTCAAGGACGACCAGGGCGATTCCACCGAGTGCGTCAACGCCATGAACGCGCTGATCTCCGACGGTATCCAGTTGGTGGTGGGCTCCGCCACCTCCGGCTGCACCTCTGCCATCACCGCCATCGCCAACTCCGAAGGTGTGGTTCTGATCACCCCCACCGGTACGGCGGATTCCCTGACGACCACCATGGACTATGTGTTCCGTACCTGCTTCCGCGATTCCTTCCAGGGTGAGCTGGCCGCCCAGTACGCGCTGGACGAGGGCTATACCAAGGTGGGCGTGGTCTACTGCTCCGCCGATACCTATTCCGCCGGTCTGCGTGACGCTTTCATCGCGGCCTGCCAGAGCAAGGGCCTGGAGGTAGTGGCCGAGGAGTCCGTGGCCACCATGACCGAGGTGGACTACACCAACCAGTTCAACAAGATGGTCTCCGCCGGTGCCGAGCTGGTATTTACCCCGTTCTACTATGACGTTATGGGCCCCTATCTGGTGCCCCAGGCCCGCAGCGCCGGCTTTACCGGCATTCTGCTGGGCGCCGACGGTGTGGACAGCACCGAGACCACCATTCCCGCCGGTGCGGATCTGTCCGTCTACAACGATGTGTACTTTGTGAACCACTACTCCACGGAGCTGGCCACCAGCGATGTCTCCAAGAACTTCGTTGCCGCCTACGAGGCCAAGTACGGCGAGACCCCCAACAACTTTGACGCACTGGCCTACGACGCCGTGTATGTCTACAAGGCCGCCATGGAGGCCTGCGGCGCTTCCGACGCTGCCAGCGTGCAGGCCGCTCTGGCCGATACCAGCGCTGCCTATGACAGCACCTGCGGCACCTTCTCCTTCGATGAGACCGGTACGCCTGTCAAGGACGGCGTCCTGATGGGCTACACCTACACGGACGGCGACGCCGCTGTGACCAAGATCACCGTCAAGGCTCTGAGCCTGAGTTGACCGTATCAAACGCGGATAACGCGCCATAGAGGGGGAGGCGCAGGCGCCTCCCCCTGCTTTTCAAGGTGTCTGCGGCGCCCCGCTCTGTATTTCACCCCGCCGGTACACCGGCGAAGCAGGGTGTGTCTATTTCTGATCTGCTTCCGAGAGGGGGAACTTTTTCCATGATCACATTCATCCAATTCCTGATAACCGGGCTGCGTCTGGGAAGCGTGTACGCCCTGATCGCCCTGGGCTATACCATGGTCTACGGCATCATCAAGCTCATCAACTTCGCCCATGGCGACTTCATCATGGTGGGCGGCTATTCCCTGTTCTTCACCATTCCCGTGCTGATGGCGGCGGGGATCCCTGGATGGCTGGCTGTGGTGCCCGCCATCATCATCTGCGCCTGCGTGGGCATGCTGGTGGAGCTGCTGGCCTACCGGCCCGTAAGAAAGACCGGCAATAACCTGACCTGCCTTATCACCGCCATCGCCATGAGCTTTGTGCTGGAGAATCTGGCCCAGGCCATCCCGGCCATCGGCCCGGATCCCAAGGTGCCCTATACCCTGTTCGCCAAGACCTTCACCATCGGCGGCGTGTCCGTCAGCCATGCCACCATCATCACCGTGGCGGTGTCTGCCGTTATCATGGTGGCCCTGTACCTGTTTACCCAGAAGGCCAAGGTGGGCTGCGCCATGCGGTGCGTGGCCGAGGACAAGGAGGCCGCCACGCTGATGGGCATCAATGTGAACCACACCATCCTGACCACCTTCGGCATCGGCGCGGGCCTTGCCGCCGTGGCGGCTTTGATGTACATCGCCCAGTACCCCAAGGTGTACACCACCATGGGCGCGACGCTGGGCATCTACGCCTTTGTGGCGGCAGTGCTGGGCGGCATCGGCTCCCTGCCCGGCGCCATGCTGGGCGGCCTGCTGATCGGCATTGTCCAGTCCGGTGCCAATACCTATATCAATTCCTCCATGTCGGACACCTTTGTGTATCTGATCCTCATTGTGGTGCTGATGATCCGGCCCGCCGGTATTCTGGGAAAGAATGTGGGTGAAAAAGTATGAAAAACACAAAACTGCGTTATCTGATAAACTTTATCGCGCTGGTGATCCTGTTCGCCGCCGTGACCCTGATGGGCCAACTGGGCGGCAGCGCCATGAAGCTGAAGATCACCCCGTCCATCTGGCAGTGCAGCTACCTGATCATCATGGCGGCGTCGCTGAACCTGGTGCTGGGCTTTCTGGGACAGCTGTCCCTGGGCCACTGCGGCTTCATGGCCGTCGGTGCCTATACGGCGGCGCTGATCTCTCTGGCGTTCCAGCGGGCGGGCGTTTATGCGGAAAAATCCGGCCCCGTCTTTCTGCTGGTGCTGCTTTTGAGCGTGCTGGCCGCCGGTGCGGCCGCCGCTCTCCTGGGCCTGCTGGTGGGTATTCCGGCCCTGCGGCTGAAGGGCGACTATCTGGCCATCATCACCCTGGGCTTCGGCATGATCATCGTCAACCTCATCAACAACCTGCCCTTCTGCGGGCAGCAGGGCCTTGCCCAGGGCTCCGCCTCCTCTTCGCTGTATGCCACCGGTCTGGGCTTTTCCAACGATGAAAAGATGCGCTATCTGTGGGTGGCGGCGCTGGCCATCATCCTCTGCATGACCTGCATGTTCATGTTCGTCCGCTCCAAGTACGGCCGCAGCATCCGGGCCATCCGGGACAACGAGATCGCCGCCGCCGCTTCCGGCATCAATGTCAGCTACTACAAGATGCTGACCTTTACCGTTTCCGCGTTCTTCGCCGGGATCACCGGCGCGCTGTACGCCTGCTGCAACGCGGCACTCTCCACCACATCCTTTGCCTTCACCAACGGCTCCATCCTGAACTCCGTGTTCATCGTGGTCATGGTGGTGGTGGGCGGCATGGGCTCCCTCACCGGCTCTGTCATCGCCGCCGTGGTGCTGTTCCTGCTGAACTATACTATCAAAAACGGCGCGTGGGTGTCCGCGCTGCCTGCGCTGCTGCAGAATGTGTTCACCTATCCCATGCTGGTGTACTCCATCGCGCTGGTCATCGTGATCATGTTCCGTCCCCGCGGCATCATGGGCAGCAAGGAATTCGCCCTGTGCGATATTCCCCGGTGGCCCGCAAAACTTCGGGCGTGGCGCGCTGCCCGCTCCGAGGGCAGATCCGTACAGAAGGAGGCCAGGCATCATGTCTGAAACAACGAAAACGCCGGTGCTGGAGACCAAGCATCTGGGGATCTCCTTCGGCGGCCTGCACGCCGTGCAGGATTTTAACCTTGCCATCTATCCCGGCGAGCTGGTGGGCCTCATCGGCCCCAACGGCGCGGGCAAGACCACCGTATTCAACCTGCTCACCGGCGTGTATGTCCCCACGGAGGGCACCGTCCTGCTGGACGGCGTTCCCCTGAACGGGAAAAAAGTCCACCAGTTCGTGGAGGCCGGTATCGCCAGGACCTTTCAGAACATCCGTCTGTTTACGGACATGACGGTGATCGAAAACGTGAAGGTGGCCTGTATCAAGGATCTCCACTATAACCTGCTGGACGCCACGTTCCGCACACCGAAGTTCTGGAAGGCGGAGCGTGAGGCCACGGAAAAGGCGCTGGAACTGCTGGAGATCTGCGGCCTGCGGGACAAGGCGGACGTCGCCGCCGCCAGCCTGCCCTACGGCCAGCAGCGCAAGCTGGAGATCGCCCGCGCCCTGGCCACCAATATGAAGGTTTTGCTGCTGGATGAGCCCGCCGCCGGCATGAACCCCACGGAAACGGCGGAGCTTCTTTCTTGCATCAACTCCATCCGGGATCGATTCGGCGTTGCGATCCTGCTGATCGAGCACGATATGTCACTGGTGATGAACGTATGTCAGCGGATCCAGGTCATCGACTACGGCCAGACCATCGCGTCCGGCCTGCCCCAGGAGATCGCCGCCAACCCCCGGGTCATCACGGCCTATCTGGGCGAATAAGGGAGGGAACACATATGCTGGAAATCAAAGATCTGCATGTATTTTACGGCGCGATCCACGCCCTCAAGGGGATCTCTCTGACGGTGGGCGACGGCGAGCTGGTGTCCCTCATCGGCGCCAACGGCGCGGGCAAAACCACCACGCTGCACGCCATCTCCGGACTGCTGCGGGCTGCCTCCGGCTCCATCACGCTGGACGGCACGGATCTCCAGTCCGTCCCCGCCAACTCCATCATCCGGCTGGGCCTGGCCCATGTGCCGGAGGGCCGCCATGTGTTCGCCCAGATGACCGTGGAGGAAAACCTGAAAATGGGCGCCTATTCCATTTCGGACGCCAAGCGTGTAGCGGAGAACATGGAGCGGGTCTACGGCCACTTCCCCCGGCTGAAGGAGCGCCGCCGCCAGCTGGCGGGCACCCTCTCCGGCGGCGAGCAGCAGATGCTGGCCACAGGCCGCGCGCTGATGACCAACCCCCGCATTGTGCTGATGGACGAGCCCTCCATGGGCCTGAGCCCCCTGCTGGTGAAGGAGATCTTTGCCATCATCGAAGAGCTGCATAAAAGCGGCATCACCATTCTGCTGGTAGAGCAGAACGCCAAAATGACGCTGGCCGTCAGCGACCGGGCCTATGTGCTGGAGACCGGCACCATCTCCATGGAGGGCGCGGCATCGGAGCTGGCGGAGGACGACCGGGTCCGCAAAGCCTATCTGGGCGCGTAAGGGAGGAACATATATGGATCATTTTGTCATTACAGTCGCCCGTGAGACCGGCAGCGGCGGCCACGACATTACCCGCAAGCTGTCCGAGAAGCTGAATATCCCCTATTATGACCGCGATCTGCTGCGCAAGGCGTCGGAGGTCAGCGGCATCCACGAGCGCCTTTTCGGCGCGGCGGACGAACGCATCGGCTGGAAGGAGATGCTCTCCGCCGCGGAAAAGGTCTACACCGGCGAGATCCTGCCGCCGGACAGCAACGATTTCATCTCGACCCGGAACCTGTTCAGCTTTCAGGCGAAGATCATCAAGGAGCTGGCCGCCACGGAGGACTGCATCATTCTGGGCCGGTGCGCCAACTATCTTCTGATGGATCAGCCCAATGTCAGACTGCTGCGGCTGTTTGTCCACGCGCCGCTGGAGGCCCGACTGGCCCGTGTGGCGTCCTATTCCCTGGCCTGGAGCGGCCGCGAGGTGGCGAAGTACGTCCGCACCGAGGACAAGCGCCGCGCCGCCTACTACCGCTATTACACCGGCGAGGAATGGCGGGACGCCGCGGGCTACGACCTGTCGCTGGACTCCGAGCAGTTGGGCGAGGATGGCTGCGTGGAGCTTATCCAGAAGATCCTGCCGCTATTTACCTGACCTTTTGTCCATTCCGTTGGGCACCGGCTGGTGATCTGACGTCCGCAAAATTCTGCAACGTGCAAAAAGGACTGACACGCTTATCGCGTGTCAGTCCTTTTTATGTACAAGAAGAAGCTCACCGCTTTACTTCTTCGCGCCCTCTACGGCGGCGGTCTTGGCGCTCAGATCCTCGCACAGATCCCGCTGGGCGAACTCCGGATTGCCGGGCAGCGTCAGGTCGAAGCGCTGGATCTGGTTGACCTTCACCATCAGGTGATCGGCGGACAGGCCCAGAATGTGGCCGCCCTGTGTCTTATCGCCGCTGAGGTAATGGAAGTGCCAGCCCGGCAGGTTGATGCCGTTCACATACCGGGGGCACCAGACGGCAATAACGGTGCCGTAGGTGTTGGCAAAGTGGAACTCCCGCTGATTGCTGGCCACCTCGGACAGGGTGGGGTAGGGCTTCTGGCTGGCAAAGCAGCTGCGGACGTGCATGGTCTTGAACTCACCGGTGGCCTTGATCATGTAAAAGATGTTCTGGTTGCCCGACACATAAGGTGCTAACGCTTTCTTCATGGCTTCAATGTCCGTGATATCCCGAAGCTCCACGGCAGGAACGCTTTCGTCGAACTTGGCCACCGTGCCGAAGGCTACGCCGTCCTCCGGCTTCATGACGACCACCTTGCCGTCCGCGGTGGCCTTGTAGGCCACGCCGTCCTCAAAAATGGCCTCGCCGTCCAGTCCGGTGTAGGTGCCGATACCGGTATCGGCATGGTGAAGGAAGTCCTTCACGCTGACGGTCTCATCAAAATTGCCCAGCATCAATGCGTTCAGTGTGGACGCCTGGATCAGTGTTTTCATATGTACACACTCCTTTTTGCGAATCGATATAGAAGATCAGATGGTTATTGCTTGGCGTCTGCCAGCTTGTGGGCATCCTGCCGGGACTGCTCGTCGGCGGGATGCCTGGTGAGGATGAACTTCACCATGAAGGGGCACAGGATGTTGGTCACTGCCAGCACGAAGGCCAGAATGGCCACGGCGGAGGTCACATACGGCTCAAAGGCCGTGTTGGAGGCTGCCGCCATGCTGGGGATCACCAGCGCCACGCCTGCCAGCGAGCCGCTGGCCACAGAGGCGTAGCCGGGACGATGCAGCACCGTGCGCTCGAAGATATAAGACGGGGTGATGACGATGATGAAGTAGATGACGCTCATCAGCAGGCCCTGGGGCAGCATCTTCACAGCGTCGATCAGGTTGATGGTGGAGCCGAACTCAAAGCCCAGGAAGGGGAGGATGATAGCATTGCCGCCGGCAAACACCTTGCGGATATCCATATCCATGTTGCCCAGCACCATGCCCAGAATAAAGGGGATGATCAGAGAGATGATCTGCATGACCTGCGCCTCGCCGAAGCCGGCCTCACCATAGAAGCCCAGGAACAGCAGCGGCAGCAGCGGCATGGAGCAGATCAGCATGATACCGAAGCTGGCCTTATCCGCCTTGTCGCCGAAGGGGGAGATGATGCCCATGTACAGTGCCGCGTTGGCGCTGGTGACGGCGCACACGAAGGCCAGGAAGGAGATGCCCAGAAAGCCCTCATAGCCGAACAGGGCATAGAACAGGGCGCACAGCCCGTAGGCCACGCCCAGCCGCACCAGGATCAGCAGCACGCCCCGATGCAGGGCGTCCGCCATATCCGACAGCTTCAGCTGCGTGCCGGTGCAGAACAGCATCAGGCCGATGATCAGCATCTGGCCGGAGGAGGAGAACATATCCTTCATAGGATTGCCCAGCGTGCCCCACAGGTCAAAATTGAAAATACCCTGACAAATCGTTGTGATGACCGCACCAATGATCAGCGGCACGAACATGGTGCCGGCAGGCACCTTCTGCAGCGATTTCCAGATATTGATGTTCTTTTTGGTTTCCATACGCTCACGCTCCTTTGCGTTTTTTCTTTATGCTGCCATTTTACGCATTTTCCTTGCTTTTGCAAGAGAACGGAAGTATAATCTTTCGCAAAGAAGTTGTGCCAAGAGCACAATCAAGAGAGGAGCGCTTTTATGAAGGATACGGCGACACTGTTGGCGGATTTCTTTGCCCAGGACGACCTTGCGCGTCTGACCGCCGACGCGGGAGAGCTGCTGGACTGTCCCCTGATGGTCATTGACGACGCGTTCCGCGTGGCGGCCCATTACGTGCCGCCGGGGTTTACCGACCCCTTGTTTGACCGCGCCGTACAGCAGGGCGCCATCACCTATGAGGCGGGCGCCATCATCAGCAGAAGTCCGGCCCTGTCCGCCGGAGCGCCGGACTATGTGGAGGTGGCGGACAGCACCCGTCGCCGCCGCTTCGCGCCCCTGATCAGCGCCGGTGTACGGCTGGGCTATCTGGTCTGCGTGGACATCGACGGCCATCTGGAGGACATTCCGGCAGAGACCTTCCGCACCGTGGAGACGGTGCTGGCCAAGCAGCTGTTTGTGGAGGCCAGCCGCCAGGACAAGCCCTTCGGCACGGCGGAGGAGATATTGATGCATTTGCTGGACGGCGGCTTTCCCTCGGCGGCCTATTTCCGGCTGCAGGCGTCCAGCACCTATCTGGCAGATTTCCACCCCGCTGCCTTCGCCCTGATCGATCTGGCGGCGTATCACGCCCTGTATCTGGGAAAAAGCCAGTTGAAGGACGAACTGACCTACCGGTTCTACGCCTCGCACCCGTTTCTCTATCAGGGCGATGTCATCCTGTTTCTGCACGAAGGGTATGACCCCGCCGGATTTGACGCGCTTGTGGAAGAATTTCACCTGAAGGTGGTCATTTCCGAGCCGATAACGGATCTCTACGGCCTGCCTGCTCTGTACCGCACTGCTCGGGAGGCATTGGACGTGATCACGGATGCCGGCTTCCACGGCGGCAGCGTCTATCATGTGGAGCAGCTGCGCACACTGCTGATGCTGACTGCTGCCCGGCGGTACAGGAGCCTGATCCTGCCCCAGGTCAAGGCCCTTGCGGCCTGCGACAGGGAGAAGGGCAGCCAGTATTGCGAAACGCTCTACTACTACCTGACCTGCGGGCGATCCCTGAAGGACACCTGCGCAGCGCTGTTTACCCACCGGAACACGGTGCTGTACCGCATCCATAAAATGCGGGAGGATTTCGCCGTCCCGCTGGATGATCCGGCAGCTCACATGGCGCTGCTGCTGTCCACGGCGCTGACCCTGCTGGACAGCAAGGGCGCGGAATTTTTCATCGGCGGTACGAAAAATAATTCTCCTATAGATCAATGAACAGGCAAAGGCGGCAGCAGAATTCAGGTTCCACCTTAAACCTCTATATAGACAAAACAAGACCTCCGGCTGTGCCGGAGGTCTTGTTTTTTTGAAAGATATTAAAGGATGATTTTACTCAGCCTTGGGAGCCTCGGCCTTAGCGGCCTCAGCCTCGGCAGCAGCCTTGGCGGCAGCGGCCTTCTTCTCGGCGGCAGCCTTCTGCGCGGCCTTGAACTTCTCCTTCTCCTCGGGAGTGGGGATCGGCTCGATGGCATTGCGGGGGCAGGCCTTGGCGCACATGGTGCAGTTGCGGCACTTGCTGTAGTCGATGACGGCCACGTTGTTCTCCACATGGATGGCGTCGAACTTACAGGTACGCTCGCACATACCGCAGGCGATACAGCTATTGGCGCACACCTTGGTGACAGCGGGGCCCTTATCCTTGTTGGAGCAGTTGACGAACACCTTCTGCTTGTAGGGCACCTCCACGATCAGGTGGTGCGGGCAGGCAGCGCGGCAGGCGCCGCAGTTGGTGCACTTCTCCTTATCGACGACGGCAACACCGTCGACGACATGGATGGCGTCGAACTTACAGGCAGCGGCGCAGGAGCCGAAGCCGAAGCAGCCGTACTTACAGGCCTTGGCGTCGCCGCCGCAGACCTTGGTGGCGGCCAGGCAATCCTTCACGCCGCGGTACTCAAAGTTCTCCTTGGCGTTGCAGCCGCCGTTACACAGCACATGTGCCACCATCTTGTCGCCGGAGGGCGCTTCCAGACCCATGATGGCCGCGATCTTGGCGGCATTCTCGGGGCCGGCGGGCGCGCAGGCGGTGACGGGGGCTTTACCGGCCAGAATGGCCTCGGCGCAGCCGCCGCAGCCCGGATAGCCGCAGCCGCCGCAGTTGGCGCCAGCCAGACATGCCTGGATCTCAGGCAGACGGGGATCCACCTCGACCTCAAAGACCTTGGCGGCAACAGCCAGGATCAGGCCGAAGATAATGGCAAGAGCGCCCAGAACAACGATTGCCCAAATCAAAGTAGTCATTTTCTCCTCTACCTCCTTACCAGACCTTCAGGCCGCTGAAGCCCATGAAGGCCAGCGCCATCAGGCCGGCGGTGACCAGCGCGATGGGGAAGCCGTCAAAGGCCTTGGGGTTTTCACTGGAGACCTCCAGCTGCTCACGGACAGCCGCAAACAGGAAGATGGCCAGCAGGAAGCCCAGACCGCCGGTGATACCGTAGACCACGGACTCGATGAAGTTGTAATCATTCTGGGTGTTCAGCAGAGCCACGCCCAGAACGGCGCAGTTGGTGGTGATCAGAGGCAGATACACGCCCAGAGCGGTGTACAGGGTGGGGATGTTCTTCTTCAGGAACATTTCCACAAACTGCACCAGACCGGCGATGACCAGGATGTAGGCCACGGTCTGCATGAAGGCCAGGTTCAGGGGAACCAGAACCAGATTCACCAGATAGCAGAACGCAGAGGCCAGACCCATAACGAAGGTCACGGCCGCGCCCATGCCGACTGCGGTGTCGATCTTCTTGGACACGCCCAGGAAGGGGCAGATGCCCAGGAACTGGGAGAAGATAAAGTTATTGGTCAGAATAGCGCCAAGAGAAATGGCGAGCAAAGTAGTAATAGACATAACTTACTTGGCCTCCTTTTTCTTTTCGCTCTTGGCCAGCGCCCACTGCATCACAGCGATCAGTGCGCCCAGCGTCAGGAAGCCGCCGACCGGCAGCGTCAGAACTTTGATACCGAACTCCTCGGGGAAGATGACCACGCCGGGAGCGCTGCCCAGAGCGCCGCCGCCCAGCAGGCCGCCGCCGAACTTGCCGCTGCCCAGGAACTCACGGACAACGCACATGACGATCAGCACCAGCGTGTAGCCGATGCCCTGGCAGATGCCGTCCACCGCGGAGGCACCCACGCCGTTCTTGGAGGCAAAGCCCTCGGCACGGCCCAGGATGATGCAGTTCACGACGATCAGGGGGATGAACACGCCCAGAGAGTTGGACAGGGCGGGAACAAATGCCTTCAGCAGCAGGTCCACGCAGGTCACGAAGCCGGCGATGACCACGATGTAGCAGGCGATACGCACTTCATTGGGGATGATCTTGCGCAGCAGGGAGATAAAGATGTTGGACAGGGTCAGGATGATCAGCACGGACACGCCCATGCCCAGACCGTTGAAGAAGGACGTGGTGATGGCCATGGTGGAGCACATGCCCAGCACCTGCACCAGCACGGGGTTCTGAGTGATCAGACCCTCTTTTAATTGCTTACCGAAATTCATAATGCAGCTCCTCCTTTCTTAGCCCAAAGCTTCCGCGGCAGCCAGAGCGGCATTGGCGCCCATGGTGATGCCCTTGGTGGAAACCGTAGCGCCGGAGATGGGAGTCACCGTCTTGCCGACTACCAGAGAACCGGAGCCGGACATGCCGATGAACTGATCCAGAACGGGAACACCGGCGGAGTTGGGCTCGTTGCCCACGACCTTGGTACCGATGCCGGAGGTCTCAGAGTGGCTGACCACGGAAATGCCGGTGATGGCCTTGTTGGCGTCCACGCCCACCATCATGACGATGGTGCCCTGGGAGCCGGAGGCGGAGATCTTCATCACATAGCCGTTATCCGCGCCGCCGGTCTTCACACCGTACAGCTCAGTCAGCTTGCCGCCCTGGGCGGCAGCCGCGGCGGCCACGTCGTCGCTGATCTCCAGCTTATCGGTAAAGTCACTGCCCTCGTCAACGACAGCGCTCATAGCAACGCGGGTGTTCTCCGCGTCGATCTCAGCGATCTTATCGGCGGTAACATTATTGACCAGACCCAGCAGGGCGGCAATGACCAGAGAAATAACGGTCAGAGTACCGGCGACCTTGAGAATAAACTTTCCGGAGATTTTCATTACTTAGCCGCCTCCTTCTTTTCTTTCTTGACCGCACCATAGATGGTGGGACGGATGTACTTATCCAGCAGCCAGGTGGTGCAGTTCATGATCAGGATGGAATAGCACACGCCCTCGGGATAGGAACCGAAGCGGCGGATGAAGCAGGTGATCAGACCGCAGCCGATGCCGAAGATCAGCTGGCCGGGCTTGGTAACGGGGGAGGTGGCATAGTCGGTGGCCATGAAGATGGCGCCCAGCATCAGGCCGCCGCCGAACACGTTGTACAGCATATACTGCACGTTGTCGATACCGGCAGGAGCGGAGATCAGGGTCAGGATGGCGACAGTGCCGATGAAGGCCACGGGGGTGTGCCAGGAGATGACCTTGCGGATCAGCAGCCAGGCGCCGCCCAGCAGCAGGGCCAGGGCGGAGACCTCACCCAGAGAGCCGCCCACACGGCCGATGAACATATCGGCAACGGAATAGTTGGTGGTCAGCTCGGTGAACTTCTCCACGGTGCCCTCCTTCATGATGGCCAGGGGGGTCGCGGTGGAGACCACGGTGTCGACCTTGCTGGTGGGCAGGGTCCAGGTGGTCATAGCGGTGGCATAGCTGGCCAGCAGGATGGCACGGCCGGCCAGAGCGGGGTTCAGGAAGTTGCAGCCGATGCCGCCGTAGAGCTGCTTGACCACAACGATGGAGAAGAAGGCGCCGATGACCAGCGTCCACCAGGGCAGCTCGGGCGGGCACACAAATGCCAGCAGCATACCGGTGACAACAGCGGACAGGTCGCCGATGGCCTGGGGCTTCTTCAGGAGCTTGCGATACAGCCACTCCCAGAACAGGCAGGCCACGATGGACACTACCACGGAGATCAGCGCCTTGAAGCCGAAGTTGTAGATGGCCCACACCAGAGCGGGCAGCATGGCGATGATCACGTCCAGCATGATGGAGCGGGTGTTCTCGTTGGAACGGATATGGGGGGAGGAGGACGCGATCAGCTTCAGATTCTTGTAATCAGTCATGGTTTACGCCTCCTTCTTTTCGGCAGCGGCCTTCGCCTCGGCCTCCGCCTTGGCCTTGGCGGCCATTCTCGCGTTATTGACCTCCTGCTTGCCCAGACGGAACGCATGGGTCAGAGGCAGGCGGGCGGGACAGGTATAGGTGCAGGCGCCGCACTCGATGCAGTCCATGCCGTGCAGCACGTTCTGCCAGGTGTCCACGTCGCCCTTCATCAGATACTTGTACATGAAGACGGGCTCCAGACGGATGGGGCACACGCCCACGCACTTGCCGCAGCGGATGCACTGGGGATCCTCGACGTACTGCTCCTCCTTGTCGGCGAAGGCCAGCATGGCGCCGGTGCCCTTGCCCACGGTGACGTCCACGTCGTACTGGGCCAGACCCATCATCGGGCCGCCCATGATGAGCTTGTACGTCTCATCCTTCAGGCCGCCGCAGGCGTCGAACAGCTTGGTGATGGGGGTGCCGATAGGACACTCGATGTTCTTGGGTTCGATGACGCCGGAGCCGGACACGGTGACGATCTTGTTCACCACGGGCATGCCGGTGTACACCGCGCGATAGATGGCGCAGGTGGTGTTCAGGTTGAAGATGCAGCAGCCTGCATCGGCGGGCAGCTTGCCGCTGGGGACCTGACGGCCGGACACGGCCTGGACCAGCTGCTTTTCAGCGCCCTGGGGATAGCGCGTGTGCAGGACCTCCACCACCACGGGGGCATTCAGCTCCGCGATGGTCTTGTTCAGCACGTCGGCCGCGTTCTGCTTGTTGGCCTCGATGCCGATGTACACCTTGTCCACGCCGAAGCACTTGGCCAGCAGGGTCGCACCCTTGATGACCTGCTCCGGACGCTCCAGACAGGTGCGGTGGTCGCCGGTGATGTACGGCTCGCACTCTGCGGCGTTGATGATCACGTAGTCCACCTTACCCAGACCGGAGCTGATCTTCACATGGGTGGGGAACGTTGCGCCGCCCTGGCCGACGATGCCGGCGTTCTTGACGATCTCCACCAGCTGCTCAGGCGTCAGGCTGTCGGGGTCCGCCACAGGCTTGACTTCCTCGGACACTTCGTTCTGGAAGTCGTTTTCGATGACCACGGACATCATCTTGCCGCCCATGGAGAAGGGCCGCGGCTCCACGGCCTTCACCGTGCCGGAGATGCTGGCGTGGATGGGTGCGGAAACGAATCCGCCGGGTTCGCCGATCCTCTGTCCAATTTTTACCTTGTCGCCCACCGCAACGATAGGCTTGCAAGGCGCACCGATGTGCATAGACATGGGAATGACCACCTCAGCCGGGGCTGCCAGCTGTTCGATGGCCTTTTCATTGGTCGCGGCCTTCATGTCATTGGGATGAACGCCGCCAAAGAAAGCTTGTGCCATTGTCTTCACCTCATCTTACTGCATTCGTATCTGATGGTGAGAGTCACACGCGCAGGGGTTCCAATCCTGCACGCCTGAGTTTCACCATCGGCTACTTTAGGTGGCTCGACACCACCTCACACTGCGTTTTATCATACAACAAAAACTCGCTGTTGTCCAGTCTTATGCGGGAATTCTTCCTGAAAATTTGTCTTTTTTGTCGGTAACTTAGCCTGTTTTCCTCTCATTTTTTCTGGTCTTGCGTTCCAGTTTTCAACATGCTACAATATATAGAGAAACAAGGCGGTGCCGTCCGCCCCGCCTTCCAGAAAAAGGAATGCGCACATCCGTGCGGAAAGGAACATTTTTATGCTCGATCGAGTACAATTAAAATCCGAGGCCAAGGCCATTACCAAAAACGCCGCGGTGTCAGCTTATCTGTTTACACTGCTGTATCTGGCCATCGGCCTGGTCATCAGCGGCATCGACTGGCTGATCTCCGGTGCGCCCCAGACACAGATCGTCTCCTATGCTGAGAACTATATCCCGGAATTCAGCATGTATCTGGAACTCACCCAGCCTGTGCTCCACCTTCCGACGGTGGTGGCCGGCTTCCTCTCCATCGTGCTGTCGCTGGTGTCCATCGTGCTCAGCGCCGGATATATCCTGTATACCATGAGCGTCCGCAAGGGCATCGTCACACCCTACTCCACGCTGTTCGACGGCTTCCTGTTTGTAGGCAAGGTCATCCTGCTGCAGATCGTCATCAGCATCTTCGTGTTCCTGTGGTCGCTGCTGTTCATCATCCCCGGCATCATCGCCGGCTACCGCTACCGCTTTGCCCTGTATAACCTGTGCGAGAATCCGAATGTGGGCATTATGGAAGCCCTGAACATGAGCAAAGCCCAGACCCGCGGCCACAAGTGGGAGCTGTTCGTGCTGGATCTCAGCTTCCTGGGCTGGAACATCCTGTGTGCCCTGACCCTGGGCATCCTGTCTATCTGGATCATGCCCTATATCCAGCAGACGGACATCGGCTATTTCGAGGCCACCAAGCAGATGTCCGGCGTGGGCTATCAGCCGCCCCGGGACGACGGTGAGTTCCACGAGGATGACCGCTTCGGCGGCGGCCCCTCCGACTGGAATCCGGAAAGATAAGCGCGCAGCCGCCCCCGAATGGCTCTTCGGGGGCGGTTTTTATGCCGTTTTTGACGATTTGTACAAGCATATCGTTCATTTTTTTGTGAATTTGTCGGTTTGCATTTCCCGCGTTTTTCGTTATAATGAAGTGACACCGTTCCGTATGTTTTGCGGCGGTGCGGGTTTTGTTACCCCGGCGATTTGTCGCCTCGTGGTTTATATGGTAGGGAAAAGGGAGGACGTGCGTCCTCCCTTTTCCTGTTTTTTCGGGGTGCCGATACGTTGTCCAGCAGCGCCTTTTCGTAGGGGCGGGGCTCTGCCCCGCCCGCCGTTTGCCGGAAATACAACCGTAAACCGAAAGAGAGGGGAAGAACCCCTCCCCTACATACGAACACCGTGCCTGCTGCATTATCGGCGGGGTGAGGTCACCCCGCCCTACGCAATTCTACCAAACCTTTTCGTAGGGCGGCATGACCACATGCCGCCGCACAAAACAAAAAGCTGCCCTTGGCCGACTCCACACAAGAAAACACACGCCGGAAAAGGCAACTTTTTCGTGGATGTCATTGTTGCGCTGGTTTGCCATGCGTCAGCATGCCTTCACCATCGCGCCGCGACCCCACACAAAATTTACTCTTTTCCGGTGCGAAGCAGTTTTGCCAATGAATATTTGCGATAAAAACGGCTGCAAAAACCGCCCCATACTGACGTATGGGGCGGTTTTTTCGGTCGCATTTTAGCCAAATAGGCGCAGGCAAAACCGTATGTTTTCTTATGCGGAGCCGGCCTTGCGGGCAGCTTTTTGTTACGCTTCATAGGGAACTTCCAGTGTCTCCGGCTTGCGGAGGAACTTGCGGAAATCGTTGCAGAAGGCGGCGTACTCATAGCCAGTGCAGATCCGCTCGTCCATCACCACGCCCAGGGGCATGATCTTCTTGTTGAGATTGCCGCTCATGTAGTCCGGCACAGGCTTTCCCATGCAGACAAACACGCTGGTAGTGCCGAACTCATAGCAGTGGTGGTGGATGTAGCTGGTCTTGATGGAGGCCAGGTTGGTAATGAACATGCTGGTGTGGAAGGGGCTCAGGTCGATGATCTTCCGGGGCAGCAGGCCCAGCTTATCCAGATGGTACGCCAGCCAGATGACGATCTTGGGCAGCAGGGAGAAGGAGAACATCATCCGGGCGAACTTGTCGGTGTTGTTCTTCTGCTCGGTGGCGGAGTTGGCGGACACCGCGTCGGTGATCTTCTGCTGGATGGTGAAGATGGTGTCCTCCGGCGTCAGGAAAATTTTCAGCGATGTCTCATCCGGCCGCCCGTCCGCCAGCTTCTTCAGGATCACGAAGGACACGCAGAAGTGGTTCCGCTTGTAGACCTTGCTGTTCATGATGAAGTAGTTCAGCTTGGGGTTGTACATCACGGCCCGGTAATAGGCGGCGATGATCACGGCCATATGGTTGATCCGGACGCCGCTGCGGCGCTTTTCCCGGATATAGGACTTGATGAGCTCCTCGTCGATATACTCGGTGATGGTGTTCTGCGCGTCATACCGCTTGGGCATGATATAGGGGATGGCCGCCACGATGGGCGGAAGGTCTTTGACCCGCTTGCCGTCAGGACGCATGGCAATTCCTCGATTCTGTGGTTTTCGACATCCATTATACGGGATAGCCGCAGGGATTGCAACCACATGGCGGCAAGAATTTTTTCTTTACCTTTTCCCCGGTTTTTGGTATACTATAATTTATTATAGAAGGAAACGAAAGGAGGCGGGCGACCTATGAAATTTCCGTCCTGGCATGTGGCGCAGGAAAACTGCGCCGCGGCGGAACGTCTGGCCGACGCGGGCTACCCCTATCTGGTGTCCGAGGTGCTGGCCAGCCGCGGCGTGGAACGCGCCGAGGACGCGGCGGAATTTCTGACGCAGGAGACCACGCTGACCTATTCCCCGTTTTTGATGCGGGACATGGACAAGGCCGTGGAACGGATCGCGCAGGCGATTGCCGCCGGAGAGAGGATCGCCATATTCGGAGACTACGATGTGGACGGCATCACCGCCACCTGCATCCTGGTGGACTATCTGAAGGGGCGGGGCGCCGATGTGGTGCATTACATCCCCCGCCGGATCGAGGATGGCTACGGCCTGAGCTGTGACGCCATCGAGGGGCTGCGCAAGGGCGGCGCCACGCTGCTGGTGACGGTGGACTGCGGCATCACCGGCGTGGACGAGGTGGCCTTTGCCCGCTCCATCGGCATGGACGTGGTGGTCACCGACCATCACGAGTGCAAGGAGACGCTGCCGGTGGCCTCGGCGGTGGTGGATCCCCGCCGCAGCGACTGTGAATATCCCTTCAAGCATCTGGCTGGCTGCGGCGTGGCACTGAAGCTGGTGCTGGCCCTGGGCGGCCCCGACCGGGAGGAAGCTCTGTTCTCCCGGTACTGTACGCTGGCCGCCGTGGGCACGGTGGCGGACGTGATGCAGATGACCGGCGAAAACCGCACCATCGTATCCCGGGGCCTTGCCACGCTGGACCGCTCGGACTTTATCGGGCTGCATGCCCTGCTGAAGGAGGCGGGTCTGGCCGGACGGGAGATCTCCTCCGTGCAGATCGGCTTCGTGCTGGCGCCCCGCATCAACGCGGCGGGCCGCATGGGCGCGGCGGATATGGCCGCCGACCTGCTGCTGTGTCAGGATCCCGCCCAGGCGGAGGAGCTGGCCAAGGCCCTGTGCGCCCTGAACCGGGAGCGGCAGAGCGTGGAGCAGACCATCTACTCCCAGGCGGAGGAGATGATCGAGCAGATGCCCGAGGAGGATCGCCGGGCGCTGGTGCTGGCGTCGGAGACGTGGCATCAGGGTGTGGTGGGCATCGTGGCCTCCCGCCTCAGCGAAAAATATTCCCGTCCCAGCTTTATGATCCACCTCAACGGCGCCGTGGGCAAGGGCTCCTGCCGCAGTTGGGGCGGCTTTAACCTGTTCGCCGCGCTGGAGAGCTGCTCCGACCTGCTGCTGGGCTTCGGCGGCCATGAGCTGGCGGCGGGCTTTACCATCGACGCGGCCAACATCCCCGCCTTCCGGGCCCGGATGAACCAATACGCCGCCGAATACTGGGTGGGCAAGGCGCCGGAATCCACGCTGGAGATCGACGTGGAGCTGCACCAGCCCGGCCGGGTGACGCTGCAGGAGGTAGAGGCGCTGGCGGCGCTGGAGCCCTACGGCAGCGGCAACGCGCGGCCCCTGTTCTGCCTGATGGGCGCCACGCTGCTGCGGATGCAGAACGTGGGCCAGAACCGGCATCTCAAGCTGCGGCTGGGGAAGGGCAGCGCCCAGTTCGACGGCATTTTCTTCTCCACCAACACCGCTGCCTGCGGCTGTCAGGAGGGCGACCGGGTGGACGCGGCCTTCTATTTACAGGTCAACGAATTCCGGGGCAGCCGCACCGTACAGCTGCAGATGGTGGACATTCGGCCCTCCCTCTCTGCCAGCAGCCGGGAGCAGGAGTGCCTGACGCTGCTGGCCCAATGCACCGGCGGCGAGACAGTCTCCGCCAAAAACGCCCGGCGGATGCTGCCCTCACGGGAGCAATATGCGGCAGTGTGGCGGACGCTGGTACACATGACGCCGGAGGGTGCGCTGCACACGGCATATCTGCCGCTGCTGCGGTCGCTGTCCGCGGCGCTGGGCAAGACCGACAGCTTCCTGCGCAGCGCCTTCTGCCTGGCGGTGTTCCAGGAGCGGGGTCTGCTGCAGCTGGAGCTTCACGGCGATGATATCGACCTGCAGCTGGCCGGAAAGGATAAAAAGGTCAAGCTGGAGGATTCCGAGTACATACGGCGTCTCACCGACGCCGAAGCAGGACGGGGAGGAGGCGGTGCCCAATGACGAAAACCGTGGATATCGAGGCCATGTATCAGCATCTGGAGGACACCGTCCGCAGCTACAACCCCTCCGCCAATTTTCAGCAAATCCGCCAGGCCTATGAGTTCGCCCGGGATCTGCACGGCCCGCAGCTGCGCAAGGACGGCTCGCCCTTCATCACCCACCCCCTGGCGGTGGCCCAGATCGTGGCGGAGGAGCTGCATCTGGACAGCGAATCCATCGAGGCGGCGCTGCTGCACGACACCATCGAGGATACCGCCGCCACCCACGAGCAGCTGGCCAAGCTGTTCTCTCCCACGGTGGCCGACCTGGTAGAGGGCGTCAGCAAGCTGACCCGCGTCCACTACACCTCCAAGGAAGAGGAGCAGATGGAGAACCTGCGGAAGATGCTGATGGCCATGAGCAAGGACATCCGGGTCATCCTCATCAAGATCTCCGACCGGCTCCACAACATGCGCACCATGGAGTACCAGACGCCGGAGAAGCAGAAGCAGAAATCCTTTGAGACCATGGAGATCTACGCCCCCATCGCCCACCGGCTGGGCATGCAGAAGATGAAGTGGGAGCTGGAGGATCTCTCCCTGAAATATCTGGATCCCGTGGGCTACCGGGAGATCACCGAGGCCCTGGATGAGAAGGCGGCGGAGTACGACGGCTTCATGTCCGCCATCCACGACCAGATCGTGACGCGCCTCCGTGCCGAGGGCATCGAGGCCACCGTCTACGGCCGCATGAAGCACCCCTACTCCATCTACCGCAAGATGTACACCCAGAACAAGAGCCTGGACGACGTGTTCGACCTGTTCGCCTTCCGGGTCATCGTGGACACGGTGGCGGACTGCTATAACGTTCTGGGTATCATTCACGACCTTTATAAGCCCATTTTGGGGCGTTTTAAGGACTATATCGGCACGCCAAAGCCCAACCTGTACCAGAGTCTGCACACCACCGTGGTGGGCGAAAGCGGCATCCCCTTCGAGGTGCAGATCCGCACCAAGGAGATGCACGAGGTGGCGGAGTACGGCATCGCCGCCCACTGGAAGTACAAGCAGAACGGCCAGGGCGGCGGCGACGAGGGCCGCTATGAGTGGGTGCGCCGCCTGCTGGAGAATCAGGAGGGCGCCGACGCCGAGGACTTTATCCACTCCCTGAAGGTGGATATGTTTGCCGACGAGGTGTTCGTGTTCACCCCTAACGGTGACGTGATCAACCTGCCCGCCGGAGCCACGCCCATCGACTTTGCCTATAACATCCACTCCGCCGTGGGCAACCACATGGTATCCGCCAAGGTCAACGGCCGCATCGTGCCGCTGAACCACCGGCTGCAAAACGGCGACGTAGTGGAGGTCACCACCAGCCAGAGCGCCCACGGCCCCAGCCGCGACTGGATTAAGATCGCCCGCTCCAGCAACGCCCGCAGCAAGATCCGCCAGTGGTTCAAGCGGGAGAAGCGGGACGAGAACATCGTCAACGGCCGCCAGAGCTTTGAGTCGGAGCTGAAGCGCACCGGCGTATCCCTGAAGGAGCTGCTGGCCGACGAAAACGTGCCCAACGTGCTGAAGAAGCTCAGCTTCAACTCCGTGGACGACATGTACGCCGCCATCGGCTACGGCGGCGTCACGGCCCTGAAGGTCATCGGCCGTCTGCGGGAGGATATCCAGCGTATCCTGCACCAGCATCAGGCCGAGCGGCAGGCGGAGGTGCCTGTGGCGGGCCAGCCGGAGGTGATGCGCCCCGCCGTACCCCAGCGGAAGGGTGAGCACGGCATCATCGTGGAGGGCCTCAGCAACTGTCTGGTGAAGTTCTCCAAGTGCTGCTCTCCCGTGCCGGGGGACGACATCGTGGGCTTCATCACCCGGGGCTACGGCGTGTCCGTCCACCGGGCGGACTGTCCCAACGTGCTGCGCTCCCGGGACAACCCCGCCGAGGCAGGCCGCTGGATCCGGGTAAGCTGGGCCGACAAGACCAGCGAGAGCTATCACACCATGCTGCAGGTGGTGGCCAAGGATCGCATCAGCCTGATCGTGGACGTGTCCACGGTGCTGTCGGCCACCAAGACCCGTGTCCTGTCCCTGAACGCCCGCTCCACGCCGGACGGCTTCGCCCTGCTGGATCTGGGCATCGAGGTGGAGGGCCGCACGCAGCTGAAAACCGTTATGAGCCGTCTGGAGCAGATCCAGGGCGTCATGAAGGTGACGCGGCCTGCGGGATAAAAAAGACTGGCATGAAATCTTCGATTTCATTGCCAATGGGGTTTGCGGCCGGCTGTGCGCGCAACGGCAGTGCGGTGCAAATCCATCTGGATGCTACGGCGGCATAGCCGCCGAGATCGGCACTAAAAATATGCCACCGGCATATTTTCTTAACGTGCCGACGTCGGAAAAATGATTTGACTTTTTCGCGTCTGCGGACGCGAACTCTGCGAGGCTTTTGAATACTATCTGTATAAAGGAGAACAAATTATGCGCGCTGTATTGACCCGCGTGAAGCACGCCTCCGTCACCATCGACGGAAAAGTACACGGCCAGATCGGCGAGGGCTTCCTGATCCTGCTGGGCATCACCCATGAGGACACCGAGGCGCAGGCCGTCAAGCTGGCGGACAAGCTGACGGGCCTTCGCATCTTCGAGGATGAGAACGGCAAGATGAACCGGGGTCTGGATGAGGTGAAGGGCGAGCTGCTGGTGGTATCCCAGTTCACCCTGTACGGCAACTGCAAGAAGGGCCGCCGCCCCGAATTTCTGGCCGCCGCGCGGCCCGAGGTGGCCATCCCCCTGTACGAGAAGTTCGTGGAGCTGTGCCGCGCCAAGGGCTTCCACACCGAGACCGGCGAGTTCGGCGCCTATATGCAGGTGGACAGCCTGAACGACGGCCCGCTGACGCTGGTGGTGGACACCGACCAGCTGTAAGGAGGGCGCACGGATGAAGGTACTCTCTCTGATGGTGGGCCCCATCATGACCAACTGCTACATCCTCTGCGACGAGGAGGCCAAGGTCTGCGCCGTCATCGACCCCGGCGACGAGTCCAAGCGCATCGAGGCCATGATCGCCTCCAGCGGCTGTACCCCCGTCATGATCCTGCTGACCCACGGCCACTTTGACCACTGCACCGGCGTGGCGGGCCTGCTGGAGACCTGGCCGGAGCTGCCGGTCTATATCCACCAGGGCGACGTGACCGACAGCAGCGGCGGCGACCTTCTGTTCCACCGGCTGGGCGAGAAAAACCAGCGGTACTATCAGGAGGGCGACAAGCTGACGGTAGGCGGCCTGACGCTGGATGTGCTGGAGACCCCCGGCCATTCCCAGGGCTCCGTCTGCCTGCTGCTGGAGGGACAGGGCGTGATCTTTGCCGGAGACACCCTGTTCCGGGGCAGCTGCGGCCGGTGCGACTTCCCCGGCGGCGACTACCGGGCCATGCTGAAGTCTCTGGCCCGGCTGGGCAGGCTGGAGGGTCAGTACACCGTCTATCCCGGCCACGATTCCGCCACCGACATGGACTATGAGCGGAAGTACAACCCCTATATGAAGCAGGGCATGAACGTATGAAGCTGATCTTTACCGGCCATAACGACCGCTACGCCATCGAGCAGGATCTGCTGGCCTTCTTCCCCAACGAGCGTCCGGTCTACGATCCGGAGGCGGAGGAGGCAAGCTGCGCCTGGGTGAAGCTATCCGAGGGAAATACCTACACCACCGCGACCACCCGTATCCGGTATCAGGGACGGGAGGGCCGCGGTCTTTCCCGCGCGCGCATCGACCCCGCACTGACCCCCTATCAGCAGGAGGGACTGCGGCAGCGGGCGCTGAAAATGAGCTTTTTCAAGGCGTCGGTGGAGATCCTGGGCCGCGTCCCTGCGTGGGGCAGCCTGACCGGCGTGCGGCCCGCCAAGCTGGCGGCCCGGCTGCTGCGCGGCGGCATGACGCCCCGGCAGGCCGACCGTGAGCTGGATCGCACCTATCAGGTGTCCGCGCCCCGCCGCCGCATGTGCATCGAGGCGGCCCAGGCGGGCATCGCCGCCAAGGAGGCGCTGGAGCCCAACGACATCTCCCTGTACATCGGCATCCCCTTCTGCCCCACGCGCTGCGCCTATTGCAGCTTCGTCTCTCAGGCGGTGGAGCGCTCCTTCAAGCTGATGGAGCCGTATCTGGAGGCGCTGGAGCGGGAGATCACGCTGGCGGCCCGGATGGTAGAGGACACGGGACTGCGCATCAAGTCCTTCTACATGGGCGGCGGCACGCCCACCACGCTGTCCGCCAAACAGATGGATCATCTGCTGACCCACCTAAACCGCAGCTTCGACATGAGCCATGCGGTGGAGTACTGCATCGAGGCAGGCCGCCCCGACACCATCGACCGGGAGAAATTACAGGTACTCCTTGACCACGGGGCCGACCGCATCAGCGTCAACCCCCAGTCGCTGGACGACAAGGTGCTGCAGGCCATCGGCCGCAGGCACTCGGCGGCGGACATTCTGGCCGCCATGGAGCTGGCCACCTCTATGGGCTTTCCCCATGTGAACATGGATCTCATCGCGGGCCTGCCCGCCGACACGCCGGAGGGCTTCCGGAAAACGCTGGATCAGTGCATCAAAAGCGGCGCGGACAACATCACCGTCCACACGCTGGCCCTGAAAAAGGGCAGCCGCCTGACGCTGGAGGGCAGCCCCATCCCCTCGGCGGAGGCGGTGGCGGAGATGCTGGACTACGCCGACCCCACCCTGCGGGCGGTGGGCTTCGCCCCCTACTACCTCTATCGCCAGAAGTACATGTCCGGCAGCTTTGAAAATGTGGGATGGTGCATATCCGGCGCGGAGGGACTGTATAATATTTACATCATGGAGGAGCTGCACAGCATCCTGTCCCTGGGCGCGGGCGGCTCCACCAAGATGGTGGATATCCGCCGGGACGACCGCATCGACCGGGTCTTCCACCCCAAGTACCCCACCGAGTACATCCAGCGCCAGGAGCAGGTGGCGGCAGATCTGGAGAAGTTCGCCGCGTTCCACCGGGAGATGCTGGAGAATTTGGGGAAGTAAGGGAGTTTCTGTCATTCCGAGCGTAGGGGAGGGGTTCTACCCCGCCCGCCGTTCAACGGAAACGCCATCGTAAACCGAGCGGGAGGGGTAGAACCCCTCCCCTACGCACCAACCGCCGTACCCGTCGGTTCACCGCGCGGGGCGTCGGGGATGCCCCGCACCCCACAAAATATTGCGCATGTTCTTATCCAAAACAAGGAGGTGACAGCTTGCAGCGTAATCAGAGCTTTTTGAGCGGCGCGGCCATTCTGGCGGGCGCGGTGGCCGTCACCAAGGTGCTGGGCGCTCTGTACAAGATCCCGCTGGGCAACCTGCTGGACAGCCAGGGCATGGCCCACTTTTACGCCGCGTATAACGTCTATAACCTGCTGCTGATGCTGTCTACGGCGGGACTGCCCCTGGCCGCCTCACGGCTGGTGGCACGCGCGGAGACACTGGGCCGCCACGATCAGGCCCGGCAGGTGTTCCGCTGCGCGCTGGCGCTGCTGAGCGCCGTGGGACTGCTGTTCTCGGCGCTGATGTTCTGCCTGCCGGAGGCCATGGCGAACGCCCTCCACGATCCCATGGCGGCTGCCGCCATCCGGGTGCTGGCCCCGTCGGTGCTGTGCGTGTGTCTGACCTCCGCCATCCGGGGCTATACCCAGGGGCTGGGCGACATGACCCCTACCGCCGTCAGCCAGGTCATCGAATCCGCCTGCAAGCTGGTGGTGGGATTGGGACTGTGCTTCTTTCTGCTCCGCAGCGGCGCCGCGCCGGAGACCGGCGCTGCCGGTGCCATCGCGGGCGTCACCTGCGGCACGGCGCTGGGACTGCTGTTTCTGCTGTGGGCGCTGCACCGCTGCCCCCGCCAGCATGGCGGCGCTGTGGAGCCGGCAGGGGAGACCATGCGACAACTTCTGAAGATCGGCGTCCCCATCACCGTGGCGGGCGGGGCCATGAGCCTGATGACCCTGCTGGATCAATCCCTGGTGCTGGGCACACTGCAATCCCGCCTGGGCCTTTCCGCGAAGGCCGCCGCGGAACTGTACGGCCAGTACACCTTCGGCATGACGCTGTTCGTACTGCCGCCGTCGTTTATCTATCCCCTGTCGGTGTCCCTGATCCCCGCCATCACCCAGGCAAAGGCCCGGCATGACGAGGGCACGGCGGCCCGGCTCACCGCCTCGGCCCTGCGGATCACGGCGCTGCTGGCCTTCCCCATGGGCGCGGGGCTCAGCGTGCTGGCCGGGCCGATCCTGCAGCTTCTCTATCCCGCCGTACCGGAAACCGCCCAGGCCGCCGCCTATCACCTGACGGTGCTGGGCATTGCCAGCATCTTCGTGTGCCTGATGGTGGTGACCAACGGCATTCTGCAGGCCAACGGCAGGGAGAGCGTCCCCATCTGGACGCTGCTGGCCGGCGGCGTGCTGAAGATCATCACCAACTATCTGATGGTGGGCAATCCCGATATGGGCATCCGCGGCGCACCGGTGGGCACGCTGTACAGCTACGCCCTGATCGTGGTGCTGAACATGATCGCCGTCCACCGCTGCATGAAGGGGCAGGTGGACTTCTTCCGCTGCCTGTGGCGGCCGGGCCTGTGCACCGCCGTGATGGCGCTGGCCGCCCGCTCCGCCTACGGACTGCTGGTCGCCCATACCTCCCAAAATCTGGCAGCCATGGCCGCCATTGCCGCGGCGGCGGCGGTGTATGTGATCCTGGCCCTTGCCCTGGGCGCGGTGACTGCCGACGATCTGCGCCACTTCAAAAAGGGTGAAAAATGGGCCCAGCGCCTGCATCTGCGGTGATTTTTTTGCCTTTTCTGTGTAAAAAGGCTTGCAAAGAAGCGGCAAATATGGTAAATTTTCTATTGCGCCTTTCTTGGAAAGGCCCTTTCTCTGTTCTTAATGCGGATACGCTTCGTTTTAGGATATGGTTCTACCAATGAAAAAAATTTAGGAGGAAATACCCATGAATAAAACCGAACTGATCAATGCCGTCGCCGAGAAGGCCGGTCTGTCCAAGAAGGCCGCCGAGGCCGCTGTCAACGCCACTCTGTCCGCCATCACCGAGGGTCTGAAGACCGAGGAGAAGGTGCAGCTGGTAGGTTTCGGCTCTTTCGAGGTAAAGCATCGTGCCGAGCGTACCGGCCTGAATCCCCGCACCAAGGAGCCCGTCACCATCGCCGCCGCCAAGATTCCCACTTTCAAGGCCGGCAAGGCGCTGAAGGACGCTATCAAGTAAAAAAACCTGGCACAAAATCTGCGATTTTGTTGCCAAAAGGCTTGCACCCCGCTGCGCGCCTTTGGCACTGGCGGGGCGAGTTGTATTTTTCGCCACGCACATGTCGCGGCGAAAAATGATCGCAATTTTTCGCGCCTGCGGGCGCGAACTCTGCGAGGCCATTGTTTATTGAAAAGGAAAAGCGGCGCTGCCGCTTTTCTTTTTATCCCCAAGGAGGACACACCATGAGACTGGATAAATACCTGAAGGTCAGCCGCCTGATCAAGCGGCGCACCGTGGCCAACGAAGCCTGCGACAACGAACGGGTCACCGTCAACGGACGGGTGGCCCGTGCCTCCTACGACGTGAAGGTGGGTGACGTGATCACCATCCGCTTCGGCCAGAAGGCCCTGTCGGTGGAGGTGCTGTCGGTGGCCGACAATGTGGGCAAGGCCGACGCCGCTGCCATGTACCGGGAAACCACGGACAAGACGTTATAAAATACCGCACCCTCTCATACAATGCAGTAACGCTTTGTAGGAGAGGGTGTTTCTTTTGGCATATGAGACCAACAATAACCCGGGCCTGTACCACCGGCTGACGCTGGAGGGCCGGGAGAAGCTGACCGTGTCCGGTGTAGAGGACGTGGAGCGGTTCGACGAGAGCTGTATCGTCATGTCCACCTGCGCCGGAACACTGGTGGTCACTGGCGAGGCGCTGCACATCGGCAAGCTGAGCCTGGACGGTGGGGAGCTGCATGTGGACGGCCGCATCGACGGCATCAACTATGAGGAGGATCAGCCCAGCCGTGGCGGCGGTCTGTTCAGCCGGCTGTTCGCCTGATGGAAAACTATATCTCCGCCCAGCTGCAGCAGCTGGGCGCGTCGATGGCCCTTGGGGCGGCAGGCGGCCTGGTATATGATGTGCTGCGCTCCGCCCGGTTTCTGGATCGCCATGACCGGCGGCTGACCCATCTGCTGGACGCCCTGTTCGCCGCGCTGCTGGGTGTCGGGCTGCTGTGGCTGGCCCTTGTGGTGGGCGGCGGTGAATTGCGCCTCTACATGCTCACCGGCATGCTGCTGGGGGCGATACTGTGGTTCTGGCTGTTGTCACCGCTGCTGCGTCCTGTGTGGGATTTTTGGGTCGCCGCTCTGCGAGAGACGGGCCGTCTGCTATGGTCACCCTTTGCCCTTTTGGGACGGTTGATAAAAAAATGGGCGGCAGCAGTCAAAAAAGGCTTTTCTTTTTGCGCAAAGTGCGCTACAATAAAAGTGGATGAGTGGAAGTCTCATCATCCCAAAGAAAAACCGCCGCAGCAGAGGGGAGGCAGCGTCGTGGCACAGGAAAAAAAGCGCAAGCGGGCGAAGAGACGCCCCAACACCATGGTGCTGTTGGTGATCGTGGTGCTGACTGCGGTGCTGGGCATCCAGATCATTAAGGTCTATAGCCAGCTGAAGGTCGCCCGGCAGGAGGAGGCCGCTTTGACTCAGCAGCTGACTCAGCAGCAGCAGGAGAATGACGCCCTCCGTTCCGACCTGGAGAAAAAGGGCGACGAGAGCTTTATCAAAGCCTTGGCCCGCGACCTGCTGGGCCTGGCTGAAGAAGGCGAACGTATTTTTTATGATGTCAACGACTAAAAAGAGACAGCGCTGCGCGCTGTCTCTTTTTGTCTGTTTAGAAGAGTTTTGCACCTTCAAACGTGAGAACGGCCTTCGGCGACCTGCTTTTCCCCTTAGCTGTAAAAGTTGGTCGCACCGGGGTGCGAAAAGATGTAGGGGAGAGGCTTTGCCCCTCCCCTAAAAAATCATTGCAGCCGCTCTGTCACCTCACGGCTCAGCTTCACGGCGCCGTAGAGATTCTTGGCGCTGCATCCGGCACGGCCGCCGCCGGCACAGGCACAGGCGCACGCACAGGCGCAGCTGCTGGCGCAGGCGCAATGGCCTCCGCCGCCGAAGCCGCCTCCGCCAAATCCACCGCCACGGCTGCCGCCGCCGAAGCCACCGCCGCCGCGATTGTTGGTGGGCGGCTTGGGCCGGTGGGGCGTTCCCACGCTGCCGGGACGGGGCCTGCCGTCAGGCCCGGCGGGATACCACAGGTGGTTGACGAACACATAATGCGTGCCGAAGCCGCCCCGGTAGCCGTCGCCGCTGCTGGCCCAGAGGACCACCAGGAAGATGATCACCACGAAAACAGCCAGCACCACGAGAAGGCCGCTGCCGTCGTCGTAGCCGTAAGCATCGTCGTAATCGTCATAGTAGCCGCCGTTATAGTCGGCGGGCATGTTGTCGATGCTGTACGCCTAATCCAGCACGGTGGGCCAGTCGGCATAGCGCACCGCGATGTTCATGGTCTCGCCGTAGCCCATGTCCCGGGCCGAGATCACCATGCCGGTATCGGTGACGGTCACGTCGCCCACGGCGTTGGACGTGCTGCCGAAATCACCGGTGACGCCGGCGGGATCGTTCCAGGTCAGGGTCATCTCGCCGATCTTTGCCTCGTCGAACCAGCCGGGGGTATAGTCATAGGACACCGCGCCGCCGTCCAGCGCATACATGAACTCCTGCACCCAGGAATAGGCAAAGGTGAAGGTCTCGCCGTCGTCATAGGCCCGGTCCAGGTAGACGTACATGTAGCTGTTGTCGTATTCCAGCCGCTCAATATTGTCGGTAAGGGCCGTTTCCTCCCGGATGGAGCCGTTGGGGATGCCGATCTTCAGCTCCTGGCCGTAGGGCAGGGACTCCAGGGCCGTCCACTCCAGGGAGACGGTCATGTTCAGGCTGCCGTCGTCGGTATTGGGGGTGACGGTGACGTCGTAGCGGTCGATGTAGTCGTAGTCCGCCCAGGCGACGACGCTGAGGCACAGGGCGAGGCCCAGGCCCAGCAGCAGCGTAAGAAGCTTTTTCATTCCGCTGCCTCCTTTCCCCGCAGCTGGCAGAGGTGATCCATCTTCACGCTCTCCGCCCGGATGGCGGCGCAGCGGGGATCGTTCCAGATATCCTTCCAGTCGTCGTGGAGCAGGTCGCCCAGCGGCGCGTCGGACAGCCAGCTCTGGCAGGGCACCACCTTGCCGTCCGGCGTTACCGCCATGTTGGAGAGGCACGCACCGCAGCTCGGAATCAGGTTCAGGCCCAGCTCACGCAGCGTCTCCTCATCCAGCCAGCCGGGGGAGGTAAAGTCCAGCTCCATGCCCAGCTCACGGGCCGTGTCCACCGCTTGGCGGAGGATGTCCGTCAGCTCGTCGGGGGTCAGAGCGGTGGCCCGGCTCTCCTGCCCGCAGGCGTTGCCGGAGGGGATCAGCCCGGAGCAGGTGGCGTATCGCACGCCCAGACTGTGGGCAAAGCGCAGCGTGTCGGCATAGTGGGTATTGAGGGAGCACAGGGGCGTATTCACCGACACGATGAGCCCCGCCTCCACCGCATGGCGGATACCCTGCACCGTGTCGTTAAAGCCGTTGACGCCCACCAGCTGGTTGTGGATGTTGCCCTCGGCGCTGTACAGGGTCACCTGGACGCTGTCCAGGCTGGCGTCATAGAGCCCGGCGCACAGCTCCGGCGTCAATAGGCGGCCGTTGGTGTTCAGGCGGGTGACAAACCACTCCGCCGCCCGTACCAGCTCCACCAGATCGCTCCGCAGCGTCGGCTCGCCGCCGGTGAAGGTCACCTGGGGGATGTTGGCCCTGCGCAGGGTGTCCAGAACAGTTATCCACTGATCGGTGGATAACTCCGGCGTTTCGCCCATGGGCTGGCCCGCGGCGTAGCAGTGCAGGCACTTCTGGTTGCAGTGCCACGCGCCGTCCTTTTCCATGGCGCTGACCATCAGATCCATCCGGTGGGGCGCGGTCATCTCCGGCGCGTAGTCCGCCAGGGACAGCAGCGCCACCTCCGCCTCCGGCTCACGGCCCTGGGCGATGGCGATCAGGCTGGTCAGCATCAGGTGCATGTCGGCGGCAAGCGTCTGCCGTCTGGTGCGGGGGTAGGTGCGGTGGGTCTCCTCCACCGCCGCCGTCAGCAGGGCCTCCCACTGGCGCTCCTCCAGCTCCTGCCCCTCGTAGGCCTGGAGCTGATCCATCAGATTGGCCAGCATGATGGCCCAGCTGAGATTCAGCGGTACCAGCGACGCACCGTTGAGCAGCAGCAGAAACGGCGCGTCCGGCGTTTCGTCCCTGGGCGGGATCATGTGGATGCGCACTACGCCGGGGCCTTTGGGATCCAGTGTAATGTGGCGCACGCAGTCCAGATGGGCGCGGCGATAGCGCCGCTCCCGGAATGTCATATGTTTCATAGGTTCCTCCTGTGGGGCGGAATGCGCCCCTACGCCCCAAGCATACCACAGGATAGCGAAAATAACAAGGTGCGGACAGTAGCTTCCGCCGTTGGCGGGAGGAAAACTGACCTATCGAAAACCTATCACAAGCAAAAAAGAACACCTCCGGCGGAGGTGTCCTTTTTGCTTCAGTTGTTCTCGCCCCGGTCGTAGGCGACGACCACGCGGCGGTTGGGCTCGGTGCCCACGGAATAGGTGGTGACACCCTTCACGTCCTGCAGGGCGGCGTGGATCACATGGCGCTCGTAGGCATTCATGGCCTCCAGCGTGACACTGCGGCGGTACTTCTTCACCTTGCCGGCCACCTTCATGGCCAGGCTCTCCAGGCTGGCTTCGCGGCGGGCGCGGTAGTTCTCGGCGTCCACATGGACGCGGATGCGCTTCTCGCTGCCGCTGTTGACGGCGTAGTTGGTCAACTGCTGGATGGCGTCCAGGGTCTCGCCCCGGCGACCGATCAGCGCGCCCAGCTTCTGGCCCTCCAGAATGACCTTATAGCGGCCCTTCTCCTCCTCGTACACCTTCACGGCGGCGGGGCTGTCCATATGCTCCAGCAGGCCGGTCAGGAACGCGGTGATGCGCACGGCGTTGTCGTCGTTGCACTCCGGCAGCTCCACGGCGGGAGTGGCGGGCTTTTCCACAGGGGCGGCCTTCTCCTCACGCTTGGGCTGAGGCTTGGCCTGCTTGGGCTGCTGGGGTCTGGACTGCTGGGGACGGGGCTGTTTGGGCTGCTGCGGTTTGGGCTGGGGTTCTTCCTTTTTCTCGGGCTTTTCAACGACAGCAGGCTTGACGGGTACGGCGACCTCCTCCATGGGAGCCTCGTCGGGGCCATAGGTCACGCGGACGCGGGCGGGCTTGGCGCCCATGCCCAGGAAGCCGCTCTTGGCCCGCTCCAGGATCTCCACGGACACATCGTCACGATCCATGCCCAGCTGGGCAAGGGCGTTCTGGATGGCCTCTTCCTCGGTCTTGCCTGTTACATCGATATAACTCATAGACAAAACTCCTTATTCGTCGTAATGCTTTTCGCTGTACGCGCGTCCGCGGGCGTAGGGACGGTTGCCCACACGGCCTGCCTCGGTGGTGGAGGCGCGCTTTTCCTTGAGTTCCTCCTTGGGCTGCTTCTTCTTGCTGCCCTGCTGGGGCTTTTTGGCGGCGTTGGCCTGCTCCAGCTGGCGGTTATAGTTCTCGCGGGCGGCCTGCATCTTGGCGGCGCGCTTTTCCCGCTTCTCCCGCTCCTTCTCGGTCTCCTCCTCATCCAGCTTCTTGCTGAAGTACTTGTTGAGGAACAGCTCCTGAATGGCGGAGAAGGCGGCGTTGGCGATCCAGTACACGCACAGAGCGGCAGGGAACATGAAGCCCATCCACACCGTCATCAGGGGGAACAGGTACATCATCATCTTGCTCTGGCTGTTCATGGTATTGGAGCTGGCCTTCATGGAGACCATGCTCATCAGCAACTGCAGACCAGCGGCGATGAAGGGCATGATCAGCAGGCCCCATACCGCCCAGCCGCCACCGGGGAACTGGCTCATGACCTGAGAGGGCTGGCTGGCCAGATCCACGCCCAGGAAGTTATAGTCCAGATCGATCAGACCGTCGAACTTGCCGGCGAAGTCGGCCCAGTGCTCATGGATGAAGTCGGTCAGATAGATCTGCTCATAGGCGTTGTTGCTGGCGGGCGCGGTATAGCCCAGAGAGGTAGCCAGGGTGGTGATCTCGGCGATCACGTCGTTGGACAGGTTCATGAAGAACCGCAGGGGGGTACGGATAATGTAGTACAGGGCGATCAGGATGGGGAAGGGCAGGAAGGACCACAGGCAGCCGGACATGGGGTTGACGCCTTCCTTGGCGTACAGGTCGGCCATCTCCTGCTGCTGCCGCTCCTTGTTATTGGCGAAGCGGGTCTGGATATCCTTGATCTTGCCCTGCATCCGGTTCATACGCAGCATGCTCTTCTTGCTCTTCATCTGGAAGGGCAGGATCACCAGCTTCACCACCAGGGTGAAGAGGATCAGGGCCACGCCGTAGGAGCCGGTCAGGCTGTAGAACATTCTCGTCAGCCATGCGAAAGGCACACAGATATAATATCCGATTTGTGCAAACATTGTTTTTCCTCCGTAGGTCGTTTACTTGTGTTGCGGATGTGGAAAATCGTGGGAAAACACCTCAAACGGTTCGGTTCATGGCACGGGGTCGTACCACCCGCCCTTGTGGAACGGATGGCACCGGAGAAAACGGCGGAACGCCAGCCAGCCTCCCTTCCACGCGCCGTACTTTTCCACCGCCTCCAGCGCGTACTGGGAGCAGGTGGGGATAAAGCGGCACCGGGGTGGAAACAGGGGAGAGACAGCCGTCTGATAAAAACGGATGGCCTTCAGAAGCGCACGCTTCATGCCTCCGTCTCCACCAGGCCCAGCGCCTCCAGCGCGCGGGCATACTGCCTGTCCATTCTGGCGTAGGGGGTGTGGACAGCCTTGACGCGGCCCACCAGGATCACGTCATAGCCCTTCTTCATCTGAGGAAGGTGCAGGCGGTACATTTCACGCAGCTGGCGGCGGACGCGGTTGCGCACCACGGCCTTGCCCAGCTTGGTGCTGACGGTGACGCCCAGGCGGGTGCGGCCCTGCTTATTCTTCTGGCAATAGACCACAAGACAGGGCTGGACGCTGGACTTCCCCTTTCGGTAAATGCGCCGGAACACATAATTCTCTTTTACGGTCACGGCAGCCTTCATGGTTTCTCCTTTGTGGTGAAAGCAGAATCATGCGGCGCGATGTGGTCATCGCGCCCTACAAAATGCTTCGATACATGGTGCGTAGGGCGGGGTGACCACACCCCGCCGTATATCACGGCTCACATTCCCCGCATTTTCAAAAATGCAAATACCAACAGGGACGGCAGTTTTCCCTTCCACCGTCCCTGGCTTATTTAAGCTTGTTTGGGGTGCACTTTCCGCCTTCCTCAGTGGGTCAGGCGGGCACGGCCCTTGGCGCGGCGGCGGGCGAGAACCTTGCGGCCATTGCTGGTAGCCATTCTCTTACGGAAGCCGTGCACCTTGGAGCGCTGGCGCTTCTTGGGCTGATAGGTACGGAACATTGCATGACACCTCCATCTTCAAAATATCGCCTCCGCTCATGCTTGCATGGCGGCGCGTACTCGACAGCGGACGCAAGTCCGCCGCAGTCGACTTGGAAAAATGCGCAAACGCGCAACTGATATTATACAGAAAAACAGTAACGTTTGTCAACAACTAAATATTGTGTGTCTGTCGAAAGATGGGAACAAGTAAAGGGGCTGTAATGGGATACGGTGCGTAGGGGCGACCCTTGCGGTCGTCCGCCGTTTATATCGCGTTTCCGGGCGACCGCAAGGGTCGCCCCTACGAAAGGTAAAATACAACACCCCTGCATATTGCATTTCTTCCTGCCCCGTAGTATCATAATAATTTACTGAGCATTTCACGGAACAGAAAGGAACCCTATCATGGCAGCAGAAAACAAGCTGGGCGTCATGCCCATTTCCAAGCTCATCTGGAATATGTCCCTTCCCATCATCGCCTCCATGCTGGTGCAGGCCCTGTACAATATCGTGGACAGCGTGTTTGTCAGCTGGGTCAGCGAGGCATCGCTGACCGCCGTGTCCCTGGCCTTCCCGGCCCAGAACCTGATGATCGCACTGGGCGCCGGTACGGCGGTGGGCGTCAACGCTCTGATGGGCCGCGCGTTGGGCGCAGGTGAACAGGAGCGGGCAGACCGTGTGGCGGTGAACGGCCTGTTTCTGGCGTTCGTAGGTTTTGCCCTTAGCTGCGTGCTGGGGTTAACCTGCGCCGGAGCGTTCCTCCGCTCCCAGACCCAGGTGGAGGAGATCATCGCCATGGGTGAGCAGTACCTCCACATCGTCATGGGCTGCTCCTTTGCCCTGTTCGGCCAGATCATGCTGGAGCGCCTGCTGCAGGGCACGGGCCGCTCCCTGCTGAGCATGTACACCCAAGGTCTGGGCGCCATCATCAACATCATCCTGGACCCGGTGTTCATCTTCGTGTTCGACATGGGTGTGGCAGGCGCGGCCATCGCCACGGTCATCGGCCAGATCTGCGGCATGTCGCTGGCGGTGTATTTCAATGTAAAGAAGAACAAGGACATTTCTCTGCACATCAGGGGCTTCCGGCCCGACTGGCGGCTGATCGGCAGCATCTATGCCATCGGCCTGCCCAGCGTCATCATGATGGCCATCGGCTCCGTCATGACCTTCCTGATGAACAAGATCCTTATCACCTATCACTCCGCCCACGAAACGGCGGCCACCGCCTTCGGCATCTACTTCAAGCTGAATTCCTTCATCTTCATGCCGGTGTTCGGCCTGAACAACGGCGTGGTGCCCATCATCGCCTATAACTACGGCGCACAGAACCGGGCCCGTATGGTAGAGGCCGTCAAGCGCAGCGCCATCTATGCCTCCATCATCATGCTGGCGGGCATGGCGCTGTTCCTGGCCATCCCCGGCACACTGCTGAAGATCTTCGACGCCACCGACACCATGCTGACGGTGGGCATCCCCGCCCTGCGGATCATCTCCCTCAGCTTCTGGATCGCCGGAGCCTGCATCGCCCTGGGCGGCTCCTTCCAGGCGCTGGGCAAATCCCTGTACTCCATGATCACCTCCATCGTGCGGCAGTTGGTGTTCCTGATCCCGCTGGCCTATGTGCTGGCCCGGTACGGCCAGAGCATCGGCAACGACGACCTGGTATGGTGGTGCTTCCCCCTGGCAGAGGTGGCATCACTGTTCGTGACGCTGGCCTTCTTCCGGCGGCTGTACCGGACGCTGATCGCCAAGATCCCGGAGCACGGCACCAACAGCGGCGGAGAAGAGAGCTTATTAGGATAAAATCGTATTTCATTGAAAAGAGCGGACGCATGTCCGCTCTTTTCTCTTCGCGCGTTTAATTAGAATAAGTATTGCTTTACTTTTTCATTACTTTCTGGTATAATTATGGTGAGATAAATATGCGCAAACGGGAAGGGAGTACAGGGATGAATTCACTGTCCGATGTATGGAAAACAGTGCTTGACCGGCTGAAAAAACAGCTTTCCGATACCACCATCAATACCTGGTTCGATGAGGTGACCGTGGTCACCATGGAGGATTCGGCCCTGGTTCTGCATTGTGGGAACGTATTCAAAAAGAGCACCATTGAAAAACGCTTTACGCCCCAGATCAAGGAGGCGCTGCGGGATATCTTTTCCTCCGATCTTGAGGTGAAGCTGCTGGATGACGAACAGCTGTCCGCCTATCACGGGGTCAGGCCGGATCATCCCGATACACTGGCCGACAGCGAGGCGTTCACCTTTGAGACATATGTGGTGGGCCCGCAGAACAAGATGGCCTACGCCGCCGCCCGCAGCGTGGCGGAGAAGCCCGCCGGCTCCTTCAATCCGCTGTTCATCTATGGCGACAGCGGACTGGGCAAGACCCATCTACTTCACGCCATCGCCCGGCAGACCAAGCGCCTGCGGCCCGAGAGCAGCATGGTGCTGGTAAAGGGCGTGGATTTTACCAACGACCTGATCGAGGCCATCCGCGGCGGCACCA
Source organism: uncultured Oscillospiraceae bacterium (assembly GCA_934589145.1). Taxonomy (GTDB): domain Bacteria; phylum Bacillota; class Clostridia; order Oscillospirales; family Oscillospiraceae; genus Vescimonas. Next base: position 13,514 of record CAKTNW010000012.1, on the reverse strand, counting down.
CCTCCGAATTCCGCGAGAAATATCAGAGCGAGAACCTGCTGCTGGTGGATGATATCCAGTTCATCGCCGGTAAGAAGCAGACGCAGGAGGAATTCTTCCACACCTTCAACGCTCTGTATGAATCGGGCCGTCAGATCGTGCTGACCTCAGACCGGCCGCCCAAGGAGATGACCCAACTGGAGGATCGTCTGCGGACACGGTTCGAGTGGGGACTGATGGTGGACGTCGAGCCGCCGGATTATGAGACGCGATTGGCCATCATCCGCAACAAGGCGGCGCTGCTGGGCATCAATCTGCCGGATCGGATCACCAATATGATCGCCGAGAATATCACCGCCAACGTCCGGCAGATCGAGGGCGTGCTGAACAAGATCCTGGCGTACAGCGACCTGATGGGCGTTATGGACGAAGAGGCCATCATGAAGGCGCTGGAGGACGTGGTAAAGAACAGCAACGAATATATTCCCACGCCGGAGGCTATCATCGAATATATCGCCAAATATTTCGAGCTGGAGCCGGAGACCCTGCAGGGGCAGAGCCGCGGCCGCGACGTGGTGAACGCCCGTCAGATCGCCATGTATCTGATCCGCCGGATGACCAATATGTCCCTGAAGGACATCGGCAAATCCTTCGGCGGCCGCGACCACACTACAGTGCTGCACAGCCTGGACAAGGTCGAGGCTCAGATGCGGTCGGACACCGCCTTTGCCGAGACGGTGAAGGAGATCACGACGAACATCAACGCGAAGCAATGAAAAAACTGGCATGAAATCTTTGATTTCATTGCCAAAAGGGATTGCGGCCGACTGCGCGCGCCCGTTGGGCACACTTGCTGACCGAGAAGAATTTTTCTGACGCACATGTCGTCAGAAAAATAATTTAATTTATTTGCGCCGTGCGTGGCGCAAACTCTGCGAGGCAGATTTCAACATTTCCCGTGGAATTCACGTGGAAATCTTGTGGAAAAGCAGCTTGTCCTGAAAAGCTGTGGAAACCGTTCGCCTTTTCCCACCATGTCCCGTGGAAAAGAAATAGCGGAAAATAAAGGAAAAAGAGGGTTTTCCACAGTTTTATTTACTACTGAGAATACTACGAATAAAAAGATTAGTTTATGTTGTGTTTTCGAAAAATATTCCTATATTTTTTCGGGAGCAAACGACAGGAAAGGATCGTCTATGCTGAAATTCTCCTGCGAAAAAGCGCTGCTGCAAAACGCGGCAGCCACCGCCAGCCGCGCCGTTTCGGCAAAAAGCTCCATTCCGGCGCTGGAGGGCCTGCTGCTGGAAGGCGGCGAGCGGCTCACCCTGTCCGGCTATAACACCCAGACCGGCATCCGTACCAGCATCGAGGCCGACGTGAGCGAGACCGGCCGCATCGTGCTGAACGCCCGGCTGTTCGGCGACATCATCCGCCGGATGCCCGATGACATGATCGTGCTGTCCGTGGATGAAAAGCTGATGGTACATCTCAGCTGCGGCGACGCCAGCTTTGATATTCTGGGCCTGTCTGCCGATGACTACCCCGAGCTTCCCTCGGTGGAACGGCAGTGCGGTGTGGCGTTGCAGCAAAAGACGCTGAAGGCCATGATCGGCCAGACGGCGTTCGCTGTGTCCACCAACGAAAGCCGTCCCGTCCATACCGGTTCTCTCTTTGAGATCGACGACAGCGGTCTGACTATGGTGTCGGTGGACGGCTTCCGCCTGGCGCTGCGGCATGAGCCGCTGGAGAATATGGACGGCGGTGCTTTCAGCTTTGTGGCGCCGGGCAGTGCGCTGAAGGAAGTGGAAAATATCTGCGGCGATACGGACGATATGATCCACATCACCTGCGGTAACCGTCACCTGATGTTTGCGGCGGGGGAGACCCAGCTGATCTGCCGCCGTCTTGAGGGTGATTTTCTGGATTACAAGAATGCCATTCCCAAGAACAACCCCATTCTGGTGGACGTGGAGAACAGCGCCCTTCTGCAGAGCCTTGACCGTGTGTCGGTGGTGATCAGCGAAAAGCTGAAAAGCCCTGTCCGCTGTGTGTTTGATAAGGATCGGATTTATCTCAGCGCCCGCACCAGCAATGGCGAGGCCAAGGATATTTGTCCCGCCAGCGGCGACGGCAATGAGCTGGAGATCGGCTTCAACAACCGCTACCTTATGGAGGCGCTGCGGTATGCGCCGGCGGACACCGTGCGCATGGCGCTGAATACCAATATCTCCCCCTGTGTGATCACCCCCACCGACGGCAGCGACAGCTTCCTTTACATGGTGCTGCCGGTACGTTTGAAGGCGCAGTAAAAGGGAGATTTCGCGCCTGCGGGCGCGAAGGACGGCCTTCGGCGACCCACTTTTCCCAGCAGCTGGAAAAGTGGACAAAAGAGCCGGAAGAAACCAATGGTTTCTTCACTTCCTTGCGCGCTATACCTTGTTTCAAATTGTAAGTTCCTGCCGCACGTTCACGCGAAGTTTCCTTTTTCGTTTGGTTAAAAGGATCGCCTCTGCTTCAGCGCCGCTGCCGCTGAATTTTACGCCGGAATACCGTATGCGTTTACCGTGCGGCGGGGTGAGGTCACCCCGCCCTACGGACGGGTATCGAAACTTTTCGTAGGGCAGCCTGACCTCAGGCTGCCGCGTACAACGATTCAACTTCTCCCGTTGCAACGCATGAGCGGCAGCGGCGTAAGAAGAAAGTCGATGCGTCATACGTTACGATATCAAACGTGTTCTGTAAGCGCGTGGTATAAGGCAGCAAATTAAAAACAATGTATAGCGTGCGCGGATTCTTAAACCGCAGGTTTAAGCGGGCCTTTTGGACACTTTTGGGGTCGAGGCCAAAAGTGTCCCGTGCCCGGAGGCACGGAATACTCCCTTTATCAATCCATCAAATAAGGAACACATTATGGAAACCATTAACATCACCACAGAATTCATCAAATTACAGGATCTTCTCAAGCTCTCCGGGCTGGTATATACCGGCGGCGAGGCCAAGGTGCTGATCCAGGAGGGTGCCGTCACCGTCAATGGCGAGGTCTGCACCCAGCGGGGCAAGAAGCTCCGCCCCGGCGACACTGTGGACTTCGGCGGCAAGAAGCTGACCGTAGCGTATGCGGATCAATGAGCTGAGCCTTTCCGGCTTTCGCAACTACCGCCGCCAGAGCTTGACCTTCGACCCCGACTGCAACGTGATCTACGGCGAGAACGCCCAGGGCAAGACCAATCTGCTGGAAGCGGTGGTCTATCTCTCCTGCGGCAAATCGCCCCGCACCCACGCCGATAAAGAGCTGATCGGCTTCGACGCGACGGGCGCGGTGCTGGAGGGCCGTATCCTGTCCCGTGACCGGGCGTTTGTGACTCACATCGAGCTTACCCGCGGCAAAAAGCGGAAAATGACCGTCAACGGCGTAACAGCGAAAAACGCCGCCGTACTCAGCGACGTGCTGCACACGGTGTTCTTCGCGCCGGAGGATCTGTTTCTCATCCGTGACGGCGCGGCGGCAAGACGGAAGTTCATGGATCTCTCATTGTGCCAGCTGCGGCCTCGGTATGCCGAAGCGCTGGCGGAATATGGGCGGCTCTATGAGCACAAGACCCGCATCCTAAGGGACAGCGAGGATTTTCCCGGCCTTTTGGATACTCTGCCGGAATTCAATCATCGGCTTATCCAGGTGGGCGCGGTGCTGATCCGGTACCGGGCCAGCTTCTGCGAGAAGCTGCGGCAATACGCCGCCCAGGCTCACGCCGAGTGCAGCGGCGGCAGGGAAGTGCTGGATCTGCAGTATAAGACGGTAAAAACCGTCACCGATCCGCTGGCAGAGCAATCTGTCATTGCCCAGCAGTTGGCGGAGCATCAGCAGAGCCACTATGCCGCCGAGATCGCCTCCCGCCTGTGTCTCAGCGGGCCCCACAAGGACGATATCGAGGTCACCGTCAACGGACACAGTGCCCGGCAGTATTGCTCACAGGGGCAGGTGCGGACGGCGGCGCTGGCCCTGAAGCTGGCGGAGCGTGAGATACACAAGGACACCTTCGGAGAGTATCCGGTGATGCTGCTGGATGACGTGCTCAGTGAGCTGGATCCCCTGCGGCAGGAGTATGTCCTCAACCGCATCGCCGGGGGACAGGTGTTCATCACTTGCTGCGAGAATGACCGGCTGGACACTCTGCTGAACGGCAAGGTGTTTCATGTGAAAAACGGGGAGGTGCTGTGATGCCCTATCTGCACATCGGCCAGAGCGTCACCGTGGAGGACAAGCGGATCATCGGCATTTTTGATCTGGATAACACCACTTACTCAAAGCATACCCGTAATTTTCTGGATGGAGCGGAGGCAGAGGGACAGGTCATCTCCGTGTGCGAGGATATCCCTCGCTCCTTTCTGCTGTGCGACCACCCCTATCATAGGCAGATCGTCTATCTCTCCCAGCTCAATACGGCAACGCTGCAAAAGCGCGCCGAGAGCTGGAAAGAGGAGTTGGAATAAAGCAAATCCCTTCTTACAGAGGAGAATACAATATGTCTGAATTTGAAAACGTCACCCATGTGGAAACGGAATACGACGCCTCGGAAATTCAAGTTCTGGAGGGTCTGGAGGCCGTGCGCAAGCGGCCCGGCATGTATATCGGTTCCACCAGCGCAAGCGGCCTGCACCATCTGGTGTATGAGATCGTGGACAACGCCATCGACGAGGCCCTGGCTGGCTACTGCACCGACATCACCGTGACCATCAACCCCGGCAACACCATCACCGTTACCGATAACGGCCGCGGTATTCCCGTGGACATCCAGAAGCAAACGGGCCGTCCCGCGCTGGAGGTGGTGTTCACCGTGCTGCACGCCGGCGGCAAGTTCGGCGGCGGCGGTTACAAGGTATCCGGCGGCCTGCACGGCGTGGGTGCCTCTGTGGTCAACGCCCTTTCCGAATGGCTGGAGGTGCAGGTCCATAAGGACGGCCACGTCTATGAGATGAAGTTTTCCCGGGGCCACATCACCTCCGAGATGCAGATGATCGGCGACACCGACCATACCGGCACTACCGTCACCTTCAAGCCCGACGGCGAGATGTTCGACACGCTGGAGTACGACTATGAGACGCTGCACACCCGCATGCGGGAGCAGGCGTTCCTGAACGCGGGACTGCGCATCACCATCACCGACGCACGGCCCGGCCAGGAGCAGACGGAGACCATGCGGTATGAGGGCGGTATCCGTGAGTTCGTCACCTATATCAACCGCAACAAAACGCCCCTCCATGAGGAAGTCATTTATCTGGCCGGCGCCAAGGATGACGCCACCGCCGAGATCGCCATGCAGTATAACGACGGCTATAACGAGACGCTGGTGTCCTTCGCCAACGACATCCATACGCCGGAGGGCGGTATGCACGAGACCGGCTTCAAGGCGGCGCTGACCCGTGTGCTGAACGCCTACGGCCTGAAATACGGCATGATCAAGGATGGCGACAAGGTTTCCGGCGAGGATGTCCGCGAGGGCATCACCGCCGTCATCTCCGTCAAGCTGACTGAGGCCCAGTTCGAGGGTCAGACCAAGGCCAAGCTGGGCAACGCCTATATCCGCACGCTGGTGGACAACATCGTGTCCGATCAGCTGGCGGCCTATCTGGAGGAGCATCCGGTGGTAGCCCGCACCATTCTGGACAAGGCCATGACTGCCAACCGCGCCCGCGAGGCGGCCCGCAAGGCCCGCGAGTCCATCCGCCGCAAGACGGTGCTGGGCGGCGCGGCCATGCCGGACAAGCTCCGGGACTGCAACGAGAATAACCCCGAGCTCACCGAACTCTATATCGTGGAGGGCGACTCCGCAGGCGGCTCCGCCACCCAGGGCCGTGACTCCCGCTTCCAGGCTATCCTCCCCCTGTGGGGCAAGATGCTGAACGTGGAAAAGGCCCGTGTGGACAAGGTCTACGGCAACGATAAGCTTCAGCCGGTGATCATCGCCCTGGGTGCCGGTATCGGCGAGGATTTCGACGAGAACAAGCTGCGCTATCACAAGATCATCATCATGGCCGATGCCGATGTGGACGGCGCTCATATCCGTACCCTGCTGCTAACGTTCTTCTTCCGCTATATGCGGCCCCTGATCGAGCAGGGCTATGTGTATTCCGCCGTGCCGCCGCTCTTCAAGCTGAGCCGCGGCAAGACAACCCGCCTTGCCTTCAGCGAGGAGGAGCGGGACGCCATCTCCGCCGAGATGCGGGGCGGCAATCCCAATGTGAAGATCGATATCAATCGCTTCAAGGGCCTGGGCGAGATGAACCCCCACGAGCTGTGGGAGACCACCATGGATCCGGAGAAGCGCACCCTGCGCCGCATCACGCTGGACGACGCGGTGAAGGCCGACGCCACGTTCACCGTCCTCATGGGCGAGAAGGTGGAGCCGCGCAAGGAGTTCATCGAGCGCCGCGCCAAATACGCCGTGAATCTGGATTATTGATGTCATTGAAACGGCGGGATGTAGTCATCCCGCCCTACGCAGACGCTTTCAAAAGAATGTGTGTAGGGCGGCGTGACCACACGCCGCCGCCAGACAAAGCAAATCCTTTACCATAAGGAGACAATACTATGTCCAAAAAACCCCAATACGATCCCGAGGAGATCCGTTTTCCCGATCAGCGCATCGTGGAATCCCCGCTGGTGCCGGAGATGGAGAACTCCTATATCGAATACGCCATGTCCGTTATCGTGGGCCGCGCCCTGCCGGACGTGCGCGACGGTCTGAAGCCCGTACACCGGCGTATCCTCTACGCCATGTACGAGGATAACCTGACCAGCGACAAGCCCTTCAAGAAGTCTGCCACCTGCGTGGGCGACGTGCTGGGCCGGTACCACCCCCATGGCGACGCCTCCGTCTATGACGCGCTGGTGCGTCTGGCGCAGGATTTCTCCATGCGCTATATGCTGGTGGACGGCCACGGCAACTTCGGCTCCGTGGATGGCGACCCCCCTGCCGCCTACCGATACACCGAGGCCCGTTTGAGCAAGATCTCCAACGAGATGCTGCGGGATATCGAGAAGGAGACGGTGGACTGGGACCCCAACTTTGACGAGAGCCGCAAGGAGCCCCGCGTGCTGCCCTGCCGTTTCCCCAATCTGCTGGTGAACGGCTCCAGCGGCATCGCCGTGGGTATGGCCACCAACATCCCGCCCCACAACCTGCGGGAGGTCATCGGCGCGTGCATCTGCGTGCTGGATAACCCAGAGGCTACCCTCTCTGACCTGATGGAGCATGTGAAGGGCCCTGACTTCCCCACCAGGGGCATCATCATGGGCCGCAGCGGCATCCGCGCCGCCTACGCCACCGGCCGCGGCCGCCTGATGGTTCGCGCCCGCCATGAGTTTGAGGAGTTCGGCAATGGCCGCACCCGCATCATCTTCACGGAGCTGCCCTATCAGGTGAACAAGCGCATGCTGATCAAGGCCATTGCCGATCAGGTGGAGGACAAGCGTATCGAGGGCATCTCCGATATCCGTGACGAGTCCGACCGCAACGGCATGCGCATGGTCATCGAGCTGAAGCGTGACGCCAATCCCCAGGTGGTGCTGAACCGCCTGTTTGCCCAGACCCAATTGCAGACCACCTTCGCCATCAATATGCTGGCCCTTGTGGAAAACCAGCGCCAACCCAAGATTTTGTCCCTGCGGCATATCATCGACGAGTATCTCAAGTTCCAGGAAGAGATCATCATCCGCCGCACCCGCTTCGACCTGAAGAAGGCCCAGGAGCGCGCCCATCTGCTGGAGGGTCTGCTGATCGCCCAGGACAACATCGACGAGGTCATCAAGATCATCCGCACCAGCTACGACAACGCCAAGGAAAACCTGATGGCCCGCTTCGGTCTGGACGACGTGCAGGCCCAGGCCATTCTGGATATGCGCCTGAAGGCTCTGCAGGGCCTGGACCGGGAGAAGCTGCAGAACGAGTACAAGGAGCTGGAGGAGCGTATCGCCTACTTCCTGCGTATCCTCAACGACGAGTCTCTGGTGAAATCCATCCTGAAGGAGGAACTGACCGCCATCGCCGACAAGTACGGCGACGAGCGCAAGACCGAGATCCAGGACGTGGAGGACGAGATCGACATCGAGGATCTCATCGAGGAGGAGCAGTGCGTCTATACCCTGACCAACAACGGCTACATCAAGCGCACGCCGGTCAGCGAGTACGCGGCCCAGTCCAAGGGAGGCATGGGCAAGAAGGGCATCACCACCCGTGACGAGGACTACGTCTGCGACGTGTTTACCGCCTCCACCCATGATTTCATCATGTTCTTCACCGATACCGGCAAGGTCTACCGCAAGAAGGGCTATCAGATCCCCGAATCCGGCAAGGCCGCCAAGGGTACCGCGCTGGTGAATATCCTCCAGATCGAGACCGACGAGCGGGTGCAGGCCATGATCCACTACCGGCCCAGCGAGGAGACCGACAGCAGCAATCTCCAGCTCACCATGGTGACCGAGAACGGCACAGTCAAGCGTGTGGCGGTGTCCGCCTTCCGCAACCTGCGGCAGAACGGCATCCGCGCCCTCCGTCTGGACGAGGGTGACCGTCTTGTGTCCGTGCTGGAGACCGACGGCCAGAGCCGCGTGCTGATCGCCACCTATGACGGCATGGCCGTGTGCTTCGACGAGAACGACGTCCGCTCCATGGGCCGTGACGCCGTGGGCGTCCGGGGCATCCGCCTCCGCGAGGGCGACCGGGTCATCAGCGCCGCCAAGGCGGTGGACGGCTGCCAGGTGCTGTCTATCACCGAGCGGGGCTTCGGCAAGCAGACGCCGGTGGAGGAATACCGCGTCACCAACCGCGGCGGCATCGGCATCAAGAACTATATGGTCACCGACAAGACCGGCGGCGTGGTGGGCATGAAGGTGGTGGACGGCAGCGAGGATATCCTGCTGATCACCCAGAGCGGCATCATGCTGCGCACGGCAGTGGAGAATATCCGCAGCGCCGGACGCGCCACCCAGGGCGTTATCGTTATGCGCTTCAAGGAGGAGGGCGACCGCGTGATCGCTATGGCCCTCACCGACAAGGACGAGGAAGAAGCATAAGCTTACGATAAGAATTTGTAGGGGCGGACGACTCTGTCCGCCCCTTCTGCCTCAGAAATACTGGTTTCACCATTAAAAAGGAGACCCCTATGGACACCCTCTCCCTTTCCATCATCGCCCATATCCATACCCCCTTCGCCGAAAAATTCGGCGTTCCCCGGCAGAGCGGCCTTGCCCCCACTGCGGGACGGATCGTTTTTGCGCCGGAGTACCGCAATCCCGATGCCCTGCGGGGTCTGGAGGGTTTTTCCCACCTGTGGCTGGTGTGGGTGTTCGATCAGGCCATCCGGAAGGACTGGTCGCCCACCGTGCGGCCGCCCCGTCTGGGCGGCAACCAGCGCATGGGCGTGTTTGCCACCCGCTCTCCCTTCCGGCCCAACCCCATCGGTTTGAGTTGTGTGGAACTGGCGGGTGTGGCGTGGGACACTCCCGATGGCCCAGTGATCCACGTCCGGGGCGCCGATCTGGTGGACGGCACGCCTATTCTGGACATCAAGCCCTATCTGCCCTACTGCGACGCCCGGCCTGACGCCAAGGGTGGCTTTACCGATGCTCTCAACAGCGCCGCGCTGGCGGTGGACTGCCCGCCCTCTTTACTGGAAAGACTTCCGGAGGCGGACCGTCCCGGCCTGCTGGCAGTGCTGGTCAACGATCCCCGGCCCCGGTATCAGGACGATCCCCAGCGGGTCTATGGCCTGACCTATGCCGGGTGCAATGTGACATTCCGCGTGGAAGGGGAGACGGTGATTGTGGAAGGGGTGGAATAAATCAACCGAAGGTACAGCATAAGAGCCCTCTTGTGTAAAGGGAGTTTCGTTCTGCGGGACAGGATTTTTCCTCTGCCTACCGTAGAGGCGACTCTTGCGGCCACCCAAAACACGATGTAAGACGCTCCGGGCGACCGCAAGGGTCGCCCCTACAAACCGCGTATAATACCCGACGCATGTGTCGCACGGCGGGGCACATTGGCCCCGCAAAAAAAGCGCAAAACTTCTCACTCCCTTTACACAAGGGAGCTTTGAAAAATCACCACAAGGAGACCTTATGATGAAAACAGTAACCATCTATACCGACGGCGCTTGCAGCGGCAATCCCGGCCCGGGCGGCTGGGGCGCTATCCTGGAGTGGCAGGGCCACGAGAAGGAGCTCTCCGGCGGCGAAGCCCAGACCACCAATAATCGCATGGAGCTGACCGCCGTGCTGACGGCCCTCGGCCTGCTGAAGGAGCCCTGTACCGTGGAGCTTTACAGCGACTCCAAATATGTGGTGGACGCCATCGACAAGGGCTGGCTGTACGGCTGGCAGAAAAAGGGTTGGATCAAGGCCGACAAAAAGCCGGTGCTGAACGTGGATCTGTGGCAGCAGCTGCTACCGCTGCTGGCCAGCCACGACGTGCACCTCCACTGGGTCAAGGGTCACGCCGAGAACGAGAAGAACAACCGCTGCGACCAACTGGCGGTGGCGGAGAGCAAAAAGTTCCGATAAACGCCGAATCCTTCGGCAAAAAGGCTTGTTTGTTCACAAATCATTTCCAATGTTCATAAAAAGTTCATAGGCAATTCAAGATTCGGAAAAAAATATAGGGTACTATATACTCATCCAAAAGGAAGCCAATCCTTATGTGATTTTTCTCTCTCTCCTAACAAAACACACAACAGAAAGCGCCAGCCCTTCCGGGTTGGCGTTTTCTGTTTCTTCCGGGTCGCCTGAGGGGCGGCTTTTTTTGCGCCGAAAGCTCATCATATAAGGTCAAGAATGTATGGAACATTCCACTTATACCACTCTAAAAGTTATGAAAACTGACCAAAATGCACAAAAGAGGTAACATTTTTTCTACATTTATTCTTCGTTTCAGAGGGAGACAATGTTTCCTTTCCGTACTATAATGTTAGATGGAACAAAAAAGGCCGCATGGCGGCAACGAATGTGAAAGGAAAACAATATGGCTATCAAGATCGGCATCAACGGCTTTGGCCGCATCGGACGCATCGTCCTGCGCATTATGTGCGAAAACCCGGAGACCTTTGATATCCGCGGCATCAACCTGCGCAAGGCGGACATCGACTACATGGTATATCTGCTGAAGTACGACTCGGTGTTCCGCAACTTCCCGGGCATGGTGGAGCATGCCGGCGGCGACCTGATCGTAAATGGCCACAAGATCAAGGTGTACAGCGAGTCTGACGCCGCCATGATCAACTGGGCTGACAGTGAGGCTGAGTACATCATCGAGTCCACCGGCGCCAACAACACCACCGACAAGGCCAGCCGTCACTTCAAGGGCGGCGCCAAGAAGGTCATCCTGACCGCCCCCGCCAAGGACGATGCCACCCCCACCTTCGTCTACGGTGTCAACAGCGACGAATACCGCCCCGACATGAAGGTCATCTCCAACGCGAGCTGCACCACCAACTGCCTGGCGCCCCTGGCCTATGTGGTACATAAGACCTTCGGCATCGAGCAGTCCCTCATGTCCACCATCCACGCCTCCACCGCCAAGCAGAAGGCCGTTGACTCCCGCGGCGGCAGCGACTGGCGCACCGGCCGTTCCATCCTGAACAACATCATCCCCACCTCCACCGGCGCCGCCAAGGCTGTGGGCCGCGTGATCCCCTCCCTGAAGGGCAAGATGACTGGCATGGCCTTCCGTGTGCCTACCGCCGACGTGTCCGTGGTGGATCTGACCGCCCGCCTCAGCACCAGCGCCTCCTATGCCGATATCTGCTATGAGATCCTCCACGCCTCCGAGACGTATATGAAGGGCATCATCGGCTATACCCGCGACCAGGTGGTGTCCACCGATATGATCGCCAACCCCTGCCCCTGCGTGTTTGACGAGACCGCCGGCATCATGCTGGATCAGGACTTCGTGAAGCTGATCGCCTGGTACGACAACGAGTGGGGCTACAGCAACATGGTCACCCGGATGCTGAAGCACATGTATGACATGGACATGGCGGATGTATTCAACGAGGTAAAAGAGTAAAACAAAAAAGAAAGCCTGCATCGCAGGCTTTCTTTTTTTGCGGTGAGCAGAACGGCAATGTATGCCAAACCCCATGCCACAGAATCGTGGCATTTTCCAGTGCAGTGTTCCTTTTGTGCTATACTTGCACAAAAGGAGGTCGTGAAAATATGGAACAGGAAAAGACCTGCGGGACATGCTGTCATTTCCGGCAGCATTATATAAAGCTGACAGATCACACATACCGCGCGATCCAGTGCGGCCATTGTGTCCGCCCGCGCCTGAAGCCGCGGCAGGCCGATACGGTCGCGTGCTGGCGATATGAGGAGAAGAAAGAAAAAAGAGAGCCGTGACGGCTCTCTTTTTTTATGCTTTTTTTGGCAATGAAATCGAAGATTTCATGCCAGTTTTTTAGTACGCCAGCTTCTCGGCCAGGTACGCCTTCAGCTCGCTGATGGGGATGCGCACCTGCTCCATGGAGTCACGCTCGCGGACGGTGACGCAGTTGTCGCCGGCCTTCTCTGCGTCACCCACGGTGTCGAAGTCCACGGTGATGCAGTAGGGGGTGCCCACCTCATCCTCGCGGCGGTAGCGCTTGCCGATGGAGCCGGTCTCGTCGAAGTCGATCATCCACTCCTTGCTCAGCTCCTCGTAGATCTTGCGGGCGGGCTCACTGAGCTTCTTGCTCAGGGGCAGGATGGCGGCCTTGTAGGGTGCCAGCGCGGGATGCAGGTGCAGCACCATGCGGACATCGTTCTTGGCCTCGTCCACGACCTCCTCATCATAGGCATCAACCAGCACGGCAAGCACGCTGCGCTCCACACCCAGAGACGGCTCGACGACGTAGGGGATATAGCGTTCGTTGGTCTCGGGATCGAAATAGGTCAGATCCTTGCCGGACACGGTCTGATGCTGGGTCAGGTCGTAGTCGGTACGGTCGGCCACGCCCCACAGCTCGCCCCAGCCAAAGGGGAACAGGAACTCGAAGTCCGTGGTGGCCTTGGAATAGAAGCACAGCTCCTCGGGATCGTGGTCACGCAGGCGCAGGTTCTCGTCCTTCAGGCCGATGCCCAGCAGCCAGTTGTGGCAGAAGGTGCGCCAGTAGTTGAACCACTCCAGATCGGTGCCGGGCTTGCAGAAGAACTCCAGCTCCATCTGCTCGAACTCGCGGACGCGGAAGATGAAGTTGCCCGGGGTGATTTCGTTGCGGAAGGACTTACCGATCTGGCACACGCCGAAGGGCAGCTTGCGGCGGGTGGTGCGCTGGGTGTTGACAAAGTTGGTGAAGATGCCCTGTGCCGTCTCGGGACGGAGATACACGGTGTTCTTGGCATCCTCGGTGACGCCCTGGAAGGTCTTGAACATCAGATTGAACTGGCGGATGTCGGTGAAGTTATGCTTGCCGCAGCTGGGGCAGGGGATGTTCTTCTCCTCCACGAAGTCCTTCATCTCCTGCTGGGAGAAGGCGTCGATGGGCTTGGGCAGCTCGAAGCCGTT
>CAKTNW010000011.1 GCA_934589145.1 uncultured Oscillospiraceae bacterium | reverse complement strand
CGATACCGCTCGATGATGGCAGTCTCGAAGGACACGCCCTTGAGCCGCGGCATGTGGAGCGTGACGTCGCCGGAGGTCGTGGTGAGGCTGCGGTCATAGTGACCGCTGCGGTAGCCCTGACGGGCCTCGCTGCGCTCATAGCGGGCCGCCTGCGTCAGCGACTCCGCCTCCTTCTCCAGCAGCTCGTTCAGGGTTTCTTCTACACTTCCTCGAACTAATTCTTTGAGCTGCCCCTTGATAATTTCCTCGTTTAGCTGTACAATTTTCTCGGACATAGTTTGCTGTCTCCTTTCGAATGTTTGTGTGGTAACTTCATTCTACCAGAGCCTGCAAGCTATGTCTTCTTTTATGCGATTTTCAATTTGCGCAACTTATTGTACATTATCTGCTAATTTTACACGATTTTTGGCCGTTTGTGTCATAGTTTCGTTCTACAATGGTCTACGCAAGTGCAGTGGTTTTTGTGGAGCATTGTCGATTTGTGCAGCTATGTGTACTCCCGATATAAACAGTAGCGGAACGTTTCGCAACGTTCCGCTACTGTTGTCCTATGTGTCTGTGTGGATAGGTTTGACTGTTACGCTATTTCTCTGTCTCCATCAGCCTCCCCACTCTACTGCTAATCGGTCGTTCTAGGGCATAGTAGGAAATCGCTCCCACAGCAAAGGAAACTGCCGTATATATGAGCATAGCCTTGGCGGTGAGCAAGTTCCAGCTTCTGCCGGTAATGGCGGGGATAATATACAAAAGCAAAAAATTAGGATTATGCCAAATATATGTATCGTATGTGATTTTCCCCAATGTGCCGATAAACCTATGGTCAAACAGCTTTGCTACCGGCCCACTGCTGAAAATGATGATGAGCGCCGGGTAGAACCAAAACGTCATCAGATAGTTGATACCGCTGGCTACCCATTCCCATTTGTATACCATCATGCATAGCAGAGCCGCGACCGAAGCGACGCTTCCCCAGAATATATATATATATATATATTCTGAGACTTTTTTGCCGCGTTCAGCTTCTCCAGCCATTCAGCCAGCAGCACGCCGAAGAAAAATGCATAGTAACCGCGGCAGGATGAGCCGTTCAGGAACGGCAAATTCAGGCCATAGGTCTGTGCTCCGCAGCCCAGCAATACCATAAACACAAAAAGATAGGTGTGCGGTATCTGCCAACGTTTACCGAGATAGGTCAGCAAATAGAAGACAACGTAACATAAAAGCAGTACGCTGATGTACCATGTGGGATTGTTCACCATCGGGTTTGCAAAAACCCAGCCGTCCTGCACACCTAAGGCGTTGATGATCACACCCCAAACCGTTATGGAAACGCCGAACCAATCTCCTCCGCACACCTTTTGATAGATGCCAAGCAACACCTCATATGTAACCCCGCTGATGAATACCAACGGCAGCAATCTCAGCGCACGAGGCAGAAAGAACTTCTTGAAGGTAAGTCCGTTGGTGATCTTCCCGATATATCGATACATAAAGTAGCCGGATAGCAGGAAAAAGAACTCTACCACATAGCCAAAGTAAAAACGGCCATTCCAGTAGTTGATATGTCCCTCCAAATATAATCCCGTTACCTGCCCGTAATGGTGGAATATGATCAGAATCGTAGCGATGATCCTAAGTACGTCAAGGGAATACTTCCGTTCGTTGCCCATGCTCTCCTCCTAACATCTCTCTACCCCAGTAGGGAATACACAATAATGCCCAACACGATCAGCGCAAGGCCGATGAGCTTGCGCCGATTGAGCTTCTCTTTGAAGATTGTTACGCCGAAGATGGTCACATAGATGTAGCTGGTGGCCTCCAGCACAGGGCCCATGGACAACGGGATGCCCTTGTAGGCGTAAATGCTGAGGAAGGTCGTACCCACGAAAATCGTATAGGCGATGATGACCAGCGGGTTCAGGTACTCGCGGATCTTGTTCGGGTACTGCCGCAGTGCCGCTTTCTTCAGCATGACCTGTGAGATGGCGCTGAGAAAAACGCCCAGCAGCAGCAAGCCCGCATAGAACAACATAGGCTTTTCCATCAGCCCGCCTCCTTGTCCGCCGTGGAGAACACCACGACCCCGGCCACGATCAGGGCGATGCCAGCCAGCTTGCCCACTGTGACCCGCTCCTGGAAAAACAGCAGTCCCCACACAAGCCCCCACACGGTGGTGACCGCCTTATTAGCAAAGGCCAGCGTCAGCGGCATACGCTTGATGATCTGCTGCCAACCGATGGCATACAATCCCAGCAGTGCGATGATCACGCCGTAATACAGGCAAAAGCGGAAGCTGAGAAACGGCTGCCCGGCTGCCAGCTTACTGAAAATACCGCTCATGGAATAGATCATCAGCATTAAATGGAGCAGGATAAGTGTTTTATACTCTTTCAAATCATCACATCCGCTTTGGCAAGATTATTTGTCCTTGGGCATATACTGCTGCAGCAGCGATACATCCTCTCCCCGCAGCAGGTAATACCCAAAGCGCGTGGCACTGTCTGTCACCGGATGGTCGAAGGATGTGTCCACGTCCTCGCGTACCAACAGTTCCGGGTGCTCACGCTTGATGCGTGCAAGAACATCCACATCCTCCTGAGAGAAAACAAAACGAACCGCCGCGGCGCTGTGGGCCTTGTGCGTCAGGGCAGGCCTTTCGCCCAACGCCGCATCAATGACGGCTCTGACATAATCCACGCCGGTAGAAAGCTCCACCAAATCGCTGCCGATAAAGTCGCCGCCCATACGTCCGCCGATCTCAATGAGCATAATACGCCCATCCGCATCGATCTTCAGTTCGCTGTGGGACGCACCGTATCGGATACCAAGACTGTTGAGGGCATGGGACACCGCCGCCTTGACGCGTTCCACGGTTTCCTCTGATACCGGCGCAGGCTCTAAATGCCCCGTCTCAATAAAGCCCGGTGCGCCAGTGGTGTATTTGTGGGTCAGCGCCAAGAAATGGTGCTCACCCTGCCAGGATATGTACTCCACGCTGTATTCCTGCCCAGTGGCAAATTCCTCCACCAACGCCTTCTTTTCAAACCCCTGCGACTTGGCGTTTTCGATAGCCTCCGCAAGACCGTTCGGGCTGTCCAGCTTTGTGATGCCCCGGCTGCCGGAACGGTCCGTGGGCTTAACGATCACAGGATAATGCAGCGGCACACTTCGCAGATCATCCACGCACTCCACCAAAAGGCTCTTAGGCGAAGGATCTCCGTGCTGTTCAAACGCCTGACGCATCAGGTGCTTGTTTGTAGAGCGCAGCGTACACTCCATAGAATTGCCGGTCAGCCCCATCTGTTCGGCCACATAGTTTACCGCCAGCATAGCGAGGTCAGACGCGATGGAACAAATGCCGTCAATCCCGATCTGACGGCATTTGTCCAATATCTGTTCCTTTTCCACTATGCTGATGGGGTAAAAATGATCGGCGGCAGTTTCGCCCACATCGTTAGCCGCCCAGGCAAACACATGGGTCTCAATACCCATGGACTTCGCTTTTTCAATGAGAGGGAGCTGTAAGTACGATGCACCGATGATGGCAAGTTTTTTCATGGTGTATCCTCCGCTTTTTCCGAATGGTTGTTCAACTGCTGGCGCACAATATATAGCGGTCTGTGTTTGACCTCCATGAAGATATTCCCGACATAGATGCCAACAATACCGATACTTGCAATCGTTAATCCTCCCATAAGGAACACCGCAGCTATAATACTCGTCCAGCCCATTTGAATATGTACTGTAAAATAGCGAATTACAAAGAACAAAATTGCAAGCAGCGACACCCCCGCTATAATCAGCCCCGCCTTTGCCGTAAAACGAAGCATCTTGTCCGATTGAGATGTCAAGAGTTCCAGCGCCATCTGCATACGCTTTTTGAAGTTGTACCCAGATTTCCCCGCAAAACGATCCTGATGCTCTACATCCAACACCGCTTCACGGAATCCCATCCACTGAATATACATTACATAGCCACGGTGGTACTCCCGCATCTTGCAGTATGCATCGATAACTTTTCGGTTAGCTATACTGAAGTTGCAGATCGCACCGTCATAGGGTTGGTCTGTTGCAATGGAATAAATCTTGTAAAAGCAGTTGGATACAAAAACCTTCAACTTAGAATCATGTCGTTCCTTCCGGCGGGCAAATACAACATCGTAGCCCTCCATGGCCTTTGCGTACAGGTTAGGAATTTCCTCAGGTCTGTCCTGCAAATCACAATCCATGACAACTACCCAATTCCCTTTGGCATAATCGAGCCCCGCAGCGGTAGCCCTTAGTTGACCAAAATTGCGGGATAATTCTAAGCCCACCACATGCCCGTCTTTTTTGCAAATCTGCTCAATTACTTCCCACGAGTTTTGTGGACAGGCATCATTGACCAAAACGATCTCATATTCTGAAGTCATCGTGCTCAATACCGCCGTCAAACGCCTATGTAGTTCAGGCAATGCTTCCCGGCAGCCGTAAACCGGGATTACCACAGATATGTCCATTTATTATCCCAAAGTTGTCTTACAACCCATATTCCTTTACTTTTTCTTTTGCGCCTTGCGGACGTTCACCAATTTTTCTTGCGGGGGAACCGACATAAACACCCCACGGATCTAAATCATGTGTTACCAACGCCTGTGCACCGATGAAAGCACCCTCACCAATTTTATGAACGCCGGCCAGTACCGTTACATCTGCGCCAAAGTACACATGATCTTCGATAACCAGATCACCTTCGATGATTCCCTTGTGTGTCTGCTCCACTGTACCTACCGCAATATCGCCCTCGCGATATTCATAGGCATTTCCCATGATTTTCATTCCCGGCCCAAAATTGACAAAATCGCCAATAATTAGCCGGCCAGCGCCCCAAATAAGGCTGAATGGTTCAAAATCGCAATACCGCCCAATGATAATTTCGCCATGTTCTGGATGAATCAAAACGTAGTCACACAACCGTGTATGATCGCCGATTGCGACGCGCTCCGGTGAACAAATCTTTGCACAGGGGTAGACTTTGACTCCTTCACCGCTTGCCTTAAGTTTGGAGACAACTGCCTGTCCCATAAATTCTTGCATCATGTCATGCTCTTGGGGGGTATACATTACTGCTGCCCTCCTGCCTGTGGTGAACTATCACGCACTGACCTTTTTGCCATGCAGCAGGTAGTCAAGATGTTCGTATCAATTATATATATATATATTACGATTCTGTTCCATATTCTGTTCCTTTCCTACTTCTCCAATGTCTTCTGTTTTTTGCCACAAACGGTCAAACCGTTTCTTTTCCATTTCGACTTTGTAGTCCCGCAAATATGAAATGTAATCATACTGCGGAGAATAGCCTAAATCATTTTTGGCATTTTCTACGTCCATTACAAAGCTAACAAACGACGGTTTTTCCGGGCAGGGAATGATTCTTGAGGGATGGTTGTCTGGTGAAAACACCCGAATAATCCCTTCAATTTGCTCACGCAGTGTCGTTTTTATCCCCGTTCCAACATTATACGTACCGCCGTCCACTTGTGCAGTTAATGCTTTTGCCATCATCTGACATAAATCTTTCACATAAACAATGTCCTTGAATGCATCAGGGTTGCCCCACAGCTCAATATCTTGTCCCGCAATAGCCCTGTCAATCATATAGCGATACGCAATTGGGCGTTCGGTGCAATTTACATAATATGTTTTTTCCGGACTATACAGGTATATATTGGGCAATCTGAATACAAAGTTCTTGAGACCGTATTCCTGATGATAATGCTCCATTGTATCGACAATCATGGATTTTGTAATCGCATAGAAAGCATGATCGCCCGTGTAGCACAGGCTATGCCGCATGGACGGACGCAGCACCTCTTCCTTGCCCCAATATCCCGCCATCTCCGCCCATGTTTGGGTGTATAAAACACGATCTGCACCCACCTTTCGAGCATATTCCAAAATTCGAAGTGCGCCGATAATATTGGTATCTACGTAGGCAAATGGGTCATATTCACGCAAATACGCAGGAAGGAGCCCTGCCATATTCACAACTGCGTATACATCATCCCGTGGTAACTGTTCAAAATCGTCTTGCTTTCGAATATCAGCCCGGTAATAAGTGATGTGATTATCCTCGAAGATGTTCGTGTTCTTTCTGCCGACAGCAATAACCTCGTATTCCTGTGGGTCGAGGTTTTTTTTACAGTAATCAGTAAAATAGACGCCTGTGTTGCCGGTCGCTCCAAAAACAATGATTTTCTTCATCTTCCCAGCACCTCCTTTACCCCTGTAATTACCTTTTCTCTATCCTCCTGTGTCATCCCGTAGTACAGCGGCAGGCGGACAAGACGTTCACTCTCTTTTGTCGTATATTCATCTTCTCCGTGGAACCGCCCGAACTTCAGCCCCGCCGGAGCGGAATGCAGCGGAATATAATGAAACACGCACTGCACGCCATGCTCCTTCATATAGCTGATAAACGCCGTGCGTTCCTGCAAATTTCTCAGCTTCAGATAGAACATGTGGGCATTATGTACGCACCCATCCGGGACAACAGGGAGGTTCGCTTTCCCTGTTAGGGAAAGCGACTGGAACGCGTTCCAGTATTCCCGCCATGTGGCCAGACGGTCATTATTGATCTCGTCAGCTCTTTCCAGCTGTGCCCAGAGGTATGCAGCGTTCAGCTCACTGGGCAGATAGCTATCGCCGAAGTCCACCCATGTATACTTGTCCACCTGTCCGCGGAAGAACTTGGCACGGTTCGTGCCCTTTTCCCGCAGGATCTCGGCCCGCTCGTCAAAGGCCGCGTTGTTGATGACCAGCGCGCCACCTTCTCCCATGGAGTAATTTTTTGTCTCGTGGAACGAGTAGCAGCCAAAATCACCAATCGTACCCAGCGCACGGCCCTTGTAAGTGCTCATCACGCCCTGCGCCGCGTCCTCCACCACCATCAGGCCGTGGCGGCGGGCGATGTCCATGATGGTATCCATCTCGCAGGCCACGCCGGCATAATGCACTGGCACGATGACCTTGGTGCGGTCTGTGATGGCGGCTTCGATCTTGGTCTCGTCAATGTTCATGGTGTCGGGACGAATATCCACAAACACAAGTGTTGCACCCGCCAGTACGAAAGCGTTGGCCGTACTGGAAAACGTGTAGCTGGGCAGGATTACCTCGTCGCCGGGCTTGATGTCACACAGCAGTGCAGCCATGTCCAGCGCGGTAGAACCGCTGGTGGTCAGAAGCACCTTCTTAGCATGAAAGCGTTCTTCCATCCAACTGTTGCATTTTTTCGTAAATTGTCCGTCTCCGCAGATCTTGTGCGAATCCATCGCCTGCTTGACGTATGTAAGCTCGTCCCCCACGCAGGGGGGTATGTTGAATGAGATCATAGGCCTTCCCTCTTTTTTCAATGCTCTTCCTTATCTGCAAAGATACTTAAATTGTAGCGTTTCAAAAAAGCAACACTTACTCGGACATCAGAAGCCTCTCCTTGTGTTACTGCCAATTCTTCATCCGAACGCTCGTCAATATTGAGCATTATTTCCTTTATACTCTCGTTATACGCACCTCTGTACGGGGCAATCCTCATTTCCGAAATGGCAGAAATGGTCAATCCTCCTACGAAAAATAGTGCCACAGCAATTCCAACTCCATATGTACTACGCACCACGTTGGATATAGCTATTTTCTCACTCCCGTCCACATGATATTGCTCATATGTCAGCCACACTATGCCCAACAAACCGATGCTGCTTTCCACCACATAACGCGAGGAACACATAACTGAATCGCCAAAAACTTCTACACGACCAAAAGCTATCGCCATCGATATTATTACGGCGTATATAACGCAAATAAGCGGAAACAAATTTCGTTTCGTCTGCTTTGTTTTCACCTGTTTAACAATAAGCCAAACAATATACGCGAATATCAGTGTCCCGCAAACGTAAAACGGGCCTTGACCTACTGTAGATAATAGTTTTTCAGGCAGTATGCTGGAGCCCCAGAACAACATTTCGGCTGTAATTATACGGATAAATAGAATTACTACGTTAGATGAAGCCACCACATCGGCACGTCCTCCTCGTGTATACAGCCAGTAGTAAATAATTGCCCCAAATAGAGAAATTACGAACCACAGAGCTAACGGAAGCATGTACTTTTTGAAGTGCTTCTTATCCTTTAACAGTACAAGGATAAATGCAATTCCTATGGCTGGAAGGTGGCCAACAAAATATGCCGCCCCGAAGAAAATAGTGAGAAACGCACACAACACGCCCAAAAAACCGCCGTGCAACAGATTACCATACAGTGACCGCTTCGATATATTTACCACGAAAAGCGCAGCCCATGCAAATGAGGCATAGTATAACAACACTCGCAAGCTATTTCCAAACGAAAACGGTTCTGTTGTTAGTTCCCACTGGTTATAGTTAATAATGCACCCTGTCATTAGTATGCATATAAGCGCAAAGAAAACACGATTAGCCGTTATGGACTCCTTGTAAGCACGCCAAAATAAAACCACCATGCCAACCACAAGTAAAAGCCTAACAAATAAGCCCCATACCACTAATGGCTGCACGTCAAAATGAGACCATTTCAGAATTGTAAACTGTATTGCCATAGGTAACGGCTGTATATGTTGCCCTTTGTCCGAGTAAAAATAATCTGAGAATGTTATTATACCGTTCTGTACCTTCTCCCCATAAATTGCTATCCAGTGCCAAAAGTCCATTATGGGTACAGTGCTCTTCGCAATGGTAATATACCTCCAATAAATTGCCATCATGCTTCCGATACAGATAGCAATCAAGCACCACATCGCATATGTGCGCCGTTTTTCCTTGGCTTTCAATTCTTCATTCATATTTCGCCTTCCATTCTCAAATCACCTAACATCATATTTGGTTTTCGCTTCCGTCAGCACGCCCTTTACTCCGCAGCATTCCCCCGCCTCAATGTCCCACGGCTTGTCACCGAAGAGAATGCACTGTGCCGGGTCAAGGTCAAACTCTCGAATGGCCTCCTCGATCATGCCAGGTTTTGGCTTTCGACAATGACACGGGCCGGTAAAATCAGGATGATGCGGACAAAAGTAAAACGCATCAATGTGCGCCCCATACTCCGACAAGCGCTGGTTCATACAGCGGTGCAGTACGTGCATATCGTCCTCTGTGTAATAGCCTCGCGCTATACCCGCCTGATTTGTCACCACAATGACCTTGTAGCCCCACTCGTTCCATTTGCGGATAAATTCCGGCATACCGTCAATGAATTGCAGCTCCTGCGGACGATGCAGATAGTGCACATCCACATTGATCGTACCGTCGCGGTCAAAGAAGGCCGCCTTGTGCCTTTTGACCAGCGGTCTCAAAGACTCCTGCGCCAGTGCGTAGTCCTCTGGCACGCCAATGTCGATAAAGTACCCTTCGCTCTCCACGCCATGCATGGTCAGCGCCGACACCTTCTGTTCGAGAAAGTCTGCTTCAAACGAAAACCGATCCGACATATCAGAGAGTATTTCCCGGTGCAAAAGGTAAATGCCCCCGTTAATAAGTCCTTCCTTGCAGGGCTGTTTTTCGCAAAAGCCCGTAATTTGACCATCCTGCATACACACCGTGCCGTAACGTGAAAAATCGCGCATACGCTTAAGCGCAATAACAACGGGAGCCTCTGTCTCATAAAGCTTACCCAACTCCACGTCGAAGTACGTATCGCCGTTGACCACCAGCACACGCTCATTCGTGCATTGCGCCAACGCCTTTTTTATAGCGCCGCCGGTAAAAAGCGGCGTATCCTCGACAGAGTACCGAAGCTGCATACCCCGGTAGTGCTCTCCAAAGCAGTCGCGGATCGTTTCCCATTTATAGCCCACCGCGAGGATGACCTTCTCCACGCCCTTTTCCTGCAAATCATCTAGAATAAACCGCAGGAAAGGTCGCCCACAGACTGACGCCATAGGTTTGGGTACATCGGATACGATATGTGCCAGCCGCGTTCCAAATCCGCCGGCCAAAATGATCGCTTCCCTCATTGTGCGTCTCCAAACAGCTCATTCTCCACACAGGCGCACAGACAGTGATAAATCGGCAGATGATATTCCTGTATTTCAAATGTAATGTCAGTCGGCGCACAAATGCAAATATCACTCAGCACCTTCAGCTTTCCGCCTGTTTTTCCTGTCAACGAAATGACCTTCACGCCCTTGACGTGTGCAACTCTTGCCGCATGGAGTACATTCGCAGAGTTACCTGAAGTGCTGATTGCCAGCAGCACGTCTCCAGGCTGGCCATATCCCAATACCTGCTGTGCAAAAATCATTTCTGATGAAAGGTCATTCCCAAACGCCGTCATCAGCGCTGTTTGACTGACCAAGGAAATCGCCGGTGCTGCTTGCTGTAGCGAACCGAGCATTTGTCCGGCCTCTTCGGGATATGTAGCAAGTAGCTTTTCCGCTATTTCACCTGTTACCCGACGAGGAAGCAGGAAGCCTTTCATCAGTTCTCCAACGATGTGCTCGCTGTCCGCAGCGCTGCCGCCGTTACCACACACCAGGAGCTTTCCGCCATGCCGATAAGCAGTTGTCAGTGCCTCAACCGCAGCACGAATATCACTCTGTATTTCCAACAAATCGGCGTGCCTAGCAAAAAGTCTGCGAAAAATTACATCTGTAGAAACCTTCATAACAGAAATCCTCTTCGTTCTTACATAACCGTGTAGCTTTCCGGCGTGTAGTGGATAACCTGTGTACCACCGTTTTCAAAAGCGAATGGAACGTGCATCAATTCCGACATGCTTTCCGATACAGATGGCTGCTTTTCCTTCGGCACATAGAACAGCAGGAAACCGCCTCCGCCAGCTCCCAAGAGCTTACCTCCCAGTGCACCGGCCTCCAGTGCCCGCTCATACAACATATCAATGCTGTCCGTGGATATTCTGCTGCCTGTTTGCCTTTTCAACCGCCAGCTTTGATCCAGCAGCCGACCAAATTCGTCCAAATCACCTTCACGGGATGTCAGAATACTCTGCGCCTCGTCTACCAGTGCCAGCATATCCAAAAGCTGTGCTGTCTTGTCTTTGATACTCTTCTCCGTAGACTGCTGTATCTCGGAGGAAAATCTGGTAAAGCCGGTAAAATACAGCATCAGATTTTCATTGAGCAGTCTCTTCTTCTCCGGCGAAATTACCACCGGCAGCACCTCGTACTCATCGTCCCGGAAATTGATGCGATTCAACCCCCCAAAGGATGCCGCGATCTGATCCTGCCAGCCGCCGGCCTCTTGACACAGCGTTCGTTCAAGATAAATCGCTTCATCGGCGAGCTTCTTCTTATCCGCATACTTTCCCTTCAGCGCATAAAACGCATTGAGCATTCCGACCGCGAAAGACGAACTTGTCCCGAGGCCTGTCCGGGCCGGGAGATCTGCCTCATAGGTCAGCCGCAGATCGTACATATCCAGCATCTTCATGGCTTCGCGTATGGCCGGATGCTGAATATCCTCCGTTGTTTTCACTCGTTCCGTTTTGGCGTAAGACAATTCCGTGCGGTAATCAAAGAACGGCGGTAAGTGGCGTACCGTTACATAACAGTACTTGTCAAAAGTTGTTGACAGCACCGCTCCGCCATGCTCACGGAAAAATGCCGGCATATCTGTTCCGCCGCCAAAAAATGACATACGGAACGGTGTCTTTGTGATGATCACGAGCGAAGACCCCCCATGTCAAATTCTTTTCCGATCACACGGATCGCATTGGCCGGGGAATAGTTTTCCCGGATGTATGCAACCTCCTGACGGCTAACGCGCTCAAGGGCGGCGTGATCCTTATAAAGCGATACAAACCGTGCGGCAAAGTCTTCCGGTGTGTCCTCTACGGCGAGAATTCCTTCCGCCCCTATGATTCCTTCCGCACCTACGCTGGTCGTCAACACCGGCATACCATACCGCATGGCTTCGACTACCTTTCCTTTGATCCCCGCGCCATAGCGCAGAGGAACAATTGCCATGCGGCACTCACGGTAGTACTGTTCCAAACGTTCATCCGTCACAAACCCCTCGATCCGCAGATTTTCGGTTTGCAGATCAGTCACTTCCTTTGGCGGGTTGGAGCCAAGTATGTGTACCACCAGTCCCGGCAGGGAGGTGTTCAAGCGCGGCATGATCTCTTTCGCCAGCCAAACCACCGCATCCACATTTGGACGATGTCCGAAACCTCCGATGAACATGACGTCCTGACGGCTTGACGCGCTGTAATCTGCATCCGGCACATCCGCAAACAAGTATGCGGGAATTGCCTTTACATTGACCTCAGGTGCAATTCTGTGGATCTCCTGCTCCTCCACAACGGACGGGTAGTACGCTATATCCGCCTTACGCATCAATGCCAATTCTTTTTCCTTCCACTCGACGGAATCTTGAAGGTGGCCCTTGTCGCCTGTCAGTTCATACTCTCTGTATTCCCGCAGGAAATGCAGATCGTGTCCGTAATATGCGATAAACGCCTTTGTGTACTTTCTGACTTCGTCAATGTACTTCACAGAAATGTGTGGGCGGTTTAAAAAGGCGTACTCTATGCAGCTGCCGTTCTCGCGCAGCCATTCTTTCCAGTTTTTTGCATACCAGTTTCCGTACAGCACTTCGACGCCCATCTGCTGCAGCACCTGCGTGTACGGCTGGTGCGGGAAGAAGTTGTCCCCGATGAACTTCACATGATAGCCGGACTCCGCAAACAGCTTCAGATACTGAAATACCGTCCGGCTTCCAGCATCCTTGTCATACTGCGGAACATAGTGATCCACCATCAGAAGTACCTTTGCATTCCTTCCCCGCTCCCGTGCCAAAAACACCTTTTCACCGTTGGGGTAATGGTCTTGTGTCAGTATCTGCTGCCATTTTTCAAAAAACTTCTTCTGATTGACCACCTGATAGGCCTTCTGTCCGGACGCAACATCCGTCCCGTTGGATACGCCTTCAAAATGCACCACCACGGAAAGCGGCTGATAGACGACCTTATACCCGTGCCGGCGCACCTCAAATGCAAGATCGCTGTCCTCACAATAGGCGGGAACAAACCGCTCATCGAAGCCGCCGATCTCCTCCCACAGCTCCCTGCGGATGCAAATGGAGGCTCCGGAAATATAATCGACTTCCTTGACATAGTTGTACTCCGGCGCGTTGGGATCGCTGCGATTACCATAGTTCCACGCGCTGCCATCGCTCCAGAGGATACCACCGGCCTCCTGCAATCTCCCATCGGGATATACCAGCTTAGAGCCGGTCATACCAATGGAGGGATCCTTTTGCATCAGCGACACCAGCGGCTCCAGCCAGTTTTCCTGCACCTGCGTATCGTTGTTCAGGAAAAGGATATACTCTCCTCTCGCCTGTTTCGCTGCATGCTTGCAGTTCAGCAGGAAACGAAGGTTTTTTTCATTATGGATCGTGTGTAATCCACCGATAATGTCATCGATCTGCTCCGTCAGATCCGTTGAACAGTCATCCGCTATCAGGATCTCATAGGATACCTCTCCGCTGTTCTTTATGATGGATTCCAAACAAGCATAGGTGTAATCGAATTGGTTATAGACCGGGATAATGATCGAAACCTCAGGTTTTTCCCACTTTGGAACTTGTAGGGGAGCATAGTCATCCTTTGCCTTTTGCACCTGTATGTCCACAGGGCTGATTTTCAACGGGTTGACAACTCCCTGTGGATACAGCAGGCAATCGTCCAGCTTTCTTGATGTCCCCTCAACCCCTTCTCGACGCAGTGTCTTGAAAAACTTTGCCATCTTCTTGGGGGTGCATTTTGACAGGAATTGAATGGGGTGCTTGACAAACCGGACCAGCATCTTACATAAAAGCCGGCGCTTGCTCCCCTTGGGGAGCAGCCAGTCGCGCAGCCTCCATATATATTCCATAAACCGCCAGGAACGGGAAGCCTTGATGCGCTGCAGCTCCCGATCGGATTCCAAAAGGAGCTCAATATGCCCCTGTTGATTACAGCATCTTTGTCCCATCGCAGAAAGTTCAACATTTTTTTCATCAATTTCTGCCATCAATTTCTGCTCGTTTTTAGATAAGTAATCCAGAAGATTGCGTTGTTCTAAGAGATTCTCCCTTAGTGTGCGAAGTTCATTGACTCTGTCAGCGAGTTGAGCTGTCAAAAGGCGTTCAGTTTGAAGAAGTTGATCAATATGCCCATCCTTATTCCGCATTTCTTGCTGAACTTGTGATTCTCTTTCTTGCTGCTGGTATTTATAGCCCCTGTCGAAATAGCGCCGCTCCGCATTTATTTTATAAAAGTCTTTAGGTGTAAATCCAAACTTTTTCTGTAGAACTTCAGATGTCTCAGCATCGCTTAGAAGTCTCTGTATCGCAATCAAAAACGGCTCCGGTGCACAATACGCTTTTTGCAAGAAGAAGGCTTTCTCACAAGCTAACTCCGCTGAAGTGACGGAATCTTTTCTTTTAAAGCTGTCATGAAACAACTCTATAAATAAATCATCCGAAATATAATCAAAAAAATGCGTACAGACAAAGATATCTTCATTTATCGTACGTATCTTTGATAGTTCACTCACAGAACTGAGAGATTCTCCATTCTTCACCCTACGATACTCTACCAATTCCTCGCAAATTATATAGACATTGCAAATAGAAAGGATACGAATTGCATAGTCAAAATCCTGCAGTTGCAATAGAGATAAATTTTGAAAGCCAATGCAGCTGATAACCTCTGCCCGAATCATTGCAGACGAGCAAACAAATAGATTTCCACCAGTCAGTAGCCGCATCAGCCAATCAACATGACTACGGTTATTGGCACGAAAAGCATTATAGAGCCATGAAACATCCTCGTCATCTTGCTCTCGTATATTGCCATCTGCATCGATAATTTTACACCAAGTGAAGCAGGCACCATACTGATGTTCGCGTTCCAAAAATGCTACTTGCTTTTCAATCTTGTTGGGATGCCATACGTCATCACTGTCAAGAAACGCAACATATTCGCCCTTCACTCGTTCCAATCCCCTGTTTCTTGCGGCACAGATGTGTCTGTTTTCCGGCTGCCGAATTACCTCTAAGCGAGAATCATCATAACTAGCTAGCAGCGTTGCTGTCTTATCTGTAGATGCATCATCCACCACAATGACCTGTAAGTTGTGATATGTCTGAGCAAGAACGCTGTCTAAGGCAGCACAAATATGCTGTTCCGCATTATAGGCAGGCATAACAACTGAAACCAGCGGTTCCTTCGTCTTCTCTATTCTCATTATTAGGTACCCTTCCGACCATCTTGCATTTGGTTTTCTTCATCACTGACCATTTGTATCCGTCAAAAGAACAGACAGCTGCCTTTTGTCTTCGCCAGAGTATCGCCAAAAGTTGCTGTTTACCGACACAGTCACTACGGAATTGGGTGTCCCACATAGCCGAAACTCCGTATATTCCCTTGTAATTGGGAGAGTTATTATCTTATCACTTCGATTCAAAGACAATGTAACCGCTTCAGTCCCTGTCAAGTCTCGAAAAGGACAATACAATATTCCAGTTACAACTCCTTCTTCGCCGGTCCGGATTTTATAGGCTCCTTCAGGAGGGAACCAATCATCGTCATACATTGATATCCGTCGAATATGTTCTTTCTGCTTGCCTATACCAGCATTTTCCGGAACATCAGGAGACAGTAAACCTTCATATGCATCACAGATCTCTTTGGTTTCTCCAAAGCCGCACACCCTGCCGTGCTCGATCCATAGCACCTTGTTGCAAAGTTCCCTGATCTGAGAGATGGTGTGGGACACCATAAGCACCGTAGTTCCCCCGTCCATCAGTTCCATCATGCGCTTTTTGCTTTTTTCCTGAAAATCCGCGTCTCCGACAGCCAGTATTTCATCGACGATCAGCACCTCCGGCTGGACTACGGTAGCGATTGAAAACGCCAGTCGCATCATCATGCCCGATGAATAGTTTCGCAAAGGCTCTTCGATAAACTCGCCCAGCTCCGAAAACTCAATGATCTCCTGGCATTTGCTTTCTAAGAATGCTTTGCTGTAGCCGAGAATTGCGCCATTGAGATAAATATTCTCCCTGCCGGTCATGTCGTAGTCGAAGCCAGAGCCAAGCTCCAGCATCGGCACTACATTGCCATGTACCTCTACGGTCCCCTCCGTCGGCTTCATGATACCGGATATCACCTTCAGAAGCGTACTTTTCCCCGCGCCGTTATGGCCGATAATGCCTAACACATCCCCCGGCTCGATGGAAAAGGATACATCCTGAAGTGCCCAAAAATCCTTGTAGCGCAGCTTGCCGGTTATCAGCTTTACGACATACTCCTTCATACTCGTTATGCGGTCCGCGGACAGATGAAACCGCATGGAAATATGCTCCGCCTTAATAATCGCCATTCGTCCCCTCCTGCGTTAAATGTAGAGGATAAATTTGTCCTGCTGCTTCTTGAATAGAGCTATCCCCAGCAGCAGCGGAACACCCGCAGCGATCAGGCACAGCAGATACGCCTTCGGCTCCGGGGAAATGCCGTCCATCAAAACGATGCGCATAAATCGCACCATGTGGTACAGGGGATTCATCTTATAAATCGTCATAAACCGCTGCGGGATGATGCTCTCGGGGTAAAAAATGGGTGTTGCAAAGTTCAGAACCGTCACTAAAACGCCCCAAATAAACTGCGTATCTCTGAAAAACACCATTACCGCCGCCAAAATCAGGCCAATGCCCAAGCAGAGTACGGCAAGACATAACACTCCAAATACAATCAGCAGTATCTGCGGACGGATCGGCGTTCGTGTAAACACCATCACCAGGACAAGGGGTATCAGGGATAATGCAAAGTTTATCCCGCTGGATAAGACTCTCGTAACAGGATAGATATACTTCGGCACGTAGACCTTGGTGATAAGTCCCGCATTCCCTGAAATCGATGTCAGGCACATGGACGTCGATTCATTGAAGAAGTTAAAGCAGACGATACCTGTCAGCAGATAAAGCTGGAAATTCTGTATATTGGACTTAAACAGGGTGGAGAACACAATGTACTGCACCGACATCATCAGCAGCGGATTAAGGAAGCTCCAGCAAACGCCCAAAACGCTGCGCTTATACTTGGTCTTGAAATCGCGGTTGACCAGCTGCTCTATAAGAAAGGCGTAACGTTGGATCGCGTCAATAAAACGCAACGTAGGAGAAGATCTACCCTGTGCCGTTTTACGGAGCAATAGCCATCCGTAAGTGGCCAGCAGCAGTCCCAAAATCCCCGCGCCGTACCAGTACAGCCTTCCGAACAGCAGATTTTCATAGCCGTTGACCTGATAACACAGGATGCCATCCACCAGCTCACCATCCAGCGTAGCCATCTGCGACTCATCCAGCGGCACATCGACCGAGCCCTTGGATACGGATATGCTGCTGCCATAGTAGACTGTCACAGCATTGCCCTCGTTCCCGTCCGGCGAGGCGATCTTCAATCGTAATTCCTTCCCCTTCGGGACATCTACCGCCTGCGAAAAAGTAAATACCGTGTTCCCGGCATCTCTCAGTTCAGATGCCTGCACGGTCGTTTCCGCAATCGTTTCCCCGTCTGCCAACACAGAGACCGTAAGCCTGCAGGTGTTTTCCCTGCCGTAGGTGGCCGTCATCAGCGTGACCGATGTGATCTGATCCGCGTTTATCACAAACGGCTGCTGCACGACCTCTCCTGCGAGCAGCTCATTCAGATCACCCGTGGGGGAGACCATCGTCCCGGTGTCCGCCTCCCGTCTGTGGAATTGCTCTCCGCCAAGGAAATAGAGGCCTGCCGCCAACAGCACATATGCAGCCAACGCGATGGCGACCAATTTTTTCAGCGTGGGTACGTTATTCATGCCTTTATCTGTTCCCTTCGCACTCGTTCTCCATATACCTCTCCAGCGCATCCTGCCAATCCGGCAGGGGCTGGAAGCCGTTGTCTGTCAGCTTGCTCTTGTCCAAGCGGCTGTTGAAGGGTCTTTTTGCCTTGGACTCGCCGTACTCTGCTGTGGTCACGGGCAGCACGTTCACGTGCATACCCGCCGCCTTGAAAATGGCGCAGGCGAAGTCATACCAGCTGATATAGCCGCCTTCGTTAGTGGCATGATAATAGCCGTACTTATCCGTTTCAATCATGTCCACCAGCAGGCGGGATAGATCCAGCGTGTACGTCGGCGTGCCAATCTGGTCGTTGACTACCCGCAGTGTGTCGTGAGTCTCGCCCAGCTTCAGCATAGTCTTGATAAAATTCTTGCCATTTTTCCCAAATACCCACGCGATGCGGACGATGAAATACTTCTCCAATCGGCTGCTGACTGCCAATTCACCCTCCAGCTTTGTCTGTCCGTAGTAATTCAGCGGAGCGTAGTCTTTGCAGTCCGGCTGCCACGGCATCTCGCCCTGACCGTTGAACACATAGTCGGTGGAGATGTAGACCATTTTGCAGTCCAGCTCCTTGCAGACCGCCGCGATGTTGGCCGTGCCCTCCGCATTGATGGCGCGGACTTTTGGTTGGTTTTCCGCGTCCTCCGCCGCATCCACCGCCGTCCAGGCGGCGCAGTGCACCACCGCGTCCGGCTTGACCTCACGCAGCACGCGGCTGACCGCCGCGGCGTCGGTTATATCCAGCTGTATATAAGGCATGGTGGTCACAGCGGAGCCATCCTGTGCACCGCTGTACTGCGGCGCGATGTCGCTGCCGATGCCCTCGTGGCCGCGTTTATGCAATTCATTCATCACGTCGTGGCCAAGCTGACCTCCAACGCCGGTAACAAATACTCTCATTTGATTCTCCTCAGTATCCGCCTGACGACCGCGTCAGGCAGTAGGTGCGCTGCTATTTCAAACTCTGCCTCATGCGGGGCTAGAGCCCTGTGCTTCCAAATTTTGATAATATGACCGTCTATTCTCGCCCTTGTAAATACCTCTATCTCCTCCTGCGGCACGGTATGCTGCCGATAGCAGGTCAGGCGTTCCTCCAGCGGTGCGACCTTGTAGCGCAGATAACTTTGCTTATCTGAAACTCCGGCGAGAATGCCTGTCTGATTACGCTTGTGCTGCCTGTATCGGATAAGCTGATCGGGTACAAACGCGACCGTTCCTTCCGTGGCCGCCAGCAACGCGATCCAGTGGTCACAGACTGTTTGCCGTGGAAAAGGAGCTGCCTTTTTCGCTATATCACCGTCAACCAGCATGGCACACCCGGCAACGCAGTTTCGGAAAAACAACTTCGGTGCAAGATCGCTGCCCTCTAGATAAGTGAGCCGTGGCCTCAGCTCCCGCAACGACCTGGCAAGCAGCTTGCCCTCGTCATCTACGGCAGATACATCGCTGTATGCCAGCACGGCCTTCTCCCGCTCCATGGCCTCCTGCAGCACCGTCAGCTTTTCCGGCAGCCACACATCGTCCTGGTCGCAATAGGCGAACAGGACGCCCTCGGCTTCTCTGGTCAGCAGCTCAAACGTACCGTTAGAGCCCAGATTCTTCTCACTGCGCGTGATGGTATAGGGGAAGTGCGTGATACAGTCCTGCACGCAGGACTGTATCTGTTCATAGGACACGGTAGGTGAGCAGTCATCCCGGATATACAGCCGCAGGTTGGGATACGTCTGTTCGTTCAGACTCACCAGCTGCTCTCGCAGCCAGTCTATCCGCGGCTCGTATACCGCCATCAGAATAGAGATCAGCGGCTTATCTGTTCCCATACATCCGCTCATAGTAGTGCTGGTACTCGCCATTGATGATGTTCTCCCACCAGTCGCGATGGGTCAGATACCAGTCGATGGTCTTGTCGATGCCGTCGGCGAACTTCGTCTCCGGCAGCCAGCCCAGCTCGCTGTGGATCTTGGTGGGGTCGATGGCATAGCGCATATCGTGACCCTTGCGGTCGGTGACGTAGGTGATCAGGCTCTCCGGCTTGCCCAGTTTCTGGCAGATCAGCCGCACGATGTCGATATTCCGCATCTCGTTGTGGCCACCGATATTGTAGACCTCGCCCTCCCGGCCATTACGGATGATAAGGTCAATGGCCTTGCAGTGGTCATCTACATACAGCCAGTCGCGGACGTTCAGGCCCTCGCCGTACACCGGCAGAGGCTTGTCGTTCAACGCGTTGGCGATCATCAGCGGGATCAGCTTCTCCGGGAAGTGGTACGGCCCGTAGTTGTTGGAGCAGCGGCTCACCGTGACGGGCAGGCCGTAGGTGCGGTGGTACGCCAGCACCAGCAGGTCAGCGCCCGCCTTGGAGCTGCTGTACGGGCTGGAGGTGTGGATGGGCGTCTCCTCGGTAAAAAACAGGTCGGGACGGTCCAGCGGCAGGTCGCCATACACCTCATCGGTGGACACCTGGTGATACCGCTGGATGCCGTACTTACGGCAGGCGTCCAGCATGACCTGCGTACCCAGGATATTGGTCTGCAAAAAGACCTCCGGGTTTTCGATGGATCGGTCCACGTGGCTCTCGGCGGCGAAATTCACCACCACGTCGGGATGCTCCTCCTCGAACAGGTCATAGATGGCCTTGCGGTCGCAGATGTCCGCCTTCACGAAGCGGAAATTAGGCTTGTCCATGACGCTTTCCAGCGTGGACAGGTTGCCGGCGTAGGTCAGCTTGTCCACGCAGACGATGCGGTCCTCCGGGTGCTTGTCCAGCATATAGAAGATAAAGTTGCTGCCGATAAAACCGGCGCCGCCGGTGACGATGATGGTCATAGTCGTTTCCTCCTCAAAAATCGGTGATGGCATCCTTCAGCCACGGAGAAGTCTGATCCTTTTGGGACAGGATGGGGTTCTCCACACCCCAGTCGATGGCCAGCTCCGGGTCGTTCCAGCGGATGCCGCCGTCCGCCTCCGGCGCATAGTAGTTATCCGCTTTATAGAGGAACTCCACCTCATCAGTCAGCGTCACAAAGCCATGGCCGAAGCCGCGGGGAATCATCACCTGCCGCTTGTTCTCCTCGCTGAGCTCCACCGCCACCCACTTCTTGTAAGTAGGACTGTTGGGCCGCAGATCCACTGCCACGTCCAGCACCGCGCCGCGGGCGCAGCGTACCAGCTTGGCCTGGGCCTTGTCGCCCCGCTGGAAATGGATGCCCCGCAGCGTACCTTTTACCGTGGAGGATGAGTGGTTGTCCTGCACGAAGTCATAGTGCAGCCCCGCCTCCTCGAACACACGCTTGGAATAGCTCTCCATAAAGAACCCGCGATGGTCGCCGAACACCTTCGGCTCTACGATATACACGCCGTCAATGGCGGTCTTGATAAATTCCATTCGTCTGCCCTCAATAGATGTACTTGCCCTCGGCCACATGTTTCAGATGCTGGCCGTAGGGGGACTTACCGTAGATATTGGCCGCCAGCAGCAACTGCTCCCGGTTGATCCAGCCGTTGCGGTAGGCGATCTCCTCCAGTGCGGAGATCTGGATACCCTCCCGGGATTCCACCACGCGGACGAACTCCGTGGCCTCCGCCAGAGAATCCATCGTTCCGGTATCCAGCCAGGCGTAGCCTCGGCCCAGCGTGACCACGTGCAGCGTACCCTCGTCCAGGTACACGCGGTTCAGGTCGGTGATCTCCAACTCACCCCGAGCAGAGGGCTTCAGCGCCTTGGCGCGCTCCACCACCTTTTTGTCGTAGAAGTACAGGCCGGTGACGGCGTAGTTGCTCTTGGGCTCTTTGGGCTTCTCCTCGATGGAGATGGCCTTGCCGGTATCGTCCAGCTCCACCACGCCGAACCGTTCCGGGTCGTTGACGTAGTAGCCGAACACCGTCGCACCCTCCTCCTGCTCCACTGCCTTGCGGAGCTGGGCCGTGAGGCCCGCGCCGTAGAAGATGTTGTCGCCAAGGATCATGGCCGCCCGGTCATCCCCGATGAACTCCTCACCCAGGATGAACGCCTGCGCCAGGCCGTCCGGCGAGGGCTGCACCTTATACGAAAAACAAACGCCGAATTGACTGCCGTCTCCCAGTAGACGCTGGAAATTCGGCAGGTCGGTCGGCGTTGATATGATGAGAATGTCCCGTATCCCCGCCAGCATCAGCGTGGAGATGGGATAATACACCATGGGCTTATCATAGATAGGCAGCAGCTGCTTGGATGTCACCATGGTCAGCGGATACAGCCGCGTTCCGCTACCGCCCGCCAATACGATACCTTTCATGCTTCTTTTCTCCCCTCAATCGAATTGTGGTTTTTACCACCCAACCGCCGCATCTTCCCGCTCTAACTGGCGTTCATAGGCCTGCTGAACAAGAAGGTCGAAATTGGCTTCTATGGCCGTCACCGCGGCCTTGTGCAGCTGCCGCAGAGCGCGAATGTTGGCTTTCTCGGCGGGTATCCGCGCGTCTTGTCCCAGCTTTTGGATGTAAACTCCCACCTGTGTGCGCATCAGCGGCGAGCCGTTCTTCTGTGTGAAAATTGCGCCGGTCAGACGCCCGTTTTGCTTGGCGTACGCCAGCAGATCGGTTTGCAGGCCCTCCGAAAACCGGACGATCTCCCGCCCCTTCACCAGCCGTCCGGCCTGTGCAGCCTCCACTGTCACCAACGGCAGGTCAGACACCGACAGGCCCGTGCTGGCGAATAGCTTTACCAGCACATAGCCGCGCCTGTCATCCAGCGTTCTCGCCGTCTGCAGCATCCGCAGGTATTCCTGCCGTGTCAGTTCCGGCGCTTCGAACTGAGGCGGGCGAAGCTGACGATCCACCTGAAACTCCCGGCAATCCATCGCCTCCAGCAATGCGCTCACCGTGGAGACTCTGCAATTCACCGTTCGGATGGCAAAGCCCTCGGTCAGCAGCTGCTCACGCCACGCGGACAGAGAGTCCTTCGTGATCACACCATCTGGCAGGAATGCAAGAAACTGCCGCAGAACAGTCTCGCAGAGATGCAAGCTTGACCCGGTACGGCCTTCTGCACGCAGGATGGACACATAGGCCGTGATCACATCCTCCGTCATCGTCACGGACGACGCGCTGCGATGGAAAAGTGCCGGGTCTATCTTTGCGCTGTTCGCTCTTCTCCGTGCCATAGTCGCTCCGTTCAAGACATAATTATTAATCTGACGAGCTACTGTCAGAAATGTCCAGTGTTTCGTCAAAATCACAGTGGTAGTGTACCACATTTAGTAGCTAACGTCAAGCAAACGCAACCATTTCACACAATTATGCAGAGCCGATCCACTGCGTTTTGAACCGGCTCTCCCTATTATGTCCATTTATGCCTCGCGGCCATCGCCGCGGGGCGTTTCTATTGCACGATTTCTGCCAGACGGTGCGAAATAATAATTATGCCCACCCGCTGAGTAGGTTGAGCCTGTCCAGCTGGCGGGCACTTTCTTTTGCCGTGGACAGCAAATAGATGCGGGTCGTCTCGATGCTGCTGTGACCCAGCACGTCCGCCAAACGTACCACGTCCCGGCAGGCAGCGTAAAACGTCCGGGCGAACAGCCCCCGCAGGTTGTGGGGGAACACCTTGCTCCGCGCCACCTGGGCTCCTTCGCACAGCTCTTTCATTTCCGACCAGATGAACTTCCTCGACAATCCGTTTCCGTTTCGCGTGAGGAATATCTGCCCGTGGCAGATGTTTCTCTTTTTTGCATATGTCAGCCGCTTGCGGCACAGCTTTGTGGGCAGCAGGATGGTTCTGATCTTGCCCTTCAGTGCGATCTCCGCCACGCCGTTTTGAGCGGCTTCCACGGTGATGTATTGCAGCTCGCTGACCCGGATGCCGGTGGCGCAGAGCGTCTCCAAAAGCAGCAAAAGCCGTGCATCGCCGCCCGCAGGTACGCCTCGATGGTGGAGGCCTCTCGCTCCTCCCGCCGCAGATACCCTGCGAACCGCGTCAACTTCTTCTCTGTGATCTCCAGATGCTTCCTCATAATACCGCCCTCCTGGTCGTTTTTGAGTATTGTAGCAGGAGAACTGGGGCGTTGGCAAAAGCAGGAAAGCATTTCTTGTTCGCGCTACATATCCCCGTAATACCGGCGGCCAGCGTGGTCTTTTCCTCGTTGACGGCATAGCTTACCCGTTTGTTCAGCCGGTCACGGATAGCGATGATCTTCGTGATGTTCATATCAGAGGTGTTTCACCGCCTGCCATAGCATCTGCTGCATTGTCTTGATATGCTCTATATCCTCTATACGGACAAAACCGCCGGCATTGGCGACCTTGGCGATCTGATTGATATTCGCGGCCATACCGGACATCTGACGCAGCAACTCCGTCAATTCATCAGGCGGACGGCGGCGCAATTCCGTACCCATAATAAGACTGCGGATCACCGGCTCCATTTTTAGGCCAGTATCCGCAGAAAGTCGTTTCAAGTGTGCGTACTCTGCACTGTCCAGCCGCAGGGAAACGCGCTTTGCAATTTCTCTCATGTGTTCTGCTCCTTCCATTTTGGCGGGGTCTTAGGGGGCTTGCCCTTTAACAAGCGCATTTTGCTGTCAAAATGCTATGCTTGCCAGGACAGCGGCGCTTCGCGCCGCGTCCTGCAATACCTGCCGAAAAAAGAAATCGGCGGGCTTCGCCGCGCTGTGCGTCACGCCTACACCGCAGCAAGGGCGGGAAGTGCATCACTTCCCGCCCTTGCCGGTTCTTCACTTGTCAGCTGTAGATCAGGTCGCTCAGCACCAGTTCCTCCGCACTGTGTTTCAGATTGTTCATCAGGCCCGTCCAGCGCCGGGGATCGGCGGCTTTCAGTTCCTCCGTCACACCCTCGGCCCTCGCCATCTGCGCCACGGCCCGCGTCACCATCCGCTGTGCTGTCTCCTCGATCTCCGCCAGATGTGCCGCCAGCTGCCCGCTGGTCTTGAGATTCGTATACAGCACCCTGCGATGCTTCTTGATGTACTGCCTCCGCAGCTCCGCGTACTTGCCCAGGTGGATCTCCTGCTCTTGCGGCATCATCAGGTTCGGCAGACGAAAGCCCTCCTGTACTCTGTAGGTCACTTCCATGTTCCGCGCTCCTTTCTTTTTCGGCGTTGTTTTGCTCTTTGGCAACATCATAGCCAATCTGTGCATTCTTTGCAAAAAATTACTCCCGCCGTCTCTGCATTACCACCCGGCTGATCTCCCGCAGACCGGTTTCATTGACTAAATAGGAACAGGCCGTGAAACGGGTGCAGCGTGGGTATCCGCGATGAAAAGGCAGTCCGTTCGGACTGCCTTCCCCTAAAAATCATCGTTTACCATGTTTCCGCCAGCAGGAAATCCTGAAGATGCACAATCTTAATGCCGTTTTCAATTCCAACATCCATGTCGTTCAGGGTGACAACATATTTGGGGTAATGGTCTTTGATCTCCATGAGGTTGTCCACCTCACGGTCAGAGCCCTCCGGCAGGTGAACGCATACTTGCACATAGATCCGTTCATCGCGGCGGGTGGCCACAAAGTCAATCTCCTTGGTATCATTCTTGCCGATATACACATCGTATCCCCGCCGCTTTAGCTCCAGGAACACGATGTTCTCCATCGCTCCGTCCAACATCTTGCGGGTATAGCCCAGCAGGGCGTATTTCAACGACACATCCGCAAGGTAGTATTTCTCCTGGGTTTTCAGGATGCTCTTGCCTTGCAGGTCGTAACGCTCACAGGGATAGATGATGAACGCCTGCTCCAGCCAGCGCAGATAGTTGTAGATACTCTCCACCGACACCTTACGGTGCTCGCTTTTCAGAAATGTGGAGATCGAGTTGGCAGAAAAGGTCTTGCCTACGTTCTCAATGATGAATTTCACCACACGATCAAAAAGATCCTGCTTGTTGATGCGGTGACGCTTCACAATGTCGCGGGAGACCACGGTGTGGTAGATGCCGTTGACGATCTGATAGGCGTTCTGCGCGTCATATTCACTCAGCGCGATTATGGGGAAGCCGCCAAACCGGATATATTCCTCCAGCAGTTCCTTCCGAGGCAACGTACTGTCAGCTTTGAAGTCCAGGTACTCGCGGAAAGACAGGGGATAGACGGGGATAGACACATAGCGTCCTGTCAGATAGGTGGAAATTTCACTGGACATGAGCTTGGAGTTAGAGCCGGTCACATAGATGTCGGCGTCTGTACCCTCCAGCAGACTATTGACCGCCCTTTCCCAGCCGGTGATCTCCTGTATCTCATCCAGCAGGAGGTAGCAGTGACCCTTACCTGCCATAGCTTCCAACAGTTCGTCATACATCTGCTTGCCGGTGATGTTTTCAGGAATGTCCATCTCCGTGTACCGCTTGCAGATAATATGATTCGCAGGCACACCCCGCCGCAGCAATTCTTCTTCCAGCATCTCAAAAATAGTGGACTTGCCGCAGCGGCGGATACCCGCCAATATTTTGACCAGCGGTTGGTCAATAAAAGGCGTGATGGCCTCGATATAATTGGGCCTATTGATCATGCTATCGCCTCCTCGCAGTCATTAGTATACCCAAAATATTTCCGATATGCAACAAGTTTTTCGTGTCTAACGCAAAAAACTTGTTGCATTCGCTTTGGCCGTATTCTTTCCGCTTTGGTATCAGCCTTAACCGCTCGCCTAAACACAGGCATCAATATTATTTCGCTGTTCTATATCTCACTTACGAAAGAACACACTCACCTCTCCTGCTCCTGCTGCCTGCGGCGATGCCAGCCTTCCAGTAGCTTGATGATGACCTCCTCCATCTGCTTGGGGGTATAGCTGGCAGGGAAGTACTTTTGCAAACGGTCGTTCCGCAGCGTCACCTTCCGATCCAGCGGCTTTTCCTCCCGCATGATGAGGTCGATGATGTTATTCTCCAGCTTGCCCTCCACGCTGATCTGCTTGAGCCGCTGCGCCTGATCCACAGAGGGCGATACCTCGTCCCGCTCCATGAGGAACTGGAGGTAGGTTTGTTCTTTCTCGGTCAGGTGGGAGATGTAGTCGGCTGCCGGAACGAATTTCAGCTTTCCCGCGTCCACCGCCTCCATCAGCGGTGGAATGAGCTTGTTGAGATTCATAAACCGTTGGATTTGCGTTGTACTCTCCTTGACCTGTTCTGCCAAAATCTCCTTGGATTTTCCTTGCAAAGAATGGGGACCAAATTGGTCCCCATTCTTTGCTGGTCGCCCTGCCTGTCTTTTCATAGCGTCCAGCTTCAGCTTGTACGCCTTGGCTTTCTCGCTGGGCAGCAGGTTTTCCCGGTTGATATTGTAGTCCACCACCAGAATATCCGCGTCCTCGTCACTGTAATCCCGCACGATGACCGGGCGGGTGTCCAGCCCCACCACCTTGGCGCAGTAGTCGCGCCGGTGGCCGGAGATGATCTCATACCCACCCTCGCTGCGGGGACGGACGATCAGCGGCTCGGCAATGCCGGTGCGCTCGATGCTGTCCATCAGCCGCACCAGATCGGCACTGGGCCGGTCTACGGAGTACGGCTGCCGCGCATAGGGAAACACCTGCTCCGCCGGCACGATCTGTACCCGCTCCTGCTGGTCGGTCTCCCGCTCTGCGTCTGTTTTGAACAAGTCATCGTACCGGGTCAGCTCTATGCCGTTTAATTTGCGGGTCAAGCTGCAACACCTCCTTCGTCATCGTGGCATACGCCCTTCTGATTTGCCAATGCGATGGTTTTCAAAAGCACACCTCCATTTCGTGCAACAAAAAAGAGCCTTCCGGCTCTTGCTTCACCACTTTTCTATTTTTAAGTGGGGAAAAGTCTTATTTCTACATATTTTTCTTGACTTAACATTCCGCAACAGCTAAACTGTCAATGAGGTGATCCGCATGAAACGTAAAGTCGAAGCGCAGCTTATCGCGTGGAAAAACAAGTCCTCTGAGCGCCAGCCTTTATTGGTCAACGGGGCCAGACAGGTAGGCAAAACATATATTCTTCGCAAATTCGGAGAGGAACAATTCAAGAATGTGGTCTACGTCAATTTGGAGACAAACCTGACCATCGCCTCCTACTTCAACGACAATATTGCCCCCGAACGTCTGCTGCGCTATTTGGAAGCCTCCACCGGCGAACGTATTATCGCAGGAGAAACACTTATCTTCTTTGATGAGATTCAGTCCTGTGAACGTGCGCTGACATCGTTGAAATATTTTTGCGAGGAAACCCCGGAATTTCACATCGCGGCGGCGGGCAGCCTGTTGGGTGTCGCCATCAACAGACAGCACTATTCTTTCCCTGTGGGAAAAGTTGAAACGATTACCATGTATCCTCTGGATTTTGAGGAATACCTATGGGCTCGCGGTAAGGAGTTCCTCGCTTCGGAAATACGTTCCGCCTTTGAATCGATGGCTGCCCTGCCTGACGCGCTCCATGCGGAGGCAACTGAACTGTACCGTGAGTACCTGCTGATCGGCGGTATGCCCGCCAGTATCAACGCCTTTCTCAGAAACGGCAGTTTTTTGGATGTCTCCCTGGTGCAGAATGAAATACTGGACAACTACATCGCGGATATGGCCAAGTACGCCAGTAACGCCGACAGCGTGAAGATCCGTGCCTGTTACAATTCCATTCCGGCGCAGTTGGCAAAGGACAACCGCAAATTCCAGTACAAGGTCGTGCAAAAAGGCGGAAGCGCTTCTCTGTTCGGGGCATCCATCGAATGGCTGTATCTGGCGGGGGTCGTGCTGAAATGTCAACGCATCAGTCAGGCTTTTGAGCCCATCTCCGTATATGCGGACTTGTCTGCTTTTAAGCTATACATGGGGGACGTGGGCCTTTTGACCGCAAAGTCCGGCCTTTCCCAACAGACCGTTTTATCCGGCGAGGGGAACACCTTCATGGGTGCTGTCACGGAAAACTATGTAGCACAGCAATTGGCCGCAAATGGGTATGATCTCTAT
Source organism: uncultured Oscillospiraceae bacterium (assembly GCA_934589145.1). Classification (GTDB taxonomy): domain Bacteria; phylum Bacillota; class Clostridia; order Oscillospirales; family Oscillospiraceae; genus Vescimonas. Next base: position 33,026 of record CAKTNW010000011.1, on the reverse strand, counting down.
TATTGGGAGAGCAACAACACCGCTGAACTGGATTTCGTTCTGCAAAGAGAAAATCAGGTCATTGCCATCGAGGTCAAAAAAGGTGAACACGTCCGTTCCCGCAGCCTTAATCTGTTCATCGGCAGCTATCATCCCTCCTGTGCGATACGCTTGTCTCTTAAGAACTTTGGTAAAAAGGATGGCCTGAAGTCTGTCCCGCTGTATGCGGCCTTTTGCATTTGACGCTCATTCAAACTAAATCGTCCCGAAAATAGCTGTCCGGCAATTCATGCCGGGCAGCTATTTCTCTACCCACTCCCGCCGCTGAGATCATGGCCTACCATCAGGGCGTAGTGGTTATCCATGGTCAGCGGCGCGTTATACAGTGCGGTCAGCAGGTATTGCTTCACATGGCGCACGTCGGTAGTGTTTTCCCTGACTCGTTCCAGCACATACAGCAGGTGCGCGCCGGTCAGCTTCAACAGTCTTGAACGCACTACCTCCGCTGGCAGCTCCTCGCCCGCCACACGAATGGAGGGCTTTGTGGAACACACAGTGTCCAGCATCAGCTCCACCAGCTCGTCCAACCGCCCACGGTCAACCTCGGTGTAGCCGACGAGATAATCGTAGTCCACATTGGCCATGATCTGCTCTTGATAGCTGTCTCTCCGTTCCAACTCATTCTCCTGTGTAGTCTCCCTCTCTTGAGGGAAAGAAGGGAAGGACTTAGTAAAATCCGTACTTAGTTCTTCTTTACTTTGTTCTTGTATATTTAATTGCACGGGATTTTCCTGTTCAGGTTTTCCCAAGACAGGTTTTACCTGTTCTGGAAAAGCCCGTTTAGGTGTGTCACCGGCATTTTCCGCCTGAACGGGATTTTCCCGTTTAGGTGGTTCCGGCTCTCTGGGCTGCTCCAGAATGGTATATTCGATGCCGCCCAGCGTGCCGTCCGCGTGGCGTTCCCGCGCTCGCACGATGTACCTCGCACCCTCCAACTCCCGCACCGTGGCACAGATACTGTCCACACCGTCCTTGCAGATGCAGGCCAATCCTTTCGTGGTATAGTCCCAATCCTCTGGCAGCGACAGCATCAGGGACAGTAGCCCCTTCGCCTTCAGCGACAGCGACTTGTCCCGCAGATGGTGATTTGACATGACGGTGTAGTTCCGCGTTTTCTCCACTCTGAATACAGCCATGGGCGTACCCTCCTTTCCATTCGTTTTCCTTATATAGGGAAAGGGACGGTTCACACCGTCCCTTTCCCAGTTTCTATTTGCACTTTTTACTTGATTGCGTCATCAGCGGCTTCATCGCTTTTCTCAATTTCAGTCTTAAAAGACTCTGCCACCGGAGTAAAATTCTTTCTGTCGAAATACTTGGAATTGCAAGCTGCAACGTAGACTGCTTCCGTGATCAAGTTCTGTTTCCACAGGCGCTTCAGCAGGACTAATCCAATGTCACGATCAACTTCTGTCATAGGTGTTCTCCTTCAGAATTGGTAGTACCTCAATTATAACATATCACGCTTAATACTGGCAATCTGTTAGTCTGAACCCTTTCTTGTATTTCCCGAAACCGCTTGTGCTTTTCCAAACTGCAATTAAATATTGATTAATGAAATACGGAAAGCAACTCTGCGGTAGAAGAAAGCTGTAAATTCCCAAAGGCAAAATGGGTTCCGGCCCCACAGTACGGTACAGTGTATCGGAATAATCGTTGCAAAATCGGCATGACATAACGATACAAATGATAATAACGAAAACCGCCTGCTTTGCAGACGGTTTTCTATGTAAATGAGTGTTCCAGATCGCTATTTCGTCATTCGTTCTCGAATTGTATAAAATTGTCGATTTTTTGGAACTTATTGAGCAAATTCTCTTGAAATCTTTGAGGTGAATACACACCGCAAGAGGTCGGTGTCAACCTGAAGAACGGTTACAACGGCGACCTGACCAGCCGCGAGGCCGGTTCTGTCGGCGGCCAGATGGTCAAGAAGATGATCGAGTCCTACGAGAAGAACCTGTAAACGGCTCTCTCTGCGGAAAAAGCGTCCGACCTGTAAAGGTCGGACGCTTTTCATATTGCCGTTACTTCCTGCGCCGATGGGACGTATGCGCGGCAGCTCAGTCCACCACGCCCATCTGCTGCAGCATCTGGGCCAGCACCGTTATGTCGTCCGCGTCGATGTCCCCATCGCCGTCAATGTCGGCGCGGGACAGGTCGCCCAGCTCCTCGATGCACGCCACATGGCGCACCAGCGCATCCAGATCCGCCGTATCCACCGTGCCGTCGCCGTTAACATCGCCGTCGGGCTGCGTGACGGTCTGTGCCCGCAGCCAGCAGAAGTCATTGCTGTCCGCCTCGGACATCTCATAGCCGTCGCCGTAGCCGCTGATGGCGCCGTTCAGCGCGCTCATGCAGCCGATGGAACCGCTGTTCAGATCCCACTGAGAGCCGTTCTGCAGGCTGATCCAGCCATCCCGGAGGATGAGGCCGCCGGAGGTCTCCTCCCGCATGGCCAGCACCATGCCGTAGTTCTGCAGCTTGCCGTACAGATCCAGACCGCCATAGCAGTAAATGTTTCCGTGATTCTCCCACACGCCGTCAGACTCGACGCGCAGCGCACCGGCGTTGTGGGTGTTGCCTCTGGTCGTCACCTGACCGTGTACCGTCATGGAGACATCCTCGAGCCGCAGGTCATAGTTGGCCGTCAGCGTCACGCCGGAGGCCACCGCCAGCTCGACCGTGCTGCTCGTGCCGGCGGATATACCGCCGGAAGATGCACTGCCGCTGGACGCACCGCCTGCGGATGCGGCATACAGCACTGCGCCGGTCTTGGGCGACGTCGCGCCGGAGGAGGTGTACGGGTTCCTGACGACCAGCTCCACACCCGCGGGAACAGTCAGATCCTCTGTCAGCTCCGTGTCTGCAGACAGCACCAGCGTCAGCGTATCGCCCGCCGCCGCCTTCTCCAGCGCGGTGCGGAGTTCCTCCACACTGCTGGCGATCCGCCAGTCGGTCTGCACATTGTCCGGCGTGTCGCAGCTGCCGTAGGTCAGCTTGCCGCTGCTGCTGTCCACGCTGCCGTTAGGCGCCGACAGCAGACTGTTCACGCTCATGTCGCCCACGTTGGTCAGCACACCGTTGACCAGTGCGCTGCCGCACTCCAGATACGCACGGTTGTCCATGGTACCGTTCAGCAGCTCCAGCTGGCCGCTCACCGTCATGTTGCCGGCATTGGTGACTGTACCGGCTGCGAGGGCGTTCAGCGCCGCCGTGTTGTTAATTTGTATCGTGCCGTTGTTTACCAGCGCCTGCTCACCGGTGTGGTACAGCGCGGTGCAGGAGATATATCCGTAGTTCTCCAGTGCGCCGTTGACCGCCAGATCGCGCTCTTTCGCCGACGTGTAGATACCGCCCCGGTTCACGACCTTGCCGGTCCCGTTGACCGCCAGCGCGTTCACTTCCACGTGGCCGTCGCGCCCTCTGTACGTGGTCCCATCCTGCGGATCGTGTATCAAGGCGCCCTCCAGCACATTCAGTGTGCCGCCGATCCGCAGATCGGTGCTGTAGGCATTCAGCCTGCCGGCCACACTCAGCGTCACGGACGGCCCCACCTCGATAGCGGTAAAGCCGTTGTCTGTTCCATCGGTGTACAGGTCCACATTGCTCGGAATGGTCATGTCGCTGCTGATGGTAAACACCGTGTCGCTGCTGTCATTTTCGCGCACCAGCCTGATCTGATACGCATCGCTGGCGGCATCCAGCTTCTCCAGCAGCGCCAGCAGCGCTTCCGGACTGCTGACGTCCGCGCGGCGGCTATTGACCTGTCCGTCGCCGCTGCCGCTGATGACGGTGCCCGCCTCCAGCGTACTGACCTTCAGTGTACCATTATTCGTAATGGTGCCGCTGCCGCTCAGATAGTAGATGGTGGCCACAGCGCTCTGCTGGACCGTCAACGCGCCGGTCACCGTCACGTCACCCCGCAGCTCCGCCGTGCTGCCAAGGCACATCACCAGTCCGCCGGATACCTGAATATCTGCGTTGCATACCATCTCACCGTACACACACATGGTGCCCAGCACCTCCATGCCGCCGCCGCTATGGCACTCCAGCGTCATGTTGGCCGGGATGGTCAGCTCGCCGGTGAACTGCACAGGCAGGCTTCTGCCGGTATTCTCGTCCCACTCGCCGTTCAGATCTACGGCATAGTGCATCGTGCTGTCATTCTGCGCCATCTCGATATACCGGCTGAGTCCGCTGATACGGGTAACATAGCTCTTCTCAAGGCGGCAGGCGTTGCTGTCCCGCAGGACGTGGTCGGCCATGGCCGCGCCCTCCGGCAGCACCAGGCCGTGCTCCGCATCCGTGCAGTAGAACACAACGCGGCCATGCGCCGTGCTATTGGTTCTCTCCCGCAGGTACAGCTTGCCGTCGGCGCCCATGACCATGTCATCTTGATACATATCCACCGCGCCGTAGGTCGTCAGTGTTCCGTTGACTGTGATACTGTCATAACTCCGCAAGCCATTCTCCAGTGTCATGGTGCCGTTGATGACCACCGGCGTATAGAATGTCAGATTCCATCCGTTGTACTGCACCGCCGCGGCCTCCGGCACGATCAGAGTGCTGCCGTCCTTGCCCCAGAAGTCAATGTTCCATGTATCGGGAAGCACATCGCTGCTGCTCAGCTTCAGCGACAGCTGCGTGTCCCCGCCGATGCTCACACGGAGCTTGCTCACCAGCGTATTGCTGAGCGCCGCCTGCATCTCCGCCATCGTCAGCTCTGCGGTACCGCCGTCCTTATAGAGAACACTGGTCCAGCGGAAATAGTGGCCCTCCACATGGTTTTGGTCGCCCGCTATGACCGCGCCCACGCCGTCCAAATAGCCTCCTTCTGCCCGGAGCGTGCCGTACAGCGCCAGATCTGCCTCGATGTCCAGCTGCCCCCGGTTCGTCAGCGTCATGCTCTCCGGCACGGTGAGCGTATCGGCCTCGATCCGCAGACGTATGTTCTCGGGGATCACCAGATCCGCCGTCAGCGTCAGGTCGCTGCCGCGATAGACGATATTGCGGCCCTCCTCCAGCGCAGCGCGCAGCGCCTCCTCCGTCCGCACGATCGTCCTGTCGTCGCTGGGGGTCAGGGGATCGTCGTTGTACCGGATGTCGCTGCCGTCGGCGCTCATCCGGCCGTTATTCACGATCGTGCCGTGGGTCTCGCCGTCCGCGGCGGTATCCGACAGGAACCGGCACCACAGGAAGCCGTTTTCGTTGACCGTCAGCGTACCGCCCACGCGCACATCTTCGCTGATCCGTGCCTCGCCGTTGGCGTTCACCGTCAGTGCGCCGTCCACCGCCAGCGAGGTGGACATGGCAAGGGTGCCGTCCACCGTGACAGAGGCGGCGGACGCGATGCGCACGCCCTGAATATTGCCGTTCTGGAATTGCAGCTCCGTACCGCTGGGAACGGTTATATCTCTGTCGATGACCACCGTGCGCTCAGGCCATATCCGCACGTTGACCTCGCAGCGGTCAAACCGGTCGTCCTGCTGCTGCAGGGCGTCTTCAAGCACCGCGCCGTCGTCGGAGCTGTCGGTCAGCTGGACCGCTATGGAGCGGGTCAGGCAGCCCGTCTCGCCCTGCTTCATGTGGCTGCGCCACGGATCGGCCACCGTCAGCGTACCGCCCACGGAGATGTTGCCGTCATTGACGACATAGCCGAACGTGTCCACGGTCAGGTCGCTGTCGAATACGGCAGCCGCAGACTGGCCCACACTCAGCGTACCCTTTACCGTTACGGGCACCTCGCTCTGCAGGCGGCCCGAACCGCTGTTTTCCTCATACGCCGCTGCCACCAGCTTGCCGTCCACATCGATGGTAAAGCTGACGCTCTGCTCATCGGCAGCCGCAATATGCAGCATCTTTCCGGCGGGGACCGTCACCGTCCGCGTCAGCACATAGTCCTCGCTGAGCCGCAGCGTCACATTTTCCGTGCCTTCCTCGGCAAAGGCTTCCTCCAGCTGGTTGATATCCTCGATCACCCGCTGGTAATGCATCCAGCCGCCGTTCTCCACGACGCTGCTCTGTGCGCCGCGGATGAGACGTCCTTCCACATACAGACCGCCGCTCTGCTCCAGCACCACGGTGCCGTTCAGCTGCATGGTGCCGTATACGTTAATGCCGCTCTCCAGCGTCAGCGTCACGCCCGCCGGTACGGTAAACGTACCTGCATTGATCCGTACCCATTTGCCGTTGGGAACGGTCAGATCCCCGGTCAGCGTCAGCTCATCGCCTTGGAAGATGATACTATCGTACTTCTCCAGCGCCGCCCGCAGCTCCTCCTCCGTAGACACATTCTTCACATCGCCGCTTGGCGTCAGCGGATCATCGTTGTAGGCGAACTCGCTTCCCTCGGCATAAAGCCGGCCATTGTTCACGATGACGCCGTGATGCAGGCCGTCCTCCCAGCCCTCACCCTTGTCGGTGATGAAGCTGCACCACATCCGGCCGCTCTCGCTGACCGTCAGCGTACCGCCTATCTGCACATTGTTGTTGATATTGGCGCCGCCGTTGACTGTCATAGCGCCGTTGACGACCACCGGCGCGTTGCTGTACATCGCACCGTCCACCGTCAGCGTTCCATCGTCCTCGATGCGCACCTCCGTCACTGCGGCGTTGTCATAGAAATTCAGGTGCAGCCACGCGGGGATGGTCATCGCCTCCGCCAGCGAGAAAGTGCCGCTGCCTTCGATGACGTATACATTCAGATTCATCCAGCTGAACCGCTCATCCACGGTCAGGGAGTTGATCTCTGCCGCCACCGCCGACACTATGGCGTCGGCATCCTGCACCTGAAGCTCCTTTTTCAGGAGCAGCACGCCGTCCTTGCCGTTGGTCCAGTGGTCGTCCCAGCTGTCGGCCACCTCCAGCGGATGTCCGTCATCGACGCTGACCTCGCCGTTGTTGTTCACCTTACCGGTGTCCGTCACCGTCAGGCCGGCCTCCATGTTTGCGGAGCTGCTTTCCCGCAGAGTCAGCGTGCCCTTCACCACCACGGGGACCCACGCGGTGACATCCGTCTGACGGTAGTAGTTCTCGCCCTGCTGGCTGGGCTCCACCGTCAGGCTGCCGTTCTCACCGATGGTAAAGGTGGGCACATTCTCACTGTCCTGCAGGATCTGGAACGTCACGCCGCTGGGTACCGTCACGGCCTCGTTCAGCACCGTGTCCTCCGTCAGCAGCAGCTCCACCTGCCGTGCGCCGCTGTCCAGCGCCGCGCCCAGCTCCTCCACGTTCCGGACCTGGCTCATATAGGTGATGGAGCTCTCGCTGCCCAGCAGCGTAAAGCCCTCGCCCCGGATCAGCTGTCCCACGATACGCAGATCCGCATTCTCCGCCGTAAGGTCCAGCGTGCCGCTGGCCCGCAGGTCGCCGCGGATATGCGTCCAGCTGCGCACCGTCAGCGTACCGTCCAGCGTCAGGCCGCCGCTGGCCGTCAGGTAGCCGTCGTTGGTGACAGTGCTGCCGCTGCCGATGGTCATGGGCTGCTCGATGGTCACGTTGGCGTCCGGGCCGATGGTCATAGCGCTGCCGATCAGCTTCAGGCCCGCGTAGCAGAATACCCTCGCATTGTCCTCCACCGTCAGCGTCGTATCGGTAACGGTCAGCGTATCGCTGTCGTTGGAATAGCGCTCTCCGATGTAGAGCGCCTTACCCGCCGGCACGCACAGCGCCTCCGTCAGCAGCATATCGCCCTGCATACGCAGCAACACCTCGTCCTGCTGGGCAAAGGCCTCCGCCGCCTGCGCCGCCGTGTCCACGGCCATCAGATACCCCAGCTTCTCCTCGCCGGTCAGCGTCAGCGCCGAGCCGCGCTCCAGCTTGCCGGTGATCTGGAAATCCTTGGAGCTGCTGAGATCCACCGTGCCGTCCAGACAGGCCGTGCCGTCGATGTACACCCAGCCCTCGTTCACCAGCGTACTGCTGTGATTCATGGTCAGCACGCTGCGGATGATCATATTGCCGCTGGCCATGTTGTGCAGCCTGCCGCTGCCCACATCAATGCCGCGGTTCATGGCAACATAGCCGTTGTTCTGCAGCAGGCCGCCCGGCTGCATCTGCACCGCGCCGTTGAAAACGCAGAAGCCCTCCTCCTGCGTTTCCGTACCGGCCTCCAGCGCCAGCGTACCGGCCAGCTTCAGCGTCGCGCCGATGGTGACCGCCTGTCCGCCGGGCTGCACCGTGATAGTCCGGCCGGACGCCAGCGTGAACACGCCGGCGGTGGCCGCGTAGCCGTACTGCTTGATGAACAGCGCATCGACGCCATCGCGGCTCAGCGTCAGGTCGGCGTCCATCGTGAAGTCCATGCCGGTGCCCACCACATCGTTGCGCACCAGCAGGCAGAACTGCTCATAGTCCGCCTTCTCCGCCGCCGCCAGCTTGGCCGCCGCGGCCTGCAGGGCCGCCGTGCCGCCGGCATCCGTCACCGGCTGGGCGCACAGCACCATGCCGTAGTCTCCCGCCTTATACTGGATGTTCTCGCCGGCCGTCATGTGCCCGCGGTTGTCAAAGGTAATATCGATCTCGCTGCTGTTGCGGATGGTAGCCGCCGGGTCCACCGACCAGTCCATGGTCAGGCCGCCGCCGAGCACGTTGTCGTTCTCCAGCACGGCAGTAGCGCCCACCTCGATCATGGTGCTGCTGCGGTAGCCGCAGCCGATGGTGCCCTTGTTGTACAGCGCGCCGTTGATGGTCAGCTTATCGCCGTAGTACAGGCCCACATTTGCCTCGTCGCGCTTGACGATCTCCGCATCGCTGTTGTTGCGCACCACGCCGCCGTCGGCGATGACCATGGCCTCGCACACCACGCCGCCGTTATTCACCAGCACCGCGCCGGCCGGCACCGTCAGCGTACCGCCGACCGTGAGCACATATCCGGTCTCCACCTGCAGCATCGCACCGGCGGTCAGCGTATAGTCGCCGTCTGCGGTGATGTTGTTGGTGATGCTGACACTGCCGCTGGCGCCGTCGCTTTCCGCCGCGCTGGCCGCGTCAGCCAGCGCCGTGTTCATCTCCTCCAGCGTCCCCGCGTCCCGCGTCTTGATGTAGGTGCCGTTGTCATAGACCAGACTGCCCGGCCCCTGTACGGAATTGCCTGCGTCCAGCTCCAGCGTGCCCGCCACCGTCAGGGTCTTGCCCTCGGCCACGGACACGTCCGCGCTGCCCAGCTTCACATGGAACTCCTCCGGTATGGTCAGATCCTCGGTAAAGATCAGCTCCGTACCGTCATAGCGCCAGCCCTCGCGGTCCCGCACAAGGTGTACGATACCGCCCCACGGGCAGTCCGCGATCAGCTGCCGCAGGCCCCCCTCTGTCCAGAAATAGTACTCGCCGTCCCGCTCCACATAGTCCGCGGCCATCGCCTTGTCCGTCAGTACCGTGGGGATCAATACCGCCAGCAGTACCACCGCCATCAGCGTGGCCAGAACTCTGCGGCTGGTGAGCTGCAGTTTCCTCATTGCCTCTTCCTCCTTACAAATATTACGCCTCGTCCTCCGGCAGGAAGACCAGCTGGTACACGCCGCCCGCCGTGCCCTCTCCGCCTGTCAGCGTCAGCACGCTGCCGTTCACGGCGAACTGATAGTGCGCCGTCTCCAGCATCTGGTCGGCGAAGGTCAGCGTCAGCTTATCCCCCCGCGCCTTATATGCAAATTCATATGCCTGTCCCCGGTCATACATGGCTCCGGCAGCCTCTCCGTCAAACGTATAGCTGACGGAGCTGTTGTAGATCCACGTACCCGCCAGCTTACCGGCGCTGCTGCGCTGTGTCACCAGCAGGACGACCGCCGCCGCCAGTACGGCGATGCCGGCGGCCAGCGCCGCATACCGCCATGATATGCCGCGCCCCTTGGGCCGGGCAGACTGTTCCCTTTTTCCCATATCGTTCTCTCTCCATTGAATGAAAAGGGGACGGCTCGGGACTGTCCCGAGCCGTCCCACGCAAGCTGTTATGCCGTTGCGCTATGTGGTATTGCCGTAATGATACTCGCTATGGGTGTTATGCCTGACGGCGCTTCTTCGCCACCAGTGCCGTGCCCAGCAGGGCGCTGATGCCCAGCAGCGCGCACCACACCGTCACGCCGGCGTCAGCCGTGCGGGGCGCGGTGGAGCTTCCGCTGCCGCCGCTGCTGCCGCCGCTGCTGCCGCTGCTGACCGTCTCATAGACCGCCAGCGCCAGCGCGCCGCCCTTATCAGTGCTGAAGCTCAGTACTCTGGCGCCCTGACTGCCGCCCACCGTGGCGCTCAGCTCCGTGACCGCCGCTGCGCCGGAGGCGTCGGTGCTGCTGCGCAGCACGCACACCTTCTTGCCCTGCATGGCCTGATACTGCACCTCGGTGATGGGCAGCGTCACCTGGATGCTGTTGGGCGACTGCACCAGCTCCGCCACAGGGACGCCGTTGGCGTCGCACAGCTGCATCTCACCGTCATACACCATCTGGCCCGCCGCGTTCTTGCGGCCGCTGTCGCTCAGCAGAGCCTTCAGCGCCTCCGCCAGCTTCTCCAGCTCCTGCTTGCGCTCGCCGGAAGCACTGGCTGCCAACGCCTCCAGTGCCGCCACGCCGCCGTCGCTGCCGGTGAGGGCCTCAGTTTTTCTGTTGTCCACGTACAGGGTCACGGAACCGCCGGTCAGGGCGTCCTTCACCTGCTGCACTGTGTTGTCATCCGCCGCTGCCGGCGTCTTGATAACGGTCTTGCCGTCGTCGCTGGCGATCACCTTGCCGCTGTTGTCGGGCGACACGGGCTTACCGTTGACGGTGTCCGCCGCCTTGATGTCATCGGTGTTCACGCCCGCCGCGGGATTCACGTTGCCGCAGCTGGTGCAGCGGCCGTCCTCGCCGTAGGTGTGCTTGCCGGTGGCGGGGATGGTAGCGCCGCGGGACAGCAGCACGCCGCAGTCCTTGCAGTAGGTGTCCGCCTCATGGCCGGACATATTGCAGGTAGCCGTCACGGCGTCCCGCAGCTCCGTATTGCCGGTATGGTTGGCCGGATCGATGGGCAGCGTCTCCGCCTCCACCGTGGTCGCGGTCTTGCCCAGCTCATCCTTGAACACGCCCTTGCAGACGGAGCAGGTCCAATAGGCGTTGTTGCCCGCGGCGACGCAGGTGGCCGCCTTGGCCTCGGTCTTCACCATCGTGTGCGGCAGCAGCGCGATGTCCTGCACGTCCTTGGTCAGCGTAAATTCATGCTGCGTGGTGGGATTCGTCACCTTTGCCGTGTAGGTGGTGGTACCCATCTCCGTGCAGGTGGCGGGAATCTTCACCGCAGCGGTGACGTCGTTCTTCTCCAGCTCCAGCTTCAGCGTGTGGAGGTGCTTGCCGTTGCGGCTGCACGTGAAGGTGACCGTCACGATCTTGCCGTCCGGCGTCCACAGAGCCTTCAGGCTGTCGTCCGTGTAGTCATGGCCCAGCGCGGGAATGTCCTCGTAGTAGAAAGTAGATCTGGTCGAATTGTCGGGCATCTTCTGTGTGGCGGTGTACGTCCGCTTACCGATCGTCGTGCAGGTAGGCTCGGCGGTCACCTCGATGGTAACGATGGCCTCCTTCGTCGGCTTCACGCCGCACACCTCGCACGCCGGATAGGTCGCCGTAGCAGACTTGTGATCCGGGGCCCAGACGAGACTCTCATGCGGCTTACTCCAGCTGGTGTGCAGCTCGGGGTCGCTCTTCGCGTCGCAGCCCGTGCGCTGGCACTTCCGATAGTGCCCGTCGCCGCTGTCGAACCACGCGCCGCCGAAGTCATGCGTCCCCGGCGCTTTGATCGTCTCCGCCTCCACCGTGGTCGCGGTCTTGCCCAGCTCATCCTTGAACACGTTGTTGCAGCGCTTGCAGACATAATACTCGTTGTTGCCGTCCTCGGTGCAGGTGGCCGCCTTGGCCGCCACTTGCGTCATGTCATGGCCCAGCGCGGGAATGTCCCAGACTTTCTTTGTAGCCGTCAGGTCATTTCCGGTGGTGGGATTCGTCACCTTTGCCGTATAGGTGGTGGTGCCCACCTCCGTGCAGGTGGCGGGGGTCTTCACCGCGGCGGTGATGCCGTTGTTCAGCGTCACATCCTTTTCCCAAGGCGTGCCGCAGCCGTTGTCGCAGGTAAGCTCGATATGCGCGCTCTTGCCGTCCCCGCCCCACGTTACGCGCAGGCTCTCGTCCGTATATTTGTGCCCCAGCTTCTCCTTGATCCAGCTGTCTTTCTCGATCACATTCTTACCGCCCTCATCGCTGAAATAGGTGCCGCAATCCGGGCAGGTCCAGTACGCATCATTGCCGCCCGTGGTGCAGGTAGCGGGGATGGCATCAGTCTTGTTCAGCACCTCAGCGTGTCCCTTGGCGGGGATATCCTCCTCGGTCTTTGTCTCGCCGCACTTACTGCAGGTATAGGTCGTTTCGCCCTTTTCCGTGCAGGTAGCCGCCTTCGTCACCTTGCCGGTATCCCACGTGTGGGATTCCTTGTTCATGATGGTGCCGCAGCCGTACACGTTCCAGTGGTGGTTCTTGTCGTGCTTCCACGCCGTCGTTATATCGTCGCCCTTGTGTGCTTCATTCTTGAGCGCGCCGCACTCGCTGCACTGCACCTCATGCTGCTTACTGCCCTCCGCGTAATCCTTCTTCACTACCACCTTCCAGTCATGGGGGTTCTCGGTGTCAGGCTCCTTCGCATGGCAGACCGTGCACTCGTGCCAGTGGTTGTTCTCGTCCTTGCTCCACTCGCTGCTATAACTGTGGCCGTTAGCCGGAGTCTTCACGCTCTCCTCGTTGGTGGGCTTGCTGCCAGTGGCATCCTCAAACATCGCGCCGCAGACGGAGCACTTCCAGTAGGCCACATTGCCGCCCGTGGTGCAGGTAGCAGCCTTCTCGGCCACCTGCGTCAGCGTGTGGAGCAACTTGGGGATGATCACCTTGTCCGCCGCCGTCTCCTCACCAGGAGCGCCGTTAACGTCAGTATAATAATGCTTGCAGGTATCGCAAAACCAGTAGGCCTGATGGCCCTCCTTCGTGCAGCTCGCGGCCTCGTCCGGCTTACGAGTCAGCTTCCCATGCTGCACCGTCACCTCGCAGACAGCCGTCTGCTCGCCCGCCTTGGCGGTAACGGTAAACTTGCCGAGCGTACCGATTTGGGTGGTGATCACACCGTTGTTCACGGTGATGCCCTCGTCAGCGCTCCAAGTCACTGTCTTATCGGTGGCGTTCTCCGGGTCCACCGTGGCGGTCAGGGTCGCCGTATCGCCCTCGTTGATGAGCAGGGCATACTTTCCCTCTTCGCTGGTCAGATCCTTGCCCGACAGCGTCACGCCGGTGACGGGAACCACTGTCGGCGTCTCCCCGCCCCCCGCAACCGTGATCGTGCAGGGAGTGATGGTGGCAGGTACAGGGTCGCCATCCACTGTACCGACCTTCATAGAGGCATCTTCCACATCAATGGTAAGTATCTCACCGCCCGCGACGGTATCAAGCACTTCGAACGTCAAATTCGCCAGAGCACCTGTCTCCGTAGTATCTTCATCTGCATCGCCGGAAAACATACCGTATTTTTCACTATCGACCTTTGTATTTCCCAGTACGCTATATCCACTAATATCGCCGGCGGCAACCAACTTCTTCAATAGCAACTTGCTCTTGTCAAAAGACAACTGGAACTGAAAAGCACCCGTTCCGGGATTCTTTTCAATGACAAAAGCAACCGTCACTGTATCACCGGCGCCAATATTATCTTCCGTCTTTTCGTCTCCGTTCGCTGCCTTAACTCCGACAACGCTGAATTTCGCCGAAAAATCATTCGTATCCGCAAATGCAGCGGTCGGCAGCAAAGACAGCACCATCAAGAGCGCAAGCAATAGAGAGAGAGTCTTTTTCATCATTCAGTACGCCTCCATATTAGTAGATTTTATCAATCAAGCCCAAGTTAAATCTTCTGAGTCGTGTCACGTCAAAGACATCGACCTCTCCATCGCCCGTAACATCTGCGCTTCCCGGTACAACGTCTGTTGTCAAGCCCAAGTTGAATCTTCTAAGCCTTGTCACATCAAAAATATCGACCTCACCATCGCCATTCAGATCACCGGCCTTGGTGATGACCACCTTGCCCGCCGTCTGGCCCACAGTCAGCGCGCCGTCCGCGCCCTGCGCCGTGGTCTCGCCGATGGAAATGGCCGCGTCGCCGGGGTTCACGAAGCTCCCCTCGTCCGTCGCCACCGTGAACGTCAGCGTCACCGCCGTACCGGCGGATACCGCGCTGGCGGTGCTGACGGTACTGCCGCTCAGCGTCCAGCCGTCGGATACGCCCGTCAGCGTCAGCCGCGTCTCGTCATACATCACGGTCATGGACATACCGTTCACCGCCGCGCCCGTCAGCGTCACGGGCACCTCAATGGTACCGCGGTGGATCTTGGCGGAGCCGTCCGCCGTGCCCACCGTCAGCTGCACCGCCGCAGCGTCAAAGGTGAAGCTCTCGGTGCTCTCCTCCTTGCAGCGGGTGCAGGCCAGATGCAGGACACCGTCCTTATCCGTCGATGCGGGCGTGGCGCTGACCGGTGCAAAGTCATGGGCGCCCGGCGCCTTCTCCGTCTCCGTCCTGGTGGTCTGGCAGCGCTGGCAGGTAAAGGTCCTCACGCCGTCCTCCAGACAGGTGGGCTCCTGCGTCACAACGCCGTCATCCCAGTCGTGATCCTTGGCGGGAATGACCCAGCTGCCCTCCTCGATTTCATTTTGACAACCCTCATCGCTGAAGAACTTGCCGCAGCGCTGGCAGGTGTAGTACAGGCTGTTGCCCGGCTCCGTGCAGGTCTCCTCCTTGGCCGGGGTCTCGTCCAGCTTGTGGCCCAGCGCAGCCACAGGGGCGGTCTTGGTGGCGTCGCAGTTCTGGCAGGTGTAGGTCATCACGCCCGGCTCCGTGCAGGTGGGCTGCGTGGTCGTCACGCCGCCGTCCCACGCGTGGGGCAGCAGGTCGCCGGAGGCAAAGGTCTCCGTGCCCTTCGCGCCGCAGGCGCAGGTCTTGTAGTACGTGGCCTGCTTGGTGCAGGTGGCCGGGGTGGCCAGATAGCTGTCCGCGGCCACTTCCTGATCGTAAGTGTGAGCGATCAGCAGGGTGCCCTGTTCGACTACACTTTCGACAGGTACACCATCCACGGTTCCTACCTTTGTAGCCGCCCGATCCACGTCAATCACAAAAGTGCTGCCGTCCGTTACGGTGTCAAGTACTGTAAAGGTCAATGTTGCAAGTCTGCCCGTCTCGGTAATATCCTCGTCAGCATCGCCGGAAAACATACCGTATTTCGCGCTGCTGGCATTGCTGTTGCCGAGCACACTGTACCCCTCTAACTCGCCCGTTAGTGCTATTTTCTCGAACTTCAGTTTGCTCTTATCAAACTGAAGCATAAACTGGAACGCGCCCACTCCCGGATTCTGCTCGATGACCACATCGAACTTCACCGTCCGGTCCGCGGCGTTGGGGCAGAAGGTGGCCTGCTGCGGCACGATGCGCAGCAGCAGCATACCCTCGGTGCTGGAGACGAACGTCTCCGTGCCCGCCTTGCCGCAGCGGACGCAGCTCTTGTAGTACTGGTCGGTGGTATCCGGCACGCGGTACTGCTCCTCGGCCTTCTCCGCGGAGAAGTCGTGGCCCAGCGCGTCGCCGTAGGTGAACGTCTCCGTGCCCGGCTCGCCGCAGACGCAGCTCAGGTAGTACACCGCCGCCTGCTCACAGTTGGCCCCACTCACCAGATACTTCGGCTCCGCCACCTGCTGGTCAAACGCGTGGGTGTGCTGCGCCGCCACCTCCACGATGGCCGCCGCGCCGTTGCCGCCCTTGAAGCCGCTGGTACCGGCGGAGATCTCATACAGCCCGATATTCGTCGTGCCGCTGCCGATGGCTTTGAACTGCACGGTCAGCAGCTCGCCGCCGGCATAGACCGCCTCAGCCCCGTAGGCAAAGCCCCAGCCCAGCTTACCGGTGCTGTTGGCCTCGTCAGGGGTGGACAGCTGCGCCGAAAGAGCGCCGGTGGCCAGTGCGTCATAAGCCGCGCCGGTGGTGATGCCGACGCACTTGAGCATATCATTGTTAAACTCCAGATGGCCTGTAAAGCTGCTGACCATGGCGGACCGCATATTCACCGTCACGGTAAAGCTGTCCTCCTCCGTCACAGCGGAGGCACTGGCGGTCAGCGACAGGTTGCTGTCCTCCACCGCGCCGTAGGACACGGTGACCTCGGCAGGCTCCGTCACCCGCTGGAACTGCTGGGTCACGCCGCTGGGCGCCGCGCCGTTGCCCGCCACCACATTGGTCAGATCCAGCGTATAGGTGCCGGCGTCCTTGACCTTGCCCATGATGGTCAGCACTTCCGTCCGCTCGCCGGCCACGCCTGCGCCGCTCTGTACGCCGCCTGCGCCGAAGTAGTGGGTGTCAGCGGTGTACTGATAGACGCTGTAAGCGCTGTCGGGGTACGTCCCGCTGTCCCACAGCTCCGCCGAAGCGGCGGGATAGGCGTAGCAGAACGCGCTGTTGTTGGCCTGCACCTCCGCGGCCAGCTCCAGCCCCTCCGACGCAGCCAGCTCGAAGCTGAACGCCTGAATGGGCGTCCCGTCGTCGGTCTGCGCGTAGATGTGGAACGTCACCAGCTTCTCCTCACCGTCGTAGGTGAAGTTCTTCTCGTCGGCCGTCACGGTGAACGTGGCCGTTTTACCGGCCAGATCGCCGCTGCCGTCGATGGTGGCGTCCAGCGCTTCCTCGCCGTCAGCGATCACCGTGTCCTCCCCGAGGACATAGGTGCCCTGTACCGGCACCGCTCCCCCCGCGCCCGCTGTCTCTTCCTCAGCGGCAACGGGCACCACCAGCATACTCATCAGCATAGCCAGTGACAGGAGCACGGATAAGAACTTTTTCATGTTCTGTTTCCTCGCTTTCCCCTTTGATTTTGGTCTCTCTCGGATGGTCGTATGTCTCTTTCAGTCTCACAGCGCCCTTGCTATGCAGCGTCTGCTGCATAGCAAAACCCCCATGGGGGTTTTGCGCCGTTTTTGTCTCTGGCCGCGCCAACGGGAGCCCTTCCGCTCCGGTATCGTTCCCATGACCGGCGGCGGACGTGCTCCTTCGGTGCGGATCGTTGTGACCCAGCGGATTTACTTCTACTTGCCTATCATAGCGCTACATACGTTTCCTGTCAATTGTTTCCGGCAAATTATTTGTGCATCCGCACGAATTCCAATTTCTTCCAGCTCCTCTTTTTGTCCATATCGCCAGCGCCGTAAAATACGGGAAAAACGGCGCATCGGCCGCCTTATCGCGTGCGGTCTCTCCGCCGCCGCACCGCCAGCACGACGCCCAGCGCCGCCGCTGCCGCCAGTATGATGACCGCCGCAGCGCTGCCGCGCTCCGTCTCCGCGGGGGTCTCCTGCGGATCGGCTGTGCCGCCGTCCGGCAGCTCCTCCGGGTCTTGGACGGCATCCCCGTCTGCGCCGGAGGGCGCGGGGGTCTGCCAGTCGCCCGCCGTATCGCCGAAGTCGATGCGCTCCTGCGCCTCATCCTCCGTCAGCTCCCGGGCATACTGTGCCTCCACCAGAAAGCTCCGCCGCAGCTCCAGCTCCGTGTCGCTCAGCCGCGTCACGGCATAGCCCGCGTTGGCCGTCACCGTGTCGCCGAACACAGCGCCCTCCAGCGTCAGACGCAGCACCGCCGTGTACACGTGTCCCGTCTCAAAGGCGGCGGACATCATGGCCGCGCCGTCGCAGTACCATGTACACGCCGCGCGGCACACCGCGCCGTCGATGCCCGTCAGCACCGTCACATCCGTGTCGGGCGGCGCACCGGCCGCCGGTTCCGTCAGTCCCTCCACCACCACGCTGCCGCACACGGCTGCGCCGCCGGGCACCGTCACTGTCACCGGCGTCGTCTCCACCCGCACGGGGTACATCTGACCGGAGCCGTCCGGCGCCGCGATGAACTCCGCGTCCAGCGCAAAAACGCCTCCGGTCCCCTTGGGGATTGCCGCGGTGATGGTCATGATCTCCGCCGCCTCCGTCATGCGGTTGTCCTCCAGCGAGCCCACCGCGGCGAAGAAGCAGCTGGCGGGCGTGTACTCAAATGTCTTGAAAACGCCCTTTTCCGTAGTAATGTCGTACCGCAGGCCGTTTTTTGCATACTGTATGACCTGCCGGCCGTCCACCTTGAACTTCTCCGGCAGCGTCATGCCCCCGGAGGGCTTCAGCCGGAAGCTGAACACACCGATGGCGCGCCCCTCCGGCGGCGTTACGGTGATGGTGTAGTCGATCCTCGTCTCGCTGTCGCCGGCCTCCGCCTCCGTCACCGACGGCGTAATAGTCAGCACTGCCTCATCCGCCGCCAGCGCCTGTACGGTGCAGCAAAGCAGCAGCCCTATGCACAGCAGCAGTGTGCCGCATATCCTTCGCATCACGTTTCTCCTTTTCCGGCGGCTCAGCCCGTGATCGTCCGCGCCAGCGCCGTCATGTCATCGGCATCGACCTGTCCGTCGCCGTTGACGTCCGCGCCTGCGGGACACACATCGGTGATGCACGCCACATAGCGCGTCAGCGCCGTCAGCAGCTCCATGGGCGTCATGGCGTCGGGATCATAGGCCGTGTCCGACAGCTCCAGCTCCGTGTCGTATACCGACCGCGTGTGGTCGTCGTAGACATAGCGGATCTCCCTGCCGCCCGCCGCAGCGGTATAGCTCTGGGCCGCGCTGCCTCTGACGCCGCACAGGAACAGCAGATCCGGCGCGCCCGCAGTGCCCGTGTCGCAGTTGGTCACATCCGCCAGATAGTTCCTGCCGCCGATGGTCACGATGTTCCACATATGCCCTCCGGCGCCGGTGCCGCCATCCATGGTGCCTGTGGCCAGCAGGCACTGCACCGCCGGGTCCCCGCTCCTCCACGTCAGGTCACACAGATATTTGAAGGCCTTGGCATAGCCCTCGCACACCACATTGGTGCTGCTGTCCCCGTCGAACACGTAGATCACCTGCCACGGGTCACCGTAGGCGGTGCCCGCCGCCAGCGCGCCGCTGTTGTAGGACACCTCCCCGGTGATGTACGTCAGATACGCCCGCAGCTTCTCATAGTCGCTGCTGCCCTGCTGGCCCGCCGCCACCGCCGCAGCGGTCTGCGCCGCAGCGCTGGCCGCGCCGGTCTTGGCCGTATCCACCGTCAGTTCGCTGCCGCCCTGATAGGCTGCCGCCGCCGGCATGGACACCGTCACCTGCACGATGGTACACACCTCGCCTGTGCAGGAGATGCCGCAGCGGGTACTGATGCCTACGGTCTTGTCGAACCAGTACAGCTCGTAGGGATTGCGCAGCAGCAGCTGGTTCAGCAGTGTGTCGACCGCCAGATCCTGCCGGAACCTCGCCGAGATCTTTGCATTCGCCTCTGACGTGATGGCGCCGTCCGCCACCAGTGTACCGGTGACACCCAGCTCCTCCTTTGTATACGCGATACTGACGGGCACCTGTATCTGCGTGGATGCCCGTGTGCCCGCGGCGATCTCTCGGATCTCCGGCAGCAGGCCGCTGTATACCTCCGCCGTCAGCGGCTGCATAGGCACGGCGTACAGCGCCGGGCGCGCCGCGGCGGCTGCCGCGCTGACGCGGGGCGTCATGCCCGCCGCCTGATAGAGATACCCCTCCAGCAGCTCATCGCTTTCCATGCCGCCGCTCTGCGCCGCGGAACGGACAGTCACGCTGCCCTGCACAACCCCCGGCGCCGCCTGCGCGTAGGCGCAGGTACCGGCCAGCAGCAGCGCCGCCAGCAGACCGCCGAGCCATCTGCTCATTTTCTTCATCGTTGCTCCCCCTCCCTGCCGGCGCGCGGGGCGCCGGACATCATACGCATCACCAGTATAAAGCACTCTCCGCCGTTTTGCAAGAAAAACAGGCAAATTTCTCCAATTTTGCCGCCATACTATGCAGGGAGCTTATTGTTTTTCCACAACGACCGTGCTACAATCAAAACCATCAAGTTATGCGCCCCCTCGTGTGGGGGAGCCGGAGGAGGAGAACGTATGAAAAAAGCGATCAGCCTTCTGATGGCGCTGGTCATGGTGCTGTCGCTCCTGCCCACCGCTCTGGCGGCGGAAAACGACAGCTACACGGTGTCGGAGGACACCACGCCCGCCGTCAGGACCATGGAGCCGCTGCAGGAGGGCAACACCGTGTCGGCCAGTGACTTTCTGGAGAGCCGCCACGCCTTCACCCTTGACGGCGCGGTGTGCTATTACAGATTCGGCTGGAACGGCGACAGGGACGCCGGTCTGGGCGAGTGGCACCTTTACGCCACGCGGGACGCTTCCGCTGCGCTGGACAGTCTGGACGGCTGGACGGACTGCGGTGCCGAGGGCGCGCCCTTTACGCACTACGCCCAGCTGAGCGACCCGCTCCCCGCTGCCGCCGCTCTTGCCCTGCGGTATGACTGGGAAAACCTGAACGATGATGCCGCCTCCGCGATCTACGACGATCTGCGGGATCTGTATCGGCTGGTCGCCATGCTGTCGCTGGAGGTCTTTGACTATACCGATGCGGAGCAGGCGCAGGCGCAGTCCTATCTGGAGGGCCGCATCGGCATGGACGCCGCCACCGCCCGGCTGGTGCCGCCCCAGAACATGAGCACCGAGGATATGCTGCAGGAGTACTATCAGCTGTCCGCCGGCGTCCGGGCCGTCCTGCAAAAGACCTGCGGCATCTATCTGGACGGCACCGACCTCTTCTACAACTTCACCCAGCTGGTGTTCCGCACCGAGCGCAGCATGGACGAGCAGGGCGGCGGTCAGACAGATTACTTCGACCGCATGACAGATGCCATGCGTGACGCCGGCTTCACCGCCCCCTCAACAGACCGGGTGAACTTTGTCTTTCCCGAGGGGCTGGTGCGCGGACAGGACTACGACTACACCTACGATACATCCACCGGCGACCTGCGCATCACCCTGATGAAATACGAGGACGGCAGCCACTGGATCGACGCCTTCCGCAATATGTACGCCACGGACGGCAACCTGCGGGTCCGCGTTAAGATCACACCGGAGGATAACGATGTCCGTGCCGACGTCCGCAACGGCAACGGCGGCTTCGAGTCCCTCATCGATCTGACCAGCGTGGAGAGCAACCATATCAGTTATATGTGGGACAATGATGCCCAGCAGGAGATCCGCTGGGTAGACGGCTCCGCCGAGATCGGCATCGTCAACCGCGTGGACGGCTTTGCGTCCATCGTCCCCACCGACCGCATGGGCCGCCACCGCTTCGCCGTGGTGTGGGGCGATGCACAGGGTCAGATCACCCACCGCCAGATGGTGAACGTCTTCATCTCCATCGACGGTGACCGCTTCCGTCTGGATACCACCTATCCCGTGGCCACCCCCGTGGCTGCCGACAGGCTGCAGGCCGCTCTGACGATGCAGGTCACGGACTGGGCTGCCGCCTATGAGGAGGGCCGCATCCTCCTCACCCCCGCGTCCGACAGTCAGCTGGGCCAGTCCGACACCTATCTGGCACAGCTGGCGCTGGACAGCCTTGCGCCCGCCGGCTATCAGCTGCAGCGCTGGATACGCAGCGACGACCCCGCCGGCTCGTACAGCACCGATCCTTTCATCCGTGTGTGGTCGTGGCTGAATGATTCTGCCAGAGGCTTTCAGGCCGACTATGAGATCACATGGGTCAGCACCTCCGATGCCTCCGACGTCCGGCTCCAGACCCTGTCCGTAATGCAGGGCGCTTCCGTTCCCTACTACGCGCTGGTGGGCAACGGCAGCATTACCGGCTCCCCCGCGGCCTCGCTGGAGCTGGACACCGCCGCGCTGGCCAACAGCGGCATCCACGTGACCTACGACCCCACGCTGGGTTATTTCCACGCCTCCTATGATGACCAGCGCATTCCCGACTTCGGCGCACTGGTGGATACCCGCATCCCGCTGCCCGTACCGGAGGGTGCCGTCACCTTCACCGCCACCCACGAGGACGGCAATCAGGACCCCCGTATGGGCGGCACGCAGATGTCCAACCGCACGTGGAGTATGCTGCGCAGCGGGCGGGCCTACCGCGTGGATGATACCAGCGACGAGGCCCTGCGGTGCCGCTCTCTGGAGCTGGTGCTTCCGGAGATGGTGGGCCTTGCCGGCCTCGACATCTGCGTCTCCGCCACCAACAGCTACCGCAGCCTTGTGGTGGCGTGGTGGGGCGCTGACGGCGACCTTGTGGACGTCAGCTATGTGTACGGCCAGAACGACGACTTCGTCTACCGCACCCGCACCGCCAGCGCCGCCGCGCTGGACGACATCACCGACCTTGACGACAACGGCGAGGTGCGCGCCCCGGTGGCCGTGGGCGCGGAGAACATGGAGCTGATCTGCTCCCGCTATCCCCAGAACGGCGATGGCCGCTCCCTGTACTTTGAGCTGTATCTGGCCAACGATCAGGGCGGCGTCAAGACCATCTGCCTGCCTTACAGCTATTTCGGCCTCTCCTACCAGGACATCAAGGACGATCTGGACAACCAGCCCCCCGTTGAGGTCTGCCACTACGACAGCGACCACCAGCTGCTGGAGAACGGCCGGTTCTACGGCCGCTATGAGCCGCAGGGCATCGTGTTTGAGACGGAGACCTTCTCCCCGTTCCTTGTCTCGCTGGGCGGCTCCGGCGGCGGCTTCGGCGACAACATCGACGGGCTGGACATCGCGGACAACGGCCGCATCGCCGTGGTCAACGGTCTCCGGCTGGATGACCGTGACGTGGTGGAGCTGGGCGTCAACTGGCGCGAGGAGGCGGGCGAGGCCACCCGCGTGGGCCTGCCTCTGCCCATCGTCTCCGCGCTGGCCGAAAACGGCAGGCCCGTCCAGCTGTACACATGGTGCGGCACCTCGCTGCTGCTGACGCCCGACGTACTCGCCCACATGAACGCCTCCCTGACGGCCAGCGATTACAGCGGCGACACCATCGTTTGGGTGGTCACCGACTACGTCAACTGTGACGGCCCCAACGGCAAGGGCCACGCCCTCCGCACCTGCCTGTATCTGGGTGAGGACCGCTATACCCTGCCGGCAGGCAGCGCCTACACCTTCGGCACCGGCGCCGACCTGACAGACGACACGGATTACGTGGTCTACTGCCCGGATGACAGCAACGCCTCCCTTGAGGAGCAGGACATCGCCGTGGACTGTCAGAAGTACTCTGACGACGGGTATCAGTTCCTCACCTTCTCCGCCGGCCATGACGGTATGTTCGTCGTGGCGCCCCGGGGCTACTCCCTCATGCAAAGCTGGCCGTGGTACGGCGCCGAGGGAGACTGGACCCCCAGCGACGAGGCCACCGTTCCCGACAGCGCCTATCCCGCCCTGCAATACCTCTATGACAACGGCTACAAGTTCCCCTGCATCGGCAAGGACTTCCATCTCTCCTTCCCCCGGCAGCTGAAGGAGTGGACGGAGGGCTGCGGCGACGACTGGGATTACCGCTGGCGCGTGGACGAGTCCCGCGGCCTTATCACCGTGGAGATCAACTACGGCAGCAAGACCCGCTGGGATGACGCCGTCCGCGGCAGCGGCAGCGACCAGCTGGCCGACGGTGTGTTCCTGCGCTACTACTTCGGCAATTCCGATGACCGCCGCCCCATGACCTACGGCTACGACTGGCAGGGCGACACCATCCCCGACTCCTTCTCCGGTCTGGACAGCACGCTGTACGAGGGCTACTGCCACAACAACGGCGTCCATCTGGCCACCATCAACCGTATGTCGGCCACCAGCAGCCTCCTGACGCTCAGCAGCAAGAGCTCCGTGTGGACCTGCGCGCTGTCCATGAGCAACGAGCAGACCACCGCCGACAAGGCCGCCGTCCGCTATGCCCTGTGTCTGGAGATCCATGCCGCCGAGGACCGCTCCTACTCCGTCTCCATGGACAACGGCGATCCGGCGGCCCGCGACCGTCTCCACGTCTCCGTCACCCACAGCGACTGGACCGCCATCACCCCCTCTGACGGCGCTGTTTTCCTGCGCACGGTATCCGGCAAGACCATGGACGAGGCCGGCACCGATCATGGCCGCATCGCCGCCCTGACGGCGGATGCTCCCGCCGCAGGCTACACCCTGCGCTGCTGGACCAGCTCCTCCACCGGCGACGGCGGCAGCTTCCCCGTGGAGCTGACGAACGACCGTTTCCAGACAGTGCGGCTCTACTGGCAGAAGGCCGGTGCACCCGACCTGCTGGAGTATATCAGTGTGGAGTGCCAGAACAGCACCGAGTGGTTCAATCTGCTGCCCGGCACCGTCACCCATCCTGATGAACTGCTGGACAGCGCCGCCGATACCACGCTGCGCGGCAACGGCATCACTGTGATCTACGATCCCGACACCGGCTACTTCAGCACCTCCGTGGACGCCTCCCAGCTGACCGATCCGTCCCTGCTGACCAGCTGCTTCACCATGCCGGTGCCTGACGGCGCTGCCCGGTACAAGGCCATCTGGCCCGGCGGCAACGGCAACCCCGCTCTCAGCAGTCAGATGGACGCGGACAGCGCGGTGGAGATGTTCTCCAATATCCCCGAGACGTTCTCCGTCAGCGAGCCGCCCACCATCGACTTCATGGCCCTGCGCTGGCTGGAGCTGGACGGCCTGACCGTGTACTACGCCGACAGCCAGATGTACCGCTGCCTGCTGGTACAGTGGCTGGACGCTGATGGCGGCATTCTGGGTTACAGCTACGTCTATGGCCGCAACGGCAGCCTTGCCACCGCGGTGGACACCGCCTGCGTGGACGCCGCCCCCACCGAGTCCGTGGCGCTCCCCACGCTGGTGGGCGAGGATGTGACCTTCTTCTGCGACAGGAACCCCCAGACCGGCGACGACAGCCGGCGCCTGTTCCTGCGTCTGGATGTCAGCGATCCCGACCGCTTCGCCGATACCGGTGCCGAGATCTACCTGCCTTACAGCTACTTCGACATGACCGTGGAGCAGGGTCTGGCGCTGGCCGCGCAGCAGATCCGCCCCCTGATCCGCCACTACCTCAGTGAGGACTGCACGGTAAAGGAGACGCTGCTGGGCGAGTACACCGCCGCCGGCATCCGCGTCGTCACCCGCAGCTTCAGTCCCTTCCTCATCGACGCGGGCAACACCGCCGCCATGGGCGACCTGAACGGCAACGGCCTGCGGGGCGTGGAGGATATGCAGTCCCTGTACACCTTCCTGTCCACCGGCTCCACGACGGAGTCCGCCTTTGCCGACCGTGACGACTTCCTTGCCATGGCCGACATCAACGGCGACGGCAGCGTGAACATTCTGGACTACCAGTACCTGTACGAAACGGTGAAGGCCGGCTGAGCCTCTGCCGCACACAAAGAAAGAGGGCGGTGCGCTGTCGGCGCACCGCCCTCCTTCTTCTCTCTCACTCGATCTCGTAATCGTCCGTTTCAATGACATCCGGCTGCTGATGGCCCACCACCTTCACGGCGCACAGCGCCACGCTGAGGTTCAGCGCACCGTCCAGAAACAGCGACGCGCCCATCAGCATCACCAGGGCCTGAGCGCCCTCCGTGGGCCGCAGCACCAGCAGCAGCCCGATCACGCCTGTCAGCACCGCCAGCAGCAGCACCAGCCACCACTGGGGGATGCCGAACCGCCGGGCGTCCACCGCCACCTGGATCTTGAACAGGCCGTCCGCCAGCACCGGGATACCGAACATGACGCACAGGAACGTCATGGCCTCCCCGGGATGACACAGGGTGATGATGCCCACGGCCATCAGCAGGATGCCGAAGGCCAGATCGTACTGGAACGCCAGCCGGAACAGGTCCTTGGAGAAGTATCCGCCCAGCTTGATGATACCGCAGACCACCATGCCGATGCCCAGCGCCCGGCCGATCCACGGCACGCACCGCTCCGCCATAATGAACAGCACCACGCCCAGCACGCAGAACAGCACCGACACCGCGATATATCCCGTTTTCACGGCCCGCAGAGGCCCTGTCGCCCTTACCTTACGCATAAACAGCATCTCCTTCCGCGCCGCAGCGTCTTTTATCTCCCGTATCATAGCGCAGCGGGGCGCAGGGCGGTACAGGCAGAAAAAACAGATGCCCGAAATCCGGGCATCTGTCTGTATGTGTCTGATTTTCAGACATTTTTGCCGGTTTGCCTACCGCGCTTATGCCTGCCCGTTGCTGTGGGCCACGATCAGCTCCGGCACACCGCGGCACAGCTCGATCATCCGCTGCAGGTCGGCGAAGGACTCCTCCTTCATACCGCCGCTGACCCAGTCGATCCACATGCCGAACAGCTGGCACTTCATGAACTGCACCACCACCCGCCGGTCGTCTACGCTGATGCTCTCGCCGGAGAAAGCTGTGGTGATATAGGTGCTGACCACATACTCGCACAGCCGCAGCGTGTCCTGCAGAAACATATCCCGGTTGGCGGAGTTGAAGATGTGCATGACGGCCCGGCGGTTCTCCCGGGCCGTGCGGAACGCCACGGAAAAGCACTCCTCCATGGAGGAGATGGTGGGATACTGGCGGATGAGCTGGTCCGTCTGCTCCGTCACGATCTCACCCAGCAGAGAGGGGATGTCCTGAAAATGGTAGTAGAAGGAGTTTCTGTTGATACCGCAGTCCTCCACGATATCGCGGACGCTGATCTTATTCAGCGGCTTCTGGCTCAGCAGCTTCATAAACGACGCCTTGATGGCCTGTTTCGTAAAATTCGCCATGATACTCCTCCTGTTTTCTGTGGTACAAAGCCCGCCCTACGGCTGTTCGCCGAGGGCGGGCCGTATGTAGTCCCTTTTATTTGGCGCTCAGGTACTCGTCAATGGACTTGGCGCCCAGCTTGCCGGCGCCCATGGCCAGAATGACGGTGGCTGCGCCGGTCACGGCGTCGCCGCCGGCGTACACCGCCTGACGGGAGGTAAGCCCCTCCTCGTTGACGATGATGCCGCCCTTCCTGTTGACCTCCAAGCCCTTGGTGGTGGACTTGATCAGGGGGTTGGGGCTGGTGCCCAGGGACATGATAACGGCGTCCACAGGCAGGTCGAACTCGCTGCCCTTCTTCTCCACGGGGCGGCGGCGGCCGGAGGCATCCGGCTCACCCAGCTCCATCTCGATGCAGGTCATGGACTTCACGCAGTCCTGCTCGTCGCCGTTGATCTGCACGGGGTTGTTCAGCGTCTTGAAGATGACGCCCTCCTCGATGGCGTGCTCCACCTCCTCGTGACGGGCGGGCAGCTCCTCCATGCCGCGGCGGTACACCACATACACCTCGGCGCCCAAACGCTTGGAGCAACGGGCGGCATCCATCGCCACATTGCCGCCGCCCACCACGGCCACGGTCTTGCCCTTCAGATCCATAATGGGCGTGTCGCTGTCGGGCAGATACGCCTTCATCAGGTTGATGCGGGTCAGGAACTCGTTGGCGGAGTAGACACCCTTCAGGTTCTCGCCGGGGATGTTCATGAACATGGGCAGACCGGCGCCAGAGCCGATAAACACGGCCTCGAAGCCGTTCTCCTCCATAAGCTCGTCAATGGTGATGGTGCGGCCCACCACGGTGTTGGTCTCCACCTTCACGCCCATGGCCTTCAGGCCGTCCACTTCCTTCTGGACGATGGCCTTGGGCAGACGGAACTCGGGGATGCCGTACACCAGCACGCCGCCGGCCAGATGCAGCGCCTCGAACACCGTGACCTCATAGCCCTTCTTGGCCAGGTCGCCGGCGCAGGTCAGACCCGCAGGGCCGGAGCCGATGACAGCCACCTTGTGGCCGTTGGGGGCGGGCTTGGCAGGCGCCTCGGTGCTGTGGGCGTTGTGCCAGTCGGCCACAAACCGCTCCAGACGGCCGATACCCACGGGGTCGCCCTTCTTGCCGCGGACGCAGTGCATCTCGCACTGGCTCTCCTGCGGGCATACGCGGCCGCACACGGCGGGCAGGGAGCTGGTCTGGTGGATGACCTGATACGCGCCCTCGTAGTCCTTCTCCACGATCTTTGCGATGAATTCGGGGATGCGCACGTTGACGGGACAGCCGTCCACGCAGGGATGGTTCTTGCAGTTCAGGCAGCGGGCGGCCTCGTCCAGC
This sequence comes from uncultured Oscillospiraceae bacterium, assembly GCA_934589145.1. Lineage (GTDB taxonomy): Bacteria > Bacillota > Clostridia > Oscillospirales > Oscillospiraceae > Vescimonas. The sequence continues at coordinate 4,931 of CAKTNW010000011.1, read as the reverse complement.
GCCTGCTCCTCGGTGTAGCCCAGGGCCACCTCCAGGAAGTTCTTGTTGCGGACCTGCGGGTCCTGAGAGGGCATCTCGTTCTTGTCCAAACGCATGTTGATCTTGGCGGCCATCTTACTTTACCTCCTGCTTGAACAGATTGCAGACTTCCTCGTGCTTATGCACCTCGAAGTCGTGGTACATCTGGTTGCGCTTCACGGCCAGATCCCAGTCCACCTTGTGGCCGTCGAAGTCGGGGCCGTCCACGCAGGCGAACTTCGTCTCGCCGCCCACGGTAAGGCGGCAGCCGCCGCACATGCCGGTGCCGTCGATCATGATGGGGCTCATGGACACGGTGGTGGGCACGCCGTAAGGCTCGGTGGTCTTACAGACGAACTTCATCATGACCATGGGGCCGATGGCGAAGATCTCGTCGTACTGGTTGCCGTCGTCCAGCAGCTGCTTCAGCGCCTCGGTGACAAGACCCTTCTGGCCGTAGGAGCCATCATCGGTGCAGACCTTCAGCACGGAGGAGACTGCCTTGAACTTGTCCTCCAGAATGACCACGTCCTTGCTCTTGAAGCCCACCACCGCATGCACCTCGGCGCCGCAGTCATGGAACTTCTTCAGCACGGGATAGGCAATGGCGCAGCCCACGCCGCCGCCGACGACGCAGACCTTCTTCTTGCCCTCCGTCTCGGTGGGACGGCCCAGGGGGCCGACAAAATCATGCAGGCACTCGCCCTGCTGCTTGTGGCTCAGCTTCTCGGTGGTGGCGCCGACGGTCTGGACAATGATGGTCACAGTGCCCTTCTCCCGGTCGTAGTCGTGGATCGTAATGGGGATACGCTCACCCTTCTCATCCACGCGCAGGATGATGAACTGACCCGGCTCCGCCTTCTTGGCGACCATGGGCGCTTCGATCTCGTACAGGATCACGGTGGGCTTCAGCGCTTCTTTTCTAACGATGCGATACATACATCACGGCTCCTTCTCTTTTAAGTTCGGTGTCCGCCATTGGGATCAACCTCGCGGCGTATCCGTGTTCTCTGCCATTGTAACACCAACGGGCATACCCGTCAATCTTCACTTGCGGCAAAAAAGGCTCAAATGCCCTGATGCAGCAGGACTTTCCGCCCGGTAATATCCACCAGCCTCTCGTCCCGCATCTTTTTCAGCTCCCGCATCATGGCGCTGCGGTCTGTGGAGATATAGTCCGCCAGCGCGCTGAGGGAGAAGGGTAGCAGGAACTCGCCGCCGCTCTTGGCCGCCAGCAGCGAAAAATAGCACAGCAGCTTGTCCCGGATGCTGCGGCGGCTCAGCACCTCCACCCGCTCATAGAGGGAGGTGGCCTTCTCCGCCACCAGCTGGAACATGTTCTCCACCACCCGTGTGTGGTGGGCGCAGGCCTTCTCGCACCGCTTCGTCACCTGCTCCGCCGCCATGAGCCATACCCGGCACGGCTCCTCGGCCACCACGGTGATGCTGTCGCCGACCACGTTCTCGAACATCAGCATCTCGCCGAACACGCCGCCCTCGTCCAGCCGCTCCAGAATGGTGCGGCTGCCCTGATGGTCGATACGCTCGATAACGGCGGCGCCCTTTGTCAGGACGCCCACCATGTTCCGCCCCTCGGAGAAGTCGTAGACCACCTCGCCGGGCCGGAACGTGTACTCCCGCATATCAAAGCAGGTACACATAGCCTGCTGGGACTCCTCACTGATGTCCCGGAACAGCGGGGATGCGCCGATATCCACGCCTCACACCTCCCTGCACAGCCGGCGGTCCCGCCGCCGTCCGATGATGCCGTACACCACATAGTTGCCCAGGAAGCCCACCACGAAGCCGGCCAGCACGTCGATGACTGCGTGCTGCTTGATGAACAGCGTGGAGGCGATGACGATCAGGCCGTACACCGCGGTGCCCCACCGCCACGTCCATTTCTTCAGCCCCTTGGTGTGCCACACGGCGAACCACGCGTCGATGACGCCCACCACATGGACGCTGGGGAACACGTTGGTGTTGGTATCCAGCGAATAGGTGTAGGCCACCAGATCGCAGAATATGTTGTCCCGGGGCATCACGGCGGGCCGCAGATCCTGCCCGTTGGGGATAAGGGCGCAGATGAGGGTGCTGACCAGGAATGTCACCATGATGCTCCACATATACCGGCGGAAGCCCTCGCCGTCCTTGACGATGAGGTAGATGCCCAGTATGCACAGCAGCACGCTCCAGCTGGCGTAGAACGGGGCGAAGCCCTCCAGAAACGGGATCTTATAGTCGATGGGCAGCTGCGTGGCCCAGTAGTTGTCGGTGATGAAGTGCTCGATGGTGAAGAACAGTGCCAGATAGACCGGCAGGAACAGTCCCCACCACATGTGCGGGTGGTCGTGGATAAATGTCTTAATGCGCTGCATAGATACCTCCGGTGAGATGAAAGATATTACCCCGTATTGTAGCAAATACGCCTGCGAAGAACAACCCCCTTTGTTGTAAATGTCACAATAATTTTACAACTCAGTCACTCCGCCGAAAGTGCCCGATGCCCTTGCCATCCGTCTGCGGGTATAGTATACTTATTATAATATACTGGCAGTTTGTGCCGAAACAAGGAGGACTTCCCCCATGGAGATCAAAAAGCGTGAAGATATCCCGGAAAACCGTCAGGTGCGCCTGACCGTCACCGTAGACCGCGACACATGGCAGGCCGCGCTGATGCACTGCTACAACGGCATCAAGTCCCTGTGCCCTGTGGAGGGGGAGCCTACCCGCGAGAAGATCGAGGCCGCCTACGGCTCCGACTTTCTCTATCAGGAGGCCGTGAACGAGACGTATCCCCAGGCGCTGGTGGAGGCCATCGGCCGGGAGGACATCGCCATCGCCGGCACCCCCACCCTGACGGTGGAATCCATCGGTCCCGACGGCTTCACGTTCACCGCCCTCATCGACCTGTATCCCGAGGTGAAGCTTGGCCAGTACAAGGGCCTCAGCGCCGTGTATCCCCAGTCCGAGCTGTCCGAGAAGGACACCCAGGCCGCTCTGGAGGAGTATGCCCGCGCCCACATGACCGCCGAGCATCCCGACCGCGCCGCCATGGGCGACGAGGTGGTGCTGGACTTCGAGGGCTTCGTGGACGGCGTGGCCTTCGAGGGCGGCAAGGGCGAGCACTATCCCCTGCTGCTGGGCAGCGGCTACTTCATCCCCGGCTTCGAGGAGCAGGTGGCCGGCGCCCGCGTCGGCGAGGAACGGGATATCCACGTCACCTTCCCCACCGCCTACACGCCGGAACTGGCCGGCAAGGACGCCACGTTCCGCATCACCGTCCACGAGATCACCCGCCGCGCCATGCCCACGCTGGACGACGCGTTTGCCCAGGCCCAGGGCTTTGCGGACCTGTCCCAGCTGCGCCGCAGCGTGATGGAGCAGGCCGTGGCCAAAAAGCAGACGGAGGCCGCCGAGCAGTTCGCCAACGACCTGATCCGTCAGGTGCTGGAGGGCATGGAGGTGCAGCTGCCCGACGCCATGGTGGAAAACCAGCTGGATGGTCTGATCCAGGAGCTGCGCGGCCATCTGGAGAGCCAGGGTGTGCAGCTGGAGCAGTATCTGGAGGCCAGCGGCGCATCCATGGAGGATCTCCGTGCCCACGCCCGGGAGCAGGCCGTCTCCGCCGCCCGCTTCGAGCTGGCCATGACGGAGATCGCCCGGCTGGAGGGCATCGACGTAACGGACGAGGACGTGGAGCAGAAGTACGGCGAGCTGTCCGCCCAGTACCAGCTGTCCCGCGATCTGCTGCGCCAGCAGCTGCCTCCCATGCGTCTGCGCCACGACCTGAAGCTGGCCCGTGCGCAGGCCGTCGTGGTGGACACCGCCCGCCGCAGATAACATCCGCATACAGCAGGACCGCCGGGGATATCCCCGGCGGTCCTGTTGTTCTTATACTGTATTATTGTATACCCCTTACGAGGCCCGATTGACACCGCCGAAGTACCACGCGCCCATGCCGTCGGACACGGCGCCCAGCACCTCGTCCCGGATCACATAGGGCTGCACCCGGCTGTACAGCGGGATGATGTTGCTGTTCTCCACCAGCAGCCGCTCCGCGTCCTTCAGGTAGGCGTCCCGGGCGTCCAGCGAGCTGCTGTTTGCCGCGATCTTCATCAGGATGTCGTAGGCGTTGAGGTACTGCATGCCGTAGTTCCGCATGTCGCTGCTGCGCCACGGATCCAGATAGGCTGACGCATCGTTGTAGTGTCCTGTCAGCTCCATCAGCGCCAGCACGAACTCGCCGCTCTCCAGCCGCGCCGTCAGCTCGTAGCTCTCCACGGCCTCCAGCTGCACCTTGATGCCCAGTCTCGACTCCCAGGTCTGCTGGAGCTGCTGGGCCACCTGCGCCATGCTTTTGTCGTACAGCAGCGTCACCGTGTTCAGTGCGCTGAGTGTCGCCGCGTTGGTGTAGCCCGCCTGCCGCAGCAGTGCCTGCGCCCCCTGGCACCGTTCGCTGTAGGTGTTGGGGTCGTTGTCGATCAGTGCGCCGTTGGCGGTACGGAACTCCTCGCCCTCATCGGTGCAGATGCCGTAGGGCACCAGTCCCTCCGCCGCCCGGCAGTCCTGCCCCACGGTCTGCGCCGCCGTCTCCCGGTCGATGACCAGGCTCAGCGCCCGCCGCAGCTCCGGATGGCCCATGCTGGTGGCCATCTGGTTCACCAGCAGGATGCCCACCGTGGGATCGCCGCCCTGTGCGGCGTCCTCGCCGCCGGCGCCGATGACGATGTCCACCTTACCGGCGCTGGTGTCCGCCTCCTGCCGCTCCTTCAGCAGCAGATCGATGCGGTCCGGCCCCAGCCGCTTCACATCATAGTATGCCGCCCTGGTGTGCAGCGTCAGCCGCGCCGTGTCGCTCCAGTCGCCGGTGCGCTCATAGGGGCCGTTGCCCACGAACCACAGGCTGCTGC
>CAKTNW010000010.1 GCA_934589145.1 uncultured Oscillospiraceae bacterium | reverse complement strand
AACAGCTTCGGCTTTGAGATGGAAAAAGACGTGGCTGGCTGCCGCGCCTTTAACCGTAACTTTATTGTAGGAGGACGGATATGGAATACTTGACGTTGAATAATGGCGTTCAGATGCCGCTTGCCGGTTTCGGCACATTCATGCTGGGCGGGGAGACCTGCGTCAGCGCGGTGACGGAAGCCATTGAAAGCGGCTATCGCATGATCGACACGGCGGAGGCCTACGGCAACGAAAGGGAAGTGGGCCAGGGCATCCGGCGGAGCGGCATCGACCGCAGAGAGCTGTTCCTTGTTACCAAGGTAAACTTCAAATCCTACGAACATGCGGAAGAAACGGTGATGCAGTCCCTTGAAAATCTGCAAACAGACTATCTCGACATGCTGCTCCTGCACTGGCCCTTTGCCAACTACTACGCCGCGTGGCGGGCACTGGAAAAGCTGTATGCGGAGGGGAAAGTCCGTGCCATCGGCGTTTCCAACTTCGAGCCGGATCAGCTCCTTGATCTGATCGCCTACAACAAGGTCGTCCCGGCTGTCAATCAGATCGAGACCAACCTCTACTGCCAGCGCGGCACCGAGCGGAGCTGGATGGACAAGCGGCAGGTGGCACACATGGCCTACGCGCCGCTGGGCCAGGGCAGTCGGAACGAAATGTTTGCCGAACCTGCGGTGCTTGCTCTTGCCGAAAGATACGGCAAGACCCCGGCACAGGTGCTGCTCCGCTTCCTGACCCAGAAGGATATCGCCGTCATTCCCAGAAGCACCAGGCCGGAGCATATCCGGGAGAATTTCGCCCTGTTTGACTTTACGCTGACACCTGATGAAATGGCGCGGCTCTCCGCACTGGATAAAAAGGAGCCCCTTATCGGCAGACCCGAGACACCGGAACTGGTGGAGTTCTCGCTGACATGGTAATAAGGAAGCTGTCCCCATCACAAAACGGAGCCGAAATGGCTCCGTTTTGTGATATCGGTTATCAGTGTGCCCCTGACGTTGCCGGGGACAACGCCTGTGGCAGAAAAAAGCTTCCAGGCAGAGCGGGCGAAGGGGTTGCCGACAGAGACTTGCAAGGACAAGGAGTTCAAGTCGTGATATGCCATAAAACCATCGATAAGAGCCCGCCGAAAAAGTGACGTGGGTTTCACGAACTCAAAATTGCAATTCGCGTCAGTTTCGTGTAAACTAGTGATAAGACAGGTAGAAATCACAAAAGACAACAGCGGAGGTGCGCCATGCCCCTTATCATCGTTCGCAACGACATCACGAAAATGCCCGTGGATGCCATCGTCAACGCGGCCAAGGAGTCCCTGCTGGGCGGAGGCGGCGTGGATGGCTGCATCCACCGTGCGGCGGGGCCGGAGCTGCTGGCCGAGTGCCGGACGCTGGGCGGCTGTAAGACCGGCGACGCCAAGATCACCAAGGCGTACCGTTTGCCCTGCCGGTATGTGATCCACACCGTTGGCCCCGTGTGGAACGGCGGCAGCCACGGCGAGTGGGAGCAGCTTATCTCCTGCTATCAGACAAGCCTTGCGCTGGCCAAGGAGCACCACTGCGAGACGGTGGCTTTCCCGCTGATCTCCTCCGGCATTTTCGGCTACCCCAAGGATCAGGCACTGCGCGTGGCGGTGGACGCCATCGGCGCGTTTTTGCTGCACAACGATATGACGGTCTACCTCGTCGTTTTTGACCGCGCGGCCTATCAGATCAGCAGTGCGCTGTTTGCCGACATTGCCGAGTACATCGACGACCACTATGTGGACGCCCACACCGATTCCCGGCGGGAGCGTATGCGCCGAATGAACGCCCCTGAGAGCCATGCGGAAGCCATCTGTGAGAGCGCAATGCCCACACCGATGATGGCTCCTAGGGCTGCCGGCGGGCTGGATGACCTGCTGGCGCATCTGGATGCCGGTTTCTCGGAGACGCTGCTGAAGCTCATTGACCGCAGCGGCAAGAAGGACGCCGAGATCTACAAAAAGGCCAACGTGGATCGCAAGCTGTTTTCCAAGATCCGCAACAATCCGGACTACAAGCCCTCCAAGTCCACGGCCATCGCCTTCGCCATCGCGCTGGAGCTGAACCTGGACGAGACCCGCGATCTCATCGCCCGTGCAGGCTACGCCCTCAGCGCCAGCAGCAAGTTCGACGTCATTATCGAGTATTTCATCGGGCAAAAGAAGTACGACATCTTTGAGATCAACGAGGCGCTGTTCGCCTTTGATCAGAGTTTGTTAGGAGCGTGAACCATGACCTTTATCTGCTACCCCAAATGCACCACCTGCCAGAAGGCGCGAAAGTGGCTGGACGAAAACCACATTGCCTATGATTTCCGTGACATCAAGCTGGATAACCCTGCTTATGACGAGCTGGCTGCATGGCACCAGCGCAGCGGACTGCCGCTGAAGAAGTTTTTTAACACCAGCGGCCTATTGTATAAGTCCATGGAACTGAAGGACAAGCTGCCCCAGATGAGCGAGGACGAGATGCTGAAACTCCTCGCCACAGACGGTATGTTGGTCAAGCGTCCGCTGCTGGTAGGCGACGATTTTGTCCTCGTGGGATTCAAGGAAACCGAGTGGGCAGAGCGCCTGAAAAACAAATAAATGTCGCCCCGCAGGCGACCAAACCCTCCTTCGACTGCGCTACAATGACAGTGCAAACAAACGAAGGAGGGTTTCTATTATGACAGAATTGGTTTTTATCCTGGATCGCAGCGGCTCCATGTCGGGGCTGGAGACGGACACCATCGGCGGCTTCAACTCTATGATTGCAAAACAGAAGAGAGAAACGGGCGAAGCGCTGGTCTCCACGGTGCTGTTCGACAACGAGAGTGTGGTCATCCATGACCGTCTGCCGCTGGAAAAGGTGCCGCCCATGACCGAAAAGGAGTATTTCACCCGCGGCTGCACGGCGCTGGTGGACGCCGTGGGCGGAGCCATCCACCACATCGGCAACATCCACAAGTACGCCCGCCGCGAGGACGTGCCGGAAAAGACGATGTTCATCATCACCACCGACGGTTACGAGAACGCCAGCCGCCGCTATGACTACGAGACGGTGCGGCGCATGATCGAGAGACAGAAAGAAAAGTACGGCTGGGAGTTCCTCTTTCTGGGCGCCAATATCGACGCTGCGAAGGAGGCGGCCCGCTTCGGCATCGGCGCTGACCGTGCGGTGAACTACAAGTGTGATGAAGCCGGTACGGCCCTGAACTACGAGGTCATCAGCGATGCCGTGTGCAGCGTCCGCGCCGCCCGGCCCCTCAGCGCCGACTGGAAGCGCCGCATCGACGAGGATGTGAAGATGCGTGGAAGATGATGGATATGTGCGGCGCGGCCTGGGGCGACATTGTAATTCTTTCCGTTGACTTTTTTCCACTTCTGTGATACTTGTTTGTCGCGGGAGGTGAGAATCATGTACGACACCCTGCGGGAGCTGCATCGCAAATTCTGGAAAGAACTGCCCGTGCCGGAAGTCGAGCGGCAATACGACGCGGCCTTTCGGGAACTGATGCGCCGATTGGAAAAATCGGAGCGCAAGCTGGTACTGCGGCTGCTGGACACAAGGGGCCTGCTGGCGGAAAACGCTGCGTTCGACAGCTTTGCGTGCGGCTTCCGGCTGGCGCTGGAACTGACAACTGAATCACAACTATACCAAAAAGAACGGTCAGAGGAAGCTCTGGCCGTTCTTTGCGTAACGGAGGAGGATGAAGATGAAAACTAAAATCACGTTATTAGCAATCAGCACGGCATTGCTGCTTACGGCCTGCGGGCAGGTGGAGCGCAGCTCAACAGAAACAATAGTGACGCCAACACCGACGGTGCAGGAAGAAGCACGGCAGCAACAAGCAACACCTGATCCAGCAATGACAGCGCAGGAACCGGACACAGTACCGATCACAGCGCAAGAGCAACCACAAAAAGGGAATACCCATCAGGAGGAAAGTACTCCGCAAACCGCTGATACCCTTGAACCGGTCGCGGAACCTACATTCTCAGAAGATATTCCCTCCGAAACCATCCATGCCAAGACGGGTTATGTTGAACCAGCGCCAACACCGGAACCTGTGCCATCCGCACCCGCAGACCGACGGGCGGCCATCGACACTGCCAATGCCTATGCGGTCACACAGTATGGTGTCACCACAGACGCAAGCCTGACACTTGACAACAGCGCCTACCGATTCCCTGCGGCGGTGCCAGTGGGTGCCTCGCAGGAAACCCTGGAAGCCAAGGCGAGGGACATGGTGGACTTTACCTTCCGCCACCTCATGATGCAGGCGGGACGGGACAACATCGCAGACGCCGGATTCCGCTGCAATGTCTGCATCGTGGAGAACGGCGGCAGTCTGCTGATCTACGTCCTCTATGACGGTTAAGCGGCGCAAAACCTGCGTCGGTGTAAGCAAAGAAAAAGGATTCCCTGCTCGAACCGAGCAGGGAATCCTTTTTTCAAATCTTCTTCAACTTCTCCAAATACTCAGCGTCGCTCATTCCGCCTGCTAAGAACGCCGCCTTCACCTCCTGAATATACGCCACTTTGCGGTTCCATTCCTCCGCCCTGAGCTTTCCCCGATACTTCCATGTTTTCAGCCGGTTATATACCTTGTTGTACTCACGGTAGGCAAATTCCTTGCCGTTCTTTTCCTTCTCCTTGCGGTGAGCGCCGACCTGTCGGCAGGTGCGCGTCTCCTCTCCCGGCGCTACCCGTTGGCAGTACACCGTGTCGTATGCCCCTGTCAGCAAAAACCACCTGTCGCAGTTGTGACACAATCTCGGAACATTGCCTACTGCCATGCCGCGGTACAGATCCATGTACAGAAAGCTGACCAAGTCCTCAAAGGTCATTTTTTCCGCAATGAACGGCAAACCCGTTTTCTGATCTCGTTCCACCACGAAAGAAATGTTCACCGGAAAATTGTCCTTGCGTTCGTCCATATACGCAAGATCCTCTGCGTCCTCTGTCTGCGAATAGATCTCCCGGAAAGCCTCCATAGACTCCTCGAATGCTGCCGCATAGGCCTCCGGTCTGCGGGAAGGCAACTCTTCAAAAAAGTCGGTCAACATATCATCCACGTCATACTGGAATCGCTTGAGGTCATCGGCCATGCAGCTATACCGTCCCTGCCAGCGCCGCAGCAGTTCGTTCTCCCGCGTCCCGACCGTGAGCATACGGTCATGCTTCGCCGCATCTTCACGCAAATCGTGGATCATGTAGCTGACAGCGCTGCGTTTTCCATCCCAGTGCGGAATTTTGTTATACAGTGGGAGCTGTCTGATAAGCGCCCACGCCCTGTCCAATTCCTGAACCGCCATACCGGCACTGGACGCTGTCCGTGCGTTCAGAAACACATTGAATTCCTCACTGCCCCGCTGGGTCAGCTCTTTCAATTCCGTGAGAAGCGCATCGTCTATCTCCAAGGCTTCGGCGGCGAAATATCCCAACGGATATTCCTTGCCTGCCACGATGCTGCTTTTCTTTCCAAACGACACTTCAAACCACTCAAAGAGACTGTCGTTCTGATAGGCCATGCCTCACCCTCCGTTTCCGATGGAGTTTTCGTTGTGTACCCAACAACCGTCGGAGCTATTGCGCCTGATTTTCGGCTGTGCTATGCTCACATTGTATCTGATGGATAGCCGCAAGTCAATCAGATACGATTGCGGTAATTCAAAAAAGAAAAGGTAACGCAAGATGAAAGTATCGAAATACACCACCTACGATGAGCTGCCGTTATTCCTCAATGCGGAAATGGTGGCAAAGGTGCTGGGCATCTCTATCTCCAGCGCCTATGAACTGATGCACGAAACGAGCTTCCCCGCCATGCGAGTAGGCAGCCGCATCGTTGTTCCAAAAGAAAAATTCTGCCGGTGGGTAGAGTCGCAGACAGGCGGTGCGCAATGACCCGCACCCTGCCGTGGCAGAAGCCCGACCCTGCCAAGAGCTACTACCCCGTGCCGAAGGTCATCTGCCAACTGGGTCTGTCACCCGGCGAGATCGCCGTGTACTCGTTCTTGCTGTTCTGTGAGGATCGCAAAACCTACCAGTGCTACCCCAGCTACCGTACCATCGGTGATGCTGTGGGCATGAGCCGCAACACGGTGTGCAAATATGTAAGGTCGCTGGAGGAGAAAGGACTCATCCGCACAGAGCGTACCTCTATCGTTCTCAAGAATGGCCGCAGGCGAAACGGCTCCCTGCTCTACACATTGCTGCCGTGGAGACAGGCGGTGGAGCAGTTCCACCAGCGACAGCTGGCCATGGTGGAAGCCGCAACCGAGCGACAAGAGGTACAGCAAAAACTGGCGGAACAGGACAACTCGACGCGCGGAGGTGAGGTCGTATGATCTCGCAACTGCTGTGTGCGCTGATCGACAGTGACCCGCTGTATGTGGCTAAGCGCACTGCGGATACCCGCCGTTACATCATGACAGCGTGGCGCAAGGCTCACGATGATTTGCTGGATGAAAATGCCGTGGCGCTGTTCCTGTGCGATCCATTGTGCGGCAACCTGACTCCGGAGCAACGTGTGTTTGCCAGCCGGTGTCGGGATGAAATGAACAGCGTCTATGGGGAGACGTTATTCCGCCTTGTACAGTGCTGGGTCATGGTACGTCGCGGCATGGTGAAGAGCCTGCGGGATGGCCTGAATCTGCTGGGGGTAGGCAGCCCCAATGAACCCCCGTGTTCGCCCCTGTGAGCCGCTGTGTGGCCTCGCAGAAGGGCAGTAGGGTAAACCCACGCTCAGGGGGATTTGGAGCGATTTTGGAGGCCTTTTCGGTGCGCCGAAAAAGGAGCAGGAGAAAGCATCGACGCTTTTCTGCGCCGATTGCGTTCACAGCAGCCCGCAGTGCGAGCTGCCACAAGGGTTTGCGGGTTTTGAAGATTGACGCTTTTTCCGAGGCTCCTGGAACTGTTTGACGCTAAATTTGAGAAAAGTCACTGCAAAGCCCCGTGTCACAACGGTTTGCAGCGACGCTTTGACAGAAAAGAAAGGATAAAATCAATGGAAGAACATGGAAAAAGCAGACATACGATCTGGCTCCCGGACGAGACGTGGAACCGGGTAAAACTACTGTATAAAGAGGATAACTGTTTCTCCCAAAGTGAGTTTGTGGAAAAGGCGATACGGTTTTATGATGGCTATCTGCACACCGCAAAGTCCAGCGACTTCCTGCCGAAGGCGCTGCTGGAGGTGCTGGAGGGCACATTGGGTGTGTACGGTGACCGGCTGGGCAGGCTGCTGTTTAAGCTGGCGGTGGAGCACAACATGACAAACCATCTGCTGGGCGGCGATGTGGATATGACCCGTGAGGAGTACAACAAAATGCGCGGCAGCAGCGTCCGCGAGGTATCGGCAACCCACGGTACGATCTCCTTCAAGGACGTGCTGCTGTTCTATCGGGGAGAGTGATCGGCACAAAATCTATGCCGCCGAACAAAGAAAAGCGAAATCTTTTCCTAGCTATTCCACCCGGCTTGTGGTATGTATGTTGGTTACAAATCGGAGGTGATCCCTATGGCAAAACGAAGACCAGCCGGTGACGGTATGGTGCGCAAGCGGGAGGATGGTCGCTGGGAGGGCCGCATCGTTGTCGGCCACAGGGAAAACGGCGAGCCGCTGTTCCGCCATGTCTATGCCAAGACACAAAAAGCGCTGCTGGACAAGCTCCACCAGAACATCGAGTGTTACCGTGACGTGGAACTGACCGAGGACAGCCGTATGACGCTGGGCGAATGGCTGGATCGCTGGCTCACGGAGTACAAAGAAGGAACAATACGCCCCAGCACCCTCACCAACTACCGCCGCTACATCGAACTCTACATCAAGCCGCAGCTGGGCGACAAGCAGGTGTCTCTCATCACCCAACAGGATATTCAACGGATGTACCGCCGCCTGAAAAAGAACGGGCGCGTCCGTGAACACCCAGAGATGGACTATCAGCTCTCCGACGCCACGGTCTGCCACATTCACCTCGTGATGCACGGCGCGATGAAAGACGCGGTGCAGGCGCACGTCATTCCCAGGAACCCCACTGAGGGTACGACCGCACCCAAGCCCAACTACAAGCCCAAGCGCATCCTGACACGACCGGAGCTGGATGCCTTCCTTGAAGTGGTGGAGCAGGATGATGTGTGGCGTGACTTCTTTCAAGTCGAGCTGATGACGGGCCTGCGGCGCGGTGAGATCTGCGGTCTGCAATGGAGCGACTTCGACGAGACCGCCGGTACGCTGAAGGTGTGCCGCACCCTTCATGGCCAGAGGAAGGGTGCGTACACCATCGGCGAGACGAAGACCAATCAGGGCATGCGCACCATCATCCTGCCGCACAGTGTAGTCAATATCCTGCGGCGACGCAAGGCGGACGCCATCGGGCCGTGGATATTCCCTGATCCGGTGAGGCCGGAGGACCCCGTCAACCCCAGCAGCGCCTACACCCACATGAAAACGCTGCTCCAACACGCGGGACTGCCCAGCATCCGCTTCCACGATCTGCGTCACACATTCGCAACCCATGCCCTCATCAGCGGCGTGGATGCCAAAACGCTGTCCGGCATCCTGGGCCACACCAATGCCTCCTTCACGCTGGACACCTACACCCATGTCACCTCGGATATGCAGAAGCAGGCCTGCGGCATCGTGGGAGACTTCATGGAAGATATCTTCGGGAAGGAGTTGAAACCGTGGCAAGAAAGCGAAAAGCCGGAGACGGAACAGTAAGGCGGCGCAAGGACGGTCGGTGGGAGGGGCGCGTCGTCATCGGCTATGATGACAACGGCTATCCCAAAACGAAAAATGTTCTCGCCAAAACCAAGAAGGAGTGCGTCGAGAAGCTCCAAAAGCTCAAGGAGGAATGCGGTGGGCTGAAGCCGGAGAAGGTGCGGCCAGAGATGCCATTCGGGGACTGGCTAACGTACTGGTACGAAAATCACTCCAAGCCCAAGATCCGTCCCACCACGCAGGAGACCTATGAAAGCCGCATCCGTCTGCACATCATTCCGGAGATCGGCAGCATCCCGCTGAACAAGCTGACGCAGAATGACCTGCAGCAGTTCTATGGTCGGATCAAGAATAGTGGCCGGAAGCGGTTCACCGACAGATACGGCGAAGGGCTGTCCGACCGGATGGTGCGTATGTGCCACGCCACCTGCCGCTCTGCGTTAGAGAAGGCGGTGCAGGATGGGCTGATCCGTGTGAACCCCGCCATCGGCTGCAAGCTGCCGCCGAAGAAGGCACGAGAAATGCAGGTGCTGACGCGGGAGGAGTTGCAGCGATTCCTTATCCAAGCAAAGTTCGAGGGCTACTACGAAGTGTTCCTTCTGGATTTGGCCACCGGCCTGCGCCGGGGCGAACTCATGGCGCTGCAATGGGATGACCTGAACTTCAAGACCGGTGTGCTGAATGTGAATAAGCAGGTCTACGACGTGCGGGGCCAGCTTCAGATCAGCACGCCCAAGACGAAGAGCTCCATCCGCAAGATCGTCCTGCCGCCCGCCGTGGTGGAGGTGCTGCGGGAGTATAAAAAGACAGTGGACTCCCGCTGGATGTTCCCGTCTCCGGTGAAGGAGGACTGCCCCATCACCCCTGGCGTGGTGCGCCGCAGGCTGCAATTCATCTTAGCTCATGCAGGGTGCAAACATGTGAGGTTCCACGATCTGCGCCATACCTTCGCCACCTTGGCGCTGGAGAACGGCATGGATGTGAAAACGCTCTCGGCTATGCTGGGCCATGTGTCGGCGGCCACCACGCTGGACATCTACACCCACATCACCGACGATATGCAGCGGGCAGCAGCCGCCAACATCGACTGCGGCATCGGCAAGGCGGCACCGCAGGAGGACGCTTCGCAACTGAGGCAAACTGCCCCAGCCACTGCGGACAAGCCGATGATGACTGACTTCAAGCCCTACGTGGGCCGCAAGCGCAGATCCGGCACCGGTTGTGTCAGCGAGATCAACGACCACCTCTTCGAGGGGCGCTATTCCCCCAAATGGCCCGACGGCAAAAAGCACGCCCGCAATATCTATGCCCACACAAGAGAAGAATGTGAGGAGAAACTGAAGGTGTTAATCGTGGAGATGAAGGCAGAGATTGCGGAAGCGCAACGGCTGAAGGATGAGGGAAAAGGGGATGGAAGTCCACCAGAAGAGAAGAAAGGAAAGCTGGGGAAGAAGAGGTCGTAAAAAAATCACCAGCAGCAGGGCTGAGTGATCTGGGGCGCTTGATTAATTACAATCAGCATTTGTGTTCTCCCCTATTATGCAGTATACTAATGGCAAACGTTTTGGTGTTAGAAAGAAGGAGTTATATGGATTTTTTTGATATGAGTCTGATTACTCAAAAATTTATTATAAATGGTGAGGAACACAGGGTGTTGCTGCAAATGTACATCATTCCCATTCAAAAATCATCAAATCGTATTTTAGTTTTGAATTCTCAAATTAATGGTCAAAACCTAAAAATAGTTGCTTGGGATGAACGATTAAAGAAAGTACACCCAATTGCTAATATTGATGTAAAACAGATTGTTGAATCTATCAAGAAAATGCCATTTGAGGATAGGACTCTCCAAAAGCGGATTTCGTCTCTATGCGTCGACTCGGTGCATAGTAATAAGATGCCCCGCTTTGAAGTCTTGAGTGACGGAATCGAGATGCTAATTGCTGATTATCCAGAACCAGTTATTTCAGACACTTATCAAGTCGAAATAGAATTCGACACCGCTAGACTTACTCCGTTAAGCTTTGTATATGGTGCGTTTGATGGCTTGTGTATGCACATATATTTTGAGCTTGAAATGTGTCAAATAGAGTTAATTAAGAATTGGGGAATCCTTTCTCCAATCCAACTTTATATAGATAAGGCTCTTTCTATGGAGTATTATGCGCAAAATACCAATATATCAGAGAATGGAGTAGCTTTTGACTGTGAACCTCGGGTTGTTGCGACCCTTGAACGTCGAAATGCTGGGTGGATGAAAACGGAAAAAATTCATCCAATTGATTTTTCGGACTTTGTGGTTTCGGCTGCGGGATTGCATGATAAGGTGGTATTTCCTGAAGACTACTCATCTGCACCGCAGTGGTACGTTGTAGCAACACCAGTCTTTGGCCTTACTTTCGAAGAAGACTTTGGAATTGGAAATGTATGGTTTTGTACTGCATCCAGTGAAGAAATCAGGCAAATTTTTGAATTTGCTCCGCAGTTGGCTGAATATAATTTTTTCGCGCTCGTGAATGTAAATAGCAATACACTATATCATGCGTTTACTCAAGCTAAAAAACAGATTGAGCAAGCAGTGGATCTATTAGTTAACATTTTAAAAGATGACAGCCTATATAGCATTCACTCCATTGGTCAGCGCTTGTTAAGCCGCAATAGTGCCGTGTTCGAACAAAAGGTTTCTATCCCGCCTTGGGTATATATCGAAATACCATTCACAGGGGGTAAACTCGTTTGTGATTATACAGAAATGATTAAACAGGAGAAACTATGCGTTCAAGAATCGTTTAAGGATATTCTATATGAGATAAACAAAATAGAATTGCTTTTGTTAAAAGCAAATGGGACTAATGACAAAGAGCTGACCCCCTTGTTTAATTCATTAAAATGGATTAGGCGAGCATGGGATGCTGTGGATTTTGATGATAAGGTAATTTATTCAATCATAGCATTGGAGTTCATTATTGCTAAAGAGCCGAACTGTCCTATGATGGAAAAGTCCTTGCGTAAAAAATGCAAGGGCGAAATCCGAAAAATTATTGGGACGGCGAAGAGCATTCCCCTGGATAGAATTCAATATACACAGAAGGTGTGCGCCAAATTTGATCGAACATATACGGAAACACCTTTTATGGAAAAGCTCCGGAATCTGATTAGTCGATTAAATATCCCGGTATCATCCGCCGAGATGGATTTGATTGTAAAGTGTAGGAAGCAACGTAATGAAATTGTACATGGTGAGAATGACTCGAAACTTCCGACTGATGATATATAGGCTTTGTGAATGTATTGGAAGAATTGCCTTTTATAAATTGACGTCTCTGGAGGAGCAATTATGAGCATTTTAGAAAAAAGTGAACGCATAGGCTACGAACTAACAAACACTATAGAGGGACGACATTCACTTGAACTTTATAAAAGCATTTCGCAAAATTACCAAGAAACTACTTTTGACTTTTTTAAGCTAATTAATCAATACTATATTCAAATGCATTTTTTCTCCGTGCAACATGCATTGAATATACTGGAGGGTAATGTAGACAATGAAGTGTTAGGGGCTCATGTAAGAGAAATTTTATCAATAAATGAACTGCATGATTTTGCGGCAGCAAATATCTCAATCGGAAAATTCGTCGAAGAGATGAGCAAATTAGTTTTTGGAAATGAAGTCAAGTACGAATTACCAAAAGATGTTTCTTTTACTCCAGAACTTGTGAGGCTATCCAATTCATTAACAGTTGAATGCTTAAGAACGAACGTTTTGCAACGGTTCCTGGAGGAGTACCACACTAAGCCGGAAGTTGCTGCTGCAGTTAAGCGATTTGATGAATTGAAAGGTACGAAGCCAATTGTCCCTTACAGCAAAGAAGATAGAAGAATTCTTAGTATTCTGAAAAAGGAATTTGGCGAAAAATGTGATGTTGTACTTTTATATTCGCTGGTTTCGATGATGTCAAATATCAAGAGTATGATTTTTGATGCTTTTTACGACAATGTTTTTGAGATATATGAAAAAACGGACATAATATCTCGAAAACAGAGAACTCTCGTAAATTGTGTGTATAATAGGATTATCCTACGTCCAGACATACGAACTGTCGGAGCGAATACTGGATGGATTCTGAAACTTCACAAGTTAGATGGCGGCGTTACATATGGCCAAATTTTCAAAAAAACCATGCATTGGACGAAAGAAAAGTGTACCGTGACGGTTTGCTCATTAACGCACGATATACTTTGAGACAGAATTTTACGGAGGCAGTTGCCTCGACAACCTAAAACACGATTTTAAAGATGGATGCGCTACTAAACAGAACCTCACCCCCTCATTGCCATCCCGCCCTCAATATGCTAAAATACAACCCATAGGAGGTGACGCCATGCTTGACTTCAGCCGCCTGAAGCAATACCGGGAGAACAACCGCATAGAGGCCAAGAAGGCGCTGGGCGGTCTGCCCAAGAGCATTTGGGAGACCTACTCCGCCTTCGCCAACACGCTGGGCGGCGTTATCCTGCTGGGCGTCATCGAAACGGCGGACAAGACCTTCCATTCCGTGAACCTGCCCGATCCCGGCAGTCTGATCCGCGAGTTCTGGCGCATCATCAACGATCCCCTGAAAGTCAGCGCTAACATTCTGCCCAAGAAAGACGTGTATGTGGAGGAGGTCAACGGCGATCGCATCATCGTGATCAAGGTGCCCCGTGCGGATCGCGCTGACAAGCCGGTATACGTGGACAACGACCCGCGCAACACCTACCGGCGCAGTGGCGAGGGCGACTACCGCTGTACATACGAGGAGTATCAGGCCATGGTGCGTGACGCAGCCATCCAGTCGCCAGATATGCGTCTGATGCGCGGGAGAGGCCTCGAGGCGCTCAACTCCGAGAGTATACGCAGCTTCCGGCAAAGGATGAAGCTGTACCGTCCCGGACATATGTGGGAACGCTTGGACGACGAAACCTTCCTGCAAAAAATCGGTGCAGTCGGTGAGAACGACGGTTCGCTGCACCCAACTTCTGCCGGACTGTTGATGTTCGGCAATCGGGAATACATCCTTCGCGCATACCCCAATTTCGTCCTGACCTATCGTGAGCAGCTTGATGCAGAAGGCCACTGGATAGACACCGCCTGGAGCGGCAATGTATATGAATTCTACTACTGGACCTACAACAAGCTGCAGCAGGACGCGAAAACGCCTTTTAAGATGGAGAAAGGTCGCCGGGTGGATGACACGCCCGTCCGTCAAGCCCTGCGGGAAGTGCTGGCCAACTGCCTTGTCAACGCGGACTATCATGGTAGCGGTGGCATCGTTGTCAGCAAGAGTGAGCAGGAAATCACACTCTCCAACCCCGGCAGCTTCCGTGTCCCCCTTGACACCGCTAAAAATGGTGGCGTATCTGACCCGCGGAACGCTGCAATGGCGCGGATGTTTCACATCGTCGATGTGGGCGAGTACACCGGCGGCGGTATTCCCAACCTGTACCGTGTCTGGAAAACCGAGGGCTGGCCGGAGCCAATCTTCACGGAAAGCGACTCCCCGGCCCGCGTCTCGCTTACACTGTATATGACGAGCCACGGCAGCAGAGAAACCACAACAGGCGGAAAACAAGTCCTGCTGGGCGCATTATCCCAGCGCCAGCTGCTGATCGACCATCTCACAGACCACCCAACAAGCGACCTGTTTGCGCTCTCCAAGGCGCTGGGTGTCAGCCTGAGCCGCACGGAATCCCTCTTGCAGCAGCTTGCCGATGAGGGCATCGTCGTTGTGGAGATCGACCAAGGAAATCATCTCTATAAATTAAAAGCGTAAAGCAGCTCAAATTTTGCGCCGCAGTAATCAAAGAATAAGAAAATCCCTCTGAAATCAACGATTTCAGAGGGATTTTGGTCCGAGTGGGGCGACTCGAACGCCCGGTCTCTTGAACCCAAATCAAGCGCGATACCAGCTTCGCTACACCCGGATATTCAATTTCTGCCATTATACCACGACGGGAGGGAAAATCAAAGATTTTTCTGTCTGTGGTCATTTATGTGGTCAAAGCCACTTTTGTGCCGTTTTCGGCAACTGGAGAAAATCCCGCAAAGGCAGGCGTCACAAGGCTTTGCGACGTTTTGCCTTGCCTCGCCCCGGATACCGCCACGGCACACCCAAACCAGGCGCGATACCAACTTCGCTATACCCGGATACCCGTTCATTTTACCAGACTTCTCCGGTGGATGCAAGTAAAAAATGACAAAGGGCCGGCCTGTGGCCGGCCCTTTGCGCGTTATCTCTTCTTCAGCACGCCCATCAGGCCCCGCTTCAGGATCTGACCGCCGGCGGAGATCAGCTGGGACTCGATCTTGGCCGCACGGCGTTCGGCCTTGCGGCGGGCCTCGGCCTCCGCCTTCTCCTGCTGGCGCTCGGCCTTGCGGCGCTCCTCATCGGCCAGCTTCTGCTGGCGGCGGCGGGCCTCATCCTCCAGCTTCTGCTGGCGCTTGCGCTCCTCGTCGGCCAGCTTCTGCTGCCGCTTCTTGTCGGCCTCCTCTTCCTTCAGCCGCTGCTTCTCCGCCTCGGCCTCGGCCTTTTCCCGGGCCTTGCGGTCGGCCTCCTCCTGCTTGGCCAGCTCGGCCTTTTCCGCCTCCTCCGTCAGCACCTCGTAGGCGGACAGATTGTCCACGGCGTCGTCGTACTTCTCCATGCCGTCCCGCATCAGCACCTTGGCCCGGGCCATGGGCTCCGGCGCGGCCATCAGGCTCTGGGGGCAGATGATCTTGGTGCGCTGCACCATGGCGGGCACGCCCTCCTCGTCCAGGAAGGAGGTCAGCGCCTCGCCCACGCCCAGCTCCATGATGGCGTCCTCCGCCTGGAAGGCGGGGTTGGCCCGGAAGGCCTGGGCCGCCACACGGACGGCCTTCAGCTCGGCGGGGGTATAGGCCCGCAGGGCGTGCTGCACCCGGTTGGAGAGCTGGGCCAGCACGGTGTCGGGGATGTCGCTGGGACTCTGGGTGACAAAGTAGACGCCCACGCCCCGGGAGCGGATCAGCTTCACCGTCTGCTCGATCTTCTGCAGCAGCACGGTGGGCGCATCGCGGAACAGCATATGGGCCTCGTCGAAGAAGAACACCAGCTTGGGCTTGTCCATGTCGCCGGCCTCCGGCAGGCTCTCGAACAGCTCCGACAGCATCCACAGCAGGAAGCTGGCGTACAGCGTGGGATTCTGCACCAGCTTGACGCAGTCCAGCACGTTGATCATGCCGTGGCCGCTTTCATCGGTGCGCATCCAGTCGTGGATGTCCAGGGCGGGTTCACCGAAGAATAGGTCGCCGCCCTGCTGCTCCAGGGGCAGCAGCGCCCGCAGGATGGCCGCCACCGACTGGGGCGTGATGTTGCCGTAGGTCATCATGAAGTCCGCCCGGTGCTCGTTGACGTAGGTCAGCATGGCCCGCAGATCCTTCAGGTCGATCAGCAGCAGGCCCTTGTCGTCGGCGATGCGGAACACGATGTGCAGGATGCCCTCCTGGGCGGGGGTCAGGCCCAGGATGCGGCTGAGAAGCTCCGGGCCCATATCGCTGACGGTGGCGCGGACGGCGTGGCCGCCCTGCTGATAGATGTCCCAGAAGGTGGTGGGATACGCCTTATAGGTAAAGGTGTCCCGGATGCCGAACTTGTCGATGCGCTTCTCCATGCCCTCATTGCTGACGCCGGGGGCGCAGATGCCCGCCACGTCGCCCTTCACATCGCACAGGAACACGGGCACGCCCGCGTCGGAGAAGGATTCCGCCATCACCTTCATGGTGATGGTCTTGCCGGTACCGCTGGCGCCTGCGATCAGGCCGTGGCGGTTGCACATGTTCAGCGCCATCTCCACCCGCTGGCCGTCCGCCAGACCCATATAGATCTTGCCGTTTTCGTACATATAGCCGTCCTCCAGTATGTATTTGCC
The DNA here is from genome assembly GCA_934589145.1 of uncultured Oscillospiraceae bacterium. Lineage (GTDB taxonomy): Bacteria > Bacillota > Clostridia > Oscillospirales > Oscillospiraceae > Vescimonas. The sequence continues at coordinate 46,230 of CAKTNW010000010.1, read as the reverse complement.
TCTATTATACGACAGCGGCCGCCGGTGCGCAAGAAAGAAATAGAAAGCTGCCAGCCGAAAGGCTGGCAGCTTTCTATTTCTTGAAAATTGTTACTCGATGGAGATGCTGGAGCTCTTGGGCAGCTTCTTGGCGGCCTTGGGGACGCTGATCTGCAGGATGCCGCTCTCGAACCTGGCGCTGATCTGGTCGGGCTCCACATCCTCGCCCACATAGAAGCTGCGGCTGCAGGCGCCGGCATAGCGCTCCTGGCGGATGTACTTGCCCTTCTTGTCGCTCTCGCTCTTGTCCAGACCCTTGGCGGCCTGGATGGTCAGGCAGCCGTTCTTCAGGTCGATGCTGACCTCGTCCTTCTTGAAGCCGGGCAGGTCGATGTCCAGCTCATAGGAATCCTCCGTCTCGCGGACGTCGGTTTTCATCAGGTTCTTGGCGTGCTTGCCGTACAGGGGATCGCGGCCCTGGGGCACCATCATACCGAACGGATCAGAAAAGAAATCATCAAACAGATTTTCACCAAAAATGCTAGGCAACATAAGTCATAACCTCCATTCATCTTTCGCGGCAGAGGGGTAACGGCCTTCCGTCGGCGAAACTCTGTTACCATGACAGACACATATTTTTTCGATCTCCGGTGGGGGCTCTCTTTGCCCTCCCTCAAGGATCGGCTTTATTATAACGCGGATTTTAGCACTGTCAATAGGGGAGTGCTAATGTTCACAAAACATCCCATGTTCGTTCACAAAATATGCGATTTTCTCCGGCGGCGGCACGGAAGGGCAGGGGAGGGGGGAGCATGTTGCACAATTTCCGGCCATTTCCCCAGAGGAAAATCGGAGGGAAATGCTGTTGTTTTCGGCAAATCGGCGTGATATACTGTGCCCTTGCATACAGGATTTTATGAAATAGGAGGGCGCGGCTATGGCACGGGAAAAGCGCGTCATTGAAATGACCACAGGGTCACTGTGGAAGAATATTTTGCTGTTCAGCCTGCCGCTGATGCTGACCCAGGTGCTGGAGGTGCTCTTCAACCTCAGCGACGTGGCCATCGCGGGTAAGTTCGCCGACTACCGGGCGCTGGGCGCGGTGGGCTCCACCACGCTGCTGGTGTCGTTGTTCACGGGCCTGCTCATCGGAATCGGCAGCGGCGTCAACGTGGCGGTGGCCCGGGGACTGGGCCTGCGGGACGGCGAGCAGGTGGAAAAGACCGTCCACACCTCCTTTATCATCTGCGCGGCGGCGGGCATCATCATGCTGCTGATCTGCAACCTGCTGGCCCGGCCCATGCTGGCCCTGCTGAACACCAAGGATGAGCTGATCGACGGGGCCACACTCTACTTGAAAATATACGCCTTCGGCATGCCCGCCATGGCCATCTACAACTTCGGCAACGGCGTGCTGAGCGCCACCGGCGACACCAAGCGTCCCCTCATCTACCTGTCGCTGGCGGGTGCGCTGAACGTGGCGCTGAACCTGTTCTTCGTCATCAAGTGCCACATGGCGGCGGACGGCGTGGCGCTGGCCAGCGTCATCGCCCAGTGGCTGTCGGCGCTGCTGATCGTGCTGCATCTGCTGGGGCGGCGGGACGAGTGCCGCCTGGAGTGGCGGAGGCTGCGGTTCCATCCCCAGGCGGGACGGCGGGTGCTGTCCATCGGCATCCCCACGGGCTTGCAGAACGCCATCTTCGCCATCGCCAACCTGTTCGTCCAGGTGGGCGTCAACTCCTTCGACGCGGTGATGGTGTCCGGCAACTCCGCCGCCGCCAACGCCGACACCCTGATCTTCAACATGATGGCGGCGTTTTACACCGCCTGCGCCACCTTCGGCAGCCGCAACTGGGGCGCGGGCAACAACGACCGGATTCTGAAGAGCTACCGCATCAGCATGTGCTATGCCGCCATCGTGGGCGGCGTGGCGGGAGGCTTGCTGCTGCTGTTCGGCCGGGAGTTCCTGTCCATCTTCGCCAACGAGCCGGAGGTCATCGACGCGGGGATGCAGCGCCTGCGGATCATGGGCTTCTCCTTCGTGGTGGCCCCGTGGATGGACGCCAGTATCGCCGCCTCCCGCAGCATCGGCCGCAGCGTGGTGCCCACCATTATCGTGATCTTAGGCTCCTGCGTGTTCCGGGTCATTTGGGTGTACACCGTCTTCGCCTATTTCCACACCATCCCGTCCCTCTATCTGCTGTACATCTTCTCCTGGGCCATCACCGGCACGGCGGAGTACTTCTACTTCCGCGCCAGCTACCGCAAGCACGTCCTGCGCGCGGCGTGAGCAAAACCGCATATTTCCCCGGAAACGGCGTGGTCAACCCACGCCGTTTTCTTTACGCAAAATGTCCGCGATTTTCCTTGCATTGAGGGGACACCAATGGTATAATAAATGGTACACATACCAAAAGCGCGGGAGGACGCGCTTCCCATCGCCCTGGCCATGCGGTTTGAATTCTCCCTGCAGGAGATCGAAGAATAGAGCAAGAGGAAACGACGGACAGGATGAAAAGAAAGGAACGGAGCATGAAGAAACGACTATTGGCCATTGCGCTGACACTGATGCTGGCGCTGACACTGCTGCCGGTGACGGCGTATGCCACGGACGAGGGCAGCACAAGCCTGGGAACAACAAAGACGCATTGTTATGGGTGCGGTAAAATCACTACTTTTAAGATTTTGGCTTATATTAGAACCCCTATCGCAAGTAAACCCGACCCTTACTGTCATTGGGCCAGAGCAGAATGTACGAACTGTGGTGCGATAAGGGAATTTGTTCCCGATGGTGATTCAGCCTATCACACTGGCGGCACCGAAACGCCCACCTGCACCACGGGCAAAATCTGCGAGAAGTGCGGCGATGAATACGGTATTCTGGGCCACGACTGGGGTGTGTGGCAGTCCAATAATGACAACAAGACCCACATCCGCACCTGCCAGCGTGAAGGCTGCGATGCGGTCGACACGGAGAACTGCGGCGGCGACAACACCGCGACCTGTGCCAAGCTGGGCACATGCACCGACTGCGGCGGGCAGTACTATGGCGGACACACCTTCCCTGAGCGATGGAAATGGGATTCTGATCCCGCCGTAGAAAGGGACGCCGAAAAACACTGGCTTCGCTGCCTCAACTGCGAGGAAGGGAAAGCTCACGAGAGCAATCATATCTTCAGTCCGGGCAATATGTACCTGAAGTCCGCAGCCACCTGTATCTCCCTGCCTGTGTACTACACGAACTGCAGCTCCTGCTACTACAAGGGAACGGATACTTACGTCTACCAGTGGGGCCAACTTGATCCGGATAACCACGACGGCGGCACCGAGGTGAAGGACGCCAAGGCCGCCACCTGCACCGAGAAGGGCTACACCGGCGACACCTACTGCAAGGGCTGCGGCGAAAAGCTGGCTGCCGGTACGGACATCCCCGCCGGTCACGATTTGAAGCACGTTCCCGCCAGCGCCGCCACCAGCCGGGTGAACGGCAATATCGAGTACTGGCATTGTGAGGACTGCGGTAAGTATTACGCGGACGCCGAGGCCAAGACCGAGATCACCCAGGCGGACACCGTGATCCCCAAGCGGCGGCCCTCCGGCACTACCCCCTACGATCCCGATGTGTACAAGGAGCTGATGGACGGCAAGGACACCCAGTCCAGCGTCAGCTCTCCCAAGACCGGCGACGCGGGCATCGCCCTGTACGTCGGTATGGCGGCGCTGAGCCTGACCGGCACGGCCCTTTACGGCAAAAAGCGGATGAAGTGATCAGATTATAAAAACGAAAAAGAAGTCCCGGCCAGCGGCCGGGACTTCTTTTTTTACATGATACCTGAATATTATACCTGGATATCGCCGTCGGCGGCGTGGGCCTCACGCAGCAGCGGCGCGCACTGATCCAGAAACCGGGCCACCTGCTGGGGACAGCGGCCGATGTACCGCTTGGGCTCCATCAGGGCGTCCAGCTCCTGCCGGGTCAGGCCGAAGGCCGGGTCACCCGCCAGGCGATCCAGCAGGTCGCAGGGCTCCCTCTCCTTCATCCGGGCCGTGGCGGCCATGGAGTGGCGGCGGATGATCTCGTGAAGCTGCTGGCGGTCGCCGCCCCGCTTCACCGCCTCCATCATCAGATCCTCCGTGGCCAGGAAGGGCAGATACTCCCGCAGCGTCCGGTCGATGACCGCCTCGTTGACGTGCAGGCCGTCCGTCACGTTCTGGCACAGCCGCAGCACCGCGTCGGCGCACAGGAAGCCCTCCGGCAGGGCGATGCGCCGGTTGGCGGAGTCGTCCAGCGTCCGTTCCATCCACTGGACGGAGGCGGTCATGGGAGCGTTCATGGCGTCGGCCATCAGATAACGGCTCAGGGAGCAGATGCGCTCGCAGCGCATGGGGTTGCGCTTATAGGCCATGGCCGACGAGCCGATCTGGCTTGCGCCAAAGGGCTCCTCCACCTGGCGGTCATGCTGTAAAAGGCGGATGTCGTTGGCCATGCGATAGGCGCTCTGGGCGATGGCGCTGAGACAGCTCAGGATCCGGCTGTCCACCTTCCGGGGATAGGTCTGGCCGCACACCGGGAAGCACTGGGCAAAGCCGAATTCGGCGGCGATGCGGCGGTTCATCTCGTCGATCTTCTCCTCGTCGCCGTCAAAGAGATCCATGAAGCTGGCCTCGGTGCCGGTGGTGCCCCGGCAGCCCAGGAATTTCAGGGTACCCAGAACGTGCTCCAGCTCCTCCAGGTCGGAGAGGAAGTCCTGCATCCACAACGTGGCCCGCTTGCCCACGGTGACGGGCTGGGCGGGCTGATAGTGGGTGTAGCCCAGGGTGGGGGTGGCGGCGTACTTCTCGGCGAAGGCCGCCAGATTGGCCAGCACCGCCAGCAGCTGGCCACGGAGATAGGTCAGGCCGTCACGGTACAGGATCAGGTCGGCGTTGTCGGTGACGTAGCAGCTGGTAGCCCCCAGGTGGATGATGCCCGCCGCGGAGGGCGCGGCCTTGCCGTAGGCGTACACATGGGCCATCACGTCGTGGCGCACCTCCCGCTCACGCTGGGCGGCCACGTCGTAGTCGATGTCGGCGATGTGGGCCTCCAGCTCCGCCACCTGCTGCGCCGTGATGGGCAGTCCCAGGTCGTGCTGGGCGCGGGCCAGTGCTGTCCACAGCCGCCGCCAGGTCTGATAGCGGCTGTCGTCAGAGAACAGGTGCAGCATGTACTGCGAGGCGTACCGTGACGCCAGTGGGGACTGGTAGGTGGAGTGGGACATAGGATGGCCTCCTGAGAAGTGAAGAGTGAAAAGAGAAAAGTGAAAACCTGCGGTATGCCGCCCCAGGCGGCATGAATAAGAAGGTTTCGCGCAGTATGACCGTGCATCGAATCCGTTTGTAGGGGGCGGCGTCCTCGACGCCCCGTTCAAATTGAGACAGTTTTCCGATAGAATGGCGGGCCGTCGAGGACGCCGGCCCCTACGGATGTCTATCGAAGGTCTCGTCTGTTACCGTGCGGCGGGGTGAGGGGAGAGAGCTGTGCGCTGCCAGTGGCAGATGAAGCACGGCGAACGAGTGGCAGCGGTCAAAATTTCAAGCGCCTGCCGTAAGGCAGCGCAGAAATTTTGGGCACCGCAACAGGATCACCCCGCCCTACGCAGCGACTACCGATAGAATTCCGTAGGGCGGCATGACCACATGCCGCCGAGCCCTCTTTACCGGACGATCAAACTCTCCCGCTCCGCGCCCACGGAGACGTAGCCGATGTGGCAGCCGATGGCCTTTTCCACATACGCCACATAGTCGCGGGCGGCCTGGGGCAGCTCCTCCCAGGTGCGCGCGCCGGAGATGTCGCACTGCCAGCCGGGACGGTACTCCATCACGGGCTTGGCCTGCTCCAGCACGGCGGGGAAGGGGAACTCATGGGTGATCTGGCCGTCGATCTCATAGGCGGCGCAGACGGGGATCTCGGCCATATAGCTGAGGATGTCCAGCTTGGTCAGGGCGATGTTCGTCGCGCCCTGCACCTCCACGCCGTAGCGGGTGGCCACCAGATCGATGGGGCCTACGCGGCGGGGACGGCCGGTCTTGGCGCCGTACTCGGCACCGGCCTCACGGAGCTTCTCGGCATCCTCGCCGAACCACTCGCAGGTGAAGGGGCCTTCGCCCACGCAGGAGGAATAGGCCTTCACCACGCCCACCACCTCGTCGATTTTCGCGGTGGGCAGGCCCGCACCCACAGGGGCATAGGCGGCGATGGTATTGGAGGAGGTGGTGTAGGGATAGATGCCGTAGTCCAGGTCACGCAGCGCGCCCAGCTGGCCCTCGAACAGGATGGCCTTGCCCTCGTCCTGGGCCTTGCGCAGATAGCGGCCCGTGTCGGCCACATAGGGGCGCACCTGGGCGGCGTAGGTGTCCAGCCACTGCTCCAGCTCCTCCATGGTGTAGCCCTTGGCCCCATAGACCTTCTGGAGGATCAGGTTCTTCCACTCCAGCAGATCCTGCAGGTGGGCCTTCAGGTGTTCGGGATACAGCAGTTCACCGGCCTGAACGGTCTTTTTCTGGTACTTATCGGAATAGAACGGCGCGATGCCCTGCTTGGTGGAGCCGTACTTTTTGTCCTTCAGACGGGCCTCCTCCAGGGCGTCCAGCTCACGGTGCCACGGCAGCAGCAGAGACGCGCGGCTGCTGACCATCAGGTTTTCCGGAGAAATGGACACACCGGCGGCACGGAGGGTCTCCATCTCCTGCACCAGATTCTCGCAGTCCAGCGCCACGCCGTTGCCCAGAATGTTCATGACGCCCTGGCGGAAAATGCCGGAGGGCAGCAGATGCAGGGCGAATTTGCCCATGTCGTTGATGACGGTGTGACCGGCGTTGCCGCCGCCCTGATACCGTACCACCACGTCGTACCGCTCCGTCAGATAGTCCACCATGCGGCCCTTACCCTCGTCGCCCCAGTTGATGCCCACGATCGCGCAATTTGCCATGTCTGCTGCCTCCTGTTCTGTATTTTACAATAAGCTTTTCAAATAAACAACGCTTTATTATAAGCACGGAAGCAAGATAAGTAAAGTATGCGTTTTGCATGGGTGAAATAAGCAAAAGTGATGATATGCGGACGAACCCCGTCAGGCCCCGGCGAATATACACCGTGCCAGCTTCGGATTCCCCCTCATGCAACATAAAAAGCGGACTGCATGGCAGTCCGCTTTTCTTTCATGGCAGCTTCTCCACAGGAAAACAATATATCGAGGAGGAATAGGGCGATGGCTGCGCGGGGAGAAAACCGCGCAGCCACCAAAAGGGATTTGAGGATAGAAAGGAAAAGTAATATGTGGAGAATTACTGTCTATAAGATACACAATGTTGCAAGATTTGTAAAGCGACATTTTTTCATCTTTCCATGAAGAAATGTCATATTTGATGGTTGCATTTGCAGCAGTCCCATGATAGAATGTATGCTACTATTTTACAGAAGAGGGAGGCGCGCGCATGGACGGCAAAAAGCTGGAGGCGCTGGCCGCGGCGGTGGAGCTGGGCAGCTTCACCCGCGCGGCGGAGCAGTTGGGCTATACCCAGTCGGGCCTGACCCACATGATGAACAGCCTGGAGCGGGAGGTCGGCTTTTCCGTTCTGGTGCGTGACCGCCGCGGTGTGCGGCTGACCCCGGCGGGCCAGCGGATCATGCCCATCGTGCAGCAGTGCCTGGCGGCCAACCGGGCCCTGGAGCGGGAGATCGCCATGATCAGTTCCCGCCAGGAGGAGACCATCCGGGTGGCTTCCTACGCCAGCATCGCCATGCACTGGCTGCCGGAGCTGATCGAGCAGTTCCGCCGCCAGCACAGCGGCGTCAGCGTGGATGTGCAGATGGGCTCGGTGGAGGAGGTATATCGCTGGGTGCGTGAGGGAAAGGTAGATATGGCCTTCGCCTCCCGTCAGGAGAGCAGCACCCTGGACTGGACGCCCCTGAAGCCCGACCCACTGCTGGTGATCCTGCCCCGGGATTTTGACACCGGCGGCGGCGACAGTCTGGACGTGCGGCGGCTGGAGGGCCAGGAGTTTCTGATGCCCTCCCTGGGGTTCCACCTGGACATCATGCGGGTGCTGGAGCGCTGCGGCGTGACGCCGGTGATCCGGGACACCCAGGTCAGCGACACGGTGATCATCTCCATGGTAGAGCACGGGCTGGGGGTCAGCATCCTCAGCCGCCTGGTGCTGAAGGGCCGCTCCAGCGATGTGCTGGCCCTGCCGCTGGATCCCCCCGCCGTGCGGGAGCTGGGGGTCGCCACCCGTCCCCGGAAGGACATGCGCCCATTGGCCAGAAAATTTTTGCAGTTCACCACCGAAATGGCGGAGAAATTGTAAACAGGCTATTTCGCGCTTTCGAGCGCGAGGTACTTTTGCCCGCAGCGGCAAAAGTACCCAAAAACGCTGCTTAAACCTGCGGTTTAAGGATCCGCGCACGCTATGCCGTGCTGCAAATTTGCAGCCTTTTACCGCGCGTTCGCGGAACCTGTTTGATTTCGCTGCGTATGACGTATTGACTTCCTTCCTGCGCCGCTGCCGCTCATGCGGCGCAACGGCAGGGGATGAATCGTTGCTCGGCGGCGGGGTGAGGTCACCCCGCCCTACGCAGCGACCACCGATAGAATTCCGTAGGGCGGCATGACCACATGCCGCCGCCCGACATCGCACTGCACCATCGTACACCGTGCGTAGGGGCGGGGTTCTACCCCGCCCGCCGTTCACCGACAGCATTACCGTATATCAAACGGGAGGGGTACCCCAAGGGCACTCGTTCCGCTTTGCTCCACAGCGCCCGCCCCTCCCCTACGCAGCGACTACCGATAGACGGGCCGTCGGAGACCGTTACCAAACCACAAATCATAATATAAACTCAACAGGAGACTTCCCTATGCTGAACTTCACCCCCGTGACCGCGGACGCCATGACCGTCATGCGGCCCTATTACGAAAACTGCACCTACCGCCTGTGCGAATACAGCGCCGGCGTCAAATACATGTGGCGGGGCCACCTCCACTCGGAGTACGCCTTCACCGACGGGTGCCTGGTCATCCGCAACTGCATCGACGGCGTGCCTCAGTTCGACTACCCCATCCCAGGCCCGGATGGCGACGTGGACGCCGCCCTGGCCACCATCGAGGATCACTGCCGCCAGAAGGGCGTGCGGCCCATCTTCTCCGTGGTGCCGGAGTCCGAGGCCGGGAAGCTGGCCCTCCGCTGGCCCCGCGTCACCATCACCAACGAGCGGGCCTGGAAGGACTACCTCTACCACGCCGAGGATCTGGCCCACTTCGCCGGGCGCCATTACAGCGGCCAGCGCAACCACATCAACAAGTTCAATAAGGAGCACCCCGGCGCGGAGTTCATCCCCCTGACGTCGGAGAACGCCGATCTGCTGGCGGCCTTCTGGGCCGACTACGACCGGGAGTTCCAGAAGCAGAGCCCCGAGGCCAGACGTGAGCTGGCCCTAGCTCAGGATCTGTTCACCTATCTGGGCACCGGCATGTTCCGGGCGGGCGGCATTTTGTGGGAGGGCCGCCTGCTGGCCATCGCTCTGGCGGAGAAGTGCGGCGAGACCCTGGTGTGCCACATTGAAAAGGCCCTGTACTCCCACGCCGGCGTCTACCCCGCCATGGTGCAGAAATTCGCCGATTACTACGGCGGCGACTGCCGCTGGATCAACCGGGAGGACGACGGCCGGGACCGCGGCCTGCGCACCTCCAAGCTGCAATACCTGCCCGCGGAGCTGGGCGGCAAGCTGCGGTTCGAGGTGGGGTGCGAGCTGGACGCCCTGCGGCACATCCCGGAGCTCACCACGGAGCGGCTGACCCTCTCCCCCTTCACCGACGAGGACAAGGCCGCCTATAACGCCCTGTGCCTGGACGACGACCGCAACCGCTGGTGGGGCTATGACTACCGTGACGACCTGAAGGGCGAGCTGACGGAGGACTACTTCCTGGACGTGACCCGCCAGGACTTTGCAAGCCGCATCGCCATCAACTTCGCCGTCCGGCTGGAGGGCCGCTGCATCGGCGAGGTGGTGCTGTATAACGGCGACTGGCGTGGCACCATGGAGCAGGGCTGCCGCATCGCCCCGGCCTTTGCCGGACACGGCTACGGCACCGAGGCGTTTGCCGCCGTGGCGGACTGGGCGCTGTACCACCTGGGCCTGACCCGCGTGGTGGCCAAGTGCTATCAGGAGAACGCCGCGTCGGAGCGGATGCTGTCGGCCTGCATGCGCCACACCCACGACGACGAGACCTTCCGGTATTTTGAAAAGCTGGTGTAAGGGGATCGCGGCAAGCAAAAAAAGAAGAGGACGCTTCGCGTCCTCTCTTTCTCTATCTCACTCTATTTCCGGGGTGCGCTTACCGGAAGATCTCGCCCACGGTGGGGTTGTTGGCGGCCTGGGACTCATCGGTGTCGATGTGCATGGTGGTGGCGCCGCCCACGTTGACGCGGACGACCACGTCGTCGAAGATCAGCTTACGGCCTTCGCCGCCGCAGGCGACCTTGATGATCTCACCGTTCTTGATGCCCATTTCGGCGGCATCCTCTTCGGTGACGTGCAGGTGACGCTTGGCGATGATGACGCCCTCGGTCAGATCCAGCTCGCCCTTGGGCCCGATCAGCTTGCAGGCGCCGGAGCCCTTCACGTCGCCGCTCTCGCGGATGGGAGCGTCGATGCCCAGGGTGCGGGCGTCGGTGGCGGAGATCTCCACCTGGTCAGCCTTGCGGGTGGGGCCCAGGATGGACACGTTGGCCATTTCCTTCTTGGGGCCGACGATGGTCAGACGCTCGTTGCTGGCGTACTGGCCGGGATAGGACAGGGGCTTGCGGATGGTCAGCTGATAGCCCTCGCCAAACAGCTTTTCCACGGACTCCTGGGTCAGGTGGATATGACGGGCAGACGTTTCGATCATGAAAGACATGGTGATGTTCCTCCTTGCACACGGTAAACCGTGTCATAATGTGTTGAAATATTGTATCACACCGTGTGGACGGTTGCAAGGGGAGAATTTGCGGGGACGCCGCCTGCGCGGCGCGTCGCCGCGCACGGGCCGCCTTACCCCGCCGGTACGGGTAAAAATTCACAATTTGCCCCTTGTAATTCCCGGCGGATTCGTATAGAATAATACTGTCTTATTCCAACCGCCGGTGGTCACTCCACTTTATGGCCGGCGGCGGCAAATTAAAGGAGGAAGATCCGCTGTGGCTGGCGGTGCGGCAGTGTGGAGACCTGTCGTAAGGCGGCGCGCCTCAGGCGGCTGCGAGACTGCTTTTTGCGGAGGCAGAGCAGTTACAGTCAAGAACGTATGGCAAAGGTCGTATTGAAGGATCTGAAGAAGATCTACCCCAACACCGAGAAGAAGAAAAAGGCCAAGAAGGGCGAGGAGCAGGAGAAGAAAACCAATCTCCAGATCACCGACGAGGGCGTCGTGGCGGTTCAGCAGTTCAATCTGGAGATCGCCGACAAGGAGTTCATCGTGCTGGTGGGCCCCTCCGGCTGCGGTAAGTCCACCACCCTGCGCATGATCGCCGGTCTGGAGGACATCAGCTCCGGCGAGCTGTGGATCGGCGACAAGCTGATGAACGACGTGGAGCCCAAGGATCGTGATATCGCCATGGTGTTCCAGAACTACGCCCTGTATCCCCACATGACCGTGTACGAGAACATGGCCTTCTCCCTGAAGCTGAAAAAGGTTCCCAGGGACGAGATCGACAAGAAGGTGAAGCAGGCGGCCGAGATCCTGGACATCACCCAGTATCTGGATCGTAAGCCCAAGGCCCTGTCCGGCGGCCAGCGCCAGCGTGTGGCCATCGGCCGCGCCATCGTCCGCGACCCCGCCGTGTTCCTGATGGACGAGCCCCTGTCCAACCTGGACGCCAAGCTCCGCAACCAGATGCGCGCCGAGATCATCAAGCTGCGCCAGCGGATCGACACCACCTTTATTTACGTCACCCATGACCAGACCGAGGCCATGACCCTGGGCGACCGGATCGTCATCATGAAGGACGGCTTCATCCAGCAGATCGGCACGCCTCAGGAGGTCTTTGACCATCCCGCCAACCTGTTCGTGGCAGGCTTCATCGGCACCCCCCAGATGAACCTGTTCGACGCGCGGCTCATCAAGCAGAACGGCAAGTATGCCGTGACCCTGGACGGCATCACCGTGGAGCTGTCCGAGGATAAGCAGCAGCGGCTGAGCGCCAAGGACGTTCCCGAGCAGGACGTGGTGCTGGGCGTGCGGCCCGACCATATCATGCTGTGCGCCGACGGCGTCAAGGGCACCGTGGATGTCAGCGAGCTGATGGGCTCCTCCGTGCACCTGCATATCTCCAGCAACGGCCACGACGTGGTGGTCATCGTGCCCACCAACGGCAATGCCGCCCACTTCCCCATGGGAAGCGAGGTCAACATGATCTTCGGCGGCAATGTGGCCCATGTATTCAGCAAAGAGACCGAGCGCAACCTGGAGTGGTAAGCCGCGCGGGCCTATAGAAATGAGAAGAGGATGGCCTCCTGCCGGAGGCCATCCTTTTTTGTGAGCCGTCCGCCGCTTTCCCCGACACTTTACCGCTTTGTTGTAAAACTTCTTGCATATTGTATGGTTTCCGTTGACGAACGGCGGCGGTTTTGGTAGAATTTACACAGAAAATGCCGCCCGGTGGGGCGGAGGAGAGAAGGAGAACCGCCTATGAAAGATCTGAAGCATCTCATCTGGTTCGAGGAATTGCTGCAGCAGGCCCACAACGAGCTGGTGGAGCAGGCCACCGGCCAGGGACAGGTGGCCCTGGGCTATAACTGCTACTACATCCCGGAGGTACTGCTGAACCTGCCGGGCTGCTTTTCCTCCCGCCTGCGTGCCCCCAACAGCACCACGGCGGACGTGGCGTCCTACTACATGACCAACCGCAACTGCCCCTATGTCCGCTGCATCCTGGAGCGTGCCATCGAGGGGGGCTATAACTACCTGGGCGCCCTGTTCGGCGCCGAGGGCTGCGCCGCCATGGAGCGGATGGAGGAGCACTTCTTCCTGCTGAAGCCGGTAGAGAACGAGCGCTTCTTCGTCACTATCATCGACCCGCCCATGAAGGGCGACAATACCAGCCTGGACTACTACAAGGCCCAGCTCCGGGAAAAGGTGCTGGACAAGCTCCACCAGGTCTACGGCATCGACACCTCCGAAAAGGCCCTGCGCGCCGCCATCGAGAAGCACAACGACCTGTGCCGCACCGTCACCGCGATCGGCGATTTCCGCAGGCTGGACAACCCGCCCATCACCGGCTATGAGTTCCATGTGATCCAACTGGTCAGCCAGGTGTGCCCCCACGACCTGATCCTGCCCTATCTGAAGGAGACGCTGGAGGAATTAAAGACCCGTCAGCCGGAGCCGAAGTTCCCCTTCCGGGCCCGCGTGGTGCTGGCCGGCAGTGAGATCGACGACCCCGAGTTCACCAAGCTGCTGGAGATGTGCGGCGCCATGGTGGTGGCCGACCGGTACTGCTTCGGCAGCTTCCCCAGCCGCGAGGAGATCGAGATCCGGGACGGCGAGACCGCCTATGACGCCATCTGCCGCCACTACCTCCACTGGAACCAGTGCGCCCGGTTCATGGACGGCGGCAAGATCGACCAGCGCCACGACCAGCTGGAGCGCCTGGTGAAGGACTATCACGCCGACGGCATCATCTACGAGAGCATGAAGTTCTGCGAATTCTGGAGCTACGAGAAGGTGCTGGCCAGCCATATCCTCAGCGCCGAGCGGGGCATCCCCTGCTGCACCATTGAAAAGGAATACACCCTGGGCTCTGCCGGACAGCTCCGCACCCGGTTCCAGGCGTTTGTGGAGAGCCTGGAGATCAAGAAGCTGGAAGCGGCCCGGAAGGGGGAGACGAAATGAAGAAGATCAAAAATCCGCTGACCGCCGCCTGCGCGGCCATCGACAAAAAGCTGGAGCGGTTCGACCCCAAGTGGCAGGCCCGCCACGGCACCGGCGGCCTCCGCAGCCGCTATCAGGACAAGACCGGCATCGCCCGCTACCGCGAGTGGCGCGGCGTGAAGGACACCCTGGTGGACTACGGCGCGTGGCTGAATAACCTGCTGGCCATGGGCAAGATGGTGGCCTCCGCTCCCATCCCCTGCCTGAAGGGCTTTTGGGAGTATCGCTGGATGGGCTCCTATCTGGGCACCTTCGCCTTTATCGACCGCCTCTTCGAGGGCTTCCGGGGCGAGGAGCTGCGCATCGCCCATATGAATATGCACTGCATCGTGGTGAGCCTCACCAAGAAGATCGCCCTGGTGCTGTCCAACGACAGGCGCTTCGGCGGCGGGCCCCTGTCCGACCGGATCGTGCCCATGGACGAGGTGCTGCCGCCCCTGTTCATGGCGGGCTTCCCCGGATTGATCCCCATCCCGCTGCAGACCCTGCCGGAGTTCATCATCTGCGACATCGACCAGCACCTCCAGCCCCACTATATCGACGTGGCGGAGTCCTTCGGCCTGGCGGCGGACGTGTGCTCCCGCTGCTCGGCGGAGACCGGCGTGGCCATCGACGACGACTTCCCCATCTTCGGCAAGGCCATGCTGTCCACCAATATGCCCTGCAACGCCAGCGAGGCCACCTCCATGTTCCAGCGCCGCCGCATCGGATTGCCCGACTTCCCGGTGACCATGGCCATGATCCACAACGAGCCCGGCGCCCACCCCTACTCCAAGCAGGTGCTGAAGGACGCCATCGCCTTTATTGAAAAGGAGTACGGCGTCCAGTACGACTGGGACGCCCTGTTTGACCGGGCCGCCCACATGAACGAGCAGAACACCATCGAGCTGGAGAAGTGGGACATCTTCAAGACCCCCTACTCCGCCCTGTGCGGCATCGCCGAGACGCTGTACCGCCTGTACTCCTGGGCCAGCGTCAACGGCCAGGAGGATCAGTTCACCAAGAACGACCGCAAGGTGCTGAAGCTGATGCAGCAGGCGTATGAGCGGCGGTATGAGCCCTTCGGCGGCACCACCCGCCACCGGGCCTTCCTGTGGGGCCCCTCCGCCGTGTACTATACCGACTTCCCTACCTGGACCCAGAACTGCTGGGGCATCAACATCGTGCTGAACATGGACTCCACCATGGGCCACAACATGATCTCCACCACCGACCCCGAGCAGGCCATGGACGACCTGGCCCTGTTCTCGGAGAAGGGCGTCATGCGCCACCACGCCGTGGGCGGCTGGGACAACGTGAACGCCGTGTGGGACTGGGCCCGGAATTTCCACTGCGACATGGTGTTGTTCAACGACAACGTGGCCTGCAAGGGCATGAACGGCGTCCACGCCCTGATGGAGGAGCAGGCCCGGGATCTGGGCTTCCACTTCATCTTTGTCGAGCACGATCTGGAGGACTGCCGCACCATCTCCCGCCGGGATATGCGCCGCTGCGTCAACGATTACATGTCCGTCGTCCTGAATGAGACGCCGCTGGACGCCACGCTGGTGGACTTTGACGACAGCGAGGCGTGGTAAGGAGGAACCGTCAAATGAAAAAAGCGTTGAAAATCATGGGCAAGGTACTGTGGAAGCTGCTGATCGTGGGCGCGATCGGCTTCGTGGTGACCTTCGCCATCTATATGCTGAACCTGGAGAACAAGCTGATCTACCGCTTCGTCTATCCCCTGCTGCAAAAGCACTACGACAGCCAGAAGCGCGACCGCCGGGTGTAAGCCGCACCGCTTCCGTAGGGGCGGGGTTCTGCCCCGCCCGCCGTTCACCGGCGCACCATCGTATACCGCTCCGTAGGGGCGGCATGACCACATGCCGCCGCACGACAGACGCAAAAAACCAAATAATACGGCGGTGTGTGGTCACCTCGCCGCACGGTAAACGGAAATACTGCCGGCAGAACTCTGTAGGGGGCGATGCCCACATCGCCCCGCCGTATACCGGATATGCCATCACAAAACGCGCGGGCCGATGCACCCCAAGGGTACTTGTTCCGCTTCGCTCCACTGCGTAGGCATCGGCCCCTACGAATAATCACAAGAACTCTCCCCACCCCCCAAAAAGGAGACCCCCATGGATCTGACTGAAAAAACACTTTCCACCGAAAAAATCTACGACGGCGCCATCATCCATGTCCGCCGTGACAAGGTGCTGCTGCCCAACGGCCACACCTCCACCCGCGAGATCGTGGAGCATCCCGGCGGCGTGGGCATCCTGGCCCTGGAGGCCGACGGCACCGTGCTGCTGGTGCGGCAATACCGCTACGCCTTCGGCCGCACGCTGCTGGAGATCCCCGCCGGAAAGCGGGAGCCGGGCGAGGAGCCCTTCGTCACCGCCCGCCGCGAGCTGCGGGAGGAGACCGGCGCCGTGGCCGAATCCTGGACGCCCCTGGGCCGGCTCATCGCCTCGCCGGGCTGCTATGACGAGGTGCTGTACCTCTATCTGGCCCAGGATCTCCACTACGGGGCCACCGACCCGGACGAGGACGAGTTCCTGGCGGTGGAGCGGATGCCCCTGGACGAGTTGGCCCGCCTGTGCGTGGACGGCGAGATCACCGACGCCAAAACCGTCTGCGCCGTGCTGAAGGCCAAGCTGCTGGGCCTTTGAGGCGAAAAAACCTTGCCCTCTTGCCCCGGAGATGGTACAATAGAGGGAAGAAATAAGAAGGGAAGAGAGACACATGAAAAATTTAGACGGCAAAACCCTGCTTGAGCTGATCCTGCTGGTGGTGGCCATCATCTTCTGGGGCCTGCGCAAGGCCAACATCCTGTATATTCCCGGCCTGGCGGCCATCGCCCTGGCCATCGCCATGGGCCTGCTGGGCATGGGCTACATCGCCAACAAGCAAAAGACCCGCAAGCTGGCGGGTGTGCTGCTGCTGGCCTTTGCCCTGCTGCAGATCATCGTGGGCCTCATGGAGATCCGAGGCTTCGCCGCGTAAGAGAAGCCGTAAAGAGACCAAAACGCCATAAAAAAAGAACCGCTCCAAGGCCGGCTCCGCATAAGAAAACATACGGTTTTGTCTGCGCCTATTTGGCTAAAATGCGACCGAAAAAATACCCCCATACGTCAGTATGGGGGTATTTTTGCAGCCGATTTTATCTCAAATATTCATTGGCAAAACTGCTTCGCACCGGAAAAGAGTAAATTTTGTGTGGGGTCGCGGCGCGATGGTGAAGGCATGCTGACGCATGGCAAACCAGCGCAACAATGACATCCACGCAAAAGTTGCCTTTTCCGGCGTGTGTTTTCTTGTGTGGAGTCGGCCAAGGGGAACGGTTCTTTTTGCACAATAGGGGAGGGCGAAGCGGTCACTCCTTGGCGTGGACGTTGATAAACTCCGCCCGCAGCTTGGAGTAGAGGATGGTCTGGCTGCTGTACAGCCCGCAGTAGCCGCTGAGGAGATAGCTGATGGCGCAGGCGAAGGCGAAGTACAGCACCCCGTCGGTGCCGCCGAACAGCTCCAGGCTCAGCAGTACCGAGGCGATGGGGCAGTTCACCGCGCCGCAGAACACGGCGATCAGGCCGATGGCCGCGCCGAAGCCTGCCGGTAAGCCCAGCGCCTGGGCCGCCACGCAGCCGAAGGTGGCCCCCACGAAGAAGGAGGGCACCACCTCGCCGCCCTTGAAGCCGCAGCCGATGGTGATGGCGGTGAACAGGATCTTCAGCAGCCACGCCCAGGGCGCGGCCTGTCCCTGCTCCACCGCCCGGGCGATGACGTCCATGCCCGCGCCGTTGTAGTCCCGGCCCAGCAGCAGCGTCAGGCCGATGATGGCCGCGCCGCCCGCCGCCGCCCGGAGATAGGGGTTCTTCACCAGCTTTGCCGCCATGTGCTCCACCCAGTGCATGCCACGCACGAACAGGATGGACACCAGCGCGCAGCCGATGGCCAGCAAAATCACCAGAAACACCGTCCACACGTCCAGAGGCGGCAGCGCCACCGTGAACCGGGTGGGGGACACGCCGAAGAGGGAGGCGATGAGATACGCCACCGAGGCGGACATCAGGCAGGGGATCAGCCCCGCGTAGTAGAGGACGCCCACGCTGATGACCTCCAGGGCGAACACGGTGGCCGTCAGCGGCGTGCCGAACAGCGCGGCGAACACGGCGCTCATGCCGCACAGCGTGGCCAGGGGCAGATCCTTCTCCCCCAGATGCAGGGCCCTGCCGGTGCGGTAGCCGATGCCGCCGCCGATCTGCAGCGCCGCGCCCTCACGGCCTGCCGAGCCGCCCAGCAGGTGGGTGATGCAGGTGGAGAGGAAGATGAGGGGCACCAATAATATAGGTACATCCTTGCCGAAGTGGACGGATTCGATGATGTTGTTGGTGCCGCGGCCCTCCATGTGGGCCAGGCGGTACAGCCCCACGATCACCACGCCGCCCACCGGCAGCAGCCAGAGGATCCACGGGTGCATGAGCCGCAGCTCGGTGGAGCGTTCCACGCCGATGTGGAAGGCCGCGCCCACCACGCCGCCGATGAGGCCCACGCCGCCGCCGATGCACAGCCATTTGGCCAGCGCGATGATATACAGGGAGATATGTTGAAAAAAGCCTTTGACGCGTTCCATGGTGTGCTCCTTTGTGTCGGGGTGTCGTACAGCCGCTTCGTAGGGCGGGGCCCGTGTGCCCCGCCGATGTACGGCGGTATGGTGCGTTTATCGCGGCGGGCCACATGGGGCCCGCCCTACGGGGTGCGGTGGTGGGGTGCGGCGCGGTATCGGTGGTCGCTGCGTAGGGGCCGATGCCCACATCGGCCCGCCGTATACCGGCGGGCGGCGTTTTTTTGTCAGCTTCCGACATTTTAACACCCTCTTCACCCCTTGTCAATCGCGCGCCGTGGGCGGTTTGTACGAGGAAAACTGACATTTTGTCAGCAAGCCATACAAATTTTGCAGATTTTTGATTTTCCCGGTTGATTCTCTCGGAATTATGCCGTATACTATGGGTACGAGCAAAATTTGTAAGCCCTACTTATTGAAAAATTGAGGAGGAAAACGAAATGAAATACGGTCGTACATTCAACTTCTCCGCCGGCCCCGCCATGATGCCGGAGAGCGTGCTGGAGGAGATCCGCGACGAGATGATGAACTACCGCGGCAGCGGCATGTGCGTCATGGAAATGAGCCACCGTTCCAAGGTGTTCCAGCAGATCGCCGACGAGGCCGAGGCCGACCTGCGCAAGCTGATGAACATCCCCGATAACTACAAGGTCCTGTTCATCCAGGGCGGCGGCACGGTGCAGTTCGCCATGGTGGCTATGAACCTGATGAAGAACGGCAAGGCCTGCTATGTGGAGACCGGCGCATGGTCCAAGAAGGCCATTGCCGAGGCCAAGAAGTACGGCGAGGTGCAGATCGTTGCCTCCTCCGCCGACAAGAACTTCTCCTACATCCCTGACTGCTCTGATCTGGACATCCCCGAGGATGCTGACTATGTCTACATCTGCGAGAATGAGACCATCAACGGCACCACCTGGAACAAGCTGCCCAACACCAAGGGTCACGTTCTGGTGTCCGACCAGTCCTCCATGTTCCTTTCCAAGCCCTGCAACGTGGCCGACTACGGCCTGATCTGGGCCGGTGTGCAGAAGAATGTGGGCCCCGCCGGTATGGCCGTGGTCATCATCCGCGAGGATCTGATCCGCGACGATCTGGATCCCAAGACCCCCATCTACATGAAGTACAAGACCCATGCCGACAACGACAGCATGTACAACACCCCCAACTGCTGGGCCATCTACTGCTGCGGCAAGGTGTTCAAGTATCTGCTGAGCATCGGCGGCCTGGAGGAGATGCACAAGCGCAACATCGCCAAGGCCAAGGTCATCTATGACTTCCTGGACAGCTCCAAGCTGTTCAAGGGCGCTGTGGTGCCCGAGGATCGCAGCCTGATGAACATCCCCTTCGTCACCGGCGACAAGGATCTGGACGCCGCCGTGGTGGCCGCCTCCAAGGAGGCCGGTTTCGACAACCTGAAGGGCCACAAGTCCGTGGGCGGCCTGCGCGCCAGCGTGTACAACGCCATGCCCATCGAGGGCGCCCAGGCGCTAGTGGAGTTCCTGACCAAGTTCGAGGCGGAGCACAAGTAAACCTCTTAAAGGGGGAGCATTACGATAAGCCGTGTGTAGGGGGCGGCGTCCCCGACGCCCCGCCGTTCACCGGAAATGCTATCGTAATTTGCGCGGGCCGTCGAGGACGCCGGCCCCTACGCTCCCTTCATCGCACCCCCACAACAAACTGTAATATAAAAGGAGATAATTACCATGCGTATTCTGGTTACTGACGGTATGGATAAGACCGCGATGGCGCAGCTGCGCGAGATGGGCCATGAGGTCGTCGAGCAGTTCTATGAGCCCGATCAGCTGGGCAAGGCCCTGCGTGATTTCGACGTGGTCGTGGTTCGCTCCAAGACCAAGGTTCGCGCCAACCACATCGACGAGGCCAAGGGCAGCAATCTGAAGCTGATCATCCGCGGCGGCGTGGGCGTGGACAACATCGACGTGAAGTACGCCGAGGCCAACGGCATCGCCGTGAAGAACACCCCCAAGGCTTCCTCCCAGTCCGTGGCGGAGCTGGCCATGGGCCATATGTTCGCCTGCGCCCGCTATATCTCCGACGCCGGCTACACCATGCGCAACGGCGAGTGGAAGAAGAAGGAGTACGGCAAGGGCATCGAGCTGCAGGGCAAGACCCTGGGTATCGTGGGCTTCGGCCGCATCGGCCAGCATCTGGGCGTGATGGCCAAGGCCATCGGCATGGATGTCATCGCCTTCGATATCTTCCACATCCCCGGCATCGAGGAGCAGCTGGGCATCCCCTATGTGGAGATGGACGAGCTGCTGGCCAAGTCTGACTTCATCTCCGTGCACGCTCCCGCCGTGGACGGCGGCGCCCTGATCAGCGCCGAGAACATCGCCAAGATGAAGGACGGCGTGGTGGTCATCAACACCTCCCGCGGCACCAACGTGGACGAGGCCGCTCTGCTGGCCGCTCTGGAGTCCGGCAAGGTGCGCGCCGCCGGTCTGGACGTGTACGCCGACGAGCCCGCCACCAACAAGGCGCTGTACAGCCATCCCATGGTTTCCTGCACGCCCCACATCGGCGCGGCTACTGTCGAGGCGCAGAAGCGCATCGGCGCCGAGATCGTGGACATCATCAAGGGCATGTAAGTTATTTCAATAAAAAGAGGACGCGAAAGCGTCCTCTTTTTATGCGCCGATCGGCGCTGCTGCCTGTTGCGGTGCCCAAAATTTCTGCGCTGCCTTACGGCGGGCGCTTGAAATTTTGACCGCTGCCACTCGCTCACCTCGCTTCATCCGCCACTGGCGGCGCTCGGATCGCTCCCCGTCGAGGCGCAGAAGCGCATCGGCGCCGAGATCGTGGACATCATCAAGGGTATGTAAGTTGTTTCAATAAAAAGAGGACGCGAAAGCGTCCTCTTTTTGTGTTATTTCTTATCGTCTGTCCGCTCCAGCAGGTAGTCCACGCTGACGCCGTACAGGTCGGCCAGGGCGCACAGCACCCGCGGCGGGATCATCCGCTGGCCGCTCTCGTAGTAGGCGTAGGTGCGCTGGGGCACGTTGATGGCCTCGCCCACCGCCCTTTGTGTCATGTCGTGATCCTCCCGCAGGTCGCGGATCCGCTTGTATCGCTCCATATACATCACCATAGCCTAGTATACGTGGAACGATTTGTTCTATTGACAATTTGAATATATTGTTCTAAAATGACGGTAAGGTGAGACGGATGGCATACAATGCACAAATGAAAAGAGGACGCGGACGCATCCTCTTTTTTATCTTATTCGTCGGGAATATAGCGGATAACATCCTCCACCGGGCATTGCAGGATGCGGCACAGATCGTTCAGCGTGTTCAGGGTGATGCTGCGGTTTTTCCGCAGCGCATCCAGCGTTCCTGTGCTGACGCCATATTCCTTAATCAGCGTGTACTGGCTGATGCCCCGGCGCTTCATTGTCTCCCACAGCGGGTCGAACACGATCACTCCTGTCACCTCCCTGACGCTTTAAGCATACAGGGAATCGTTCCTCTTGAATATTGCCAAATATCAGGCTATAATAGAAATACAATGTGAGAAACCGGGGAATACTTTGTCCTGCCCCGGCGCGGGAGGTGAGACGGATGGTGGATTATAAGAAGATGTATCTGACGATGTTCCACGCGGCGGAGGACGCTTTGCACCTGCTGGAGGGCAGCTGCGGTGAGGAAGAGACTCTGCGGCGGGCGGTAGACGTGTTGACGGCAGCCCAGCAGCGGTGCGAGGACATTTACGCGGAAGGTGAATAAAAAAGAGGACGCGAAAGCGTCCTCTTTTTATGCGCGTAAAGAGATGTAGAGGCGGGGTGGACGCGGTGGAGCGAAGCGAAACGAGCACCCTTGGGGTGCCCTGCCCGCCGATTACCGACGGCACCGTTGTGTAACAAGCGGGAGGGGCAGAGCCCCTCCCCTACGCACGGGGGGAGTAGGATTTCGTAGGGCTGCATAGCCGCTAAGATCGGATCTGCCCCTGTGCTTTTTCGGTTTACTCCCCGACTTTGCAGGTCCAGCCGAAGGGATCGGGCTTGGTGCCCCACTGGATGCCGGTCAGCTCGTCATAGAGCTTCTGGGACAGTGCGCCGATCTGGCCGCCGTTGACCTCGTAGCGCACGTCGCCCCAGCCCAGTGCGCCGATGGGGGAGATGACGGCGGCGGTGCCGATGCACCATGCCTCCTCCAGCGCGCCGGTGCGTGCGGCCTCGAACAGCTCGTCCACGCTCAGCAGGCGCTCCTCCACCGGCATGTTCCAGCTCTTCAGCAGCTCAATGGCGGACTTGCGGGTGACGCCCCGGAGGATGGAGCCGGTCAGGGCGGGGGTAACGACGGTGCCATTGATCTTGAACATGACGTTCATGCCGCCGCCCTCCTCCACATACTTGCGCTCCACGCCGTCCAGCCACAGCACCTGGGAGTAGCCCTTGGCCTCGGCCCGCTCACCGGCACGGTTGGCCGCGCCGTAGTTGCCGCCGCACTTGGCCTCGCCGGTGCCGCCGCGGACGGCACGGACATCCTCGGTCTCCACCATGATGGGCACGGGCTTCAGACCGTCGGCAAAGTAGCTGCCGGAGGGGGAGAGGATGATGACGAAGGACGCCTCATGGACGCCGTGCAGCGCCAGGGTGGGGTCGGTGGAGTACAGGAAGGGGCGGATGTACAGGCTGGTACCGGGGTCGCTGGGCACCCAGCTCTGATCTACGCGGACCACCTCCTTGATGGCCTGCAATGCGTCATCGGGATCCACCTGGGGCAGGCCCAGACGCTCACAGGAGCGGTTCAGCCGGGCGATGTTCTCCCAGGGGCGGAAGAGCTGTACTTCACCGTCGGGGCGGCGGTAGGCCTTCAGACCCTCGAATACCTCGGTGCCGTAGTGCAGGACGCTGGCGGCGGGGGACAGGGCGATGGGGCCGTAGGGCACAACGCGGGCGTTGTGCCAGCCGTCCTGCTCGGTGTAGTCCATGACGAACATGTGGTCGGTGAACACGGTGCCGAAGCCCAGCTGATCGGAGGG
Organism: uncultured Oscillospiraceae bacterium; assembly: GCA_934589145.1. Taxonomy (GTDB): domain Bacteria; phylum Bacillota; class Clostridia; order Oscillospirales; family Oscillospiraceae; genus Vescimonas. The sequence continues at coordinate 22,689 of CAKTNW010000010.1, read as the reverse complement.
GGGCAGGGTGCCGGGATGGGGATTCTTCGTGACAGTGATATTCATAATAATTTACCTCCGGATTCAAATTATTTTCAAATTTTCAGATTCAGATCTCTTTCAGATGCTCCATATTGTGGCGGATGCCCTCGCAGCACTGGTGGAAGGTGGCCTTCTCCTCAGCGGTCAGGGGCAGCTCCACCACCTCCTCCACGCCGTTTGCGCCGATGACGCAGGGGACGCCGGCGAACAGGCCGCTCTCGCCGTACTCGCCGCACAGCTCCATGCTGGCGGGCATGACGGCCTTTTCATCGTGCAGCACGATGTGGGCCATGCGGGCGGCGGTGGTGGCGATGCCGTACTCGGTGCAGAACTTGCCGGAGAAGGTGACCCAGCCGCCGCCGATGGACTCCTTCTGCAGGGCGTCCCGGTCAAAGCGGAAGCGCTCGTCCGTCTCGGCCCACTTGTCCAGGGGCATGCCCTTGAAGCTGACGCAGGACCAGGGGGCGAACTGCTGGTTGCCGTGCTCGCCCAGCATGTAGCAGGTGATGGACTTGTGGTCGATGCCGGTCTGGCGGGCCAGGGCGCTGAGAAGGCGGGAGGTGTCCAGCCCCGTGCCGGTGCCGAACACGCGGCCCTTGGGCAGGCCCAGACCCAGCGCCAGCTCACGGGTGACGATGTCGCAGGGGTTGGTGATGTTGATGAGCACGCCGTCAAAGCCGCTGGCCTTCACCTTTTCCGCGTAGCCGCGGACGGCGGGGATGGTGAAATCCATCTCGGTCACCCGGTCGTGGGTGCCCCGCAGCAGCTCGATCTTGCCCACGCTGTTGACGATCACGTCACACTCGCCCAGATCGGCGAAATCACCAGAGCGGACGGTGACCCGGTGGGGCAGATACGCCGCTGCGTCGCGGAGATCCTGCACCTCGCTGGCCAGCTTCTGCTGGTTCTGATCCACCAGCACCAGCTCGTCGGCGATGCCCTGCACCGCCAGGGCGTAGGCCACATGGGCGCCCACATGGCCCAGACCGATCACGCCAAGAACACGTTTTTTCATGGTAAAACCATCCTTTCGACTTGATAATATCGTAATTATTTTGCATTTAAGCCCCAAAATAAGGGAATAACACACAGGTATACAGCATGGTCAGCACCATGTACAGCACCAGGATGACGGCGAAGGCGGGCAGCGTCCGCTTCATGACCTGGTTTTCGTTGCCCACCTGATCCACCGTGGCGCAGGCGGCCACCGTATTGTTGGGGCAGATCAGGTTGCCCAGAGACGCACCGGCATTCTGTCCGGCGAAGACGGTGATGGGGTTCATGCCCAACGCCTGGGCCGCCTGGATGTGCATGTCGGCGAACATGATGTTGGAGCCGAGACCCGTGCCAGTGATGAAGGAGCCGCTGGCGCCGATGAGCACGGCGGCGGCGGGATAGAACCGGCCCACCACGGCGGCGATGTCCGAGGCCAGCAGGTTCATCATGCCGGTGGAGGGGGACTGCATGATATACGACACCACCAGCAGGCTGCCCATGGTCACCAGCACCGGCAGCACATGGCCCACGGTCTTGGCGCAGATCCGGCCATACTGCTTCATGCCGGTTTTCAGCGTCATCGCGCCCAGGAAGCCGCAGATGAGGATTACCACGTCCACCCACACGATATAGCCGAAGGTACACATGACGGCGAAGCCGTTTTTCACCAGCGCCGGGAAGCCGTAGCGCACGGCGGGCAGCAGCACCAGCATGTAGATGTAGGGGGACATGGCCCGGAGCGGGCCGTACTTCTTCTCCTGACTGGTAAAGCGGTAGCGGTACTCCTCCGGCGTCCTGACGCCCACCAGCTTGACGTAGGCCACGTTGAGGAGGATGGCCAGAAGGCCGGTGCCCATGGAGGTGACCTCGGCGCCCACGAGGTTGGACAGGACGAACATCACCGCGCCGGTGGACACACCGGCAAAGCAGAGGTAGGGCACGATGCCCTTGAAGCCCTTGCGGCCAAAGGTCATGGCCACCATGATAAAGGGGATCACCAGCACGCCGAACATGTGGATGCGGCCCACCATGGCGGAGTTCAGCGCCACGGTGCTGAGGCCCGCGTCGGTCAGGGCCGCGCCGCCGTTGATGGTGGTCAGGCCCGCGCCGCCCCAGGAGCAGGGCGTGGCGTCGCCCAGCAGGGCCAGGGCGATGGAGGTCACCGGGTCAAAGCCCAGGGCCACCAGGAACGGGGCGGCGATGGCGGCGGGAGAGCCCGCGCCTGCCGCGCCCTCCAGGAAGATGGGCAGCATCATGCCGATGATGACCACCTGCACCCGGCGGTCGTCACTGATGCGGGCGATGGCGCCCTTCACCTCGTCGATGGCGCCGGTATCACGGAGCAGGTTCAATATCACAAAGGCGCCGAACACCATCAGCACGATCTTCAGACCCTCCTTGATGCCCTTCCAGAGAAGGGCGTCATAGACGGCCACGTTGTCCTTGAAGGCGGCGCCGGTCACGTTGAAGTAGGTAAAGGCCAGCAGAAGTGTCCACAGCAGGGCAACAGGCGCAACGCGCTTGGCAGACTGACGAAAGCCCAGGATGCCCACCAGCACCACCACGATGGGGCTGAGTGCCATGACAAAATTCAGGAAGTCCATAGGAGTTTTCTCACTTTCTTGTTCGTTTCGTTTTTGTGGCGTTTCTCCGCTGGCCAGGCGAGAAATGCCGGGATCTATGAAAAAAAGAGGCCCCGCCGGATGGCGGAGCCTCTTGCTGCAAATGCTTTCGTGTACTTACGAGGGCAGGCAGGGGGAAGGGGACGTCATGTTCCGGCATACAACAGGGCTGGTCAGTACCAGCAAAATAATAATGGACGCCAGGAAAATGGCGTCCATGGGCAGAATAATGCTGCTGCTGTCAGAGCATGCGGACACAGCGCAGGCGGCCTGCGCGTAAGCGGTCATATGGGCGAATACGTTGGTCATCATCATTTCCGCTGTGTCCTTTCGTGAGGTTGAACGGAGTGTAGCACATATTTTTCCCCGATGCAAGAGGAAAATTATACCAGCCGCGCAAAATCGTCCGAACGCACAATCCCCACCCCGCCGTCTCCCCGGAATCTTAGGCAAAAGGGCAAGACTGTCCGTGGTCGACGGACAGCTCCGCTTATGGCAGCCATCGGAAAACGGAAAGGGTTTGCAAAACGGGGCCAAGCCTGCTATACTGCACCTAACAGCTTTTTCCGGGAGGGTTCCGTATGAACGACTTCAGCGTTTCCAAGATTTTGTCAACGTCCCTGGGCGGGTTCACCCTGGGGCATATCCTGTCGGCCATCCTGACGCTGCTGGTCTGTCTGGTGGTGGTGCGGCTGGTGATGAAGCTGGTGACCCGGCTTTTAAACCGTGTCCAGAAGCTGAACGACCGGCTGCGGAAGATCACCCTCACCGCCGTAAAGGCGGTGCTGTATGTGCTGACGGCCATCATCACCGCCGGGGCCCTGGGCGTCAACACCACGTCGCTGACGGCCATCATGTCGGTGCTGACCTTGGGCGTGACCCTGGCGGCGGAGGACATCCTGGGCAACGTGGCCGGGGGACTGGTGATCCTGTCCTCCCACCCCTTCAGCATCGGCGATGTCATCGAGGTGGACGGGGCCGAGGGCACCGTCCGGGAGATCACCCTGAACCACACCAAGCTGGAGGCGTATGACGGCCAGATCATCATGGAGCCCAACAAGACCCTGGCCTCGGCCAAGGTGGTGAACTACACCACCCTGGGGCGGCGGCGCATCGTCCACAACGTGACCGCCTCCTACGACGCGCCCACCGAGGCGGTGAAGGCCGCCTGCACGGAGGCCATGGATGTCCCCGGCGTGCTGGCCGATCCCGCCCCGGAGGTGCGGCTGGTCAGCTACGGCAGCAGCTCTATCGAGTACTCCGTCCGCTGCTGGGCGTCGGTGGCCGACTACTGGCGGGTGTACTTCGCGGTGAACGAGAATCTCCGCGACGCCTTTGCCCGCCACGGCGTGGAGATGACCTATGACCATTTGAACGTGCATGTGGTGGAAAAATAAGAGGGACGCCTTTGCCAAAGGCGTCCCCTTATTTTGGGCTTCTTCCGCCTTAACCTCCCACGACAAACGCCTCCGGGAATCCGGCGGCCTTTACTTTTTCGCAGTACGCCTGGGCGTTGCGGCGGGAGCGGAAGGCCCCTGCCTGCACCCGGTACAGCGGCGTGTCCGCCGCGGGCGGCTCCGGCGTGACCGGCTGCTCCGCCTCCGCCGGTGCGACGTAGGGCACCGCGAAGAATTCGCATACCGCCCGGGCCGTCTCCTCGGCGATGCGGGGCATGCTGTCGATGAGCCACTGGGCCTCCTCCGGATTGTCGTGGAAGCCGAACTCCGGCAGCACGGCGGGCATATGGCTGGCGCGCAGCTCATAGAGCCCGGCGCTCTCCACCAGCCGCTCCGACGTGCCGGGGGACAGGGGGGCGATGCGGTCCTGGATCAGCCGTCCGATGCGGCGGCTCTCGGCGCTGGGGTAGCAGTGTACCCGGGTGCCGGACACCCGGCCGTCAAAGCCGTTGGTGTGCAACGCCATGTGCAGGTCGGCGGGCCAGGCGTTGGACTCCTTCACCCGGTCGTACATGTTGCCCCGCTGCACGTTCCGCACCGTAAAGCCGCAGCGCGTCAGCGCCGCCTCCAGCAGGTCGGCGCAGCGGCACATCTGCTCCTTCTCATTGGTGGGCTTCCCGTTCCACAGGGCAGCAGCCGCGTAGGTGTTGCTGGCGCGGTCCTCCGGGCTGAGATAGATGTTGGGCATGGGTCATTCCTCCAGCTCCGGCAGGCCGCCCAGGCTGGTCAGCAGGCTGAGAATGCCCGCCAGCAGCGTAGAGCTGGCTGCCGCCAGCCAGTTGACCTCACACAGAAGGGCGGTGGCGCCGATGGTTGCCGCCGCGGTCTGTGCCATAGTGCGCACCGCGCGGACGCCCGCCGCGCGGAACCAGCGTTTCCAGTCGGTTTTTGCTTTCATATGATGTTCCTCCTTTTTGTGGTCTGTTTCATCCTATGCACGTCCCTCCAGGTCGGCGATACGGTGGTTGGCCACCTTGATCCGCTCGTCCAGCACCGACACCGCCTCCTCCAGGGCGTAGGTACGCTCGATCACCTGGTTGTGCTTGCCCACCTTCTGCTCCAGCTGCGCCAGACGATAGGCCACCAGCGCCGCGCTCTTGCGGTTGGCCAGATACGCGCCTGCCAGCGTGCCCGCCAGGCTCAGCACCGCCACAAGAACCGTTTCCGTCATCGCGCCGCCTCCCTTACCCCAGGATCAGCACCTGGGCGGTCAGCGCCTCGGTGGGAACGGTCTTGCATTGGAAGGTCAGGTAGTTCAGCCCCTGGGCGGTGCACCGCGCGCCTGCTCTGCAATAGGCGTCGTGGCTGGTGGGCGTGGGCGCTACCACCAGATGGGCGTTGGCCGTCACGCCGGAAGCCTGTACCATCATGGTCTTGCTGGCGCTCCATTGGGCGGATGGCAGCGTCACCGTCAGCGTCTGCGCCTTGGCGGCCTTCTGCTCCACCGCCGCCAGCGCCGTGTTGAAGGCGGTCTCCGTGCCGCTGTAGCCGCCGCTCTTCGCGGCGGCGTAGGCGCTTTTGCCGTCGGCGCCGGTGTCACCTGTGTCGCCTTTATCGCCCTTGCCGCCCGGCAGACCCTGGGGCCCCTGGGGGCCTTCCGGGCCCTGGGGCCCCGTGGCGCCCTGAAGCCCCTGCTGTCCGGTGTCGCCCTTCTCGCCCTGGGGGCCGGTGTCGCCCTTGGGGCCCTTCAGCGGCCCCACGTCCACCCAGGCGGATCGATCCACGTCCCATTGGTACACGGTGCTGCTCTCTGCCGTGCCAACGAACCAGGCGTCACCGGCGCTGCCGGTGGGGTGCGCCGCCTGCAGGGCGGACAGTGCGGCGTACAGGCCCAGCGCCGTAAAGCCATTGCCGCTGGGGCCCGGTTCCCCCTGAGGCCCTTGGGGGCCGGTGTCGCCGCGCTCCCCCTTGGGGCCTGCTGCGCCCTGGGGGCCGGTAGCGCCGGTGGGGCCTTGGGGGCCTGCCGGGCCCTGCGCGCCGTCAAACTGGCCGGAGGCTTTGGCCTTTTCCAGCACGTCCTGTACCAGCGTGGCGTAGAAAGGCCCGGTGGGATCCGCCGTCGGATCGCCGGAGGGGTCGGCGCCCGGCTGGATCCAGCCGCAGTCGGCGTATACGGTGGGGATCACCACCGTTCCGGCGCTGTCGGTGCCGTATACACCCACCAGCAGCCGCTCGCCCGCGTCCCGCAGGCATTCCCAGGGAATGGTGCAGGTGCAGCCGCTCCAATCGGATTGTGCTACGTCCCGCTGGACGCCGCCTGCCCGGAACACGGCGATCTTGTCCAGCGCCGCCCACGCCGTGCCGGAGAAGGTGAAGGTGACGGCAGCGCCCACCATGCCGCCGGTCAGGGTGGCCGGAGCCGTGACCGCCGCGTCGGCTTCGGTCACGGCAATGTGAATGTTGCTCATAAGAGGTTCCTCCTTTCCTTGCGGAAAGCGCGGCGTGATCCCGCTGCCGCGGGCGCGCCGCCTTCCAACCATGCCTCCGCCTCCGCGGCCGGTTGCCCCGAAACAGGCAACGCCCCGAAAGGAAAAACGCTTCCCTGTCATCACGGCTGCCGCAGCATGTTCAGGGGATCGTCCTGGGGCATGGCCGCCGGGGCCGTCCGGGGCGGGGCGATGGGCCGGGACATGCAGAAATACCGGGTCTCGTCGGCGATATGATCCTCCTGCGCTGTGTCCACATCCTCGGCGTCGGTGCTGCTGTACAGCAGGGCGGGCACCGTCCGCAGAAAGCCCCGGCAGGTGTCGAACACATACAGCCCCGGATAGCCCTCCGCGTCAAAGGCCAGGCGGTAGTGCAGCTGCATCCAGCCCGCCACCCGGCGGTTGTCGCCCCGCTGGAAGTAGAGGCGGTATTTCAGCGCCGTCTCATACACGCTCTCGCCCCGGCTGGCGTCCCAGATGGCCGGGTCGGCCACGCCGGTGATGGTGCGGCCCCGGAGATAGGGGTGCTCGTTCTCAATGCGGCGGATCTCGGCGAACTGCCGGTCGGGCGTCCACAGCACGCCCTCGTTGGGGGTGGAGGTGCAGCCGTACAGCTCCAGGATCCGGTACAGTACCCCGTCGTGATCCACCGCCCACCAGCCGCAGGAGAAAGGCCGGGCATAGCCGAAGTCGTAGCTGCGGTACACCCGCCACTCCCGTGGGATGTCGAAGGGAGGGATGACGTGGGTGAAGCGCCGGTCGGCATAGTGGGTGGGATCGTCGGTGAATTCGCTGAACACCTGCCCCTGGAAGATGTCCCACCGGCCCTCCAGCCACGCCTGCCGCAGCCGCCGGGGCAGGGCCTTGAGCTGCTGTAAATACTCCGGCTGTGCCTTCAAAAGCGCCTTGTTGTCGGTGACCCGGGCGGGGATGAACACATAGTCCGCGGGGTTTTCGCCGGGCTCGAAGCGCCGGTCGATGAACAGCCTCTTGATGTAGCTGTGGCCGGGGCCGCCGGGGTTGCAGGTGAAGTACATCCGCTTGGGAAAGTCGTTGACGCCCCGCAGACACGCGGAGAACTGCCGCATCCACTGCTCCCGCAGCTGGGTGCACTCGTCCAGAAAGATCACGTCGTACTCCGCGCCCTGATAGCGATCCATGTCGCTGTCGCTGGCGCAGTAGCCGAACTCCAGGGTGGAGCCGTTGAAAAACCGGAACATCCGCTCGGTGGCCTTGTACTGGGCCACCTCGTAAAGCGCGGCGCGGAGCTGGCGGATGTGGTTGCTCTCCAGTTCCTGATAGGTCTTGCGCACGATCAGCAGCCGGATGCCGGGATACCGCAGGGCCAGCAGCATGGCCTTGGTGCGGACGGCCCAGCTCTTCCCGCCGCCCCGCGCCCCGCCGAATGCGGTGTATTTGACCTTGCTCTCCAGAAACAGCCGCTGCTTCTCGTTGGGGTAGGGGATGTTCAGCGTGACGGTATTTTTGGCGTTTTTGTTGTTGGTTGACATAACGCGTCTCCTTTGTGGTGTGATGATGCGGGAAAGGTATCGGTGCCCGTTCCGTAGGGCGGGGTGACCCTGTTGCGGTACCCAAAATTTCGCTGCGGCAGTTAAGCCGCCGAAATTTTGACCACGGCCACTCGCTCACCTCGCTTTATCTGCCACTGGCAGCGCTCGGATCGCTCCCCACACCCCGACGTTCGATGGCGCAGAGGCTATCGACGGGCCGATGTGGGCATCGGCCCCTACGCATGTTCTTTCGATGGTCGTCCGTAGGGGGCGATGCCCACGCAGTGGAGCGAAGCGGAACAAGTACCCTTGGGGTGCATCGCCCCGCACGGCATACGACAGGGTATCGGTGTTCGTTTCGTAGGGCGGCATGACCACATGCCGCCGATGTAAGATGGTACCGTCAAAGACAAGATGGATGCTGCGGCGGCATAGCCGCCGCGATCGGAGGCTAAAAACATGCCGCCGGCATGTTTTCTTAACGCCCCGACCCCGCCCTACGAAATGGTTGCCGGTGGTGCACCCCCCGCAAAAGTTTTCCACATCCGTTGCCTTTTGGCAGGGGGGAACCAGGGGGGTGTTGAAAATTGCAGTTGTTTTTGTGGTTGGGGATGACGTTGTGGTTGGCATCAGATGCATGCATCCGCATCCTCCGCGCCAGACAGGCTCCGCGCTTTGTCCCATCGCTTTTCGGCGGCCCTCCGCCGCTGCTCCACCACCCGAAGATACCGCTCCTTGTCCCGCTGAAGGCTCTGCTGAATGAAGCCCCAGACATAGGCCAGCGCGGTATTGCGGAAGGTGGGTGTCACCCCGTCACGGGCGTAGGCGAAGATGGCCATGACGATCTCGTACACCTCCTCCGGTGTCATCTGCCGCAAAATGGGATACAGCTCAAAATACAGCATCACGCCGGGACGTTGCTTCTCGGCCATTGGTATGTGCCTCCTTTTCGTTTGTTATCCATACATGAGAAAACGCCGCGGGTTGCCCCAAAACGGACAACAGGGGAGGGGAAAAGGAAAAATTTACAGGAAAACCCGGAAAAAAACAGCAAAAAACAGCCTTCCTTACGGAAGGCTGTTTTCGTATATCGCGCCCGTCAGAACAAACTCACCTGGCTGGTCTCCGCCATACCGGCAAAGGCGCCCAGCGCTTTCAGCTGCTCGATGTGGGTCTTACTGAGCTTGTTGCACACCTGAGAGAATTCCTCGACGGAGATGAATTCCTTGCCCTTGCGCTGCTCCACCGTGGCCATGGCCGCCGCCTCGCCCAGACCGTGGACAGAGACGAAGGGGGGCAGCAGTCCGTCGTCCCCGATGATGCGGAAGTGGGTGGCGTCGGACTCGTAGATGTTGATGGTCTCAAAGTGGAAGCCCCGGAGATAGAACTCATAGCATACCTCCAGCGTCACCATCAGATCCTGCTCCACGGCGGTGGCGTCCTTGTTGCTCTCGATCTCCCGGATCTTCCGCTTCACCGCATCGATCCCGGCGCAGCAGTACTCCGCGTCGAAGGCTTTGGCCCGGATGGAGAAGAAGGTGGCGTAGAAGGCCAGGGGCCGGTGCACCTTGAACCAGGCGATGCGGAAGGCCATCATCACATAGGCCACGGCGTGGGCCTTGGGGAACAGATAGCCGATCTTGGCCAGGGACTCGATGTACCAGTCGGGCACCTGATGCTCCCGCATGGCCTCCTCCCAGCCCTCCTGGAAGCCGCCCTTCTTCACCTTGCCCTTACGGACGGCCTCCATGATCTTGAAGCTCATCTTGGGATCCAGCCCCATGGAGATCAGATACAGCATGATGTCATCGCGGCAGCCCACCGTCTCCAGAACCGTGGCCGTACCGCTGACGATCAGGTCGCGGGCATTGCCCAGCCACACGTCGGTGCCGTGGGAGAAGCCGGACAGACGCACCAGGGTGTTGAAGTTGTCCGGCTGGGTGTCCACCAGCATCTGGCGGGTAAAGCGGGTGTTGAACTCCGGAATGGCCACGGCGCCGGTGGGGCCCAGCAGGTCGTCATTCTCATAGCCCAGCACCTTGGAGGAGGTGAAAATGGACATGGTGTCCGGGTCGTCCAGGGGGATCTCCCGTGCGTTGACGCCGGTGAGATCCTCCATGTACTTGATCATGGTGGGGTCATCGTGGCCCAGCATGTCCAGCTTCAGCAGGTTGTCCTCCATGCAGTGATACTCGAAATGGGTGGTGATGGTGTCGCTGTTGGCGTCGTCGGCGGGGTGCTGCACGGCGGTGAAGTCCTCCACGTCCATGTCGTCGGGCACCACCACCAGGCCGCCGGGATGCTGTCCCGTGGTGCGCCGCACGCCCACGCAGCCCTGGGTCAGGCGGTTCATCTCCGCGTTGGAGGCGGTCTCGCCCTTCTCCTCCAGGTACTTCTTCACCATGCCGAAGGCGGTCTTTTCCGCCAGGGTGCCGATGGTACCGGCCCGGAACACCTGGGTCTTGCCGAACATCTCGATGGCGTGGCGGTGTGCCTTGGCCTGATATTCGCCGGAGAAGTTCAGGTCGATATCCGGCACCTTGCCGCCGCCGTAGCCCAGGAAGGTCTCAAAGGGGATGTCAAAGCCGTCCTTTTTCAGCTTCGTGCCGCACTGGGGGCAGACCTTGTCGGGCATGTCCGCGCCGCAGCCGTACTGGGGATCGGTCTGGAACTCCACATACTGACACTCCGGGCAGTAGTAGTGGGGCGGCAGGGAGTTCACCTCGGTGATGCCGGACATATAGGCCACCAGCGACGAGCCCACAGACCCTCGCGAGCCCACCAGATAGCCGTTCTCCAGGCTCCGCTGCACCAGCTTCTGGGCGGACATGTACACCACGTCGTACTTGCCCAGAATGCTGTCCAGCTCCACGTTCAGGCGATCCACGATGAGCTGGGGCGGATTGTCGCCGTACATGGCGTGGCACTTGGCCCACACCTTGTCGTTCAGCTCCTGCTCGGAGTTGGCCAGCCGGGGCGGGAAGAGCTGGCCCGGCGGCAGCAGCTCGATCTCCTCCACCAGGTCGGCAATGTGCCGGGGGTTGGTGATGACCACCTCCCGGGCCTTTTCCGGCCCCAGATAGGAGAATTCCTCCAGCATCTCGGTGGTGGTCTTGAAGTAGATGGGCAGCGGCGCGTCGGCGTCGGAGAATTTCTTGCTGGCCAGCAGGATGTGGCGGTACACCTCGTCCTCCGGCTCCTGGAAGTGGACGTCGCCGGTGGCGCACACGGGCTTGCCCAGCTCCTCGCCCAGGCGGACGATGGTGCGGTTCAGCTCCCGCAGCTCCTCCACCGACTGCACGTCGCCGTTGCGCAGCATGAACATGTTGTTGCACACCGGCTGGATCTCCAGATAGTCATAGAAGCTGGCGATACGCTTCAGCTCCTGCCAGTCCCGGTGCTCCGCCACGGCCCGGAACAGCTCGCCCGCCTCGCAGGCCGAGCCGATGATCAGACCCTCCCGGTGGGCGGCCAGCTCCGTCTTGGGGATGGTGGGCACCCGGTGGAAGTATTTCAGGTTGGAGGCGGTGATCAGCTGATACAGGTGCTTCAATCCCAGCTTATTCTTGGCCAGGATGATGATATGTTTGGGGAAGCGGTTGGACTTGCTGCCCTGGGGCCGCAGCTTGGCCATCTCGTTGTTGATCTGCTGGATGCGGTCGATGTGCAGCTCTTTGCGCATCTTGTCGAAGAAGGGGATCAGCATATAGGCCACCATCCCCGCGTCGTCCGAGGCCCGGTGGTGGTTGAAGGCGGGCAGATCCAGATACTCCGCCACGATGTCCAGCTTGTACTTGTGCAGCTCCGGCAGCAGATTCTGCGCCAGGATCAGAGAGTCGATGTACGTGGGCTCAAAGGGCAGGCCCACCTTTTCGCACCCGGCCCGGATGAACCCGATGTCGAAGGGGGCGTTGTGGGCCGCCAGGGGGCGGCCGTTGACGAATGTGAGGAACGCCGTCAGCGCCTCCTTCAGGGAGGGCGCCCCCGCCAGCATGGCGTCGGTGATGCCGGTCAGGCCGATGATCTCCGGCGTCAGCCGCCGCTGGGGATTGACGAAAGTCTGGAACGTGTCGGTGATCTGGCCGTTTTTCAGCACCACCGCGCCGATCTCGGTGATGGCCTCGGTGGTGACCTTCAGACCCGTGGTCTCGATGTCGAAGCAGACGATCTCCTCGTCAAAGAGCTGATCCTGGTCGCCGTGAACGGCGATGCGGTCGTCCAGATTGTTGACGAAGTACCCCTCGATGCCGTAGAGGATCTTGATCTTCCCCTTGGCGGTGTGCCACGCGTCGGGGAAGGACTGCGCCACGCCGTGGTCGGTGATGGCAATGGCGGGGTGGCCCCAGTCGATGGCCTGCTTGATGACCGACGCCGTGTCGGTCAGCGCGTCCATGTTGGACATGCGGGTGTGGAGATGGAGCTCCACCCGCTTCTCCGGGTTGGTGTCCTTCCGGCCCTCGTGGCCAATCTTGGTGATGTTCATGGGCCGCAGCTGGATGTCCTTGCCGTCCCGGGTCAGCTCGATGAAGCCCTGTACCCGCAGCCACATGCCCGCCTTGATCTGGCCCTCCAGGGGCTTGGCCTCCTTGTCGTCCATGTACTTCCGGACGCTGACGCTGCCCTTGTTGTCGGTCATGTCGAAGGTCAGGCACCACAATCCCGGCCGCCGCGTCTCATAGAGCTCCGCGGCAAAGACCTTGCCCTCCAGCACGATGGCGCCCATCTTGGGGTTCAGGTCTATCATGGGGATGGCCTTGCCCTTGATGGGCTTGCCCATCAGCACCTCCTTGGCCTTCTTGCCGGGCTGGATGGTGTGCACCGTGATGCGCAGCTGCCGCAGCTTGTACTCCTCCATCAGAAGCTGGCGCACCGCCTCCACCGCCGCGTCGGGCAGATGCTCGCCGGTCTGCAGCTCCAGCTCCATGGTGCGCTCGGCCCGGTTCAGCACGCCGCCGGTCACCGCCGCGTCATGCAGCAGCAGCCGCAGCTCACGGGGCGGCACGAACCGGTCAAAAAAATCAAAAAACGGTATTTTATCCGCCATAATCTCGTCCTTTTCCTCTGTGTGTGGATGTGTGATTGGGGGTGGTGCGTCGTATCGCGGCGGCATGTGGTCATGCCGCCCTACGAAGTTCTATCGGTAGTCAGTTCGTAGGGCGGGGTGACTACACCCCGCCGCCCGGCATACGGGCACGGTCCGGCGTTCATTCCGTAGGGGCGGACGACTCTGTCCGCCCACCGTCATACCCACTGGGTACGTTGTTCACTCCGTAGGGGGCGATGCCCACATCGCCCCGCCGTTTACCGAAAATGCCATCGTACACCAAACGGGCCGATGTGGGCATCGGCCCTACGAATGTTCACCGGAACATGGTGCAAAACCGCCGCCGATTGCCCCCCCTTTACAACCGCTCGATCTCCGCCATCAGGGCGTCCACCAGCTTGTCCTGGGGCACCTTGTATAAGATCTCCCCCTTGCGGAACAGCAATCCCTCGCCATCGCCGCCAGCGATGCCCACGTCGGCACTGCGTGCCTCACCGGGGCCGTTGACGGCGCAGCCCATCACCGCCACGGTAATGGGCTTGGTGCAGCCCTGGAGCCGCCGTTCCACCTCACGGGCGATGGGGATCATGTCGTACTTCGTCCGGCCGCAGGTGGGGCAGGAGATCAGGTCGGGCCCGGACTTCCGGATGCCCGCCGCCTGCAGGATGCGCTTGGCGGCCACCACCTCCTCCACGGGATCGGCGGTCAGGCTGACCCGGATGGTGTCGCCGATGCCCTGGCACAGCAGGCCGCCGATGCCGATGGCGGATTTCAGCACGCCCATCTCCGGCGTGCCCGCCTCGGTGACCCCCAGGTGCAGGGGATAGTCCGTCTCGCGGGACAGCAGGGTGTACGCCGCCATGTTGGTGGGCACATGAGAGCACTTCACCGACAGGCAGATGTCGTCAAACCCGCAGTCGTTCAAAAGGCGCACATGCCCCATGGCGCTGTCCACCAGCGCCTGGGCCGTCACGCCGCCGTACTTGGCCAGCAGCGGCTTCTCCAGCGACCCGCCGTTGACGCCGATGCGGATGGGGATATGATGCTCCCGGCACGCCTCCGCCACGGCCTTCACCCGCTCCTGGGCGCCGATGTTGCCGGGGTTGATGCGGATCTTGTCCACACCCTCGGCGGCGCACCGGAGGGCCAGCTTGTAGTCGAAGTGGATGTCCGCCACCAGCGGAATGTGGATGGCCTTTTTGATCCGGCCGATGGCGGCGGCCGCCTCCATGGTGGGCACGGCCACCCGGATGATCTGGCAGCCCGCTTGCTCCAGCCGCAGGATCTGGGCCACGGTGGCGGCCACATCCTCGGTGGCGGTGTTGCACATGGACTGGATGGTGATGTCCGCCCCGCCGCCGATGATGACGCCGCCGATGTTCATCTGTCTGCTCATAGCCTCGCCCTCTCTCAGGTAAACAGCTTCCACACGTCGCTGAAGGTCACCAGCGCCATCAGCGCCAGCAGCAGCACCAGTCCCGCGAAGTGGATATAGTTCTCGTATTTCAGGGGGATCTGCTTCTTGATGAGCGCCATGGAGACGGCGTTCACCACCATGAAGAAGATCTTGCCGCCGTCCAGCGCCGGCAGGGGCAGCAGGTTCATCACCGCCAGGTTCACGGCGATCAGCGCCGCAAGATAGGCGATGTTCTCGATGGCCGCCGCCACATTGGCCGAAGACTGGCCCACCTCCGTCATGGTGGACACGATGCCCACCGGGCCGCTGAGATCCCGGAGCCCCGCCTGGCCGGTCACCAGCATCTTCAGGCTCAGCCGCACCAGCCGCACGAAGTCCAGGGCGTTGTTCCAGCTATTGGCCAGCCGGTCGCCCACCGTGGCCTCCTTCACGCCGAACAGCAGGCCGTAGCCGGTGTAGGGCTGGCCGTTCTGATCCAGATATTCCGCCTTTTCCATGGGGAAGTCCGTCAGCGTGACCTTCTCCCCGTTCCGGCGCACCACCAGGTCGAAGGTGCCGTCCTGGTTCAGCCCCAGCAGCAGCCCCACGTCGGAGTACATATACACCCGCTCACCGTCGATGGACAGCAGCGTGTCGCCCACCTGTAAACCGTTTTCCGCTTCCAGCGGGCAGCCGTCGGCAAAGGCGGTGATGGTGGGATCGTAGAAGGCCTTGGCCCCGCTGTACAGGATCAGCAGGATCACCAGTCCCGTGACGAAGTTCATGAAGGCACCGGCGGCGAAGATCACCAGCTTGGCCCAGAACCCCTGCCGGTACAGGGCGTGGGGATCGTCGGAGTCCTCGTCCTCGCCCTCCATGGCGCAGAAGCCGCCGCAGGGGATGGCCCGCAGGGCGTACAGCGTCTCGCCCTTCTGCTTTTTCCACAACGCGGGCCCCATGCCGATGGAGAACTCGTTGACGGTCACGCCGCAGGCCTTGGCCGCCAGAAAGTGACCCAGCTCATGGACGGCGATGAGAACGCCGAAGATGAGGATGGCCACCAGAATATACAAAATGGTCGTCATAGCTTACCGTTCCTTTATCGTGACAGTACCGCCCGCGCCGCTTCCCGGGCCAGACGGTCTGCTTCCAGTATATCCGCAAGGCTTGGCCGGTATTTCACCGCCACGCGATCCAGCGCCGCATCCACCGTGCGGTGGATGCCGTTGAAGGAGTTCTCTCCCCGCAGAAACGCCCACACCGCCTCTTCGTTGGCGGCGTTCATGATGGCGCAGGCGGTGCCGCCCTCTTTGGCGCACTGCCGGGCAATGGCGAAGCACCGGAAGGCGTCCTGGTCGATGGGCGCGAAGGTCAGCGCCCCGCAGGAGAGCAGATCAAGGGGCTTCTCCGGCGATACCGCCCGCCGCGGCCACGTCATGGCGTAGCGGATGGGCAGCTTCATGTCCGGCGTGCCCAGCTGGGCCAGCATGGCCCCGTCCCGAAACTCCACCAGCGAGTGGATGACGCTCTGGCGATGCACCACCGCCTCCACCTGAGAGAGGGGCAGGCCGTACAGCCGCATGGCCTCGATGACCTCCAGTCCCTTGTTCATCAGCGTGGCCGAGTCGATGGTGATCTTGGCGCCCATGCTCCAGTTGGGATGCTTCAGCGCGTCGGCGGGGGTCATGCCCTCCAGCTCCTCATAGCGCTTTCCGAAGAACGGCCCGCCGGAGCAGGTGAGGATCAGCCGCCGAATTTCACTCCGGTCGCCGCAGCCCTGCAGGCACTGGAAGATGGCGGAGTGCTCACTGTCCACCGGCACGATGTCCGCGCCGTATGCCGCCGCCTCGGCCATCACCAGCTCACCGGCGCACACCAGCGTCTCCTTGTTGGCCAGGGCGATGCGCCGCCCCAGCCGGATGGCTGCCAGCGTGGGCTCCAGCCCCACGCTGCCCACCACGGCGGTCACCACCGTGTCGGCCTCCTGGGCCTGTGCCGCCGCCAGAAGGCCCTCGGGCCCCGACAGCACTTCAATGTCCGTATCGCTCAGCCGCTGCCGCAGCACCTCCGCCGCGGCGGCGTCATAAAGCACCGCAAGGCGCGGGTGGAACTCCCGCGCCTGCGCCTCCAGCATGTCCACGCTGCTTCCGGCGGCCAGCGCGGCCACCCGCAGCTTCAATTCCCGGACTACCTCCAGCGTCTGCCGCCCGATAGACCCGGTGCTGCCCAACAGGGCAATGGTTTTCGTCATGATATGCTTCCTCGATACAGGGTCTTAGTACAAGGTAATGCTCTTGATGATCAGCCACACGATGGGCGAGGCGAAGATCACGCTGTCAAAGCGATCCAGCACGCCGCCGTGACCCGGCAGCAGGCGGCCGTAGTCCTTCACGCCGCACTCCCGCTTGATGGCGGAGAAGCTCAGATCGCCCAACTGGCCCATCACCGCGCCCACCAGGCCCAGCAGCAGGCACCAGGCGATGTTGAGCTGCACCTCCGTCACCAGGAAGAAGATGATGCGGAAGATGACCATGCCCAGCATACCGCCCAGCAGGCCGCCCACGGAGCCCTCCACGGTTTTCTTGGGGCTGACGGCAGGGGCCAGCTTGTGCTTGCCCAGCGCCATCCCGGCGAACAGCGCCGCCGAGTCGGAGCAGAAGGCCGCCACCAGCGGGATCATCACCAGACCGCCGCCGTGCTCCAGCAGCCGCAGCGCCATCAGGCACTGGAAGGCCATGGGGATGGCCACGCCCGCCACCAGGATGGCGCACACGTCCCGGAAGGCCAGCGCCCGCTCCGTGCCGTATTCCACCACCACGCTGACGAACAGCAGCACCAGCCACGCCGCCAGCAGCCAGGTCATCAGCGCCGCCGCGCCCGCCTGGCCGATCCCGGCCAGATAGGTGCGCAGCACCACCGTCACGCCCATGATGGCGCTCAGGCCCCACCACCGGCGGCACAGCTCCTTGCGGCAGGCCGCCGCCAGCAGCTCATGGGCGCCCACGGCGCACAGCGCGCACAGAAGCGCCGCCGTAGCCCAGTCCGGCGCGATGATCAGAACAAACAGCAGCAGCGGGATACCCACCACCGCTACGAGAATTCTCTGTAACATAGTTGCTCCTTGTTATGTAAGGGTTAGAAAAAGGGAATACGCACCAGGTACGATAGAATTTCGTAGGGGCGGACGACTCTGTCCGCCCTTCCGGCAAACGCATCGGGTTCGATAGACGTTCCGTAGGGGCCGGCGTCCTCGACGGCCCGCCGTTTACCGGAAATGCCATCGTTCGCCGCACGGGGCGATGTAGGCATCGCCCCCTACGAAGCGTCTAACGATGCTGCATCGCATTATCGGCGGCGGGGTGTGGGGAGCGATCCGAGCGCTGCCAGTGGCAGATACAGCGAGGTGAGCGAGTGGCCGCGGTCAAAATTTCGGCGGCTTAAATGCCGCAGCGGAATTTTGGGTACCGCAACAGGGTCACCCCGCCCTACAGGTGTTTACCGGTCATGTCGCCCTACGCATGGGTTACCGGTGATCGTTTCGTAGGGCGGCATGACTACATGCCGCCGCCCGGCAAACACACCGGGTTCGATAAACCTTCCGTAGGGGCCGATGCCCACATCGGCCCGCACAATTTACGATGGCATTTGCGTTGTACGGCGGGGCGATGTGGGCATCGCCCCCTACGAAGCAACCAACGATGCTGCATCGCATTATCGGTCGGCGGCCTGAGGGCAGGCCGCCCTACGAGGTGTTTGACGATGGCCGCCGAAATCTTTACGCCTTCACGCCGCCAAAACGTCGATCCCGGCCCTGGAAATCAATGATCGCCAGATCCAGATCCCGGCGCTTGAAATCCGGCCATAGGGTGTCGCAGAAATAGAACTCACTGTACGCGCACTGCCACAGCAGGAAATTGCTCAGCCGCAGCTCGCCGCTGGGGCGGATGATCAGCTCCGGGTCGGGGATGCCCGCCGACCACAGGTGCTTGCCGAAGTTCTCCTCCGTCCACTCCTCGCCGCTCTCGGCGCACAGGCGGGCGGCCCGCAAAATCTCGGCCCGGCCGCCGTAGTTCAGGCAGATGTTGGCCTGAAACCCCTGATAGTGGGTGGAGATGGCGTTGGTCTCAGCGATCATCTGCTGCAGCTTGGGGGAAAGCGCCGTTGTGTCGCCCAGGATCTTCAGCCGGATGTGATCCCGCTCCATGGTGTCGATGGCCTCCTGCAAATACTGCTCCAGCAGGCTCATCAGGGTGTCCACCTCGTCCTTGGGACGCTTCCAGTTCTCGGTAGAAAAGGCATATACCGTCAGGTACTGGACACCCAGCTCCTGACAATAGGTGGCGATATCCCGGAATACCTCTGCGCCTACTTTATGGCCGGCAGTGCGCGGAAGCCCCCGCTTCTTTGCCCAACGACCGTTGCCGTCCATAATAATAGCGATGTGGCGGGGCAGGCGGCCCATGTCCACCTGTCCCGCCGTTGCATGCTTCTTCTGGAACAGGCCCATCAGACGGACATCAGTTCCTTTTCCTTGTTTTCCAGCAGCTTGTCCAGCTCCTTGCAGCTGTCGTCGGTCATTTTCTGCAGGTCCTTCTCAGCCAGCTTCAGCTCGTCCTCGGTGATCTCCGAGGCCTTCTGCTGCTTCTTGAAATACTCCATGGCGTCCCGGCGGATGTTGCGCACGGCAACCTTGCCGCCCTCGGTATACTTGCGGATCTGCTTGACCAGATCCTTACGGCGCTCCTCCGTCAGCTGGGGGAAGGCCAGGCGGATGGACTTGCCGTCGTTCTGGGGATTGATGCCCAGGTCGGACTCCTGGATGGCCTTTTCAATGGCCTTCAGGGCGCTGGCGTCCCAGGGGGTAATCAGCAGCGTGCGGGGATCGGGGGAGCCCACGGACGCGATCTGCTGGATGGGGGTGGGGGTTCCGTAGTAATCCACATTGATGCGGTTCAGCACAGAGGCGTTGGCCCGGCCGGCGCGGACGGCGGCAAAATCGTTGGCCACGGACTCGATGCTCTTCTTCATTTTGTCCTCGTAGACTTTGTATTCATCCTTCAACATTTCTTTCAATCCTCCTTGACGATCGTTCCAATTTTTTCACCGCGCACGGCGCGGACGATGTTGTAGGGGTCCTTCAGGGCGAACACCAGCACCGGGATGTGGTTATCCATGGACATGCTGGTGGCGGTGGAATCCATCACGGCCAGATGGCGCTTGAGCACCTCGTCATAGGTGATGGCGTCGAACTTCACCGCGTCGGCGTTCTTGGCGGGGTCGCTGTCGTACACGCCGTCGATGTTCTTGGCCAGCAGGATCACGTCGGCGCCGATCTCGGCGGCCCGCAGCACCGCGGCGGTGTCGGTGGAGAAATAGGGGTTGCCGGTGCCGCAGCCGAAGATGACCACCCGGCCCTTCTCCAGATGGCGGATGGCGCGGGCCCGGATGTAGGGCTCGGCCACGGCGCGGATCTCCAGCGCCGTCTGCACCCGCACGTCCACGCCCTTCTGCTCCAGCACGTCGGCCATGGCCATGCAGTTCATGGTGGTGGCCAGCATGCCCATGTGGTCGGCGCGGGAGCGCTCGATATAGCCCTCGCCGTTCTTGACGCCGCGCCAGAAGTTGCCGCCGCCGATGACCACGCCGATCTCCACGCCCATGGCGGCGCACTCCTTGATCACGTCGGCCACCCGGCCCATCACCTGAAAGTCCAGGCCGAAGTGCTTGTCACCGGCCAGCGCCTCGCCGCTGATCTTCAGCAGCACCCGCTTATATTTCGGTTCGTCCATGTGTCACGCTCCTATTTTATTATTCAATCATACCCTGCTATTTTACCTTATTTCTCCCCGTTTGCATAGAGGGAAAATCAAAAAAATGCGGATTCTTTTGTTGCGGCGGTGGGGAAAAGCTGGTATACTGCCGGATAGAAAGGATGTGAGCGCCATGGAACTGCGCCATGTTTTGGGAAATACCTGGGCGGCGGAGGCCAACACGGCCCTGCTGCCGGTCTATCAGATAAACGACCGGGACATCGTCCTGATCGACACCGGCTATGCAAAGCTGGACCGCGCCGGGCTGACCGCCATGATCGAGGAGCACGGCTTCCGCCTGCTGGGCGTCATCTGCTCCCACGCCCACTTTGACCACAGCGGCAACGTCCGGTACTTACAGCAGCGCTATGGCGCCAAGGCCGCCGCCCATATCATTGAGGCGGGCATCTCCGTGAACCCCGACGCCTACCGGGCCAACTATGTGGCCCTCACCTACGGCAAGAGCCGGGAGTACTTCCTGGAGGAGTGCTTCACGGCGGACGTCATCATCGGCCCGGAGGATACATATCTGGACTTCTGCGGCGTCCGGTTCGGCATTCTGCAGCTGCCGGGCCACAGCGCCGGTCATATCGGCGTGGTGACGCCGGACGGCGCGGCCTATGTGGGAGACTGCCTGCTGGATCAGCAGCAGATCGACAGCGCCAAGCTGCCCACCAGCATGTTCATCGCCCGCGACCTGCAGAGCAAGGCGTTCCTGCGCCGGACGGACTATCCCGCCTATATCATCGCCCATAAGGCGGTGGTGACGGACAAGGCGGCGCTGGACGCCCTGGTGGACAGCAACAGCGATTTCATCCACCGCAAGGCCGACGAGCTGCTGGCGGATCTGACGGACGGCATGACCTTCCCCCAGTGGATCTCCGCCTTCTGCCAGCGGGAGAGCATCCGCACCAAGAACGAGTTCAAGTTCTCCATTATCGAGCGGAACTTCGCCAACTTTGTGGACTGGCTCACCGACGAGGGCCGCGTCACCATTCAGCGGGAGTACTGCGCCAAGACCTACTACCACGGCGCGTAAGGTTCGGTATCCGCTTCGTACACACCCCGCCCCTAAGCACATTCAACGTACATTATCCGGCAAATGGCGGGGCGTCTGGGGACGTACCGCTCTCTGTAAACAAAAAACCGCCCCGATTGATCGGGACGGTTTTTGCTGTGTATGATGATTTTTAGCCCTTCACCGTGCCGTCGGCGTTGAACACAGGCAGCTTCTCCAGGAACATGATGTCCTTGCGGTCTGCCGCGCCGCCCTCGGCCAGCACGGCGATCTTGGCCACCACCTCGCCGCCGGCCTTGTGTACCAGGGCCTCCATGGCCTTCAGGCTGCCGCCGGTGGAGATCACGTCGTCCATAATGACGATCTTCTTGCCCTTGATGATCTCGGCATCGTCGCTGCCCAGATACAGCATCTGCTGGGCCAGGGTGGTGATGGACTGATCCGCCACGGAAATGGGGTTGGGCATATAGACCTTGGGGCCCTTCCGGGCGATGAAGTACTTCTTGGCGCCGCTCTGGCGTGCCATCTCGTGGATGAGGGGGATGGACTTGGCCTCGGCGGTGAACAGATAGTCGTATTCGATGCCCTCCAGCCGCTTCAGCATTTCGGCGGCGGCGGCCACGGTGACCTCGGCGTCGCCGAAGCAGATGAACGCGCCGATATACAGATCGTCCGTCACCTTGCAGATGGGCAGATCGCGCTTACAACCGGCGATGGTCATGGTATATGTCATTGTCATAATCTCCTTTTCCCTGAATCGGTCGACTTGGCTTCCAGCCAACATCTTATTATAAGGTGTTGGCGAAAAATGTCAAGATGCCATAAGCAAAAACCACCCCCTGAACGGTAAAAAACACAAGGGCGTGTTGCACTTTAAATGATGAAACGACATTTTGCACAAATTTTCCTCTTGAATTTTTACTATCGTTCACCGGAGAATTCGTCCGTTTCCTCTTGAGAAATCCCGGAATCCGTGTTATCATCAAAGGCGATGGAATAGGGTCCGTCAAACGTTCCCCAAACACTGAGGAATAATTTTTGAGGAGGCAATTTATTATGAATGCTTATCTGGCAAGCGTGCTGGAAAACGTCAAGACCAAGCACGGCAATGAGCCCGAGTTCGTCCAGACCGTCGAGGAAGTTCTGTCCTCTCTGGAGCCTGTGATCGAGAAGCACCCCGAGTATGAGAAGGTCGATCTGCTGGGCCGCATGGTCGAGCCTGAGCGTATGTTCACCTTCCGCGTTGTGTGGTGCGACGATAACGGTCAGTGGCACACCAACCGCGGCTGGCGCTGCCAGTTCAACGGCGCGATCGGCCCCTACAAGGGCGGCCTGCGCTTCCAGAAGAACGTGTATGAGGGCATCATCAAGTTCCTGGGCTTCGAGCA
>CAKTNW010000009.1 GCA_934589145.1 uncultured Oscillospiraceae bacterium | reverse complement strand
ATCTGGATCACAGCAAGCTGTACTTCGTGATCTGGACCACCACCGTGTGGACGCTGCCCGGCAACCTGGCCATCGCCCTGCATCCCGACGAGAGCTATGTAGTGGTCAAGGCGCCCAACGGCGAGATGTATATCATGGCCGAGGCCCTGACCGATAAGGTCATGAAGATCGGCGGCTTTGACAGCTATGAGATCCTGGAGAGCCATCCCGGCTCCTTCTTCGAGAATATGCTGGCCCAGCATCCCTTCCTGCCCAAGACCTCCCGTCTGGTGCTGGCGGATTACGTCACCATGGATTCCGGTACCGGCTGCGTCCATACTGCACCCGGCTTCGGCGCCGACGACTATCTGACCTGCAAGCGCTACGGCATGGATATGGTGGTGCCCGTGGACGATCAGGGCAAGCACACCGCCTACGCCGGCAAGTACGAGGGCATGACCACCGACGAGTCCAACCCCGTCATCCTTCAGGACATGAAGGACAACGGCTCCCTTTTCGCCAGCGAGGACATCGTCCACAGCTATCCCCACTGCTGGCGCTGCAAGCAGCCCATCATCTTCCGCGCCACTCCCCAGTGGTTCTGCTCCGTGGATTCCTTCAAGGATGACGCCATCGCCGCCTGCGAGGATGTCCGCTGGGTGCCCGGCTGGGGCAAGGATCGTATGCGCTCCATGATCCTGGAGCGTACCGACTGGTGCATCAGCCGCCAGCGCCGCTGGGGCCTGCCCATCCCCGTGTTCTACTGCAAGGACTGCGGCAAGCCCGTCTGCACCGAGGAGAGCATCGAGGCCGTGGCCGACCTGTTCGAGAAGAAGGGCTCCAACGCCTGGTTCGACATGGAGGCCGAGGACATCCTGCCCAAGGGCTTCACCTGCCCCCACTGCGGCAAGTCCACCGGCTTCGAGAAGGAGACCGACACCCTGGACGGCTGGTTTGACTCCGGCTCCACCCACTTCGCCGCCATGGAGCGGGATCAGGGCTTCTGGCCCGCCACCATGTATATCGAGGGCCTTGACCAGTATCGCGGCTGGTTCCAGTCCTCCCTGCTGGTGGCCGTGGGCGCCCTGGGCCGCGGCGCTCCCTTCAAGGAGTGCGTCACCCACGGCTGGACCGTGGACGGCGAGGGCAAGGCCATGCACAAGTCCCTGGGCAACGGCATGGATCCCGCCGAGATCTTCGACAAGTACGGCGCGGATCTGCTGCGCCTGTGGGCCGGCAGTGCCGACTATCATGTGGACGTCCGCTGCTCCGACGAGATCTTCAAGCAGCTGAGCCAGAACTACCTGAAGTTCCGCAACACCGCCAAGTTCTGCCTGGATAACCTGGTGGGCTTCAACGCCGACGATCTGGTGCAGCCCGCCGACATGCTGCCGCTGGACAAGTGGGCCGTCACCCGCCTGAACGACCTGATCACCAAGGTGTTCGCCGCCTACGACAACTACGAGTTCCATGTGGTGTCCCATATGGTCAACGACTTCTGCGTGGTCGACCTCAGCTCCTTCTACTTCGATATCCTGAAGGATCGTCTGTACTGCGACGCCGCCGAGGGTCTGGAGCGCCGCAGCGCACAGACCGCCCTGTTCCTGATCTTGGATGCCATGACCCGCCTGTTCGCCCCCATCCTGGCCTTCACCTGCGATGAGATCTGGCTGGCCATGCCTCACCGCAGCAGCGACGATGCCCGCAACGTGCTGTTCAACGAGATGGTGCAGCCCTATACCGCATACGCCCTCTCCGAGGACGAGATGGCCAAGTGGGCCCGCATCGCCGCCCTGCGCAACGCCGTCAACGGCGAGCTGGAGCAGGCCCGCGCCGCCAAGACCATCGGCAAGAGCCTGGAGGCGGAGGTGGATCTGACCGTTCCCGCCGAGGATGCCTTCCTGGCGGAGATGGACAGCGCCATGCTGGCCGACCTGCTGATCGTCTCCCAGGTGCGCGTGGAGTTGGGCGACGCCCTGACCGTGGCCGTCCGCCCCGCCAGCGGCGCCAAGTGCCTGCGCTGCTGGAAGGTACTGCCCACCGTGGGCAGCGACGCGGAGCATCCGGAGCTGTGCCCGCGCTGCGCCGCCGTGGCCAAGACCTTCCCCGACCTGGCGTAAGCGCCGCATATTGAGCGCCCTGCACGTTTGCCGTACCGAGGCTTGCGGTGGTAACTCGTTGTGTCTGCCGTTTCGCAGACCCCTTCGGGCCATGCGAAACGGGACACTTCCTTGCGTGCGGTCACGCTTGATCCGCCGCCGGCGGCGCTGTGACCGCCCGCCCCGCTGCGCCGCGACATGCACGCAGGCACCAAAACGCGCCACTGGCACGTTTTTCTCGCTTCGCTCGTGCCCTGTTCGAGCCTCGGCCCGCGATATACCAAAAAGAAACACCATCCTTTCGGATGGTGTTTCTTTTTGGAGCGGACGACGGGGAAAGCGGTGCAGCGCTGCCTGTGGCAGATGCAGCAAGCCGCTTTCAAGGCAGCGCCCCGTTTGGCGGGCACGAATGTGGCCGCCGGACGGCTGGCGTAACGTGGGCACAGCCGAGGAGCACGCGAAAAAAATCACCACCCGATTGGGTGGTGATTTTTGGAGCGGGCGACGAGGCTCGAACTCGCTACCTCGACCTTGGCAAGGTCGCGCTCTACCAGATGAGCTACGCCCGCAAACGCAAGATTGATTATAACCCAGATTCCCGCGTTTGTCAATCCTGCATTTTCAATTTTTCATCAAAATCTCAACAATTCCGGCAGAACTCTCATTAGGATAGAATTCCACCTGCCAAAGCGCGGAATCCTCACCCCGCTGCTCCTGCTCCACCTGAGCCACGATATCCCGCACCTCCTGGGCCTGATCCCGGAAATACCCTACCTGCACCACCAGCTCGGCGGCATCATTTTCAGCGGCGGCAGTCAGCAATGCATGCAGGGCGGAAATGCTGGTGGCGTGGACGATGCCCTTCACCTGAGCCTCTGTGCGGCGATAGCCCAGGGACAGCTTGATCTCGCTGTAAGGGCGGCTGTCCTGGGACACGGTGTAGGTAATGTACTCCACAGCATAGGCACCCATGGGGGTCTCACGCTGTACCTCCTGACACGCCTCCTCGATGGCCTGCTGGGGATCCAACGCCTCGCTGCCGGGGGAGAGCCAGATGGTTCCCTCCGCCGCATGGTCGTCCACCAGCACCAGCAGGGCGTTGACCAGATCCTGATACGTCTCCGGCTGGAGAACATCCTTCTGCTCGCTTTCATAATAGGAGGAGCTGTGGCGCTCCACGCTGCTGTAATTGCGCTCCAACAGCGAGCAGCCGCTGAGGGTCAGCGCCAGCACGGCGGCCAACAACGCCATAACACGGTATTTCATCTTCGCTTCCTCCCTTTCTGAAACGCTTCTTCCGTCCCGACGCCGTCAGGACGACAGATGGCGGCCGAAGTTGCCGCCCACCCGGACACCCTCCTGGATCACATAGAAGGCGTGGGGGTCGATGTCGTGCAGGGCCATCTGCACCGACGCCAGCTCATACTTGTTCAGGCAGACGCACATCACATGCACCTGCTCATGGGAGTAGCCGCCCCGGCCCTCCCACAGGGTGAAGCTACGATCCAGCTTCTCCAGAATGGTCTGGTTCAGCTTCTGGGGATCCTCCTTGGTGAAAATGATCATCTGGACAGAGATGTTCTGCTGGTGCAGGCGATCCAGGAACAGGGCCTGGAACACCACATAGATGGCGGAGTAAATGGCGGTACCCAGGTTGAACAGCACGGCGCACAGCACATACAGGGCCGTGTTGAAGGTAATGGAGAAACGCCCCACGGTGAAGCCTGTCCCCTTCTTGCTGAGATACAGGCCCAGCACGTCCAGCCCACCGGTGGAGCAGCCGCAGGTCAAAATCAGGCCGCCGGAGAAGCCGCTGAGGATGCCGGCCACCAGGCAGGAGGTCAGCTTATCGGCGATGACGGGGGCGGCGGGCGACGGGATCACCGCCAGGGCGATGGAGTTGATGACCGTCACCACCGTCATGCGGATGACGAAGCCCCGGCCCAGAGTGCGCCAGGCCAGCCAGATCAGCGGCAGGTTCACCAGCAGGTACAGCACACCGGCCAGGTCGATGGGGGACTTCAGTCCCAGATGCTCCACCGCCAGGGTGCGGATCACCTGACACAGGCCGTACAGGCCGCCGCTGTAGAGCCCCTGGGGAACAACAAACAGGTTGATGCTGACCGCCAGCAGGATGCCGCCCAGCACGCCCGTTCCCAACCGCAGCCATTTGTTCTGTTGTACCTTTTGCAACATATGCGAGAACCTCGCTTTCTCTGTCTTTTGACGATGTATGTTATTATGTTATTATGTATATTGTATAAGAATCACATGTCTATGTCAACCGGCCCGGCAGATCCGCGGGGCGATAGGCGAGGCGATTATAATATATCCCCCTGGGCTTGTCAAGGCTTTCCCCTCCTCGGTTTCATAGCGTGAAACGCAGCCGGTCATGCAGCGTCCGGCGCGCCCGGCGCAGACAGCGGGACACCGTGGATTTGTTGACCCCCAGTTGCTGGGCGATCTGGGTGACGGTCATGTTCTCCTGAAACTGCATGCGGATCATCTGCCGCTGCCGGGGCGTCAGCTCGGCCATGGCGTCGGGCAGGCGGCGGCGCAGACGGCGCAGGCGCTCGCTGTTGTCCCCATCCCCCTGCCGCCATCCGGCCAGCTGGACGTAATCAAAGACTGATTCTTTCATCCTTGTGATAGCTCCTGTCGTAATAGTGGGCCGTCAGACGGCAGATCTGGCGACATTGCCGCAGCATGGGATCCAGATCCAGGATCCGGCGGTGCAGGGCAAAGCGGGACGCCTCGTCCTCCGCCTGGCGCTCGGCCTGCCGCAGCTGGGCCATGCGCCGGGCGATCAGCTCCGCCGAATAGGCGTATTCCCGAGATAATTCCAAAAGTGTCATGTGTTCCTCCCTTTCTTCGGTAGATGTGCGTAAAAAAACGTGATTTTTCTCCATCATTTTGTGAAAGTTTTTGTTGACAAATAAAGCGACTTCTGCTAATATAATCTTCGCTGGTAGCATGCTGGTGTAGCTCAGCTGGCAGAGCAGCTGATTTGTAATCAGCAGGTCGGGGGTTCGAATCCGTCCACCAGCTCCAATTTCATATGGGGGATTTCCCGAGTGGCCAAAGGGGACAGACTGTAAATCTGCTGGCAACGCCTTCGGTGGTTCGAATCCACCATCCCCCACCAAAAAGAAAAAGTCGCACGAAGTGTGGCTTTTTTCTTTTTGTCCTTTTCTCTCTTCGTTTTTCTCTCTTCTCTCTTCTCTTTTCTCTTTCTGCTGCGACTTTTTCCAGTGAAAAGATAAGAGAGAAAAGTGAAGAGCGTTAGCATTGAAGTACAGCAGCCTTTCTGATATACTTATTTTGAGGTGATTCATAATGGCCAGCCCTCTTTTAGAGAAATCTCTGGACTTCGCAACGCAGATCGTCCTGTTTTATGAGGTATTTTCTAAAGCAAAAAAAGACACCACCATCGCCAAACAACTTCTTCGCTCTGCCACCTCCATCGGTGCCAACATTAATGAGGCAATCTACGGAAACAGCAAAGCTGATTTTATCTCTAAGCTGCATATTGCATTGAAGGAAACGGGTGAGAGCATTTACTGGCTCACTCTGCTGAAACGCACCCGCTTGATAGAATACGATTTTGATTCCCTCCTCTCTCTGGCTGAGGAAATCAAGCGTCTCCTCATCGCCTCGCTGAATACCGCCAAGAGCCGCTGACCACGACCGCCTCCGGGCGGTTTTCTTTTTTCCCCTCCCCCTCCTTTCCTCCTCTTGCGCGCACAAGAATCTTGTGATTGTCTCTACAATATCACAAGATTCTTGTTGTGTCAAGACCGTTTTAACAAGTTTCTTGTTTTTTCTCCTTGACATATCCCGGCAATCCCAGTAAAATAGGCTTAAGAAAACAAGATTCTTGTTTCGGAGGGATTCTATGAGCTTTGGTGAACAACTGCGCAGGCGGCGGGAAGAGCTGGGCATGAGCCGGGACACCCTGGCGGAGAAGCTGGGCGTCAGCCGCAGCGCCATCGGCAACTATGAGACCGGCGTCAGCACCCCCAAGGAGGACGTGCTGCTGCGGCTGTTTGATGCCCTTCAGGTGGATCCCAACTACCTGTACCGTGACACGTTCCGCCACACCTTCGTCTACTCGGACGAGGAGCGGCGGATGGTGGAGAAATACCGGGGCCTGCCCCTGCCGGGGCGGCAGATGGTACACGCCGTGCTGGACGGTCTGGCGGAGATGCAGGAGACATGGCAGCAGGACGCGCCGTCGGACAGCGTCCGCACCATCCCTCTGTACGCCTCCCCCGCCGCCGCGGGCTTTGCCGCGCCGGTATTCCAGGAGGACTATGACCTGATCCCCGTCACCGGCGACGTGCCCGCCGGGGCGGAGCTGGCGGTGCGGATCCAGGGCGACTCTATGGCCCCGTGGATCGCCGACGGGTCGGTGGTCTATGTGAACCACGACCCGCTGAAAAACGGCGACGTGGGCATCTTCTGCGTGGACGGCGACATGCTGTGCAAGCAGTACTACCGCGACCCGCTGGGCATGGTGTATCTCTTCTCCCTGAACCGGAAGCGCGCCGATATGGACGTGGTGTTCCACCGGGGCAGCGGCCGCAGCCTCACCTGCTTTGGCCGGGTGATGATGCACGGCCTGCCCCTGCCGGAGTAAGGAGGTTTTTCCGTGAAGGACGTATTTTTCATCTATGACCAGTGCTGCCTGTATGAGCTGATGGTACTGCGCTACTTCATGCGGTGCGCCGGGTGCGACGCAGTGCTGCTGTCCGCGGACGGCGCGGCTATCACCTCGGCAGAGGGCATCCGGGTAACGCCCGACGGCGCCCTGGGCGACGCGGCGGAGGGCGACATCCGCTGCATGGTGGTGCCCGGCGGCTTTACCGCCGCCTTTGCCCACCGGGCGGCCACGCCGGAGGTGCTGGCGCTGCTGGGACGGCTGCGGCGGCAGGGGACGGTCATGGCCGGGATCTGCGCCGGTGTGGACGTACTGGAGATGGCCGGTGTGCTGGAGGGTGCGGCATCCACCCACTCCCGGCCGGAGGATCTGGTGGCGGACGGGCCGGTGATCACCGCCCGAGCCAACGCTTATGTGGATTTCGCCATCGCCGTGGCAAAGGCGCTGGCCCTGTTTGCCGATGAGCAGGATCTGGCGGAGACGCTGGCCTTCTGGAAGGGCGCACCCTCTGTTTTCCCGGAATAATATCCCGCCACGGCGGGCATAATGCAGCCATTCCATACTTGATAAAGGAGTGTGCTGCTATGTACGCAAATGTCAATCAGAAGGCCTGCATCCAGTGCGGACTGTGCCCCAGCATCTGTCCGGAGGTATTCTCGCTGGACGACGGCGCGCCTGCCCGAGCCATCACTGAGCCCGTGCCGGAGGAATGCCGTCTGACGGCCCAGGAGGCTGCCGACAGCTGTCCCACCGGCGCCATCGAGATCCGGGGATAAAACCAAAGTATCCCACGGCACTGCCGTGGGATACTTTCTATATGTTTTAGCCTCCGGCGGCCCCTTTCTTTCAATAGCGAAAGAAAGGGGGAAAGAACGCCAGCAAAAACTGCGTTTTTGCATTTCCTCAACGCGCTATGCCGCATACAAAACTGTGAGTATCTACCACACGTTTACGCAGAATTTTTTTCCGTTTCATCATCGAATCGTCTCTGCTCCAGCGTCGCTGCCGCTGATGCCTATGCCGAACAACGCAATAAGTTCTACCGTTAATAACGTCAGCGGCAGCGGCGCAAGAAGAAAGTCGATTCGTCATATGTAACGACAACCGCCCTGTTCTGTAAACGCGCGGTATGGTGTCTCAGATTTGCAAGAACAACAGCGTGCAGGAAGTCCAGAAACCTGGGTTTTCCCCCAAGGGGACTTCCTTCGGGGCGCTGGCTGTCTTTTTGGTCACTTTTGGGACAGTGACCAAAAGTGACTCGCTCCGCAGAGCGAAACATCTAAAATCCCGCAAAATAATGCTTTACAAGCTTGATTTTCTGTGGTATCCTATTTAGGCACGTTAATGTGTATGATTATGGCCGTCCGGCTTCGTTATGCGGATCATTCACCTGTCCCACGACGCAGCGGCGCGGCAAAATTCAAGAAAGGTGGATATACAACCATGATGCTGAAAGACCAGAAGACCGCGATTATCGAGAACAATCGCACCCACGCTACCGACACCGGCTCCCCCGAGGTGCAGGTCGCCATTCTGACCGAGCGGATCAACCAGCTGACCGCTCACCTGAAGGTGCATCCCCATGACTTCCACAGCCGCCGCGGTATGCAGATGATGATCGGTAAGCGCCGCCGTCTGCTGGACTACCTGGCCAAGAAGGACATCGAGCGTTATCGTGCCCTGATCGCCAAGCTGGGTCTGCGTAAGTAATTTGTTGAAACAGGGTGATGTGCGCACGCGCATCACCCTTCTTTCACGTTTTGCCGTCTGTGCCAAGACTGGCCTTTAGCAGTTGAAAATGTGCCGAAACGGCGAATTTCGGGGCGTTTTCAAGTGCTAAACGGTGGTGGCGGCATGGATGGCGAGGCCATATTTCTACAAAAAGGAGAAACGACATGTCGACTATTATCACCCATCGCCAATTCCCCCAGTACCACAAGTACACCATGGATCTGGCCGGCCGTCCCCTGACCCTGGAAGTGGGCAAGCTGGCTGAGCTGGCCAACGCCGCCGTCATGGTGGGCTACGGCGACACCCGCGTGCTGTGCTGCGTCACCGCCTCCGCCCGTCCCCGCGACGGTATCGACTTCTTCCCTCTGAGCGTGGACTTTGAGGAGAAGATGTACTCCGTGGGCCGCATCCCCGGCAGCTTCAACCGCCGCGAGGGCCGTCCCGGCGAGAAGGGCATCCTGACCTCCCGCGTCATCGACCGCCCCATCCGCCCCCTGTTCCCCTACGACTTCCGCAATGACGTGTCCGTGATGTGCACCGTCATGGCCGTGGATCACGACTGCTCTCCCGAGATCGCCGCCCTGATCGGCACCTCCGCCGCGCTGGCCATCTCCGACATCCCCTGGAACGGCCCCGTGGGCGCCCTGAAGGTTGGTCTGGTGGACGGCAAGCTAGTGCTGAACCCCGACAGCGAGCAGCGCAAGGTCTCCGATCTGGACGTGACCGTGGTCTCCACCGGCAAGAAGGTGGTCATGATCGAGGCGGGCGCCAACCAGGTCACCAACGACACCATGTTCGAGGCCATCAAGATGGCCCACGAGGAGAACCAGAAGCAGATCGCCCTCATCAACCAGATGGTGGCCGAGATCGGCAAGCCCAAGTTCGACTATCCCCACGCCGACTTCGATCAGGAGCTGTTCGACAAGATCGTAAGCGCCACCATGGACGACGCCAAGGCCGCCATGGATACCGACGACAAGAACGTCCGCGAGGCCCGCTGGAACCAGCTGATCGAGAAGTGGCACGAGCTGTTCCTGGAGGACTATCCCAACATGGATCAGTACCTGGACGAGATCACCTATAAGTTCCAGAAGAAGATTGTCAAGGCATGGCTGCTGGAGGGCCACCGTGTGGATGGCCGCCAGAAGAACGAGATCCGTCCTCTGGACGCCGAGGTGGGCGTGCTGCCCCGCGTTCACGGTTCCGGCCTGTTCACCCGCGGCCAGACCCAGGTGCTGAGCGTCTGCACCCTGGATACCCTGTCCGCCAACCAGAAGCTGGACACCATCTGGGAAGAGACCGAGAAGCGCTATATGCACCACTACAACTTCCCCGGCTACTCCGTAGGCGAGGCCAAGCCCGCCCGCAGCCCCGGCCGCCGCGAGATCGGCCACGGCGCGCTGGCCGAGCGTGCCCTGCTGCCCGTGATCCCTCCCGTGGAGGAGTTCCCCTACGCCATCCGCGTGGTGTCTGAGGTGGTCAGCTCCAACGGCTCCACCTCCCAGGGCTCCATCTGCGGCTCCACGCTGGCCCTGATGGACGCCGGTGTGCCCATTTCCGCGCCTGTTGCCGGTATCTCCTGCGGCCTGATCCAGGACGACGAGGGCGGCTTCACCACCTTCATCGACATCCAGGGCGTGGAGGACTTCCACGGCGAGATGGACTTCAAGGTGGCCGGCACCAAGAAGGGTATCACCGCCATCCAGATGGATCTGAAGAACGACGGTCTGACCATGGAGATCATCCGCAACGCGCTGGATATCACCTATGACGCCCGCTGCCAGATCCTGGATCAGGTGATGCTGCCCGTCATCAGCGAGCCTCGCCCCGAGGTCAGCAAGTACGCCCCCAAGATGATCACCATGCACATTGATCCCGACCGCATCCGCGAGGTCATCGGCAAGGGCGGCAGCGTGATCCAGAAGATCGTGGCCGAGTCCGGCGCCAAGGTGGACATCGACGACGACGGTACCATTCACATCGCCTCCCCCGACGCGGAGAGCTGCGACAAGGCCAAGAAGTTCATCGACGACATCGTGTTCGTGCCCGAGGTGGGCAAGCTGTACTACGGCCGCGTCGTGCGCCTGATGACCTTCGGTGCCTTCGTGGAGATCGCTCCCGGTAAGGACGGTCTGGTGCACATCTCCAAGCTGGCCGACAAGCGCATCGAGAAGGTGGAGGATGCCTGCAAGGTGGGCGACATGATGTGGGTCAAGTTCATGGAGATCGACGAGAAGGGCCGCTGGAACCTGTCTCACAAGGACGCCATGAAGGAGATCGCCGCCAAGGAAGCCGCCGGCGAGAAGATCATGTAATAACTGCGAAACAAAACAAGAGCGCTGCCGTGCAGCGCTCTTGTTTTTTATATAGATATTCAAACGCCCGCCATCCATTGGGATGGCGGGCATGTTCTATTGCAATTCCTGCTCCAAGCTGTCAAATTCCGGCGTGGAGAAAAATTCACCCAAGGTGATATCCAGCCCGTCACAGAGCTTTTTGATGGTCGTGATGGAGATATCCCGCCGCCGCACGTCCATCAGGCTGTATACGGTGGAGGGCGTCACGCCCGACAGGTTGGCCAATTCATTGCATTTGATCCCCCGCTGGGCGCAAAGCTGGCGGAACCGCTCCGCCACCGCGTCTTTTACTGCCATACGATCACCTCAAGTCCGACGCAGCTCATTCCTCTTCCGGCAGCGTGATCTCACCGTGCTCCCGCTCATAGGCGTCCACGCACTCCTGCGCCAAATGCTCCAACTGCGCGTTCAGCGAACGGTGATCCTTCTTGGCAATATAGGTGATTTTGCGCAGCAAGACCTCCGGAAAGCGGATGCCTGTCTGAATGCGGTCAGTAGCCAAATGATAACACCCCTTTAGCAGTATGATAGCATTTTACCCAAAATCGGTTTGACTATCTACAAACGTTATGTTATCGTTTAGTTATCAAACGCATAAAAGGAGGCGCATAGTATGAAGGAAGTGACGATACAGATCCCGAAATATCTCTATGAGTTTTACCGCAAGGTCGGCCAGCAGGCAGGGCTGCCGGTGGAGCGGGTCATCAGCGACACGCTGTTCAAGCTGGCCGGTGAGCTGAGCCTGGAGGCGCTGCACAAGACCGGCAAAATATAGGCAGGGCGGGGTCACCCCACCCCGCAAAAGCACGGGCGCAAGCGCAAACGGGATCGCTTTTCGCCAACTGCATAAAAAGGGGCCGCGTCCTGCACCAGGGCGCGGCTCAAGCGGGTGGGATATTGGAAAGCTTCCGGTTATTATGGTACACCATCCGCCCCTGTCTTGTCCATAGGAGGTTTTGCCGCATTTCCGCGATTTTTGGTACGCCTCGTCGAAACGCACAAAAATTGTTGCACTTTTGTGAACTTTCCCTAAAATTGCTGTGATGCTCTTTTCAAATGCAGGGCAATGTGCTATAATGTGGACAAGGATAAGGGGAAATCCCTCCCCGACCCTTTGTTCCGTACCCCAAGAAAGGAGCAACCAATATGAAGTTCACATTCGCCTGCAAGAAGATCGCGCTGAACGACTCCATTAAGGAGTACGCCGAGAAGAAGATCAGTAAGCTCGACCGGTACTTCGCGGAGGAAGCGGACGCTTTTGTGACCTTTGCCGTGGAAAAGAAAAACCGCTGCACCGTGGAGCTGACCATCCGCGCCGCCAACGGCACCCTGTTCCGTGCCCAGGCCGAGGATCCCGACGGTGATATGCGGGGCGCCATCGACGGAACCGTCAGTTTCATCGAGCGCCGCATCCGCAAGAACAAGACCCGCCTGGCCAAGAACCTGCGGCCGGAGGTCATGGAGCCGGAGCTGCCGGAGTTCCATGTGGAAGAGGAGGACGAGTTCCATGTGGTGCGCACCAAGCGCTTCACCGTCAAGCCCATGACCATCGACGAGGCCATCTTGCAGATGAACCTGCTGGATCATTCCTTCTATGTCTTCCGCAACGTGGCGGACGACACTGTCTCGGTGGTCTATCGCCGCAACAACGGCGGCTACGGCATCATTGAGACGCAGGAGTAATTATATACCAAGACGGCCCTTGCGGGCCGTCTTGCTTTTCTCTCTTTCGCGCTTCTCCCCCACAAAAAGAAAAGGCCGGACAATCGTCCGGCCTTTTCTTTACAGGGATGCAGGAACAAAGAGAGAAAATAAGAAAGAAAAGAAAGCAATTTAAAAGTAGGATATAAATGGCGGTTTATCCTGTTTTTCAGGAGAACCGGTATCGCTCTCCTGTTGTGGCTATACAATATCACACAAATTGGCTCTTGTAAAACGGATAAAACCCACATATAATATAGGTGAAATTTATATTTATTCGGGAAGGAGACGCCATGAACAACACCGACATGGAGACCTTCTGGGCGGTGCTGGAGCACGGCACGCTGACGGCGGCGGCCGAGGCGCTGTTCATCACCCAGCCCACGCTGACCAACCGCATCCAGGCGCTGGAGGCGGAGGTGGGCGCGCAGCTGTTCCACCGGGGCAAGGGCATCCGCCACATCGAGCTGACTGAGGCAGGCCAGCGGTTCCTGCCACTGGCCTATCGCTGGCAGACGCTGCTGGAAGAAACTCGGGGCGTGGCGGAGGCCGCCACACGGGAGTATCTGCGGATCGGCGCGGTATTCTCTACCAACCAGTATATTCTTCCGGCGGCCTATCGCCGCTTTCTCCACCGGAAGCTGCCAGTGGCGCTGTGGGTACAGACCCTGCCAGGTACCGGCTATGCCGGTGCGCAGCCGGTGGCCCGCCGTGAACTGGAGATGGCTCTGATGGATGGCGACAGCTTTTACCATCCTCAGTTGGATCTGACTCCCCTGTGCAGCGAGGAGACGGTGGTGGCCTGCTCGCCGGACAGTCCCTACGGTGACGTGGTCTCCCCCAAGGAGCTGGATCCTAATAACGAGATCGTGGTGTCCTGGCGCAAGGCTGTACAGGACTGGCGGGATCATTGGTTCGGCCTGACGGCTACGCCGCTGCTGTACGCCGACTCTATGCAGGCGGTGGACACTTTCCTGGGCAGTGAGATGATGTGGGCCATTGTGCCCATCGCCGCCGCCCGCGCCCTGGCGCAAGAGGGTCGTGCCAGAATCTGCCGCCTGACGGATCCGCCCCCTGACCGGGTATCCTATCTGATGACCCGCCGGGGTGAATCCCTCAGCGAAGCTGCCCAGCTTTTGCTGGATGACATCCGCGCGGAGATTCGTCTGATGGACGGCGTGCATATTGTGGAATAAAAAATAGACACATGGCATGGGCCATGTGTCTATTTTTATTCTTGCGCTTCTCGCCAGCGGCGCAGCTCCGTCGCCAGAGCGTCCCGGTTTTCCACCGATACCGTCAGCACCGTCACCTGGGGGTGGTGGGCGACGCGGTCGAGAAATTCACATTCCGCCTGCTGCAAAACGCCGATAATGGGGATATCCCCGTTCAGCGCGCGGAACACCGCCGCCTGAAACAGCGCGGCTTCTGCTTCATGAGGGCCCAGCTCATCCATTACCAGCAGACAGCATCCCGCGGTATCCGCCAGCGCGGCGCAGCCCAGCGCGTCGAACCGATCCGGGTCGCCGCCGTGGCCGCAGCGGAACAGAAAGTTCTCTGGGGTAAAGGCTCGCTCCCCGGCGGCAGGCAGCAGATAGACACCGCCCTCACGCTTTACGGTGAAGAAGCCGCCCAGCGCACCCTCCTCCGCCGCCAGCAGGCTCCGGATCAGGGTAGATTTGCCCACGCCCTTGGGGCCGGTCAGAAACAGATGCTTCGTCATATCTGCATCTTTAGTGCATGGGACAGCCTCGGAGCTTTATCCCCGCGCTCTCCCGCCGCGTGGCGCGCACGCAGATCATCTCACCGGCGATGGACACAGCGATCTCCTCCGGCGTCACCGCCTTGATGGCGGTGCCGATGGGGGTGTGGACAGTGGCAATGGCCTCCTCGCTGATACCCGCCGCCCGAAGCCTGGCATTGACGCTGGCGGTCTTGCTGCGGGAGCCAATGACGCCGATGTAGGCGTACTGTCCCCGCAGCACCTGCTCCTGCACGGCGAAGTCGTGGCTGTGGCCGTTAGTCATGACCACCACATAGTCCTCGCCGCCTACGGGCACGGTGTCGGCCAGATGGTCAAGATCGCAGCACACCACCGCGTCGGCGGTGGGAAAGCGCTCCTTGGTCACCAGCTCCGGCCGGTCGTCCACCACCGTCACCCGGAAGCCCACGGTGGTCAGCAACGGGCACAGGGCCAGCGAGCAGTGGCCCGCGCCGAACAGGATGGCCCGCTCGCCGATGGGCAGGGGCAAAGTAACATGGGCCGCATCGCTCTCGGCGGTGTCTCGCAGTTCGGGCGCACCGCCGTCCAGTGCCAGCGCCAGCCATCCCGGCTGCCGCAGCGCGATGCGGTGCAGTACATCGCCAGCCAGCTTCTGCCAGACCGGGTCATCGGCGGCGATGAATTGCAGATGCACCGTCACGTCGCCGCCGCACACCATGCCGATATCCTCGGTATCGTTGTGGTGCAGTCTGTACTCATGGACAGTGCTGCGGCGCTCCTGCAAAAGCTTTTTGCCCAGCTCGATGCTCTGACCCTCCACCGCGCCGCCGCCGATAGTGCCGCACAGCAGGCCCTTTTCGCCCACCAGCATCTGTGCGCCCATCCCGCGTGGGGTGGAGCCGCTGTCGGCGATGATGGTACACAGCACCGTATCGTGATGCTTCTCCATTTGATAGAGCAGGGTCGTAAAAATACCATTCATAATTGTGCTCCTTTTCGTCAGTTGATCCCTTGGGTCTGCTCCGGCACCTCGCCCGCATGCCATCGCAGCAGGCCGAAACGGCGGCTCTGGGGCAGATAAAGGGGAAAATCCGCCCGGCCCGTGGCTGTCAGCCGCGCCTGCAGAAGTTCGTCCGTAATGGGCGTGGTATCGTCCGGCTGACGATACAGCTCGAAAAACCGCCGGGCATCCTCCAGGGTGCGGAAGGGCTGGCCCATGGGCAGCTCCCGCTCCGCCGCAGAAAAGGGGATGCCCCGCCTTTCCAGCTCCTCCCGGCCACGGAGATAACCGCCGCGGCGGATGGCAGGCTGTGCGGCGGAAAACCGGTGGGCGGCGTCGCTGCGCATGATGGCCAGCACCGTACCCCGGCATTGGGCTGCCGAGATGGCTAAAATCTCCTGGATATGGCCGAAGAAGCAGAAAACCATGGCGTCATAAGGTTCCTCCGGCGGTAACTGCGCGATGTCGCCCCGGCGGATGGCGATGTTTGTCATGTGCCGCTTCCGGCAGTTCTCCGCCAGCAGATCCAGCGCCTCACTGCTGATATCCACCGCCGTCACCCGCCTGGCATAGGGCGACAGCGCCAGGGACAGATGCCCCGTGCCGCAGCCCGCGTCGCAGATGTGGCCGTCTCTGGGCAGGTAGGGGGCCAATTCCGCCGCCAGCCGGGCGTGAAAATCACCCCACGCGGCGGCGTCCTCCATGAAGCGGAGCTTCTCCTCGTTCCACTGAAACATAGCCGCCCTCCCGAGATCGTTTTCCGGTCTTATTGTACCGCGTTATGCTTCTCTGCGCAATAGAACAGCGTTCCGCATTGCGGGATTTTGCCGCAAAACATGAAAAAGGCCGTGATCATACGGCCTTTTTCTTCGTTTACAGGATCCGATACCGCTTTTCCCACAGGCTGCCCGCCACGGCTTTGCCGGGCAGCAGGGCCGCCAGGGCTTCGGCGCTGCGCCAGTCCTCCGGCGTTTCCACCTTGTTGATAAACACCCAGCCGGTATCGTAGCCCTCCGCGTGGAGCACCGCCGCTTCCCGCGCCGGGGTGACGATGTCGTCCTCCGTCGCGCCGCACAGGGCGGCGTACCGCTCGGGGCGGTGACAGATCTTGCGGATAGGATGGCCAAAGCCGTCGGCGCCCACCACATAAATCGTTTGGCGGGCGTTGGGCGGGATCACCGGCTCATGAGGGGCGTGGGCCTTCAGGGGCAGGCGCCTAGAGCCATCGGCCTCCACCAGCACGAAATCCGCCAGCGCCGCCAGCCTCTCAAAGGACAGCGCCGGGGCGCACAGCTTGCCCTCTGGGCTTTCGTCGGCCACACATACCACGCCGTGGGCCGCCAGGGCGGCGGCCACGACGGTATCGTCCGCCGCCGTCAGCACAGGGTACTGCTCCGGTCTTTGGATATGGGTGGAGGTGGTGACGAGTACCGTACCCCGGCGGCGCAGCTCCTCCGCCAGGGTATACATCAGCGTGGTCTTGCCGCCGCCGCCGATGAGAGCGGTGACGCCCTTTTCCACGTTCAGCAGGGCGGAAATGTCCATCATATGTCCTCCGGCACACGCACCCAACGGGTGGGCACACCGTTTTCAAAAATCACCTGATAGCCGGTGCCGGCCTTGCGGTACCAGTCCACCCGCAGACCGCCGAACCAGGTCATCATGAACCCGGCGATAACGCCGCCGTGGATGACGCACACCGCGTCGCTGTCCTCCGCCAGCACCGTCTCCATGGCCTTCAGGTTCCGCGCCGTGGTCTGGGGCGCGCTCTCGCCGTTGGGGCAGGGGAGATGTTCACTGTCGGTCATCCAGTGTTGGAAGGCGGGGTCGTCCTTCATCTGCTCATAGCTGCGCATCTCGAAGTCGCCGAAGTCCATCTCCCGCAGGCCCGGCAGGGGCATATGGGGCACGTCGCCGTAGATAGCCCGGAAGGTCTGCTCCGTCCGCAGCATGCCGCTGGTGAAATACCGCGGGGCGGTGGGATAGCGGGCGGCGTTTTCGTGGAGCTCCGCCAGGGATTCCGGCAGCACCGGGATATCCGCCGCGCCGTAGTACAGGTCGTTGAGGCTGCCCTGGGTCTGCCCGTGGCGTATCAGTGTCAGTTTCATTTCAATTCCTCCGTCAGTCCGCATAAAATGCGGGTCACATGTGCCGCGTCCCGGGCCAGACGCTGCACCAACGTGCCGTGTACCTCCCGCCATGCCCGTTCTGCGCCGTCCATGGGGACGATGCCGCCGCCTACCTCCCGGGTGATGACCACCGCGTCCGCAAAGAGGGGCAGATACTGTTCCGCATCATCGCAGCGGCGGGTCAGGGCTTCCAGATGCCAATAGCACTTCTTGCCCGGCACCGGGTCTCCCGCTGCCAGATCGCACACGTCGGCCATGGTCAGGCCGTAATGCTGGAGCGCCCAGGTCAGCTTTCCCTGGAACGCGCCGCCGATCACCAATTCCATATTCGTCACCTCACCAAAGTCAATACCGCAAGGCCGCATAGCTCGCCCAGCGTCAGGGCGAAGCCCGATACGTCGCCAGACATGCCGCCCAACTGGCGGTCGGCGTACCACACCGCCAGCCAGTAGCCCACCGCCGCCGCCAGTGGGGCAAGGCTGCCCCACAGCACCAGCGGCACAACGGCTGCCGCGGCCATCACAAACGCGGCAAAGGCCACATAGGGGGCCTTTCTGCCCGCCATGGCGGCGTACTGGCTGGTGGTCATAGGCCGCAGGGTCAGCACCGCCAACGCCGCGCAGGCACGGGACGCCACCGGGATCACCAGCAGCGGCAGCAGGGGGACGCTCTCCCCCGCCATGGCCACGCTCCACTGGCTCAGCGCCAGCAGCACCATGCCGATGACGGCGAAGGCCCCGCAGTGGGAGTCCTTCAAGATCTCCTGCCGCCGGGGCAGGTCGCGGCGGCTCAGCACCGCGTCGCACACGTCCATAAAGCCGTCCAGATGGAGAAAGCCCGTCACCAGCCACGGCGCGGCGGCGATCAGCAATCCCGCCACGCTCCGGGACAGAAACCGGCCCGCATACGCCGCCAGCACCCATATGCCGCCCACCACGAAGCCCACAAGGGGCAGACAGCAGATCATTTTGCTGCGGGCCTTTTCGTTCCATATTTTCAGCGGGCAGGGCAGCGCCAGAAACATGCCCCACGCCATGAAAAAGCCGTAAAACCAATCCTTCACAGGGGCCACGCTCCCTTCCACACACGGGGCAATCCCGCCGCCATGTCGCATACCACGTCAAATTCCGCCGCCAGAGCGCGGCACACATGGGCAAGACCCCGGACGTAGACCTCCGTCCAGTCCGGATAGTCCTCGCCGCCCCGCCACAGGTCGTCGCACACGCACACGAAGTGGGCGGGATACCGGCTGACGGCCAGCAGCTCCGCCGTTACGGCCGCCGCCGCGCCTGCGTCGAATTCCGGGCCGAACATGGCCTCGGACAGGGCGGCGGTGACGCTGTCCAGCAGCACCACGCCGCCTTTGTCGATGTCCGGCAGGACGGCGGTCAGGCCGGTGCTGCGCTCGATGGTCTGGAAGCCCCAGCCCGCCCGGTCGGCAATGTGCCGCAGGACCCGCCGGTGATCCTCGCTATCGCGGGGCGTCATGGTGGCCCAGTAGTACATGGGCGCGCCTGCCGCCAGGGCGCGGCACAGGTGCTGGGCGGCGGTGCTTTTGCCGCTTTTGCTGCCGCCGGTCAGTAAAATCCTCATATCGTTTCCACCGTAAAGCTGTCGCCGGAGCGGATGGGCTCCAGATAGTCGTCCTGGATGGCGGCCTCGGCAAAGGTGGCCATGTTCGCCATCACGCCGCAGGCGCCCTCCAGCACCCGGAACAGCAGGGGACACCCGCTGCCCTCGCCCAGCCGCATGTCCAGCGCAAGGCAGGGCGTCAGGCCCAGGGCCTGTGCCGCTTTGGCGTAGCCCAGCTCATAGGACTGGTGAGACAGGAACAGATAGTCTCCCGCGGCGGGGCACAGACGCACGGCACACAGGGCCGCCGCCACGGAAATGTAGCCGTCCACCGCGGCGGCAATGCCCTCGTGGGCGCAGCCCAGAAACGCGCCGGTCATGGCAGCGATGTCCAGTCCGCCCACCTTGTGAAGCACGTCCAGCACGTCGTTTTTGTCGGGATGGTGCAGGTGGAGCGCACGGCGCAGCACCTGCTTCTTCCGGTCAAAGCCCTCGTCGGTCAATCCACCGCCCCGTCCGGTGACGGCCTCCACCTCCGTATCCAGCAGCACCGAGAGCACGGCGGCGCTGGTGGTGGTGTTGCCGATGCCCATTTCCCCGATGCCCAGCACCGAAATGCCGTCGGCCTTGGCCTGCGCGGCAGCCTCTATGCCCACCGCCAGCGCCTGAAGCGCCTCGGTGCGGGTCATGGCGGGCTCCACCGCCAGATCGGCGGTGCCATAGCGCACCTTGCGGTCGATCACGTCGGGGCAGTGGACGTCGGCGGCGATGCCCACGTCGTATACGGCCACATCGTCGCCGAAGGTCTTGGCCAGCGCCGACATGCCGGTCTTGCGGCGGGTCATGTTGACCGCCTGCTGCAGCGTGACGGACTGGGGCGCGCAGGACACCCCCTCGGCCACCACACCGTTGTCGGCGGCGAACACCGCCACACGGCACTCTTTCACCTCCGGGCAGACCCGGCCCGTGACTCCCGCCATGCGGACGGCCATCTCCTCCAGCCTGCCCAGACTTCCCGGCGGCTTGGCCAGCTCCGCCTGACGGCGGCGGGCGGCGGCCATGGCGGCCTCGTCCGCCGGCCGGATGGATGCGATATATGCGTGCAGTTCTTGCTCGGTCATAGTGTGATCTCTCCCAGATAGCCCTGCGCCGCCAGCCAGGCAAGGGACGGGGCGCAGTTCATGTTTTCGATGGTATAGGTGGCGGCGGGGCAGGCGGTCAGCAGGGTATCCAGCACCTGCTCCATGGGAATATCGCCCTCGCCCAGGGGATTGTGCAGATCCCAGCCGCCGAAGTTGTTGTGGATATGGACGTGCCGCAGCCACGGGGACAGGGGGGCGATCCAGTCCATGGGCGGCGTTTTGCTGACGGTGGTGTTGGCGTGACCCACATCAAGGCACACCCCCAAGCGGGGATCGTCCACGCCCTTCATGATGGCCGCCAGCATGTTGGGGCCGTCATCCATGACGTTTTCCAGGGCGATGGTCATATCCTCCGGCACCTCCGGAAGGAAGCTCCGCCAGAAGGTGACAGACTGCTCCACGAACCACTCCGGGAAGTAGACGAAGGGTACATACCCGTCGTGGATGACGATACGCTTCACGTTCAGGCGGCGGGCCATGGCGATGGTCTGGCGGTAGCGCCGCGCCGCGATATCCCGCACCAGCGGGTCGATGGCGCAGGGGTGCAGCTCGGCAAAGGGGGCATGGAGCCACAGGCGGTCAAGGCCCGCCGCATCCGCCTCCGCGGCGGCCACGGCGGCGCTGTCCTCCAGGGCGGACGCCATGCAGAAAGCCGTGATCTCATAGCCCAGGCCGTATCGGCGGGCCAGGGACGCGGCGGCACCGTCGATGCCGGACAGATGGAGTTTTTCGCGCAGTGGGGCGCGGTTCATGGGCAACACCTCTTTTTTGACAGTATAGCATGTTCACAGGAAAAAAGAAAGCGGTACGTTTTGGCGTACCGCTTTCTGTCGCTTATTCGCCGGAGGCGGCGTACCCGCCGCCCACATCCTCGCCCAGGTCGCAGGTATAGACCCAGCAGATCACGTCGCCGTCCTGCAAGGCATAGGCGGAGCAGCCGTAGTTGGGGAATTCCCCGTTGACGCTGTACATCCAGCCGGACAGCTTGCCGCAGTCGAACTCATAGAGGTTGGCGATGCCCTCGATATACGCGCTTTTATACAGGGGCGACCAACTGGACTCCATGGGGATGCCGTTTTCGCGGCACACCCGCTGCAGCAGGTCGAAGGCGGTCTCTCCCGCGGCGAAGGCGACCTCCGTGGCGGGAAGGATCACACCGTCGTCGGGGACGTAGTCGGCCTTGGCGGCGTTGAGCTGGCCGCGGTTATCCAGAATGGTGGCGCAGGAAATGGACAC
This sequence comes from uncultured Oscillospiraceae bacterium, assembly GCA_934589145.1. Lineage (GTDB taxonomy): Bacteria > Bacillota > Clostridia > Oscillospirales > Oscillospiraceae > Vescimonas. The sequence continues at coordinate 46,485 of CAKTNW010000009.1, read as the reverse complement.
GGTGCAGGCGCCCGCCGTCTCTGTTTCGGCAGAGGAACCGCCGCAGGCGGTCAGCAGAGACAGGCACAGCGCCAGCGCACACAGCAGGGCGGCCAGATGTGGGATAGGGTGTTTCATAGAAGCCTCCGGGGGCAGGGGCGGCTCACGCCGCCCCTGCGGGAATTTTTATGGGGTCGCTTACACGTCCTGACGACGTTTCTTGGCCAGCACAGCCAACGCAGCGGCGGACAGCAGCGCGCCGCCCAGCCACAGGGCCATGTGGCTGTCGTCGCCGGTGTTCTGGGACTTGACGTCCTTGCCGTCGGCCTTGGCATCGGTGCCGCTGTTTTCGCCGTCCATCAGATCCTTATACACGCCGGAGTCATAGCCGTTCTCATTTCTCTTGAGGATTCTATAACGCTTCTCGGCGTCGATCAGGGTCTGCAGGGTCTCATCGGAGATCAGCGCCTTCTGATCGTCGGTCAGGGCATCGTAGGCATCGCGGGCATCCTTGATGGCGTCGCCGCTCTTCTTTGTCACCTTGCCGATGGCATTGATCTTGTCGATAACATCGTCAGCGGCGGCTCTGTCGTCAGCCAGCTTCTTATACTGTGTCTCGGCAGCAGTCAGGGCTTCCAGATTGCTGACCAGCTCCTTCTGGGCATCGGTCAGTTCGTCGTAGGCCTTGCGGGCCGCGTCGATCTTCGCCTTGCAGCCGTCGGTCAGGGTCACGTCGCCGATGGCGTCGATCAGATCGTCGACGGCCTTGGCGGCGGCCTGATTGACCAGCGCCTCATAGGCGGCCTCGGCGGCGGTCAGGGTCTCCAGGTTATTGACCAGCTCCTTCTGGGTATCGGTCAGCTCGTCGTAGGCCTTGCGGGCGGCGTCGATCTTCGCCTTGCAGTCGTCGGTCAGGGTCACGTCGCCGATGGCATCGATCAGATCGTCGACGGCCTTGGCGGCGGCCTTGTCCGCGATCTCCTGCGCGATCACAGCCAGGTCAGCCAGCATCTGAGCCTTATAGGGATGGTCATTCGCTTCGATGGCGGACTTCATCTCGTCAACGGTCTTGGCGGTGCCCAGGCCGGTGATGCCGTACTTGGGGCTTTCCTTGGTAACGGTGTTCTCCAGATAGAAGCAGTTATCCACATAGTTCGTGGTGTTCGTGCTGGGGGTCAGGCCGCCCACATAGGAGGTGGTACCGCCAGAACCGGTGACAGTACCAATGCTGTAGCAGTTGGTCAGGGTCGCGCCGTTGGCGTTGCTGTAGAAGGTGCCGCAGATACCGCCCAGATAGCACTCGTTGGTGGAGGTGGTGGTGATTTTGCCGCTGGCATAGCAGTTGGTGATGATGGCACCGACAGCGGTATAGCCCGCGATGCCGCCAGCGTGCTTCTTAGAGGTGACATCCACGGCGCTGTAGCAGTTGGCGATCGCAGCATTGGCTTCCACATAGGCCGCAATGCCACCCGCCTGCGTTGCAGTGCCAGTCACTTCACCACTGACACCAAGATTCATCACAGCGGCACCGGTCTTCAGGTATTCAAAGATACCTCCGCGCAGCTTGCTGTTGACATACAAATTCTTGATCATATAACCATTGCCATCAAGGGTGCCGTAGAGCTTGCTCATGGGCGTCCAGTCATGACTAGCCAAATCAATGTCGGCGGTCAGTTTGGCACTGGACTTGCCGTCAGTGGCGGCGAACCAGGCCAGTTCGGCAGCGGTGCCGATCTGGTACACACCGTTGTCGTCCTTGGCAGGCTCAGTCTTGGTGGTGCCGTCCCATGCGTTTTCACCAGCCTTGGGCATGGTGGCGTCAAGGGTCAGGACGCCGTCCTTCACCTTGTCAGCGTCAGCGCTGCCCAGGGAGAAGCTACCGCGGGTGACAACATAGCCGTCCTTGGACATGGTGTAGGAGTAAGGGCCATAGCCCAGAGTGTAGGTGCCGTCCTCGTTGGGGGTAACAGCGTTGCCGTTGCGATCCAGCAGGGTGACGGTCACATTGTCAACGGTCTTACCGCTGTCGTCGGTGATAACCAGCTTGGTATCAAAGGTAACCTTGCGGGCCACGGTGACAGCGGCATCGGCATAGTGGTTCAGGTAATAGGTGACGATAACGGCGTTGAAGTTGGTGCCCACGCCGGTATCGGTCATGTTATACAGGAAGGCGAAGGGGTTGGCGGCGGAGTACATGCTGCCAAAGGTATAACCGTTGGTAAGGGTGTACTCGGTGGTGGACGCGCCGTCGGCGAAGGTCACATCCGTGGGGATGGTGACGGTAACGGTGGCATTGTCCATCTTCTGGTACTGGCCCAGGGTACCCTCGAACTTGGTCTCACCGGCATAATAGGTAGGCTTGAAGGTGGTGGGGTTGAAAATGCCGGAGATCTTGTTGACAGCGCGGTACATACCCTTGAAGCTCAGCTTCACCTGGTCGCCGGGCATGATGTCCTCACCGGGGTTGGAGGCGTTCTCGGCAGTGATGGCGACCTTGGCCACGCGCACCAGGCGGTAGCTGACGCCGGTGGCGTCGGTCATCTTGATGATGACGGTGCCGCCGTTGGTGCCGGCGGTGTTAAAGGCGTTCAGAGGCACGGTGTAGCGGCCATCCGCACCGGCGGTAACAGCGGAGAAACCAGAGAGGGTGCTGGTCATGCCGCTGTCGGTGGTAACAAAGGCGTACTCAACGGTGGTGTCACCGGTAGAGGTGACGGCAAAGTTCAGAGCGGGGTTCGTCTCGCCGGCCTCATAGAACCAGGTGTCATAGTTATAGTCCCAGTCCGCGGAACGGGTGGTGGTTGCGCCGGGGGCGATGTTGAAGTCCACGTCCGCGTCGGCGGTGCCGTGGGTCACGCCGGTGCCGCCCACCACGATGACGCCCACGCGCTCAGGGTTGGTGGCGGGATACAGGCCGCCGTGGCTGCCGTGGTTGCCGGGGTTCACGTCCACGCTGTCATAGTAGACGGCAATGACGGAATCCTGTGCGCCGGGGGTGATGTCGGCCCAGTTGGCGGTGGTGTTGCCGCCGTTGACGGTGGCGATATCCGCATCGCCGGACAGGGTGTTCCAATGGAAGTCAGGCTCCACCATGATGTTGGCGGCGTCGGAGTTGATCAGCTGCCAATGGCGATAGGCACGGACACGGGTGGTGCCGGTGATGGCCTCGAAGCCGGTGGGGTCCAGGTTGATCTGCAGGTCGGCCTCGTCACGGTTGATGGTCACGCTGCCCAGATTGCTGAAATCATGGGAGAGGCGGTCGGTGGCGGCGTCATCGGCAAAGCCGAAGGTCAGCTCGGCGTTGGCCTGCTGGCTGGTCAGCCAGCCCGCCTGGGTCACATGGGTGTCGTCGCTGAGACGCCAGGTGTAGTTGCTGTTGCCCTTGGAAATGAAGTACTGGGCCGTCTTGGTGCCGTCCTTGTTGTCCGTCCAGCGGTCGGCAAAGGGGATCTCCTCATCGGCGCAGACAGGGGCCACTTCGGTGGTGTTGAAGTTGTTCCACTGGAAGTACAGGCCGAAGGTGGCGTTGGAGGGAACGGTAACGTCCAGCATAACACCGGTAGCGATGTTCACAGTTCTGGTACCGGCACGGTAGCTGGCGGTGTAGGTCTGGTTGATGCTCTGGGAGAAGATGTAGCCGTCAATGTCAGGATAGGCATAGGTGTTGTACAGGCAGGCGTTGCCGGCGGCGTACAGCACGGTGGGATAGTAAGTATAGTTACCCTTGACATAGGGCTCGCCCATGGTCGCGTCGCACTTCATGATGGGGCAGGTCACGCGGACATGGTACTCGTCAGCGGTGAAATAGGTGTTGTCGGTCTTTCTGCTGGTGGTATAGAAGGAGTTGCACTGCAGGTAGAGCTTGCTGCCGCCGCCCGCGCCGCCGTCCACGTTGGAATCGGTGGGCAGCTCCAGCGTCATGCCGCCCAGCGCCGTACCGTCAGTGGTGAAAGCACGGTAAGCATAGCGACCGGAGTTAAGGCTGGCGTAGAACATCTGATAATTGCTGACCAACTGGCCGTTGGCGGGATCATACTCCGTCTCGCCCTCGGGCAGGGTGTCGGTGAAGTTGCTGTACAGGAATACATTCTCGATCTCGTCGCCCAGGACTTCGTTGCCCTCGGCATCGGTAGTGACGTTGTACAGCTTGATGGTGGGATAGCCGCCGGTGTAGTCCTGGCTCACATAGAAGGCGTAGTTCATGGTGGGGTCGTCTTCCACGGTCAGGATCAGCGTCCAGGTGTCGGTAGAGAAGTTCACGCCGTCATAAGAGGCATAGAAACGGTAGGTATACACACCGGCAACATTCTCGGTGACCTGAATGGTGGTCATGCCGAACATGGCGTCAGCAAAGCTGGTCATGGGGCTCCAGGTCTCGCCGCCATCGGTGGAACGCTCATAGTAGTAGTCGGTGGACTTTAGGCCCTTGCCATCCACAGGCTCAAAGATTCTGCCGTATTGCAGATCAGCCAGCAGATAAGCCGTACCGGTCTTGACCTTGACACTGGTCTCGGCGGGATAGCCCTCCTTGCGGGTGGGGACGGGGGTGACAACGGGAGTCTCCTCCTCGCCCTCGGTGGGCTGGGCAGGCTCCTCGGGATCGGCGGGGTCAGCGGGATCCGCAGCGGGGGCACCGGGAGTCTCCTCCTCGCCCTCGGTGGGAGTAGGCTCGGTGGGGGTCGTTTCCCCTGCGGAGGCAACAGTCTCCTGGGTGGGCTGCGGTTCGTCATCGGCCCAAGCGGTAACCACCGCGTTCCCCATCAGGGAGAACACCATGGTCAATGCCAGAACCAACGACAACAGACGTTTGCTCTTTTTCATTTTTTGTGTTCCTTTCGTGTAATTTTTCTCTATGTAAAGCCTTTCGGCGGAAAGCACCGCAGTTTTGCTCCCGCCGAAATCGTATGTTGCCTTAATCTGGCAGCATCCCGGTACAGGCAGGAGCTTTTCCGGACGGCCCTGAGCGTATCTGACTGATCCTCCGTAAGGAGGCTTCACAGTGACCTGTTCGCGGGGATTTGCACCCCATTCCGCTTCCGGCGCTCTGCGCGCCGGGCGGGCCGTCCGGTATTCAGTTGTCAGGTATCAGCTGGCCGCGCTCACATGGACGCGGGCGGTGGCCGGCGCGAGGCGGGCGGCGCTGGTGCCCGTCTCAAGGTCGAAACCCGCCTTGGGGTCAGTAGCCAGCAGGTAATAGTCGCCGGCCTTCAGGAAGGTATACTCGTAAGCGTTTCCGGTATCATCCGTAGGCGCGACATCTGCCACCTTATTCCAGTTGGCGTCATAGACGGCCACGGTCATGCCGGAAATGGGCGTCATGGTCTCGGTACCGCCGTCGGACACCGACTGGGTATCGTACTTCTGGGCCTTGAAGGTCAGCGTTTCGCCGGTCTCGAGATTATATTCGTCCTTGTCAAAGCAGACGAACGCACCGCCGTCGCTCCAGAACTTCCAGTCGCTGAACATGGCCAGGTCGATGGTATCGCCATCAGACAGCAGAATATAGTCCGCTGTGCTGCCCCAGCCGGGGGACATCAGGGGATACACATGGTTGCGGTAGTACATCAAGTTTTCATCGTGGCCCCAGAACTGCTGCATATACATGCTGGTGGCAGAGCCGGTAATGTTCAGCGCCAACTTCTCGCCCCAGTTCGCCGGTGCAGGATTCTCCAGCAAGTCGTCGTAAACTGTGTGGTTGGAGACGGCACCCACAATCTCCGCTTCGCCGTTTTTCACCTGTTCGGGTTTATATCCCTGACAGTAGACACCCAGCATGTAAAGGTACAGATGCAGCGCCGTGGGGCGGCGGATCAGATCCTCATTGACATAGCCGCCACGGCCGCCATCGGTGCCATAGCGGTAGAACTCCTCCAGACCGTAGTTGGCCAGATCGAAGTAGGGCACCTCTACCTTCAGATGGGAGAGAATCGTGTGGTCTTTATCGTTGCCGATGATGGGCACACCGTCGTTGGAGATGGTCACATAGACGGTGACGCTGCTGGCGGGGGTCTCGTCATAGCCGTACTGGCGCTCGTCCCCCGCCTCGCCCTCGGTAACAGTGATGGCGATGGTATGGGTGGCTGTGACCGTCTTGTCTTGCGTGCATGTGGCCGTAATGGTAAGGGTATCCGTTCCTGTTTCGGGGCGGGCGAAAGACAAGAACCGGCCGTCAGCGTCCGATGCCAGCTTGGTATGGGTGCCGTGGTCGCCGCCGTCCAGGGTATAAGTGACGTCATGGCCGCAGGTGGTGAACACATCGCTCATCCGCAGCTTGTATTCCTTGCCCTGCTCGGTCTCCGCTGTCTGCGGAGCGGTGGTCTTTACCGTAATGGCGTGGGTATCGCTGGGAGATGTTTCCCACTTGCCGGAAACAAGGAAGGTGTAAAGCATTTGCAGATCCAGGATATTGGCGAATCCGTCGCCGTTGAGATCGGCACGATTCTGGGCCGTGATGCCTAATTTGTTGCTCTCACTGCAATGCTCATACAACCGCTGCAGATCGTATACGTCTACCGTATGATCACCATTGACGTCGCCCTTGGGGTATTTGCTGGACGAGGCAAGCTGCTTCACGGCAGCCGTCTGCGTCAGAACCGCCGCTGTCGGCCTGGCCTGCGCGCCGCTCTTCTGATCGCCGCTTCCCTTGCGGCTCCAGGCTGCCAGCACATTGCTTACGGAAAGCAGGTGCGTCTGGCTCTGCTGGGTGTCCTCTGTTTGGGCGGCGGAGGTCTTCATGGCGGCTGCCCGAGTGCTGCTGGAGGCGTTTTCCCACTTGCCGGAGATCAGGAACGTGTAGAGCATCTGCAGATCCAGAACGTCCGCCCTGTCATCATGGTTAAAATCGGAACGTTCCTGTGCCGGAATACTCAGTTCCTTGATGCCGCAGCAATGCTCATACAGCCGCTGGACGTCGTATACATCCACCACACCGTCGCCGTTGACATCACCGTCAGGGTATTCGATCGGTATGACCGTCAGGCGCAGGGTGGCGGTCTGGGTCACGGCCACAGCCGCGCCGGTCTCGTCGCTGCTGTACATAAGGGGAGCGAAGTTGATGACGAAGTCCTCGTCATCCTCCGTCACCTTCGCGTTCCAGGTGAAATACGGAATGGTTTTGCCGTTGATGGTGCGGCTGGCGGGCAGCGTGCGGGTCTTGCCGTTGGCATAGGTCAGGGTGATCTCCATGCCGGCGGGGTCAAAGGTCTCGCCCGCCTGATAGGTAGTTTTGGCCGGCTGCTTGGTGACCGTCATTTTGGTAACGGTATTGGTCAGCGCCATCAGGTTCGCGGAATCGTTCTTGAAATACAGCGTGCCGTATTCGTCGGAGATCGGCGAGCAGATGGCATACTGGGCCTGATCATCCACCGGAGTGAACAGGGCATAGGCCGCGTCAATGACCTGTTCATCGTCCTGTACGGTATTGACCTCCTGGGTGATCAGCTCCGCCGAGCGCTGGCCGGGCTTATCCTTCAGCAGCCGCAGCTTGCCAGGCGTGTAATTGTCGAAGAAATAAACGTACACGCTGCCGTCATAGGCAGTGGTCAGCAGGCCAGAGGTCTGGGGGTAGCCCATGGTGGGCACCGTGTAAGCGATGCTCCAGGTGGCCAGGTCGATGACGGTAATGTTATGGCCGGAATACGCGCCGAACTGAGAGGTGCCGGATACGCCGATATAGGCCCGTCCGTTGTACACCACGGGCGTGCAGGTGCTCATTGGCGGACGGCTCTCGTCATTGCCGCCGTTGTCCAGATAGATCTTTTTCAGGCTGTCCCGGTCAAAGCTGGTGCCATTCATGCTGACTGAGTAGAAATAGCCGCCCTTTGAGGTGAAATAGAACCGGTCGCCGGCCTTGGCGATGTTGCAGCGGACGTCACCCCGCAGGCCCTCCAGCTTGTCCAGCACCGCGCCGGTATCCGGGTCGATGCACAGCACCGCGCCGGTATAGTTCAGGTACCGGCTGTCGCCGTCGTCGGTACCTACCAGCAGATAGTCGTCACAGACGTAGGCGCCCGCCCAATAGAAGCCGCCGGCGGAAGCGCTGGTCCAGCGGGCCAGCTTGCGCTCCATGGTCTGGGAGGGATCCTCATCGGTGGCGGACAGGCAGATATAGTTGGCGTTCTTGGTCTCGCTGTTCCAGAAGCCGGTATAGAGATAGCCGTCGTAATAGGTGATGGGGCAGTTGGGCTGGCCCTTCAAGGGATCCTGATACAGCCAAAGGGATCGCAGCGTAGCGGCGTCAAACGCCTGGACAATGCCGTCCTTCAGCGCCACGAACAGCATCCCGTCGCCATAGGTGGCGGAGTTGATGGCAAAGCTTGAAGTGCAGTACATATCACCGGTGGCTACCACCGTGCCGGTGACGGACTCTACCTTATACAGCGTGGTACCGCTGTATACGATCAGGTAATCCACGTCGCCCTCTGTAATGAGGATGGGGCAGCTGACGGCGGAGGAATCATAGCCGGAGCCCAGTTTGTTGGCCCAGCTGAGCACCGCCGTCTCCCGAGAGATAGGGGTTGCGTCCGTTACCACGCCGTTGGCGTCATCATTGCCCCGGAAGGAGGGCCAGCGGGAGGTAACGCCTTCGCCATAGGAGCTATCAGGCGCGGCGGTCAATTTTATGGTGATCGTGCTCGCTTTCGCGCCGGCGGTAAATTCCTCAGATGCGCCCACATACCCGGCACAGGTGGCCACACAGGTGTAGGACAGGCCGTCCACCAGCTGGAAATTCCCGTTCGCGTCCGGCCAGACACGGGTATTGCTGCGGCCATCGTATACCGCCGCCAGCGCGCCGTCAATGGTCTCGCCTTTGCTGTCAGCCACGATAATAGTGGTGGAAATAGGGTCGCCCTTCTTCAATGTCACCGTATAGGTATGCGGCAGGGCATCGGCGCTCTCGCTGTTATGGGCGGTCAGGACAAATGCTTCTTCATCCTTGGTACTGTCCAGCGGCAGGGTGACGGTGGTCGTCAGCAGAGCTTTTCCGGTTTCCGGATCGGTATCCAGGGGATAATCCACATCGTTGACACGCAGAGTGTTGCCCTCGTAGGGCAGGGTAACGGTAAATTCCGCCTCTTCGGCGGCGCGGACAATGGTGGCACGGTAGTCGTACTTCTCACCATCAAAATAGGGGATATCTGTGACCTGGCCATCGGCCACCTGATAAAAGGCGGTCTCCGCGCCGTCGACGGCCAGTTCTGCGTCGAACAGCGTCAGATCCTTGCAGAAGGTCACCTGATACTCCTGATAGTGCTGAACGTTCTCCTCCCGCGGGGACGACACTCGGACGGTAAAGACCTGCGTCTGTGCACCGGTGGTCACGCCGCCGTCGATCTTGGTGCCGCGATCCTGCTTACCGGGGATCGGTGTCTCGCCGCCGCTTTGCTGCATGGCCGCGACGGTACAGCCATCGTCCGCTTCTGCCCAGGCATAAAGGGCGTCGTTACTATCATCAACGCGCGCCTCGTAGGTATGCCGCGCCTTCTGGAAATCTTCCTCCGCCAGGTATTTATCGCTCTGTGCCTTATTCACGGCGGAAGCCAGTGTCAGACTGTTCAGATGATCCTCCGTAGAGGGGGCGGCCACTTCCACCACCAGGCCATCCTGCACGGTAAACGCGCCGGTGGTGTGATAATACACCGCCTTGGTGGCGATATACACATAGCTGCCGCCAGGCGTCAGGGGGTATGTGCCGTCTTCGCTGCAGCCGATCTCCGCGCCGGCAGCGTTGTAGATCTTCACGGTCACATCCGCGTCGTGCGTCACGGTGACCGCAACAGCGGGGACGCGTGCAAAGGTGATGGTATAGGTGTTTGCGCGGCCGTTATCCGCCGCCACGGTCACGGAGACCACCGTCTCACCCTCGGCCAGAGGCAGGACATAACGGCCATCGGTCAGGGGCTCTCCATTGACGGTAACGGTATACGCGCCGCCGAAACCGGCAGGCGTCAGCTCCACGGAATCCGAGGTAACGGTACAGGTGTAATCATTGACCCCGCTGCGGAAGCCGATGTTCTGGGCGATGCCGTCCGCCGTTACGGACAGGGCGCAAAGCGTGGGAACACGTTCCAGTTCCGTCGTCCAGGTTTGGTACATGGTATAACCGTCCGTGGCGGCCCGGGCTTCCAGGCGGAGGGTACTGCCTTGGATCCCGGTTCCCACCAGGTCGGTCAGCGCGTCGCTGTCAGAGAGCCAGGCGCGCTTGATCGCCTGCTCTTTGCCGGTCACGGTGGTATAGCAGGCGTAAAGCGATAGCGCCCCGCCGTTCCACTGACCAGCAGCGGCATCCGCGCCGGGCACAGCGTAGAGATACAGCTGGCCGCGGCGGCTCACCGTATCCGGCAGCAGTGCCATGGAGGTATGGTTCTGGCCGCCTTCCGCGGGATAGATATCCTTCTCGGGGTCGCCGTTTGTTACCGTCAGCAGCCGGGGCTGCGCGATCCACTCCAGCCCCTGGGGAACTTTGAGTGTCTTGACCGTCTGGCCGCCTACGGTTACGGCGCCGCCCTCGTCCACGGTGATGGCTCCGAAAGCGCCATTATAGCCGGAGGTCAGGGTAAAGGTATAGTCGCCGGCAGCCAGCGCCAGCGTGTCGTCCTGGGTAAAGGTTTCGCAAGTACCGTAGGGATTCTCCGCCACAAAGGTATACTCTGTCAACGCTTCGCCGCTACTGTCCCGAAAGGTCAGGGACAGAGGATACTTCTCCGCGTCCAGGAAATCCTGATACTGCGCCATTCTCTGCTGGAGGGTATCCGCCAGCGCGGCGAAGTCGCCGCCGTCCAGCAAAGCCTCGTGGGCGGCGTCATACGCCTGCCGGGCAAATTTCTGTACGGGGGCTTCGGCTTTTTCCCATGCCAGCATCTGGTCTGCCATACAGTACAGCGCCGTGGCCTGCGCCTCCGCCGTCTTTTTATCAAAGGAGAACGTCACAAACATGAACGCCTTGATCTGCGCCGCGCTTTGGGCCAGGTCATAACCGCCCTTGTCGTTATAACGGTTATAGGAGCCCTCGCTGCCGTCGATGGCGGAGATGTATTCCAATTCAAGGCCGGTAAAAGCATGGCCGGTGCGCTCCAGCGCCTGGGCCACGGTGTCGCCGGGCTGATAAGCTACCCGCTCAGGCTCAATAATGACCTTGACGCCGTTGGAAGCCAGCAGCAGGAAGCTGTTTTCCTCGGTCAGCTCTGCTTCGGCATCCTGCTCCGCGGCGGACATCGCTTCCGCAGCGGCAGTCGGCACTTCCTGCGCGGACGGTTCCACTGTCGAGGCAGCATCCTCCTGCGGAGCGGTCAGCTCCGCCGCCCATGCAGAGGGCAGCAGGGACAGGGTCATGACCAGCGCCATGAAAAGCGATACGATCCGTTTTTTCATCCGCTTTTCCTCCTTAATACATGCATTGGATCCATTTCTGGTACAGCTTCTGCCAGGGCTTCAGCCTCCGGCGGAAGCTTTGCAGCGTGTCGTCAGCAAAGTACCGCATCTGGGCACGCTGGGTCTCGGTGATGGGGTGCGCGCTGTAACAGGCCTCGGCATTCATCCAGGCCAAGGATCGGAAATCCACCGGCTTTCCCGCCCAGGCTGACACGGCCTCGTCCTGCTGGAGCAGAGAGCCGTTTTCCCGGGGCAGGCCGCCGCGCCACATCAGCTCCATGGCATAGGCGAACAGGGCGGCGGTGCCGCGGGCACAGTCGGCACTTTCAAAGTCGATCCGGCGGCGGCGGCATACGCGGCGGCGGCGCAGGATCACCGCCAGCACCAGCGCGATCAGGGCCAGCAGCAGCAACAGCAGCAGCCAGCGGCCCGCGTGAACGGCGGACAGACCCTGCAGCGTGGAGGAAAATTCCTGCCAGATGGTGATGGTCTCCGGCTGATCCGTGGACTCGTCCAGTGTCTCCACCGTGCTGTGGCGGACGGTACGGTTCTGGCTTCCGCCGCCCTCCTGGGCCTTGGAGCCGGTCAGGTCGGCGTTGTCATCCGGCTGGAACCAGCGCCAATCGGACTGGGGCATGACGCCCAGATAAGGGGTAGCGGTCTCGAAGGGGATCCAGCCCACGCCGTCCTCATAGTACTCCGCCCAGGCGTGGGCGTCGTTGCCGGTAAGGGTAACGGTCGTCTCACCGCTCTTGCCGGACACCATGTCCGGCGTGATGATGTAGCCCTCCACATACCGGGCGGGAATGCCGTAGTAGCGCAGCATCATGACAGCCGCCGTAGCGTACTGCACGGCGCTGCCCCGGCCCGTCTCCTGCAGAAAGCTGCTGACGGGATCGGTGTCCGGCGGCAGCTCCACGGGGCTCTCGTCATATTCCACCGTATCCGCCAGGCAGGTCAGGATCCGGGTCTTGGCCTCGTAGGAGGTGATGGACGCCGGAGCCTTGCCCAGAAACGCCGCCAGCGTTTTCTGGGTATCCTCGGGGATGGTCAGGTAATTCTCGTAAACCAGTTGACGGTAGGCCGTCTCCTGGGTCAGATACGTTTTCAGGGCCGGGTCATCCAGATGCTGGCTCAATATGTCCAGCAGCTCATAGGCCCGGGCAGTCAGGTTGCCGGTGGCGGCATAGGTGTCGTGCCGTCCGCCGCCGGGCAGGGTATCACGCAGCTGGGCGGTATCGCATCGCTCACTGCCGGACAGCTCATAGGGCAGGATGGCATAGCGGCGGCAGGCGCCGGACACATCCACCTGCACATCAATAGCAGGGGTATCCAAATTCAGTAGGGAGGCCAGGCGGCTCAACTGGGTCTGGGCAAAGAAGTCATTGCTCTGCAGCCAATAGACGTCTCCCGCCTGCTGGGACAGGCTCTCGGCACTCAGATTCTCCCAGCCCTGGCGGGTATAGCGCTGGCCGATAAAGCCGCGGAGATACAGGGCTTCCGGCTGGGACAGCGTCACCTCCAGCATGGGAGTATCGGAGAAATCCACACCGGCGGCAAAGTCGCCCTCCGGCATGGCCTGATGGGCGCTCTCATAACGCAGGGCGTGGATGCTTTGACGAAGGGAATCGTTGGCGCGCTCCGGGTTCAATGTTGTATTCAGGCCCGTCAGGGCCACGACGCCCGCTGTCAGCGCACCGAGGACCAGCAGCAGCGCCGCCGTCCACAACGATACAGCGGGGGTGGGGCGGCAGCTCTTTCTCCGGCCCAGACACAGCAGCGCCGCGCCCAGACACAGAATGGCCAGCCACAGACCGCTGCCTTCGCCCTTCACCATGGCCAGTACCACGCAGCCCAGCGCCAGCACAGGCCCCGATACCGGAGCATAGACCGCCAGAGAGCCCAGCAGGGCGCCCAGCACCATGCAGGCGGGGATGGCGGCCCAGAGGGCTGCGGTCTCCTCACAGGCCAGGGGCAGATGGATGCGTCCCGTCAGGGCCTGGACATAGGCCAGCACGCTGTTAATAAGCCCGGCGGCGCTGTCCCTCGCCTGGGGCAGCAGCAGGCACCACGCGGCGGCCAGCAGCGCCAGTCCCACAGGGAGCCATTGCCGCCAGCCGCGGCCCATGGCGCACCATACGGCCAGCAGCAGCGTCGCTGTGCCCAGGGCCATGGCCGCCCACGCGGGCTGCCAGCCGAAGGCGGCGCACATGGCGCCCAGCAGTCCGGCGTACACCAGCAGCGCCCCGAGACCGCGCTCCGCGACAGCCAGGGGCAGAGATGAAATTGTCTCCCGGACAGGCGTCAGGGTCAGGGCGTTTTCGTTCTTCAAAGGGGTACCTCTTATAAAACAGTCGGTCAATACAGGTCGATCTCGTACAGCGCGTCCTCCGCGGCGGGATCGAAGCAATAGCTGCGGCCGGGGAAGTCCCGGGGCGCTTCGGCGGCGCAGAACAGGCCCACCAGCTCCGCCGGGTCGCACAACCGCTCCAGGGCGGGACAGTCTCCGGCGGAGATATACACGGTCTTGCCGCTGGGGCGGCCGTATTGGCGGAGATACAGCTCCGCCACGCTCTCCAGTCCAGGACTTGCGGCGGCGGATAGCAGCTTGGGCAGCATGTCGTACAGCGCCGTCTCGTCCTCTAATTCATACAGGGCGCAGTCCTGTCCGGCGGCATCGTTCCACGCCGCCTGGCAGCGGACGCCCTGCCGCAGCAGCTCCCGGGCCAGGGAGACCACCAGCTCCGCCATGGCGCTGGCCTGACGGGGCGTCTCGCGCTCCGCCCGGCGCTCCCACAGCAGCAGGACGCTGCGCTCCAGCGGCAGACCGGGGTCACGGACCACCAGACGGTCCAGCTTGCTGCTGAGCTTCCAGTGGATCTGCTTGGCACTGTCGCCGGGAACGTACTCCCGCAGTTGGAAGGTATCGGCAAAGTCATAGCCGGGCCGCTCCTGGGAATAGCTGTCGCTGTCGTCGCTGACGCCGGTGCGCAGAGGCAGGTTCAGCCGCAGTTCCAACAGGTCGGGCTCCACCGGGAACTCCCGCCGCTCCATGGCGGGCAGGACGAAGCCGACCAGCCCCAGCAGGTCATAGACCCGGGCCTTTTCCACACGCAGGCGGTAGACGCCGCACAGGGGATCCTCCAGCGTCACCCGGCGCTCTCCGGCGCGGCGGGGCGGGGCGGACAGGGGCAGGGTCATGGCGGCCGTCTGGCCCGTCAGCAGGTTCTCTGTCCGCAGCCAGACACGGATGCAGGGCAGGGGCAGCGCCGAGCCATTGACGGCCCGCACCGTCAGGGTACAGGGCTGGTGGGCCACGCCGGTCTGGGGCGTCTCCCACTCCACCGTCACGCGGCGGCGGGCAGCCAGCGCCATGATAATGCCCGACAGGGCAGCCAGCACCAGAGCGGCAGCCGCCGTCAGGGCCGCGGCGGAGGCGGTCAGCACATACCACAGCGCGGCACAGACAAGACACACCAGCCACACAAGCAAAGCCGTCATGGTCACTTCTCCTGCACCTGGGGCATTTTCACGGTTTTCACGATCTCCGCCGTTACGTTGGCGGCGGTCAGGCGGTGCAACCGCGCCTTGGCGCTGAGCACCAGGCGGTGGCAGCACACATCATCGAATACGGCGGCCACATCCTCCGGGATCACATAGTCACGGCCCCGGACATAGGCGCAGGACTTGGCCATACGGCACAAAGCCAGCGCGCCGCGGGGACTGACGCCCAGCTCGATATACTCATTTTCGCGGGTGGCCGTCACCAGCTCCACCACATAGGCGTACACCGGATCGGAGATATGTACCTGGCGGGCGTCGTTCATCAACGAGAGCAGCTGCTCACGGCTCACCGCCGCCGTCAGCTTGTCCAGCGGGTTCTCGTGGTGGCGCTCCTTCAGGATGTCGATCTGGCTTTGGGCATCGGGATAGCCCATGGAGGTGCGGATCAGGAAGCGGTCCAACTGGGCGGCCGGCAGCAGCTGCGTACCGGCGGAGCCCACCGGGTTCTGGGTGGCCAGCACCACAAAGGGCTCCGGCAGGGGATAGGTCTGGCCGTCCACGGTGACGTGGTACTCCTCCATGGCCTCCAGCAGCGCCGATTGGGTCTTGCTGGAGGTACGGTTGATCTCGTCGGCCAGCAGCAGGTTGGTCATCACCGCGCCGGGCTTATAGTCGAAATTGCCGGTCTCCCGGTTATAGACGGAGAAGCCCAGGATGTCCGAGGGCATGGTGTCGGAGGTGAACTGCACGCGGCGGGTATCCAGGCCCAAGGTGCGGGCAAAGCTGATGGCCAGCGTGGTCTTGCCCACGCCGGGCACGTCCTCCAGCAGCACATGGCCGCCGGACAAAATCGCCATCAGCACCTTTTCCACCACCGCTTCCTTACCGGCGATGACGCTGTTGATGGACTTCAGAATGGTGATCGTGATCTCATTCATGCTTTTTTCTCTCTTTTCTTTCGCAGTATCAGCACCAGTGCCGCCGCGATGGCGGCGACGATCAATATAACAGGCAGAACAGGGAAGGACGTGCCGCTCTCCGCGGGGGTCTCCGTGGTGGTATCCGGAGTCGTTTCCAGCTGGACGGGATGAACACCGGTCAGGTCAAAGAACCGTCCCGCGCCCTGCTGCCGCAGGGCCATGGCGGCCAGCGCCTGCATGGCCTGTTCGCCGGCCATAGCGTCGGCCTGGCCGCCCTTCTCGTGGGCAACGCCGCCATCCTCCGTGCAGAAGGCCAGCAGCGCGTCGATCACGTTGCCCTCCGCCTTCTGGAAGCGTTCATCCGACTCGGGATCGACGTCCAGCGCGCACAGAGCCAGGATCACCTGGGCGCCGCTCTCGCTGCTCTGGGCGCCCCAGCTCTCAAAGCCGCCGGAGGGAAGCTGAACAGCCGACAGGGCGTTCAGCGCCGCGTCGATGGCCTCCGGGTACTGCGCCTGATAGGGGGACAGCGCCTGCAGGGCCATGGCGGTGATATCCACATCCATATCGCTGCCGCCCAGGGAGAAGCCGCCGTCCGGCAGTTGGGCGGAGACGATGGCATCCACGATACTCTCCCGGCTGTACCGGGCGTCGGCAGGGACTTCCGCGCCTACCGCGTCCATGGTCAGCAGGGCGAAGATCCATCCGTTGAGACCCTGTGCGCCCAGCTCATTCTCCCCCTGCCAGTTATAGGTGCCGTCGGCCACCAGGTCGATGGCGGTACCGTCCGGCTTCGTGCCGAAGGCGGTGGGATCGCCGCCCAGGGCCGCCGCGGTCAGGGCGATCCGGTGGTATTCGGTGGCTTTTACCTCATGCAGGCCGCCGTTCTCCGCATACTTCTGCTCCACATAGGATTGCAGGCGGGACAGGTAGCCTTCATAGTCGTCGGCAACACCGGCGCGGGCCATGGCAAGGGCCGTCCAATCGGACACGGAGCTTCCCGCGGGAAGATTTTCCTCCGTCAGCAGCGGGGCGTCCTGCGCCACGCCTAGCTGGGCCTTCTCCGCGGCGGCGATGGATGCAGCCATGTCGCCATAGGACGCGCTGTCGCCGAAGGCGGTGACGCACAGCGTCAGCGCCAGCACCAGCGCGGCGGCGCAGGATACGATATTACGCAGCATTTTCATTTTGTGTCTCCTCTCCGCCGGGGTTGGGGTCGGGCGTCGGCTCCGGGTCCGTACCGGGATCGGGCTCCGGATCAGGGGTGGGGTCAGGATCCGGGGTCGGTTCCGGCTTGGCGTCGGGATCCGGCTGTCCGCAGACGGTGCAGACGCCGTTTTCATAGTGATGGCCCGCGGCGGGAATGGCTTCGGTATGGCTCTCGCCGCAGATGGAACAGGTATAGGTCTTTTCGCCGGCCTCGGTGCAGGTGGCGGGACGGGTGATCTCCTCCGTCTCGTTATGGGGGTGCTCCGGATCCACCGCACCGCAGATAGCGCATACGCCGTCCTTATAGGTGTGATTGGGGATATAGCGGCCATCCACCCATTTGCCGCAGTACTTTTGCAGCGCGCCACTGTTTGCGCCGGAGTTTCCGCCGCCGATATCCTTGCCGTAAGCCAAGGTAAAGCGCAGCGTCAGGGTATCGCCGTCACTGAGGAAGTATTCCGACAGACCCTTGCCGGGATAGGCGCCGTTGATGCTGTACATCCAGCCGGAACCCATGGTATAGTCAAATTCGCCCACACTGTTCTTGCCGACCTGGGGCTTGGGCACCGTCACCGACAGGCCGTCCAGTTCCAGCAGGTGCTTCAGTTCCTCGGGGATCTGCGCATATTTGAAGGCCATGTTGCGGCTGATGCGGGTCAGGTAAAAGCCGTTGTCCAGCGAACCGTCATAGGCAATGGTATAGCCCAGCTTTTCCAGCACCTCTTTCACCGCGTAGGAGGCGGGAACATCCTGGAAAATGTCCGTGCTGACCGGGGCTTCAATAATGCCCAGTCCCAGCACCGACAGATCCAGGCGCACCGTGGCGGTTCCGATCTTTTCGCCGCTGTCACGGGTCTTATAGACGATCTTATAGGTTTTGAGCGTGGAATTTCCCTTGTCGTCCCAGGCCAGCACCGTGACGGTATGTTCCGTCTTGCTGCCCACATTGCCCGCTTCCAGATACAGCTTATATTCCAGGCCGCTGGCGCCGGAGCCGGTGTATTGGGTGATCTCCTTGCCGTCCAGCATCACCTTGACATGGTTCTGGTGAATGGGGTTCTCCTGTCCGTCCGTGGCCCAGACGGTCAGGGTCATGTTGCGGTTGGTGGTCTCGGTGGCGGCATTATCCAGGCTGGTGCGGATGGTAGGCGGCTCGTCGCCCTTTTCGGGTTCGTCCTCTGTCGCCATAGCGGCCCGGTAGTTGACGACATAGGTGACCTCGCCGATAACCTCCGCGCCCCGCTTCAGCAGAAGGGTGATCTCGTTGCGGCCCAGCGCCAGCTTGGTGGTATAGTCATCGCCGGAGGCAGTGATCCATTTGCCGTTGGTCGCGCTGTTCTTGATGCGTGCCCGAAGGTAGGTGTCGTCCTGACCGTTGAGCACCTTGGCCACAAAGGAAAACATGCCGTCCCGCAGTTCCTCCTGGGTGATGGTCTGGTTGCGGAGGGATGTGGTGATCTGCGGCTCCTCCGGCTGATCGTCGGGATTCTCCGGGTCGGCAGGGCCGTCGCCGGGATTCTCGTCGTCCTTCTGATCCTCGCTGGGCTGCTGATCCTCGCCGGGATCCGGCTCTTCTACCGTGATCTGATCCGGCTTGGGCGTTTCCTGGGGCGGCGCGTCGTCCTGAGGCTCTGTATCCTCGGATTGGGACTGGCCGTCCCCCTCGCCGCTTCCGGCGGCGCCGTCCTGGGTCTGGGACTGCTGGTCGTAGCGCAGGCCGATCTGGTCGATGTTCAGGCCGGGATATTCCCGGGCCTTCGGCGCGTCGGGCTGCGCCCGATCCGCGGACAGGGCCGCCCAGCTGCCTACCGCCAGCGCCAGCGCCAGCACCAGGCATACCGCGCCGGAGACCAGCGCTTTCTTGTATTTTTGCAGAAAGTGTTTCATCGTTTCGTTTTCTCCTCAGTGGGTACGCCCTTCTCTCGGTAAAGACCGCGGCGGCTCATAAGATGGAAAAGCGCCGGACATCCTTGGATGCCGGCGCTTTTTACACAACAAAAAGCTGACCTTTCCGCAGATACGGAAAAATCAGCGCGCTATGTGCTCGTCCTGCATACGGAGAGTGCGCCCGCTGCAATGGCCCTGGACGATGCAATTCTCCTGACTCGCGCCACGGAGCAGTCATGCTCCCCGTTCGTACCTTACCTTCTCACAGAAGCAAGTCCTGCAATGGCGGAGTTTCCTCCCGGCGGCGGATGCCGCTTCAGATACGTTCTTGCGCTCACAGTGCCGGTCGCGTAGGGTTTATCCCTTTTCTTTTGCACCGCTGCCTGACCTCCCTAAAGAGGCGTTGCGGCAAGCGGCTACACCGGATCAACAGGCCGTATTCATATTCCATTTTATTATAGGGATTCCGCGGCCCAAAGTCAACCCCCGCCGGTGGCATATTTCCCCAGGAAACGACGGTTTTCCTATCAGTACAAGGTTTCATGGAAATGATTCCTATCACGCGCTTTACAAATGGAGCAACTTGTGCTATGCTGTCTGCATAGTCGGTATGTAGGTTATCCGACGATTCTTTTTGAATTTTCATTAGAACTTCCTCTCCGCATGACCGGAGCGCTGATCGGGCGCTCCGGTCACGCACGTTCAGGGACAAAAAGGACACCGTTCCGCCAGTGGCAGAACGGTGTCCTTTTTTATTTTTCACCGGATTTAATCTTGCAGGATCTCCAGCTCCTTCTCGTCCACATGACGGAGCTTCTTCTTGCTGACGATCTCGTACATACAGGGCACCACGAACAGCGTCATCAGCGTGGCATACAGCAGGCCGCCGATGCACACCAGCGCCACCGGCTGGATCAGGGAGGTACCGGCGTTCTTCGCCAACGCCGTGACGATCAGGCCCAGAATGGTGGTCAGAGAGGTCATCAGAATGGGCCGCAAACGGGTGACGCCCGCGTCGATGATGGCGTCCCGCCGCTCCATGCCCGCCAGGCGCTGCTGGTTGATGTAGTCCACCAGCACGATGCCGTTGTTGACGATGATGCCCACCAGCATCACGAAGCCAATGAGGGAAATGACGCTGAGCTCCGTGCCGCTGAGCAGCAGCGCCAGGAAGCCGCCGGTGAAGGCCAGGGGGATGGTGAACATGATGATGAAGGGCTCACGCAGGGACTGGAACTGGGCCACCATGACGAAGTACACCAGCACGATGCCCAGCAGCAGCATCAGCAGCACCTGACCCATGGCGTCCATGATCTGCTCGTTTTCGCCGTTGAACTCGATGGTCGCGCCCTCCGGCAGCTCCATGGCCTCCACGGCCTTGGTCACCTGGTCGGACACCAGGGTGACATTCTTGCCGTCGGCGATGCCGGCGGTGACGGTAACGCATCGGCGCTGCTGGTCACGGTTGATGGTGTTCAGGCTGACGGTCTTTTCCACCGTAGCCACGTCCTTCAGCAGGAAGCTGTTGTCGGTATCCTCGTCCTCCGTGCCGGACATGGCGGCCAAGGAGGAGGCGGAGGAATCCGAGGTGCCGCCGCTCATGGCGGAGGACATGGCGCTGTCGGGGTCGATCTTCAGCTCCGGCAGGGACTCCACGGTCATTTTGCTGCTCTCATCCTGCTGGATGATGAGCTGCATGGAGGTATCGTCCAGCACCATGTCAGTGCCGGTGGAGGTGGTGTTCAGGGCGGCAGCCACCTGCATATAGATCTGGGCCACGGTCATGCCGTGCTCCATGGCCTTGGTGCGGTCCACCGTCACATGCAGGGCCTGTGCCGCGTCCTCCAGACCGTCGGACACGTCCACGGTGCCCTCCACCTGCTCAATGCGGGCGGCTATGGCCCTGGCAGTGGACTGCAGCGTCTCCATATCCTCGCTGTAGACCTGCAGGGACACGCCGTTGCCGGTGACATAGCTCATCATGCCGGACATGACGTTCTCCGCCGTCACGCGGCAGTCCATGTCGGCGCACAGGGCCTCGATCTCCTTGCCCACGCTGTTGCCGGAGTAGCTGTCCGGCAGAGTGATGTAAATGGTGGCGTCGTATTGGCCGCTGCCGGTGGTGGTCATCATGGTCAGGGCCGTGTCGGCCTGGATCATGGCACCCACGGCGTCCACGCCCTCCACCGTCATGCAGCGGCGGGCCACCTCGTCGGTATATTCCACGGCCTCCTCACGGGTACAGTCCTCCGGCATATAGACGGTGACGTTGACGCTGTTCATATCCATATCGGGCATAAAGCTGAAGCCCCGGCTGACGGTAACAATGCCGGAGAGGAGCAGCAGCGCCAGGGAACCGGCCAGCACCGCCGCCTTGTGATCCAGCGACCAGACGATGGCCTTTTTGTAAGCGGGATAGATCTTATCCAGCAGGCCGGGCTTCTGCACCAGCGGACGCTGCAGCATGCCGCTGGCCATGGCGGGCACCAGCGTCAGCGCCACCAGAAGGCTGGCCAGCAGGGAATAGGTGATGGTCAGGGCCAGGTCGGTAAACAGCTCGCGGGTCAGGCCCTCCACAAACACGATGGGGGCGAACACGCACACGGTGGTCAGCGTGCTGGAGGCGATGGCGCCCAGCACCTGCCGCGCGCCGGACACGGCGGCCTGCACCACCGTGGCGCCTCTTGCGCGGAGCCGGTAGATATTCTCGATGACCACTACCGAGTTATCCACCAGCATGCCCACCGCCACCAGCAGACCGCTGAGGGAGATCATGTTGATGGTGACGCCGGTGAAATACATCAGCACCACGGCGAATATCACACTGGTGGGAATGGCGATCAGGGTGATCAGCGTAGGCCGCCAGTCCCGCAGGAACAGGAACAGCACCACCACGGAGAACAGCGCGCCCCACAGGAGGGACGAGATGATGGTCTCCACGATCAGGTGGATATAGTCGCCCTGGTCCATCAGGGGCTTGAAGCTGATGCCCTGATACTCCTGCGTCAGTTGATCCAGACGGACGGTGATGTTGTCGGAGACCTCCGCCGTGGCGTAGTTGGACTGCTTGGTGAAGGAGGCGATAATGCCGTTTTCACCGTCCAGCTTGGCGTAGATCTGGTCGGAATTGTCGGTATAGAACACGGTGGCCACGTCGCTGAGTCGGACGGGCTCCATGCCGTCGATGCCCAGGTCAAATAGCACCATATCTTCCAGCTCGTCGGTGGTGCTGATCTCGTTGCCCACGGACACCATGTAGCTGATGCCGTCGTTATCGTCTATGTAGCCGGCAGGCATGGAGAAATCCTGGGCCGTCAGCAGCTGCTCGATCATGGAGACGGACAGCATGCCGTCCAGATCCAACTGCTCCAGCACCTGCTTGCGGGTCTGGGCCAGTTGGGCCTCGCCGTCCTCGATCTGCTGCAGCGCCAGCTTCAGCTGCACGTTGCCCTCGGTCATCAGCAGCACGCCGTCCAGCATGGACTCCACACCGCCGGAGATCTGGTTGCCCAGGGAATCGAAGCGGTTGGGATCGTTAAGGAAATCCTCGATCTCCTGGATGGTCTTCTGCATCTCGTCCACGCCCTGCCGGAGCTGATCCTCCGTCCGCTGGGCCACCAGCTGGGTCAGGGTCTGGGTATTCTCGGTGACGCGCTGGGCCAGTTCCATATTGGCGGCGGACAGCGTCTCGTTCTCCGCCCGGGCGGCCTCCTTCTCCTCGTCGGTGGCGTCGGGGTCGGCGATGATGGCCAGATTGGCCTGAATGGTCTCGTTATTGGCGGTCATCTGCGCCTGATCGGCGGCGATACTCTCCCGCAGTGCCTTTTCCTCCTCCGACATGGCGGGGGCGGTATTCATGGCGTTCTTCAGGGCGTCCACCGCCTGGTTCAGGGCGCCGGTCACACCGTCGCCGATGCCGTCGGCCGCCTGGCGGATACCGTCATCCAGCGCCGCCTGGGCGTCAGTCACCTGCTTTTTGGCGCTGCTGAGCTGGCCTGCCGCCTTATCCAGCAGCTTGCCCGCGCTCTGGCGGATGGTTTCCGTCAGGGCGGCCATCTTCTCCGCATCCAGCACCACATGCATCTCCCGGTCGACGGTGCCCATGATCTCTACGCTGGCCACGCCGGTGATACCGGTCAGCTTGGCGGACAGCTCTTCCTCCACGAAATCGCTGAGCTCGCCCACGTCCATGTCGCTGCTGCTGATAGCGGCCACCATGACGGGGATCATGGAGGGATTCACCTTCAGGATATAGGGAGAGGACACGGTGTCGTCCCACTGGCCCTGCAGGGAGGAGACCTGCTGCTGGATATCGATGCCCAGGGAATCCATATTGGCGCCGTTTTCAAACTCCAGCACCACCATGGAGACGCTGTTCTGGCTGGTGGAGGTGATGTTCTTCAGCTGATCCAGCGTGGCCAGCGATTTCTCCAGCGGCTTGGTGATCTCCTTCTCCACGCTTTCCGGGCTTGCGCCGGGATCGCTGGTGACGACGATCACATAGGGGTAGTCCATGTTGGGCATCAGGTCGGGGGTCATCTTCAGATAGGCCACCACGCCCAGGATCAGGACCGCCAGGGCCACCACATAAACAGTCAACGGTTTTTTTACACTAAAGCCGGGCACGAATTTCTTCCTCTCTTCAGCGCCGCAGGGCGCGCCAAATATGGTGTGAAGCGGCCTGGGCCGCCTTTTTGACGCTTTAGTTTACCACCTCTTTTTTTTCAAATCAATCACCGCGGGCAAAAATTTACGTTTCTGTTACATTTATTAAGAGAGTATAGGGGAAAGCCGGGAAAATCCCGGTATTTTGGGGCAAAATAGTTCGAGGGTCGTACTATATTCAAGGGAAAAGAGAAGAGTGAAAAGTGAAAAGAAATGGTATGCCGCCTGCGGCGGCATGATAAAATAAATCCGGAGCCGCTCATATACAAAAGCCACGGCAGGGGAGCCCTGCCGTGGTTTTATCTTATACGTCGATCTTGAAGTCGCCCTCGGCGGCACGCTGGAGCTTCTGCTGCCGTGCCCGGCCCACCGCCTCCTGCAGCGAGACGATGATCGCGTTGGACACGAAGAAGCCCCGGGGCGTCAGACGCCAGCCCTTTTCCGTCCGGGCGGCGAAGCCGTGGGGCTCGTACTGCACCAGCAGCTCCTCCATAGGCTGGAACTTCTGGCGGAACTGCCGCTCGAAATAGCCGCTGTCGATGCCCTGGGTGGTGCGCAGCGACAGCATGATGTACTCCAGATCCCGGTCAAGGGGCGGGATCTCCTCCATCTCCGACAGGTGCAGGTCTCCGGCGATGTAGGCGTCCAGATCCCGCTCATAGGCAAAGCGGACACCACCCATGTCGGAGTGGGCGCCGGGGCCGAAGCCCGCGTACTCGCCCAGCGTCCAGTATTTCAGGTTGTGGCGGCTCTCGTACCCCGGCTGGGCGAAGTTGGAGATCTCATACTGCTCATAGCCGTGCTTTTTCAGGTAATCCACTGTCCATAGATACATGTCCGCCTGGGTGTCGTCGTCGGGAATATCGGTGCTCTGCCGCTGATGCCACAGGGGCGTGCCCGGCTCGATCTTCAGGCCGTAGCAGCTGATGTGCTTCGGCTCCAGCGCCGCGGCGGAGCGAAGGGTGTCCTGCCACGCCGCCAGCGTCTGGCCCGGCAGACCGTAGATCAGGTCAAGGCTCAGATTCTCCAGCCCGGCCATCCGGGCCGCCGCTACCGCCGAGAGCACCTGCTCCCAGGTATGTACCCGGCCGATGCGCCGCAGCAGCTCGTCGTCCGCCGCCTGCACACCCAGGGAAATGCGGTTGAAGCCCGCCTTACGCAGGGCCCGCAGGGCTTTCCAGTCCTCGGCGCTGTCGGGGTTGGCTTCCAGCGTGATCTCCGCGTCGGCGGCCACATGATAGCGCTTTTTCACGGTTTTCAGCAGCTTTATCAGCCGTTTTTCCCCCAGATAGCTGGGGGTGCCGCCGCCGAAATACACCGTATCCACCGTGTGGGCGGTGCACCGGGGCGCCACCTCCTCCAGATGGCGGATCAGGGCGGCGGTATAGGCGTCCATCTTCTCCTCGCTGTGGGGCAGGGAGTAGAAGTCGCAGTAGGCGCACTTGCTCTTGCAGAAGGGGATGTGGAGATACAGGCCCAGTGTCTTTTCCATCATGCATCCTCCCTTCTGTCCCGCTGGATCATGGTGATAGCATCATAAAAGCAGTTGACCCGGCAGGAGCGGCAGCCGATGCACTTGTCCACATCCAGGTCGTAAAAGCCGTCCGGCCGCTGGAACATGCACTCCACAGGGCAGAACATGGCGCACCATCCGCACCCGGTGCAGGAGACCGGGTCGATGACGGCGTATTGCAACGGCTTGCGGCCGAAGAGATAGTAATTGTCGGGTAAGCTCATGATGGTGCACCTCATTTCTGGATGATTATTATACGCCCAACGGCTTCTTTTATCAATGCATGATTTTCCTCCCGCGGGGCAAACTAGCCCCAAAACAGGGAAAGGCCGTGGAAAATATGGATATGTCACCCAAGCAATATCAGGAATATCTCAAAAGCATCAATCCCAAATCGCCGGTGTGGAAAAACGTGGCGCTGGCGTTTCTGGTGGGCGGCGCCATCTGCTGCGTCGGACAAGCGCTTGGCGATTGGTACCGCTTCCTGGGATTGAATTTAGAGGACGCGGGCACCGCCACATCGGTGACGCTGGTGTTTCTCTCGGCGCTGTTCACGGGGCTGGGGCTGTATCACCGGCTGGCCCGGTACGCCGGGGCAGGCACGCTGGTACCCATCACCGGCTTTGCCAACGCCGTTGCTTCTCCCGCCATCGACTTCCGGGCCGAGGGCGTGGTCACCGGCACCGCGGTGAAGATGTTCACCGTGGCCGGGCCGGTGATCGTATTCGGCACCGCCGCCAGCGCGGTATACGGGCTGATCCTGTGGGCGGTGAAATAGGATGTTCCGCACTTCCGGGCGCGAAGGGAGTATTCCGTGCCTCCGGGCACGGGACACTTTTGGCCTCGGCCCCAAAAGTGTCCTGTTGCGGTACCCAAAATTTCGTTGCGGCATTTAAGCCGCCGAAATTTTGACCGCTGCCACTCGCTCACCTCGCTTCATCTGCCGCTGGCAGCGCTCGGATCGCTCCCCAAAAACGCTGCTTAAACCTGCGGTTTAAGAATCCGCGCACGCTATGGTTTGTGCTGATTTGCTGCCTTTTACCACGCGTTCACAGGACATGGTTGATTTTGTTGCGTATGACGAATCGACTTTCTTTCTGCGCCGCTGCCGCTCACCATTGCGACGGTAGACGCTGAAGCGTTGTTCGGTGCACCGCATCAGCGGCAGCGGTGCGGGAGCAAAGGTGATTCGATAACGAAACGAAAAGGAAAATCTTGTGTGCCCGCATGGGAAAAGTGGGCCGCCGGAGGCCGTTCTCGCCCCGGAGGGCGAAACTTCCCAAACAATAAACCTCTTTCCTCCTCCCCCATTTTGTGGTACAATACCAGGAGCATCAAAAATGGGGGAGGATCGCATATGTTCAAGCGGGTCTATGTGGAGATCACCAACGTGTGCAACCTCTCCTGTATATTCTGCCCCGGGACGGGCCGGGAAAAGCGATTTCTTACCCCGGAGGAATTCCGCTCTATGGCGGAAAAGCTGCGGGGTCACACCCGCTACCTCTACTTCCACGTCATGGGGGAGCCGCTGCTACATCCGCAGTTGGCGGAGCTGCTGGCCATCGCCGATGAGCTGGGCTTTCGGGTATGCATAACCACCAACGGCACGCTGCTTTCCGAGAAAAGCAGCACCCTGCTGTCCGCCCCGGCGCTGCATAAGGTCAGCGTTTCACTCCACAGCTTCGAGGGCAACGACGGCGGCGACATGACGGACTATCTCCACAGCGTGTGGAAATTCTGTGCTGCCGCCAGCGCAAGGGGCGTGCTGTGCGCCCTGCGATTGTGGAATGAGGGCGGCGCAGAGGCCAGAAATGGCGAAATTCTCCGGTTTTTATCCACCATGACGGGCGCCGATGCGGAAAACCTGCCTGCCGACAGCGTGGGCAACAAGAGTCTTGCGCCGGGGCTGTTTCTGGAATCGGCCCGGAAATTCGACTGGCCGTCTCCGGATGCGGCGGAGGGCAACGTGCAGTTCTGCCACGCTCTGCGCCAGCAGCTGGCGGTACTGTGCGACGGCACGGTGGTGCCCTGCTGTCTGGACGGCGAGGGCCGCATGGCACTGGGAAACCTTTTGACGCAGGAGCTGCCGGACATCTTGAACACACCCCGGGCGCGGGCCATCCGGGAGGGCTTTTCCCGCCGCGCGCCCAGCGAGGCGCTGTGCCGCCGCTGCGGCTACGCGGCGCGGTTCAGTAAATGAGAGGATACGATATGCAGGAAACGCCCCAACAACTGAAGGCCCTGCCGCCGCCCCTGCTGGCCTGGTATGACGCCAATCGCCGCGTGCTGCCGTGGCGGGAGGAGGTCTCCCCCTACCGCACATGGGTGTCGGAAATTATGTTACAGCAGACCCGTGTCACGGCGGTGCTGCCGTATTTCGCGCGGTTCATGGAAGCCCTACCCACGGTGGAGGCGCTGGCCGCCGCCGATGAGCAGCAATTGATGGCCCTGTGGCAGGGCTTAGGCTATTACAGCCGTGCCCGCAACCTGCAAAAGGCGGCGCGGGTCATTGTAAATGAGCACGGCGGCGTGTTCCCCGATACATATGAAGGGCTGACCGCCCTGCCGGGGGTGGGCGACTACACGGCGGGCGCCATCGCCTCCATCGCCTTCGGGCACCCCGTCCCGGCGGTGGACGGCAACGTGCTGCGGCTGGCGGCGCGGCTGTCCGGTCACGACGGCAACGTGCTGGAGCCGAAGGTACGGGCGCTGTTCCGCCAGTGGATGGCGGAGGTGATCCCTCACGACCGGCCCGGCGCCTTCAATCAGGCGCTGATGGACTTGGGGGCTATGGTTTGTCTGCCCAATGGCGAGCCGCTGTGCGGCGACTGTCCGGCCCGGGACTTCTGTGTGGCCCGGGAAAGGGGCTTGCAGCGGCAGCTGCCGGTGCGGGAGAAGAAGTCCGGCAAGCGGACGGAGCAGCTGACGGTGTTCCTCCTGCGGAGGGGCGAGACCACGGCGGTGCGGCAGCGGCCCGGAAAGGGCCTGCTGGCGGGGTTGTGGGAGTTCCCCAACGTACCGGGAGCCCTGACGGAGCCTCAGGCGGCGGCCCAGCTGGCTCAATGGGACCTAACGCCCCACAGATGGGGAAAAAGCTTTACCGAAAAGCACATTTTTACCCACATCATATGGGAAATGACGGTATTTACGCTGGACGTACAGGGCAAAGGCCCGCCGGAGTGGGCTTGGCGTACCCAAGAAGAAAGGGAGAAATATCCCATGCCCACAGCGTTTGGAAAGGTGGAAAGATAGGGGTATTTCGTCCCTGCGGGGGACGAGGTACTTTTGGCCGCTGTCCCAAAAGTACCCAAAAGGACAGCTTAAACCTGCGGTTTAAGAATCCACGCACGCTATGCCGTGTACGCATTTGCCACCGTTTACCACGCGTTCACAGGACATATTTGTTATCGCTGCGTATGACGCATCGACTTTCTTCTTGCGCCGCTGCCGCTCACGATTGCGACGGTAGACAATGAAGCGTTGTTCGACGTAGGCATGAGCGGCAGCGGCGCTGGAGCAGAGACGATCCTTTTTACGAAGCGAAAAAGAAAATCCTGCGTGATCGTGCGGTATGCAATGACGATTTCACACACGGTATAGCGCGCCCGGAGGTGAAGGAACCGGAGGTTCCTTCCGGTGTTTTTGCCTACTTTTGTCACTGTTGACAAAAGTAGGTCGCTCCGAAGAGCGAAACACCCCACCAGAGAATAAATAAGGAGAGAACCACAACAATGGCACAGCTTTATTTCAAGTACGGAGCCATGGGCTCCAGCAAGAGCGCCAACGCGCTGATGGCCCGCTTCAATTACGAGGAGCGGGGACAGGACACCCTACTGGTGAAGCCCCAGCTTGACACGCGAGACGGCGACCACATGGTGTCCTCCCGCATCGGGCTGAAGCACCCATGCGTCTATTTCCACGAGATGCAGGCCATGCCCGATGAGGATCTGCAAAAGTACGCCTGCATCATCGTGGACGAGGCCCAGTTCCTGACCAAGGAAGAGGTCTATTACCTGGTGCACCTGGTGGACGACTGCAATATCCCCGTCATCTGCTACGGTCTGCGGGCCGACTTCAAGGGAGACCTGTTCCCCGGCAGCTATCACCTGCTGGTGCTGGCCGACAAGCTGGAGGAGGTCAAGACCATCTGCTGGTGCGGCAAGAAGGCGGCCTTCAACGCCCGCTTTGACGAGGAGGGCCATGTACTGAAGGAGGGCGCGCAGGTGGTGCTGGGCGCCAACGACCAGTACATCGGGCTGTGCCGCCGCCACTGGATGGCGGGCGATCTGGGGCCGGACTTCCACCGGCTGCGGAAATGATCTGTACGCTATGTCCCCGGCGCTGTGGAGCGGAGCGGACGGAGACGGAGGGAAAGGGCTTCTGCGGTATGCCCGCCGGACTGCGCATCGCCCGGGCCGCCCTGCATATGTGGGAGGAGCCGCCCATCTCCGGCACCAACGGCAGCGGCACGGTGTTTTTCTCCGGCTGCACCCTGCGGTGCTGCTATTGCCAGAACGGCAGCATCTCCGCAGGAGGCTTCGGCAAGGCCATCACCACGGAGCGGCTGCGGGAGATCTTTGAGGAGCTGATCAGCCGGGGCGCCCACAACATCAATCTGGTGACACCGACCCATTTCCTGCCGTGGATCCTGCCGGCGCTGGAGCCGAAGCTGACCGTGCCGGTGGTGTATAACTGCGGCGGCTATGAATCCGTGGAGACGCTGCGGCAGCTGGAGGGCAAGGTGGATATCTGGCTGCCCGACCTGAAATACGCCGACGGTGAGCTGGCGGGACGGCTCAGCGCCGCGCCGGACTATTTCCCTGTAGCCGCGGCGGCCATCCGGGAAATGGTGCGGCAGGCGGGGCCCTGCGTGCTGGAGGACGGCCTTCTGAAGCGGGGCGTGGTGATCCGGCATCTGGTGCTGCCGGGGCAGATGGACAACACCCGCCGCTGCATCGACTGGGTGGCGGAGAATTTCCGGCCCGGCGAGGTGATGTTCTCCCTCATGAGCCAGTACACGCCCCAGGAGAACGCGGAGGGCACGCTGCGCCGCCATGTGACCCGCAGCGAATACCGCGCCGCCGTGGCGTACATGGAAAACTGCGGCATCACCGACGGCTTTACCCAGGAACGCACCGCCGCCAGAGCGGAGTACACCCCGCCGTTTGATCTGACGGGGGTATAAGGGGGTCTTTCGCGCTGTAAGCGCGAAATAATGCTCTAAAAGTATCACTCATTCCATACATTTAGCACTATTGCACAAAAATATTTTCAAATCTTTGTAAGTTTTTATTGCATTTCTCCCGCTGACCTGCTAAGATGAGACTATAAGAGGAGAGGGCATGCGCCCTTGACAACCAAAGGAAAAGCAGGAGGTCTTGTGTTATGAGCTATCCCACCACCGGCCATGAGGTCTATGTGAGCCTAAATCTGTCCAACACCATGCTGACCGGTATCGGCAAGGGCACCATCACCCGCGAGGAAGTGTCTGTGGATTACCTGAAGGATCTGTTCTCCCGTCACGGCGTCATCGTCTCCGCCAAGCCGGAGCAGGCGCGTTTGCTGAATCTGGTCAACGAGCAGTATGACCTGGGCCTGGAGATCCCCGAAAAACTGAAGCTGTTTCAGCTGAGCGAGCAGCACCGCCGTCTGGTGGTCATCAACGTCAGCGGTCTGCGCCGCAGCGGCGGCTCTCTGCTGTCCTCCTACACCGAGGAGGAGTTTGCCGAGGCCACCTTCTCCTTCGTGAAGTACTATGTCCAGAGCGAGCACTATGACGAGTTGAAGGAACGCGTGAAGAAGCTGGAGTTCGAGCTGGAGCAGGAGTTGGCCTGGCGCAACCGCACCGACGAGGAGCAGGTGTAAACTATTCTGGTGTGAAATCTTTTGGGGACGGCGGAAGCCGTCCCCTTGTTGTTTCAAAAAAGGAGTTGTTCGCGCTTCCGGGCGCGAGGTACTTTTGCCTACCGCCCCTCACACACAAACAACGCAAAATTTCCCTGCAACAATTCTCTCTCTTCCCGCGTATCCCCTATGAAAGGAGGTGGTCACTACGGCGACTTTGTTGCGTACGGACAAAGGCATCGAAAGTATTTACCATCGCCATGTGGAGATGCTTTACCGCGTGGCCTATTCCTTTATGAAAAACGGCGCGGATGCCGAGGACATGGTACAGGAGACCTTTATCCGCCTGCTGCGCAGCGGTATGGTCTTCGATTCCGTTCAGCATGAAAAGGCGTGGCTGATCGTCACCGTGTCCAACCTGTGCAAAAGCGCCCTGCGCAGTCCATGGCGGCGGCGGGAGGATATCGACACCTTGAGCGAGCCGCCCACGGTGGAGGATGCCGCCCCGGATGAGACGCTGGATGCTGTGATGGCCCTTCCGGAGGATTATAAACTGCCGGTCTATCTCTATTACTACGAGGGCTATCAGACGGCGGAGATCGCCGAGATGCTGGGGGTGGCGCCGGCCACCATCCGCAGCCGCCTGAACCGCGCACGACAGAAACTGAAACTGACCTTGGGAGGTGTGTACGACCATGACGCCTGACGACATCTATCGCGCCTATGACGGGCTTCGGCCCAGTGACGAGGCAAAGGAGCGGATGCTGCGGGCCATTCAGGCGGCGCAGTCCGCCTGTCCCGAAACCAAAAAGCACGCCGGACGGCGAACCTTTCGGAGAACGCTGATCCTGGCGGCGGCACTGGCGCTGGTGCTGGCCTTTGCCACCGTTACCTACGCCACCGACCTGTTCGGCCTGCGCTCGGCCATTCTCTACCATCAGAACGGCGACACCGGCGAACCCTATGACAGCACGGACGTTCTGAGCCTGCAGGGGCTGGCAGACAGCCCGGAGGCTATGGCCAACATGCGCTGGCAAAGCTTCTATAACAGCTACGACCCGGACGGCATGATCCTGGCCAGCATCGGCAACGGTGACACCGGACTGGATGCCCGCTACGACGCCTATCCCTGCTATACCCAGGAAATGGCCGACGAGCTGGACGCTATTGCCGATGAATACAGTCTGGCGCTGCTGAACAGCCCCACGCTGTATGGCATCAGCGACGCGCTGCCGGAGCGGATCGCCAACGTCCTGCCGAAGAGCTGCGAGACCTACGGCCATGTATTTGACGGCGGCTACGCCTATGACAGCGGCAGCTTCATGGCAGAGGGCACCTTCACGCTCTCTGACGGACGCTGGCCCTATCCCGTCAGCTACCAGCTGGTATGCAATGAAAAGGGCTATCTGTCCGTGTCCTATCTGGCCATCGGCGACGCGGACGACTATACCCAGTGGGAATACGAAACCGCCTGCGGCGTATCTGTCATGCTGGCCACAGGGCCTGACAAGGATCTGATCATCGTGGATCGGCCGGAGGCTTTCCTGGTGGTAAATCTGCTGGATACCCGCTGGGGCGACACGGAAACAGGCGAGATGACCATGCCCCGCGAGGTGCTGGAGACCATCGCCGACGCGTTTTCCTTTGACACGGTGGAATAATGAAAGAGGGACACCCCGATCGGGGTGTCCCCTTTATTTTTTTAGAAGGATTACGGAAGTCAAATCCCTTGGCCTTTCCTTTCCACAAGACAGGAGAATCGGCATCGGTTCTCCTGTCCTTATGTCTCCCCTCGCAAACATCTGCTTTTCTTTTAGCGGAGGTTGTGGTATACTGCTATTTGTAAGATTATGCGCATAAGGGAGGTCGTTCCCATGACAGATACCATTGCCGCCATTGCCACGGCGCTGTCGCCCAGCGCCATCGGCATCCTGCGGCTCAGCGGCCCGGAGACCAAAAATGTGCTGGATGCGGTGTTTTTTCCGCTGAACGATAAGCCTATGTCTCAACAAGCGCCCCGCACCATGGTGCTGGGCCATTTGCTGGACGGCGAGGGCCGCGTGCTGGACAATGCGCTGTGCGTGCTGTTCCCCGGCCCCGGCAGCTACACCGGCGAGGACTGCGCCGAGATCCACTGTCACGGCTCGCCCATCGTACTGACCGAGGGCCTGAAGCTGCTGCTGAACCACGGGGCGCGGCAGGCCAAGGGCGGCGAATTTACCCAGCGGGCCTTTCTCAACGGCCGGATGGATCTGCTGCAGGCGGAGGCCGTGGTGGACATCATCGACGCGGAGACGGCCCAGGCCGCCCGCAATGCCGCTGGACAGCTGGACGGCGTACTGAGCCGCAGCGTTCAGGCGGTGTACGACACGCTGATGGACGTGACCAGCCGGTTCTACGCCATCGTGGACTATCCCGACGAGGATATCGAGGACTTACAGCGGGAGCAGCTGCTGGATGCCCTGCGTGAAAGCGAGAACAAGCTGACGGAGCTGCTGGCCACCTTCTCCCGTGGCCAGCTGATGAAGCAAGGCGTGCCCACGGTGCTGCTGGGCAAGCCCAATGTGGGCAAATCCTCGCTGCTGAACGCCCTGGTGGGCTTTGACCGGGCCATCGTCACCGACGTGGCGGGTACCACCCGCGACACGGTGGAGGAGAAGCTGCTGCTGGGCCATGTGCTGCTGCGGCTGACGGATACGGCGGGCATCCGGGAAACGGGCGACACCGTGGAGCAGCTGGGCGTAGCGCGCAGCCGCAAGGCGGCGGAGCGGGCCTCGCTGGCGCTGCTGCTGCTGGACGGCGCCGCGCCGCTGGATGAGCAGGATGAGGCAGCCATGGCCGTGGCAGAGAAGGTGCCCCATCTGCTGGTGGTGGTCAACAAGAGCGACCTGCCCCGGAAGCTGGACATCGGCGCGCTGGCCGACCGGTTCGACAACGTGCTGTCCGTCTCCGCCAAGACCGGCGAGGGCATGGCCGCCCTGTGCGAGGCCATCGGAGAGCAGTTCCCCGCCGGAACGGAGACCCAGGGTGAGCTGCTGACCAACGCCCGCCAGGCCGACGCAGTGGGCCGGGCGCTGCACTGTGTGCAGAACGCCCGGGCATCCCTGCGGATCGGCATGACGCCGGACGTGGTGCTGACGGACGCCGAAGGTGCGCTGGAGGCGCTGGGCGAATTGAACGGAAAACACATCCGGGAGGATCTGGTGGATACCATCTTTTCCCGGTTCTGCGTGGGAAAGTGAGGAGAGCTATGGACTGGCTGGAATTGAAGATCGACACCGCGCCCGCCGGCATCGACCCGGTGACGGAGATGCTGGAGGAGCATGGCGTTACCGGCGTGATCATCGACGATCAGCGGGACTTTCAGGATTTTATGGCCCACAATCAGGCCTACTGGGACTATGTGGATGAGGATCTGGTAAAGGAGAAGGAAAACCTCTGCCGGGTGACCTTCTATGTAGAGAATTCCCCGGCGGGGTACGGCACCATCGCCGCCATCCGCATGGCCATGCACGCCATGAAGCAGAAACATCCGGAGTACGCGCCGCTGCTGACCATGGAGAACGTGAAGGACGAGGACTGGGAGAACAACTGGAAGCAGTTTTATAAGCCCATGGAGATCGGTGAGCGTCTGCTGGTGATCCCCGCGTGGGAGAAGGCCGACCCCAAGGGCCGCGTGACCCTGACGCTGAACCCCGGCCTCACCTTCGGCACCGGCAGCCATGCCACCACCCGTCTTTGCCTGACGGCGCTGGAGAGCCGCATCCACGGCGGCGAAAAGGTGCTGGACTTAGGCTGCGGCAGCGGCATCCTGTCCATCGCCGCGCTGCGGCTGGGCGCGGGCAGCGCCTTCGCCTGCGACATCGACGAAAAGTGCATCGACGTGGCCTATGAAAACGCCGCGCTGAACGGCATCGGCAAAAAGCAGCTGACGGTGCGGCAGGGCGACGCCACCAAAGAGGGGGCGCTGCGCGATGCCATCGGCACCGGCTATGACGTGGTGGTGGCCAACATCGTGGCGGACGTGATCATCTCCCTGGCGCCCCAGGTGCGCCACTTCCTGAAGGAGGACGGCTGGTTCCTGACCTCCGGCATCATCGACGACCGGGCCGACGAGGTGGCCGCCGCGCTGACCGCCGCCGGGTGGAACATCGTGGAATCCTGCACCAGCGAGGGCTGGTACTGTTATATCTGCCGCTGAGACGCGGCAACCGACGAGAGGAGGCATTTCTCATGAACCAATACGACGTGATCATCATCGGCGCGGGCCCCGGCGGCATTTTCTCCGCCTATGAGCTGGCCAAGCGCAAGCCGGAGTGGAAGGTGGCCGTGCTGGAGGCGGGCAATCCGCTGGAAAAGCGCCGCTGTCCCATCGACGGTGTGAAGGTGAAGTCCTGCATCCACTGCAAGACCTGCGCCATCATGAACGGCTTCGGCGGCGCGGGCGCGTTTTCCGACGGCAAATATAACCTGACCAACGCCTTCGGTGGCACCCTGTACGAGTATATCGGCAAGCAGCAGGCCATGGATCTGATGCGCTATGTGGACGATATCAATATGGCCAACGGCGGCGCGGGCACCAAGCTGTACTCCACCGCCGACAGCGGCTTCAAGCGGCTGTGCCTGCAGAATAATCTCCACCTGCTGGACGCCTCGGTGCGCCATCTGGGTACGGACATCAACTATAAGGTGCTGGAAAACCTCTATGCCCAGTTGAAGGACAAGGTGGAGTTCCACTTCCTGACCCCGGTGAAGGCCCTGACCATCACCGGTGACGGCCTGTACGAGGCCGAGACCGACAAGGGCGCCTTCGTGGGCCGCAAGTGCATCATCTCCGTGGGCCGCAGCGGCAGCAAGTGGATGGAGACCGTGTGCGAGGATCTGAAGATCCCCACCAAGTCCAACCGTGTGGACATCGGCGTCCGTGTGGAGCTGCCCGCCGAGGTGTTTGCCCCCATTACCGACGAGCTGTATGAGAGCAAGATCGTCTATAAGACCGAGAAGTATCAGGACAAGGTGCGCACCTTCTGCATGAACCCCAAGGGCGCGGTGGTCAACGAGAACACCAACGGCATCGTCACCGTCAATGGCCACAGCTATGAGGATCCGGCCCTGCATACGGAGAACACTAACTTCGCCCTGCTGGTGTCCAAACACTTTACCGAGCCCTTCCGGGACAGCAACGGCTATGGCGAATCCATCGCCCGGCTCTCCAATATGCTGGGCGGCGGCGTCATCGTCCAGCGGTTCGGTGATCTGATCCGGGGCCAGCGCTCCACCCCCAAGCGCATCGAAAAGGGCTTCATGACCCCCACCCTGGCCGCCACCCCCGGCGACCTGAGCCTGGTGATGCCCAAGCGTATTCTGGACGGCATCATCGAGATGATCTATGCCCTGGACAAGATCGCCCCCGGCACCGCCAGCGACGATACGCTGCTGTACGGCGTGGAGGTGAAGTTCTACAACATGGAGGTGGCGCTGGACGAACATCTGGAGACGCCTCACAAGGGTCTGTTCGTCATCGGCGACGGCAGCGGCGTCACCCACTCCCTGTCCCACGCCAGCGCCAGCGGCATCTTCGTGGCCCGGTATCTGGCGGAGAACGAAGCGGAATAAAATGAGCAATGCAAAAAAGAACCGCCCGTGCGGCGGTTCTTTTCTTATCCCTGATAGCCGAACCAGCCCCAGACGTGCCAGAACGGGAGGGCTCCGGCGGTGATCATGGAGACGATCACCGTCAGCACGAAGCAGGCGGCAAAGCCGATCAACGCAGTCAGGGCCACGCGGCGCAGGGTGCGCTTGCTCTTGCCGGAGAACTGCGGCGCGGCAGGCAGCGGCGGCAGTGTGGCACAGCCCCTGCTGCGGGCCAGCGTATTGTAGCGGAAGCGGCCAAAGGCGCGCGCCAACTGCCGCAGAAAGGCGGCGAACCACACGCAGCCCACGGCGAACAGCACGCCCAGCGCCAGCAGCGTCAACGCCAGCAGCACCGCGCAGCCATAGGGCATGGCGGGGATCAGGCCGAACAGCCCCAGCTTTGCCAGCAGACACACGGCGCCCGCGGCGCAGGCCACCGCCGCCGCGGCCATCACCAGGCCCCAACCCGCCAGCAGCAGGAACAGCAGCCCGCCAAACAGCTCTGTCAGGCCAAGGCCGATCCGCGTCAGCACGCGGCTGCCCGCACCGGGGCGGTTTGGGGTCTCCGCCGTCTCGAACTGGGCGGCCAGTACCGCGGGCGCGCCCAGCTTGGCGGCGATCTCCTCCTGAGAGTAGCCGTCCGCCAGCTTGAAGGCAAAGTGCTGCTCGTATTCCTCCATGATATCGGCGGCATCGGCCACATTGCGCTTTTCCAGCTCATGGGCCAGCTCCGTCAGAAATTCAGTTTTCGTCATGTGTTTCATCCTCCTTCAGCAAATCCTCCACCGCGTGGGCAAAGCGCAGATACTCTGTACGGTCCATCCGGTACACGTCCCGGCCCAGCTCTGTCAGCTTGTAGTATTTCCGGGGCGGGCCGCCGCTCTCCTCCTGCAGGTAGGTGGTCAGCAGGCCATCGGCCTTCAGCTTCCGCAGCAGCGGGTACACCGTTCCGTCCGCAATGTCGATGTGCTGGGACAGAAATTCGGAGATCTCATAGCCGTAGCAATCCCGCGTTTTCAGCATCGACAGGACGCACAGCTCCAGCACGCCTTTCTTATATTGGCTGTTCATGGGCATCGCTCCTTTGCTCCTCTTGTCACTAGTGAATTATACTCACTAGTGTGAGTTTGTCAAGTGGCGATTTGAATTTTTTTTGCGAAAAAGAAAAGAACCGCCCACGGGCGGTTCTTTTCTGCTATTCCGCTGTCTCAACGTAGATATCCTCACAGTCCTGCAGTCCCGTTACCAACAGCGTCTTTGTCAAACGCTCTTTCTGTTCCCGGTCTCGAGCAGAATCCATCACGTCCAGTGTCTGTTCGACTGCATCCACCAGCCGTAGGTACATTCTTTGATAATCCGCCATATTAGCCACCCCTTTATTCCGATTCTTGATAGCTCAAGTGCTATCACTCGGAATATTAATAGCACATTTGCTATAAGCTGTCAACCAGGAAGGGGGCTTATTACATGATCCAGCGTATGATCGACGTTCGCATTGACCACGACGAGAGCCAACGGGAATTGGCGGCAGCCATTGGTTATCATCAGGTACAGATCGCCCGCTATGAGACGGGCTACAACACACCGCCCATTGCCTATCTGGTAAAGTTTTGCCAGCATTACCACGTCAGCGCCGACTATATTCTGGGGCTTCCGAAAGACAGCGAATGGCCGAGAGGATAAAGAGGTGCCGAAAAGAGGCGGGGTGTAGTCACCCCGCCCTACGAGTGCGGTATTGGTGGTTTTTCGAATATTGACGGGGCGTCGGGGACGCCGCCCCCTACAATGATTGATTGAACCTTATCGCATATACACAAAAAGAACCGCCCACGGGCGGTTCTTTTTACGCTTTTACGGTTCTAAATTCTCCTCGCGGAACAGGGGCGAGGCAAAAAATTCGTCCAGCCCTATGGCCAACCCCTGGCACAGCTCATGCAGCACCCGCAGCTTCACCGAATCATAGGCACAGTTGACCACATTGCCAATGGTGGATTTCGGCACACCGCTTTTCAGGAAAAGCTGATACTGCGTCATGTTCTTTTCCGCCAGCAGCTCTGTCAGCCGCCGGCTGACTGCTTCGTTCAGCTTCACACTCCATCACCGTCCCTGTCGCTGTACGGTCATTATATGGAGTTTTTACGAAAAAATAGTCCATGTAGCTGTACTACAAAGGTAATCTGTGATATACTTGGATGACCAATAAGGAGGGACGCATATGAAGCAGCTTACGATCACGCTTGAAGATTTCCTGTACGATTTTTACCGTAAGATCGGGAATAATGTAGGAAAAACGACAGAACAAACCATTGAGGACGCACTGTTCCGCCTGGCCGGTGAGTTGGCCATGGAAGCCATCAGCAAAAAAGAATCCACCGGAGATTAAGACGGCGGGGTTCACCCCGCCCTGCGGAGCACCATCGGTGGTCGGTTCGTAGGGGGCGATGCCCACATCGCCCCGCCGTATTCCGGAACTGCCATCGTCAATCGTGCGGGCCGATGAGGGCATCGGCCCCTACGCAGGTTTTCCGGAACCTCTCCCCTACGCGCAAAAAAAGAACCGCCCAAGGGCGGTTCTTTTGATTTTATTTTTTCTGATTGATCTCGTGCAGCAGGCGAATGACCTCGGAAAAGCCCAGCAGCAGCGTTCCCGCCATGAAGCCGAGCACCCAGTCCCGCAGCAAAAAGAATATGCCGCCATAATTGATTACTTCTATAAGACCGGACACGGCGGCAAAAACGTAGATCACCACAGCGCAGACCTTCAGGATCTGCGCCACCGGATTCTTCCCCGGCTTCACCTTGGAAAGGTCGCCGGACACCGGCACATCCACCAATGTTTTCTGGCATTTGGTACACAGACTGCTTTGCGGGTCGTTATGCGTGCCGCACTGGGGACAAATTTTGTAAGCTTCCATCCTCAAACCTCCCTTTGTATTGATATTTTCAGTATAAAGGCGGGTTCAGTAAATGTCAACGGTAGGGCGGCCATTATGCGGCGGGGCGACTACCGCACGCAAAAAGGACCGCCCTTGGGCGGTCCTTTTTGCTCTCTCTCCTATGCGCTCAGGCTCTTACACTTCGCTGCTTGGGAATGCGGATGGTCAGCAGGATCTCGCTGTCGGTGTCCCGACGGCCCAGGTCGGCGTTGACGCCGCTCTGGCGCATGACCTGCAGGCTGCGGTCGATGCTGTTGAGGAACAGCCGCACGTCCTTGATGATGTAGGTGGCGGGGCGCTGGGGTACCGGCGCCTCCGTCAGCAGCCGCTCCACATAGCTCTCGGTCTGGGCCACGTTCCAGCCCCGGGCGGCGATGACGGCCAATGCCGAAAGCTGGGCCGTCTCGTCCGGCAGCCGCAGCAGCGCACGGGCGTGGCGCTCGGTCAGGCCCGCCTGCCGCAGGCCCTGGCGCACCGGCTCCGACAGGCGCAGCAGCCGCAGCTTGTTGGCCACGGCGGACTGGGACTTCCCCAGCTTTTCCGCCGCCTGCTCCTGACTGAGACCGTAGCGGCTGATGAGCCGGGCGATGGCGGTGGCCTCCTCGAAGCAGTCCAGATCCCGGCGCTGGAGATTCTCGATCAGGGCCAGCATCCCGGCGTCCTGCTCGTCCACCTGGGCCACGAGACACGGCACCTCCCGCAGTCCGGCGATGCGGGCGGCCCGCATACGGCGCTCTCCGGCGATAAGCTGATACCCCTCCCCTACCCGGCGCACCGTCAGCGGCTGCAGAATGCCGTAGGCCCGGATGCTTTCGGCCAGCTCACGCAGCGCCGCCTCGTCA
Organism: uncultured Oscillospiraceae bacterium; assembly: GCA_934589145.1. Classification (GTDB taxonomy): domain Bacteria; phylum Bacillota; class Clostridia; order Oscillospirales; family Oscillospiraceae; genus Vescimonas. Next base: position 6,182 of record CAKTNW010000009.1, on the reverse strand, counting down.
AAGCTGCGGCGGGGCTGCTGGGGATTGGGCGTCAGGCGGGACAGGGAGATGTATTGGACACGGGTGGACAGAAAATCACCCTTTCGGCGGTTTTTCATGGCGGTTCCCTCCTTTTTTCCCATTGTACGGCAGGGTGGCCGCGGAAGGCGGCGATTTGCGTCGGATGCACGAAAAAAATCTATCCGTTGTACCGGCGGGAGTGCGATACCACAAGCCTTGGGTAAAAACGCAGCGCTTCCGCGCGCAAAAAGAACCGCCGGGGACGGCGGTTCTTCTCATGATCTCCTAATACAATTCATCACATCTGTCTCCGGCGCAGCTTGCGGATGTCGTCGCCGAAGAAGGGCAGCACCCGGTACTCGCCCTCCAGGCGGGACTGCACCTGGGGTGAATAGCGCTCACCCAGTTGATGGGGCGCCAGATTGGTGTTGATCACCGTCTTCTTCCCCGCCAGCAGCCGTCCGTTCACCAGTTGGTACAGGGCGCTCTGGACAAAGCTGGTGACCATCTCCGTGCCCAGATCGTCCACGATCAGCAGGTCGCAGTTCATATAGCGCCGTACATCCTCGCAGGCGGCGGAGGTCTCGTCGGGGCGGAATTTCTCCTCCTCCATCTGGGCGAAGATGTGCTCCGCCGTGTCATACACCACGCTGAAGCCCCGGTCGCTGACCACCCGGGCGATGCTGGCGGACAGGAAGGTCTTGCCCAGGCCCGGCTGGCCCGTCAGCAGCAGGTTATCCGCCGCCATGGAGAAGTGCCGGGCGTAGTCCTGGCAGATGTCGAAGTTGCGCTCCATATTCTCGCGGGGCGACCGCTTCCGCTCTCCCCGTTCGTCGCTGTACCAGTCAAAGGAGAAGGTCTCGAAGCTCTGGCTGCCCAGATCCAGCATTTGGGACAGCTCGGAGAGCTGGGCGCGCTTATAGTACTCCCGCAGGCAGCGGCACACCTGGCCGTCGTGATACCCGGTATCGCCGCACAGGGGGCAGGCGGGCTGCTCCTCCAGATAGTCGGCGGGGTAGCCCATGCCGGTCAGCAGTTGGGCGCGCTCACGCTGCAGGGCCAGATTCTCGTCCCGCAGCACCCGGACGGCGGGCAGCGGATCGGTGCCCCGGCGCAGGGCCGAGGAGATCAGCTTGGGCATGGTGGCGCGGAGCTGCTGCTCGATCTCCTTCAGGCGGGGCTCGGCCTGGTACAGGCGGTCACGCCGCCGGGCGAACTCCGCGGCGCGGCGCTGCTTGTCCTCGTCAAAGCGGACCAGCGCCTGGCGCATGATGCGGCCATCGTATGACATACGGGTGCCTCCTTTACATATACTCGTCCATCCAGTCGGTCTTTCCGGCGGGCTTGGCGGCGGACTTCTTCGGATCACGCTGCTGTCCGGCCTCCACCTGCTCCACCGTGTGCCAGCCCTGCTGGTGCCAGCGGCGCAGGATGCCGTTCAGATACCGCCAGTTCAATTCCTTCTTATAAAATACCGTTTTATCATAGGCCAGCGCCACCGTCTCCGGTGGGAAGCCCATGTCGATCCAGTCCAGGATATACCTCTGCTCACTGTCCACCGGCGGACGGCCGTTCAACTGCAGCACCCGCATATAGGCGGCGGTCTTCTCCTGCTTGTCGGCGTAGTCCTTCAGATAGCGCCCGGCGCTGTCCTGATCCAGCAGGCCCAGCCGCGCCCAGTAGGCGCCCTCCTTCTCGATCTGCCGCAGGGTGGGACGGCGGCCCTCGCCAAACCGGCGCTGGGCCCGCTCCACACAGTGACACACCAGCAGATAGATCACATCCACCGGCAGACCCAGATCGTCATACAGCGCCGCCAGGATCTGCAGATCGGCGGTTTTCAGCTTCTTGCCCAGCTTTTCCTCCGCCTGGGGCACCAGCATGCGGAAGCCGCTGTCGGTCTCCAGCAGGTCGGCCAGCTCGTCGGCGGTATAGACCCGGTGCTCGTCCGCCGGGGCGGGCGGCTGCTGTCGGCGCTGCAGAAAGCCCATGTCCTGCAGGGCGGATTCCGCCGCGCTGAGCCGGAGCTGGCTCCATTGCAGCCGTCCGGCCAGCTCCTCCGGCGTCACGGGGCCGTCCAGCCGCTGGAGCAGCAGGTACAGAAGCGCCGCGTCGCCGCTGCCGCCGCGCACCAGCGTATCCACCTGTGAGGCGGAGAGCACCACGCTCTTTTCCTGTCCCCGTGTGATATAACCTGCCATGGTGATCTCCTCCTTTTCCTATCATTTTTTGCGGCGGCCGCGCAGGGGTGTTTCGCGCTTCCGAGCGCGAGTCACTTTTGCCCTTGGCGGCAAAAGTGACCAAAAACGCCACTTAAACCTGCGGTTTAAGAATCCGCCCACGCTATACCTTACTTAGATTTGATGCCTGTTACCTCGCGTTCACAGGTCATGTTTGATTTCGTTTCGTATGACGAATCGACTTTCTTCTTGCGCCGCTGCCGCTCATGCGGCGCAACGGTAGAAGATAAAGCGTTGTTCGTCATAGGCATCAGCGGCAGCGGCGCTGTTGCTGAACCGATTCGATGGCGAAACAAACCCAGCAATTCTGCGCGAACGTGTGGTAAACGGTCTCGTCTTTGTACGCAGCATAGCGCGCCCGGAGGTGAAGGAACCGGAGGTTCCTTCTGGCGTTCTTTCCCCCTTTCTTTCGCTATTGAAAGAAAGGGGCCGTCGGAGACCGTTCTCGCGCCCCAAGGCGAAATAATTCTCCCCTATTCTACACGAAAACTCTTCTTTCGTAAAGCGCCGCGGTGAGATTTTCGGAAATTTACAGAAAGTTCTTCCACCATATTGAATTTGTGGTATAATGGATTCTGTATCAGTATGAGTACATTCTCAGGAATGAACATAGGAGGACTTTACCATGGCAAACCGTGTGACGATGACGATCTGCGGCCAGGATTACACCCTTGTGGCCGATGAAAGCGCCGCCTATATGCAGAAGGTGGGCGCACTGGTGGACCAAAAGATGACCGAGCTGATGGAAAGCGCCCGGGTCAGCCGCTATGACGCGGCGGTGCTGGCCGCCATCAACCTGGCGGACGAGCTTTATAAGCAGCAGGAGGGCGGCGAGAATCTGCGCCGCCAGCTCAAGACCTATCTGGACGAGGCCACCGCCGCCAAGAACGAGGCCAGCGACCTGAAGCGCCAGCTCTTCAAGGCCCAGCAGAAGGGAAACAACAATCGATGATCGAGCTTCTCTCCCCCGCCGGATCCCGCGCGTCCCTTGAGGCAGCGGTGCAGTCCGGCGCGGACGCGGTATATATGGGCTTCGGCGCCTTCAATGCCCGCCGCAACGCCAAAAATTTCACCGACGAGGAATTTGCCGACGCGGTGGCCTATTGCCATCTGCGGGGCGTGCGGGTGTTCCTGACGCTGAACACCCTGCTGACGGATCGTGAACTGCCCCAGGCCGCCGAGGTGCTGCGTAAGGCCTCCCAGATGGGGGTGGACGCGGTACTGGTGCAGGATTGGGGCGTGCTGACGCTGGCCCAGGCGGTGACGCCGGATCTTCCCATCCACGCCAGCACACAGATGAGCCTGTTCACCTCCGGCGGCGCGCGCTGGGCGGAGGAGCTGGGCATGGAGCGGGTGGTGCTGGCCCGTGAGCTCTCCCGTGACGACATCGCCAACGTGTGCCGCAGCTGCGGCGCGGAGATCGAGGTGTTCGTCCACGGGGCGCTGTGCATGTGCTATTCCGGACAGTGTACCATGAGCGCCCTCATCGGCCAGCGCAGCGGCAACCGAGGCGCCTGCGCCCAGCCCTGCCGCCTGCCCTACGGGGTCAACGGCCCCTGCCGGAATCAGTTCCCCCTGAGCCTGAAGGACGCCAACCTGTCGGCGTATTTACAGGAATTGGAGTCGATGGGCGTGGCCTGTCTGAAGCTGGAGGGCCGCATGAAGCGGCCGGAGTATGTGGCGGTGATCACCTCCGTCTACCGGCGGCTTCTGGACGAAAAGCGCGGCCCCACGGCGGAGGAATCCCGGGCGCTGGAGCAGGCCTTTTCCCGCAGCGGCTTCACCGACGGGTATTATCGCCATCGGAAGGGCCCGGCCATGTTCGGCACCCGGCCGGAGAACGCACCGGAGCCGAAGGAGCTGTTCAGCGAGGCCCGGAAGCTCTATGAAAACGGGGAGCACAAGCAAATCGATCTCTCCCTCCGGGCCACCATATGGGCCGATGAAGCGTCCACCCTTACCGCCAGCGACGGCGTGCATACCGTCACCGTGACCGGCCCCGTTCCCGAAGCGGCCCGGAACCGGGCGCTGACGGCGGCGGATGTGGCGGAGCGGCTGCAAAAGACCGGCGGCACCGTATTCCGGTGTAAGGCTGCGGAGGTATCCGTCGGCGAGGGCCTGATGCTGAGTGCGGCGGCCATCAACGGTCTGCGGCGGGACGCGCTGGAGGCGCTGGCGGCGGCCCGGATGGCTGTGCCACAGCGGCGGAGCTTGCCCACCCCGGCGCTTCCGGAACAGGAGACCTTCTCCCCCACCGCACCTAAATTGACTTGCTCCATCGCCCGGCTTGACCAACTGACTGAGACGCTGGCCAACGGCGCAGAGATGATCTATGTGCCCATCGAGCTGCTGCCCGGTCTGACGGACTATCGCGGCAGGGCGAAGCTCTGTGCGGTGCTGCCCCGTGTGTGGCGGGACGGCGACGAGGCAGGCTTCCGGAAAATTCTGGAAACCACCCCTGCCCTGTCGGCGGTGAGCATCGGCAACGCGGGCCACATGGCCATTGCGGAAGGGCTGCCTTTGGAAAAGCGGGGCGACTTCGGATTGAACGTATTCAACTCCCGTGCTGTGGCCTTCTGGCAAGGGCAGGGACTTGACAGTGTGACCGTCTCCTTTGAGCTGCGGCACCAGCAGGTGCGGGAACTACGGAAGTACCTGCCCTGCGAGGGCATCGTGTACGGCCGTCTGCCGCTGATGATCACCGAGAACTGCATGATCGGCAACGCCGGAAATTGCCACGGCGATAAACGGCTGTGCGAAGGCGAAAATACCCTTACCGACCGCACCGGGGCGCGGTTCCCACTGCTGGGGCAGTACGGCTGCCGGTGTGAGATTGAGAACAGCCGCACGCTGTTTCTGGCGGACAAGCCGGAATGGCGGAGCTGCGGCCTGACCTGGGCCCGGCTGCGGTTCACCACCGAGAGTCCCGCCCAGTGCGACGCGGTATTGCGCCGCTATCAGGGCGAGGGCGATTGGACGCCGGAGGAGTTTACAAGGGGATTGTTCTATCGCGGCGTGGAGTGAGGGGGAGTTTCGCGCCCCGGAGCGAGAAGAGTTTCGCGCTTCCGAGCGCGAGGTACTTTTGCCCGTGGCGGCAAAAGTACCCAAAAACGCCACTTAAACCTGCGGTTTAAGAATCCGCGCACGCTACGCCTTCTACAAATGTGATGCCCTATGCCACGCGTTCGCGGAACACGGATATTGTCGTTGCATATAACGAATCGACTTTCGTCTTGCGCCGCTGCCGCTCACAGTTGCAACGGTAGACGCCGAAGCGTTGTACGGCGGGGCGATGTGGGCATCGCCCCCTACAAAAGGTACGATAGAACTCCGTAGGACGCGATGCCCACATCGCGCCGCGCGGTAACCGCGAAGTTCCTCTCCAAATCGTAATATTTATATAGCTTTCTACAATTCGTAATCAAAAATCAGGAGAAAAACCATGATCTTAAAGATAAAAGCCCTGTCGCCCAAGGTGGGCGACGCCATCCCCGCGCCCCATTTCGCCACCCCCGGCAGCGCCGCTATGGATCTGTGCGCGTGCTTGGACAGTGACGTGACCCTGAAGGCTGGGGCGCGGCAGGTGCTGCCCACCGGCATCGCCATCGCCCTGCCCAGCGCCGACTATGTGGCGCTGATCTGCGCCCGCAGCGGCCTGGCCTCCAAGCACGGCATCACCATGGCCAACGGCGTGGGCGTCATCGACAGCGACTACCGCGGTGAGCTGCGGGTAGCCCTTTTCAACGAGTCCGACACCGACTACATTATCCATGACGGTGACCGCATCGCCCAACTGATGGTGCTGCCGGTGGTGCAGCCCGCGCTGGAATTCGTGGAGGAGCTGGACGAGACGGAGCGGGGCGCGGGCGGCTTCGGCTCCACGGGAAGGTGACGCGTATGGCAAGGATCGTATTGGCCTCCGGGTCTCCCCGGCGGCAGGAA
>CAKTNW010000008.1 GCA_934589145.1 uncultured Oscillospiraceae bacterium | reverse complement strand
CCGCCACGCTGCGGTTCTTCACCGGCGTGCTGAAGCCCATCGGCGACTGGCCGGAGAAGCTGGCCGCGGCGTACAGAACCGACTTCGGCGATGAGCAGTGACAGACTTTTGCTTCTACCGTGCGGCGGGGTGAGGTCACCCCGCCCTACGCGTCGACCGCCAGTAGTGCTTTTGTAGGGCGGGGCCAATGTGCCCCGCCACCGTCGCTGCGGCGAGCATCGTGCGGCGGGCCACACGGGGCCCGCCCTACAGTAGTCTATCGGCAAACGGAGCGTAGGGGGCGGCGTCCCCAACGCTCCATGCAAATAACGCAACAATTGCGTGTTACCGTGCGTAGGGGCGGGGCTCTGCCCCGCCCGCCGTTTACCGGCAATGCCATCGTGTACCGAGTGGGAGGGGCAGAGCCCCTCCCCTACACACCAATCGCCGAACGAAAAAAGGATGCAAGCTCTCGCTTACATCCTTTTTTATCACTCCGAATATTCGTTGAACCACGCGCGGGCCTCGAAGGGCTTTTTCCGCTTCAGCTTCACCGGCTCGTCCGCCGGTACGCCCACCGGCAGCAGGCCCTTCAGTTGATAGCGCTCCGGCATGTTCACCACCGCCGCCAGCTCCTTCGCGCAGTCCCGGACATTGCCCTGATACCAGCAGCTCTCGTATCCCAGCGCCTTGATGGCCAGCAGCATGTTCTCCATGGCGGCGGCAAAATCCTCCATGTAATAGAAGTGTCCGTCGGCGGCCACTGCCTCCTGGGCAAACACCATGATGAAGGCCGGGGCGCTCTGGCAGGAGGGCCGGTCAAAGATGGCCTTCACCGCCCGCACCTTCTCCGGATCGTCCACCGCCGCAAAGGCCGTGGTCTGGCGGTTGCAGCCGGAGGGCGCGGCGATGCCCGCCCTCAGGATCAGCTCCAGATCATGGCGCGGCACGGGAATGTCCCGGAACGCGCCCCGATAGCTGGAGCGGTCAAAGATCGTGTTGAGCACCGGGTTGCCGCAGTTGGTCTTTTCGGCGCTCTCCGCCGCCGGCAGCACCTTTTCCCGGCGGTTGCCCTTGTAGGGGCCGTCCTCGCAGATACCGGCGGGCAGATAGCCCATATTCTCATAGTAGCCGTTCAGAAAGGCGTTGTCCACGGCGCAGTCCAGCCGCATGAAGCGCTTGCCGTGCTCCGCCGCAAGGCGCTCCGCCTGGGCCAGCAGCTCACGGCCCGCCCCCTTCACCGCCGGGTCGGTGGCCAGATTGTGGACATAGTAAGCGGGGAAACCGGCCCGATCCAGCCACCGGTCGTCGCTCTGCAGCAGAACGACAGCGCCCGTCACAACACCGCCAGCGTTGTCCGCCAGCACATAGAGATTGCCCAGCTCACACTGCTGCACATAGTAGGATCTGGGATATGCGTTCAGATAGTCCGTGTCGTTCCACTGATGGATGTGCTGTTCGTTCATCCAGTCCACCCGCTTTTCAAACAGGGCAAATACGGCGTCGATGTCACTGGCCGCCGCGGGGCGAAGGGTATAGGCCATGGTCGCTTCCTCCTTATATTACTTTTTCAAAAGAGCCATCCCGGAAGGATGGCTCTCTTCATGGTCATACAATATCGTACAGCGCCCGCAGGTCGTCGATCTCGTAGTCGATGCGCACGTCGGCAGGCCGCGGGGTGTGCTTGGGGTTGTACCAGCAGCAGGGCAGGCCGTAGTTGTTGGCACCCCGGATGTCGCTGGAGATGCTGTCGCCGATCACCAGGCAGTTGTCCTTCGTGATGCCGTCGATGTGGGCGAACACATAGTCAAAATACGCTGCGGAGGGCTTGGCGGCGCCCGCCTCCTCGCTGATGAAGGCGGCAGTGATGTCGGGGACGATAGGGCTTTTCGCCAGGCGGCCACGCTGGACGGAGGCCACCGCGTTGGTGACCAGATACAGCTTGTGGCTGCGGGCCAGGGTGTGGCACACCTCCTCGGCGTAGGGCAGCATAAAGGCGCACTGGCCCAGGGTGGCGAGGTGCAGGGCGTTGCAGCCCTCCGCGTCCCGGTCAAGGCCCATGGCCGACAGGAAGTTGCGGAAGCGCTGCACCACAATGAACTCCTTGGTATATTCGCCCCGGTCAAAGGCAGCCCACATCTCGTTGTTGCAGCGCTCATAGAGCGCAAACGTCTCGTCGCTGTCGGGGATGTCGAACTGACGGCAGATCTCGTGGAACGCTTTGCGGTTGGCTTTGTCAAAGTTGAACAGGGTATTATCCGCGTCGAATAGTAAATAGGGGTATTTCATATATGTATGTCCTTATGTTTTATTATGCCGCAACCGGCGGCGCTCCCACTGGCAGTACAGCGCCACCGCGCCTTCCAAGGCGGCCAGCAGTCCGGCAAGCATGCAGCCTGCGTCGAAATGTGATATCTTATCGCCGCACAATGCCGACAGCAAGACAGGCACCACCGGCAACACCAGCCAAACCAGCATAATCTCCGCGTGATAGCGGATCGTACTCTTCAAACGGTCACAGATCAGGGCGTCGATTTCCTGATCCGGCACATCCGGCCATATGGCGGCAAACAGCACTCTGCTGTCGCTGTAAACCGGCGGCTCACAGCGGTCGCCCAGCTTCTGCCGTTCCAGTTCGCCAAAGGAAAAGCGGTCTGCCCTCCCGATGTCGTCCACGCAGAACACATAGTAACGGCGCGGGACGATACTGCAGGTATGGAAGGTCAGATAATAGCCAAAGGGCATTGCCTCCCGCACGTCATACAGGCGATAGCCCCGACGGCTCATTTTCTCCAGCAGCCGCTCCGTGCGGCGGGTCAGAAAGGACGGGAGAAATACGAATTTTTCCATGTTGTCAGTTCTTTCCGGTCAGAGGGTAGAGGATAATGTCGTCACACGAACAGATCATTCTCCGCCGGACGGGCGTAGACCTCCTCCAGCTCGCTCTTGTGATAGAGATAGCCGGGATCATCATAGTATTTGGCTCCGGTGGGACAGCCCTTGACGCAGGCGCAGCACTTGATGCAGATGCCGGGCACCTGGGACGGGTCGTTGGGGTCGATGCTGCCCATGGGACAGTGGGCGGCGCACCAGCCGCAATTCCCGCACCTGGTCATGTCCGTCTTGGGCTTCACCTTCAGAATATTGATGGGGTTCCCGTGGCGGTCACGGGGCGTATAGTAGGGCCGGATGGGGTCGCAGCCGCCTACGGTGATGGGCGCGGCGTCCCCCGCTGCCAGTTTGGCGGCGATACGGTCGGCGAAGGTGTCCATCTCCGCCATGTCGGCGTCGTTGGGACGGCCAGCGCCCAGCGTGCGGGAAAAGCTGTGCTCCCCCGCAAAGGCCGCGCCCGCCACGCAGGCAAAGCCATCGGCTGCCAGCAGCTTGCTGAGCTCCATCAGGGCGTCGTCATAATTCCGGTTGCCGAACAGCACCACCGGGACGGCCAAAGCCCCCTCACCGCGCACCATATCCCGCAGATACGGCATCAACAGATTGGGCACCCGCCCCGCGTAGGTAGGGCAGCCCACCACCGCCAGATCGCCCGCCGGGATGATCAGTTCCCTCTTCCGCGCCTCCGGCAGGGTATAGCTGTACTCCCCGTACCGTGCGCCCAGCCTGTCCGCCAGACGGCGGGCAATGCGGCGGACGGTCTTTTCCGTGGTGCCGGTGCCGCTGAAATACACGGCGTGAACGGCGGCAATGGACATGGTGACCCCTCCTTCTCTCACACAGGCCGTCAGACCTGAAAGTCCTCCGGCGACAGCTTGGACGTATTCAACTCCGCGGGCCGGGGCGGCACGCGGCGCAGGGGATCGTAGCGGAAGGCGGGACAGCTCTCCGTATCCTCCACCACACCCCGCTTGACGCAGGCCACATGCTCCGCGTCAATGCGGCTGCCCCTGGCGCAGTAGGCGCAGCGGGGCTCGATATTCTTCCGGAACAGCTTCATGGTTCCCTCCCTCTCTCTTGCCGGCCTTACAGGCTGTACAGCCTGATCTGGCCATCCTCGGCGGTGGCCTTCAGCTGGGTGACGGGATGCTCGAAGGCGTCGATGATCAGGTTGGCCATGGGATCCTCAAGCTCCTTCTGGATGCAGCGGCGCAGGTTCCGTGCGCCGTAGGCGGCGGAATAGGACTTCTTCACCAGCACGTCCACCACGCCGTCGTCGTACATAAAGCCGAAGCCCTTGTCGGCCAGGGATGCCTTCAGTTCGTCCAGCATGATGCGGGCGATATCCCGGAAGTTCTCATCGGTGAGCTGGTGGAAATAGATGACCTCGTCCACACGGTTGATGAACTCCGGCCGCAGGAAGTCCCGCAGCGCCTTCATGACCCGCTCCTTGCCCTGATCACCGGCGGACTTATCAAAGCCCACGGAACCGGCGGCCTTGTCGGAGCCGGCGTTGGAGGTCATGACGATGACCGTATTCTCGAAATTCACCTTGCGGCCGTGGGCGTCGGTGATCTGGCCGTCGTCCAGGATCTGCAGCAGCACGTTCAGCACGTCGGGATGGGCCTTCTCGATCTCGTCGAAGAGCACCACGGAATAGGGCTTGCGGCGGATCTTCTCCGTCAGCTGGCCCGCCTCATCATAGCCCACATAGCCGGGAGGGCTGCCCACGATGCGGGACACGGAGTGCTTCTCCATGAATTCGGACATATCCAGCCGGATCAGGCTCTCCGGCGCGTTAAAGAGGTCGTCGGCCAGCTGCTTCACCAGCTCGGTCTTGCCCACGCCGGTGCTGCCCACAAAGATGAAGCTGACGGGCTTGTGCTTGGGGCTGATGCCCACCCGGTTGCGGCGGATGGCGGCGGCCACGGCGGCCACGGCCTCGTCCTGGCCCACGATGTGCTTCTTCAGGCGGCTCTCCAACTGGCTCAGCCGCTGGAATTCCTCCTCCTTGATCTTGCTGGCGGGGATCTTCGTCCACATCTCAATGACGCGGGCGATGTTGTCCATGGTCAGAGTGGGCGTGCCCTTGGCCTTGATGGTCTCCAGCTCCTGCTGCAATCTGATCTGCTCGCTGCGAAGCTGGGCGATACGGGCGTAGCGCTGATCCATCTGCTCCGGGGTCTGCTCCTCCTCCGGCGTTTCGGAGGACAGGGTCTCCTGCTCGGTGGCGATGGCGGCAAGCTGCTGCTCCAGCTCCATGCGGCGGTTGATGTCCGCGTCGTGAAGGTTCATATCGGAGCAGGCCTCGTCGATGAGGTCGATGGCCTTGTCGGGCAGATACCGGTCGGTGATGTACCGCTCGGACAGCTGCACCGCCTGGCGCAGCACGCCGTCGGGGATGGACACGCCGTGGAACTGCTCATAGTAGTGGGCAATGCCGCGAAGGATCTTCAGGGTATCCTCGATATTGGGCTCGTTGACGGTCACCGGCTGGAAGCGGCGCTCCAGGGCGGTATCCTTTTCGATGTGCTTGCGGTACTCGTTGAAGGTGGTGGCGCCGATCACCTGGATCTCGCCCCGGCTCAGGGCGGGCTTGAGGATATTGGCGGCGTTCATGCTGCCCTCGGCATCCCCCGCGCCCACGATGTTGTGGACCTCGTCGATGACCAGGATGATGTTCCCGGCCTTGCGGATCTCTTCGATCAGGCCCTTCATGCGGCTCTCGAACTGGCCGCGGAACTGGGTACCCGCCACCAGGGCCGTCAGGTCAAGGAGATAGACCTCCTTGTTGCGCAGCTTGAAGGGCACCTCCCCCGCGGCGATGCGCTGGGCCAGTCCCTCGGCAATGGCGGTCTTGCCCACGCCGGGCTCGCCGATGAGGCAGGGGTTGTTCTTCTGGCGGCGGTTCAGGATCTGCACCACCCGCTCGATCTCCTGCTCGCGGCCGATGACGGCGTCCAGCTTGCCCTGCCGGGCCCGCTGAGAAAGATTGATGCAGTAGTTGTCCAGGAACTTCCGCTTTTTCTCCGTCTTGCGGCCGCCGCCGTTGTTGGGGGCGGCACTGCCCTCGCCGGAGGGCTGCTGGGGCTGGGCGGGGGGATTGCCGTTATTGCCGAACAGACGGTTCAGGAAGGGGAAGGTGGCGGTCTTGCCGCTCTCCTCGTCGTCCTCGTCGCCGTCCTCGGCCTCGGGCAGCTCCTCCGCGCCGCCGAAGGCCTGCATCATCTCGTTGGAGATGTTGTCCAGATCCTCCGGCGTGATGCCCATGCGCTTCATCATCTCGTCCACCTGGGGCAGGCCCAGTTGGGCGGCGCACTTCAGGCACAGGCCCTCGTTGACCTGCTCGTTCTTCTCGTTGAGGCGGGAGATGAACACCACCGCCACGTTTTTCTTACATCTTGAACAAAGGGTAGGCTGCATATGGTTCCTCCAAATCAGAAACTGGCGTAAGCATTTTGTGCCCATAGCCAATAGAATTGCGGTTTTTCGGGTGGGGTTTGCATGATTGCGCGGCGGCATGTGGGGAGAAAGCCGTGCGCTGCCAGTGGCAGATGAAGCACGGCGAACGAGTGGCAGCGGTCAAAATTTCAAGCGCCCGCCGTAAGGCAGCGCAGAAATTTTGGGCACCGCACCAGGATCATGCCGCCCTACGGAAGGGTGTCGTCGGTTGGGTCGTAGGGCGGGGTGACCTCACCCCGCCGCCGTAAATGCGGCGCACCATCGGTAGAAATCCGTAGGGGCCGATGCCCACATCGGCCCGCCATATCACGCAACGGGCTCTTATCATCGTCCGTAGGGGCCGGCGTCCTCGACGGCCCGCACGGTATACGACGGCATTTGCGGTAAACGACGGGGCGTCGGGGACGCCGCCCCCTACAACGATGGGGCGTACCCTTATGTTTTTCTCCCACGCTCGCTCACCACAGCATGGCGATCAGATCCATGGGACTGTGCTGGGTGAAATATTGTAAAAGGTACGTCTGGCGCAGGGTGGCGGCGTCCACCAGTCCTGTCCACTGCACCACACTGGCGGCGGCGAACATCACCAGTATGCCCAGGCACAGCCCCAGGGCCGCGCCGCCCAGGCGGTTCAGAAAGCCCAGCACCGGGGCGCGGGCCGCCAGCTGCAGGGGGCTTGTGATCAGCCGCAGCAGCAGCGACAAAAGCAGAAACGACACCACGAACAGCACGCCGTATACCAGCGACCGCACCAGCCCGGTGACGGCGCCCTCCAGCAGGTTTTTGCCCGCCTCCACGGCGCTGTCCATGGCCTTCCTGGCGATGCCGGTGATGGCGTCAAAGTCCACCAGACTGGCCAGCGCCTCGTTGTCGGACGCGGCGGCGGCTGTGACGGCCTCCTCGCTGTGTCCGTCGGTCAGCCGGTCAAGGATACGCTCCTGCACCCGGGGCGTCACCCACTCGGTGACCGGGTCAGCCAGCAGATTGGCCACGATGCCGCTGCCCACCAGGGCCACCGCCAGGATCACTACGCTCAGCAGGCTGCTGACGAAGCCCCGGCTGCCGCCGATCACCAGGCACAGCAGCAAAATTGCCGCGATGGCCACATCAAAGATCAGGGAAATGCTCATAAGTTCTCCTTTTGCCCTTACGGCAGATACAGCGAAGCGCCGGTGGCGCCCGCCAGAACAGCGCTGCCGTCCTCACGCATCAGGACGGCCCGCGCCTCGCTGACGTCGGGCAGCATGGCCACCTCCGTCAGATATTTGTCATAGATGGTCAGCCGGTCGCTGAACAGCACCGCCACATAGCGGCCCGCGGTGGACAGATCCAGCACCTCGCCGTCAATGTCGCAGCCGCCCAGCTCGTTGCCGTCGTTGTCCACGGTGATCAGGCTGGCGTAGCCGCCGGACTTATACCGGCTGAGCAGCAGCGCCGCCCAGTCGCCGTCGCCGGTGGCGCAGCGGCGCAGATACTGGCCGCCGTAGGAATAGCTGGAGCGCAGCTTGCCGTCGGTGTCCAGCAGATAGAGCCCCTGCTCCGCCACGGCGCAGAAGGATCTCTGCATGGTCTCCAGGGCGTAGACCGCGCCGCCGTTGATGGCAGTGGCAGCCACCTCCTTATCGCTGTTGGTGCGGTACAGCACCAGGAAGCTCTGGAAGCCGCCGTCCTCCTGTCCCATGGTCACCGCCGCCAGCGTGCGGTCGTCCCGGCCCAGAGCGGCGGTCATGACGAACCGCTGAGAGGAGAGATAGGTAAACACCGCCGCGCCGCTGCTGTCCCACACGGTGACAGCGGCCTTGGCGCCGCTCTTATTATAGGTGGCGGTCACATAGCCGTGGGGGTTGACGGTGACAGAGAGCAGCTCGCCCTCGGTCTCCTGCTGCCAGCGCAGGCCCTTGCTGTCCAGGGCGTACAGCACCGTGCCGCCGATGTCATAGGCCACGGCCACGTCGCCGCCGGACACCAGATCCGGGTGCAGGAAGCGGACGCTGTTCTGATACAGCACCTGGCTGCGCTCGTCCAGCACCCGCACCTGATTGGCGGCCACCGTCACCAGGCTGCCGTTCAGGGCGGCAAAGCGGCTGGTGGCGTCGTTTTCATAGTAATAGAGCTTGGCGCAGCCGGTCTCGTCCTTCTCGGCCCGGGCGTAGATGATGCCGCGGCGCAGGCCGTCAAAGCTGTTGGCGTCCCACAGGACAGCGGCGGCCACCACGCCCAGCACGATCACCACCGCCAGCGTCAGCCACAGCCAGCGGCGGGGCTTTTTCTTCTGGCGCAGGCGGCGGGGCTGCTCCTCCTGCAGATCTCCGGGCGGCAGGTCATAGATGCTCTTTGTGTCCTTCTTCACGGCCTTGTTGCCCCCTTTCACCATGGTTTATGTACCGGATAACGGCCCTTATTGTACCAATTACGGCCTTTATTGTACCGTTTTTACACCTTATTTTTGGCTCATTCCCGCTCCAGGCGCGGGTCGTTGTACCAGATCCGGGTCAGATACAGTCCGCCCGGCGGCGCCGTCGGCCCCGCCAGGGTGCGGTTGCCGCTGTCGAGAATGACGGGAATATCCTCCGGCGTCAGCTTCCCCTCGGCGGCGTACAGCACGGTGCCGGTGATGGCCCGTACCATATTATACAAAAATCCGTCGGCGCATACCTTCAGCTCCAGCAGCTCCCCGCTGCGGGTGACCCGGCAGTAGTAAATGGTGCGCACCGTGCTGCGGACATTGGTGCCCACAGAGCGGACGGCGGCGAAATCGTGGGTGCCCTCGAACATCCGGGCGGCACGATCCATCACCGCCTCGTCCAGCTTCTTGGGATAGAAATAGGCGCGGTTGACATAAAATGGATTCTTGATGCGGGAGTTATAGATACGGTAGGTGTATTCCTTCTTGACGCAGGAGCCGATGGCGTTGAAATCGTCCGCCACCTCAAAGGCGGCCTTGACGGCGATATCCTCCGGGATATGGGTATTGACAGCGAAGGGCAGGCGATCCAGCGGGATGCGGGAGTCGGTGCGGAAATTGGCCACATAGTGCTCGGCGTGGACACCGGCGTCGGTGCGGCCGCAGCCGGTGAGCTTCACCGGGTGGCCGCAGACCATGCTGAGGCCACGCTCCAGCGTCTGGGCCACGGAGACCTCCGTTTTCTGCACCTGCCAGCCGTGGTAGGCGCTGCCGTTATACATCAATGTCAGGGCGATATTGCGCATAGGTTCTCCTTCATGGGGTGGTGGGGGACGGCGGTAAATGTCGTAGGGCGGAACCCGTGTGTCCCGCCGCGTGATAAACCGCCGCATACCGGACGGCGGGGCACACGGGCCCCGCCCTACGGAAGTTCTATCGACAGTCGATGCGTAGGGGCGCCGGTGGTCGGGTGTAGGGGCGGGGTTCTACCCCGCCCGCCGGTGGTACAGCGATGTATCGGTGGGCGGGGCAGAGCCCCGCCCCTACGCACATTCAACGTACATTATCCGGCAAACGGCGGGGAGAGAGCCGTGCGCTGCCAGCGGCAGATGAAGCACGGCGAACGAGTGGCTGCGGTCAAAATTTCAAGCGTCCGCCGTAAGGCAGCGCAGAAATTTTGGGCACCGCAACAGGAGCACGCCGCCCCCTACGGAGGGTTTCATGAAAGCTCCCCGTTTTTTCCTTACAATCCCAGGTGCTTCAATACGATGATGCCCACGGTGAATACCAGGAATACCGTCAGGGCCAGGTAGTCGGCGGCCTTGTAGCGCAGGACGTGGAGGGCGGTGCGGCCCTCGCCGCCGTGGTAGCAGCGGCACTCCATGGCCGTGGCCAGCTCGTCGGCACGGCGGAAGGCGCTGATGAACAGGGGCACCAGAATAGGCACCAGGGCCTTGGCCCGCTGGAAGATATTGCCGGACTCGAAGTCCGCGCCGCGGGCCTTCTGGGCGGACATG
The DNA here is from genome assembly GCA_934589145.1 of uncultured Oscillospiraceae bacterium. Lineage (GTDB taxonomy): Bacteria > Bacillota > Clostridia > Oscillospirales > Oscillospiraceae > Vescimonas. The sequence continues at coordinate 59,697 of CAKTNW010000008.1, read as the reverse complement.
ATCTTGTCCGTCTCCTCGATCAGGGTGGGGATGAAGCGCAGGGCGATGGACATCATCATGGACAGCTCGTGAATGGGCATTTTCAGCTTCTTCAGCGGGGACAGCAGATGCTCCAGCGCGTCGGTCAGGCTGATGGGGCTGGTGGTATAGGTCAGAAGGAAGGTGCCCATGATCAGCATGATGATCCGCAGCACCATGGCGATGGCGGAGCGGATGCCCTCGTAGGTGATGTGGCGCAGGAGCCACACGTCCGCCACCGGCGTACCGCCGGAGAAGAACAGGTTCATGATGGCGGTGAAGGCTACGATAATATAAACCGGCTTCAATCCGCGGGTCAGGGCCTTATAGTGTACCTTGGAAATGAGGATGCAGGTGATCAGCACCACCGCCACAATGGCGTAGGTCAGCACGCTCTTGGCGTTGAACAGGGCCACGATATACAGGATCACGCACAGCAGCTTGGTGCGGGGATCCAGCCGGTGGATCAGGGTATCGCCGGGGAAATACTGGCCCAGGGTGATGTCCTTCAGCATAGGTTGCGGCCCCCTTTCAGGGCGAGGAGCTGCGCACGCAGCGCCTCCACCGTATAGACCGCCGGGTCGATGGCCACGCCCTTTTCATGGAGGGCGTGGGCGATCTTGGTGACCTGGGGCACGTCAAGGCCGATGGATTCCAGCTCACGGGCACGGGCGAACACCTCCACCGGGCTGCCCTGCATACAGACGCCGCCCTTGTCCAGCACGATGATGCGCTGGGCGTTGCGGGCGATCTCCTCCATGCTGTGGCTGACCAGCACCACGGTGCTGCCGCGCCGGGCATGGTAATCCCGCAGGAGGGCGAGGATATCCTCGCAGCCACGGGGATCAAGGCCCGCGGTTGGCTCGTCCAGGATCAGCACCTCCGGCTCCATGGCCATGACGCCGGCGATGGCCACGCGGCGCTTCTGGCCGCCGGACAGGGCGAAGGGGGACTTTTCCAGCACGTCCTCGTTCAGGCCCACGGCCTGCACCGACTGGCGCACCCGGCGGTCGATCTCCGCCTCGTCCAGGCCCATGTTTTTCGGGCCGAAGGCCACGTCCTTATAGACCGTCTCCTCGAAGAGCTGGTACTCGGGATACTGGAACACCAGGCCCACATGGAAGCGCACCTGGCGGATCTTCTTGGGGTCGGCCCAGATGTCCTGGCCGTTGAGGTAGATATGCCCCTCGGTGGGCTTCAGCAGGCCATTGAGGTGCTGGATCAGGGTGGATTTGCCGCTGCCGGTATGGCCGATGACGCCCAGGAACTCGCCCGGCAGGATATCCAGGGACATGTCCTTGACGGCGCTGCGCTGGAAGGGCGTTCCGGCGCTATAGGTATGTGTCAGGTGATCGACACGAATGATGGGTTCCAATGTTGGGTTCCTCGTTTCATTGATTTTGCTGAAAATCTGACGATTTTCAGCAAGGAAAGCGTTCAATATTGGGCGGCGGCATGTGGTCATGCCGCCCTACGGATGGTTTCAGGAAGGTGCCGCGGTTATTGCAGGGCTTTGCAGATGGCATCGGCGCAGGCGTCTACCGTCAGGGCGTCCAGGGGGACGTTCATGCCGCTCTGGCGCAGGCCGTACAGCAGCTCCACCGTATCCGGGGCGGCAAGGCCCATGGCGCGGAGGGCGTCCACCTGGGTGAACACCTGGGCGGGGGTTCCGTCCATCACCAGCTTGCCGTCGTTCATGACGATGAGACGGTCGGCGTCCATGGCCTCGTCCATATGGTGGGTGATGAGCACCACGGTGATGTTCCGCTCCTGATTCAATGTGCGGATGGCGGACAGCACCTCGCGCCGTCCCGCCGGGTCCAGCATAGCGGTGGCCTCGTCCAGGACGATGCACTCCGGGGCCATGGCGATGACGCCGGCGATGGCCACCCGCTGCTTCTGTCCGCCGGACAGAAGATGGGGCGCGTGGCGGGTGAATTCCGACATGCCCACCGCCGCCAGGGCGTCGTCCACCCGCCGGCGGATCTCCTCGCTGGGAACGCCCAGATTCTCCGGGGCGAAGGCCACGTCCTCCTCCACCACGTTGGCGACGATCTGGTTATCCGGGTTCTGGAACACCATGCCCACACGGCGGCGGATCTCCAGCAGCAGGGCCTCGTCCTTGGTGTCCATGCCCTCTACATACACCGCGCCGCCAGAGGGCAGCAGCACGGCATTCATATGCTTGGCCAGGGTGGATTTGCCGGAGCCGTTATGGCCCAGCACCACCACAAAACTGCCCTTTTCAATGGACAGCGACACATCCTCCAGCGCTGTGGTGGAGGCGCTTACCCCTTCCTCCGCCGGGTAGGTGAAGGAGAGGTGTTCGGTTTTCAGCATCGTTGACATAATAGCTATCGTTTCCTTATGAAAGTAATCGCGTTATTCGCTGACCCAGCGGCCCGTTGCGCCGCAGGGCAGCGCCATGCCGGACTCGGTGCAGGGCAGGCCCAGCTCGTCCCACATGACCTTGCCGCCGAAGCGCTGGCAGGCCAGCAGGTGCAGGATATAGCCCAGCACGGAGGGCGCAAGACCGGTGGTGTAGCTGTTGATGATGACGAACAGGGGCTTGTCCGACAGCACCTGCATGCACAGCTTCACGAAGGGGTACAGGTTATCCTCCAGCTTCCAGACCTCGCCGGAAGGGCCGCGGCCATAGCTGGGGGGATCCATGATGATGGCGTCGTAGGTCTTGCCCCGGCGAATCTCCCGCTCGACAAACTTGGCGCAGTCGTCCACGATCCAGCGGATGGGCGCGTCGGCCAGGCCGGAGAGCTTCGCGTTTTCCTTCGCCCAGGAGACCATGCCCTTGGCCGCGTCCACATGGCAGACGCTGGCGCCCGCCTTGGCGCAGGCCACGGTGGCGCCGCCGGTATAGGCGAACAGGTTCAGCACCCGGATGGGACGGCCCGCGCTGCGGATGGCGTCCATGGCGAAGTCCCAGTTGGCCGCCTGCTCCGGGAACAGGCCCGTATGCTTGAAGTTCATGGGCTTTACCTGGAAGGTCAGCTCCTTATAGCGGATGGGCCAGCTCTGGGGCAGGTCGTTCTTCTCCCAATGGCCGCCGCCGGTAGAGCTGCGGCTGTAACGGGCGTTGGCCTGCCGCCACAGCTTCGAGCGCTTGTCCGCCTCCCAGATGGCCTGGGGGTCAGGCCGCACCAGGATCTGACGACCCCAACGTTCCAGTTTTTCTCCGCCGCCGCAGGAGAGCAATTCATAATCCTGCCAGCCGTCCGCGATCCACATATCCCCAAGTCCTCCATACAGATAATAAATCAGTTTATTATACATCGCCGCACCCTGGCCGTCAAGGCCGGGAAGGGGCTGGGGCGGTGCCATTTTCCGCCGTTTCCGGGGATGTTACAAAAAATTTACCACTTTTTTACCGGGTGTTGCCCCTTGGGCAGCAACGGCGGCCATGGGGCAGGGGCAGGGGTGTGGAGGCGTTCTTCACATCCATCCTACATCACAAGGAGGTACTTATGGAACACAACGACACGGCACAGTCCGCCGCCGACATTCTGGCGCGGCCCAGGATCGGCCCCGAGGAGCTGCGGCGGGCCAACGGCATCCTGAAAAAGTACAAGGAGGGTAAGGCCCGTCTGGAGCAGCGGATCATCGACAACGAGCAGTTCTGGAAGCTGCGGCACTGGGAGCAGATGGAGAAGGAGGGCCAGGGCGGCAACAGCGGCGATCCCCAGCCCGCCAGCGGGTGGCTGGTGAACTGCATCCTCTCCAAGCACGCCGACGCCATGGACTGCTATCCCGCCCCCACCGTGCTGCCCCGTGAGCCGGACGACAGGCTGGAGGCGCAGCGGCTGAGCCGCATCCTGCCGGTGGTGCTGAAGAAGAATCAGTTCAAGCGGACGTATTCCTCCGCGTGGTGGTACAAGCTGAAGTCCGGCTGCGCCGTGTACGGCGTGTTCTGGGACGGCACGAAGCTGGGCGGACTGGGGGACATCAGCGTGAAGCGGATGGATCTGCTGAACCTGTTCTGGGAGCCGGGGGTAACGGACATCCAGGACAGCGCCCACTTCTTCTCCACGGAGCTGGTGGACAACGAGCGGCTGCTGGCGGACTATCCCCAGTTGGAGGGGAAGCTGGGACGGGGCGGCTTCACCCTGAGCCGCTATCTCTATGACGACACGGTGGACACCACCGGGAAGTCGCTGGTGGTGGACTGGTACTATCACACGGCAGTGGAGGGCCGGAGGGTATTGCAGTACTGCAAGTATGTGGGGGAAACGGTGCTGTACGCCACGGAGAACGACACGGTGCAGCCCACCGAGACCCGGTTTCTGGGCACCGACAAGGAGGGCCGTCCCATGATGGGGCAGGCGCCCTGCGGCCCCAGTATGGCGCAGCGGGGCTGGTACGACCACGGGAAGTACCCCTTTGTGTTCGACGTGCTGTTCCCCGAGGAGGGCACCCCCTGCGGGTACGGGTACATCGACCTGTGCAAGAGCCCCCAGAAGCAGATCGACCTGATGAATCAGGCCATCCTGAAGAACACGCTGGCCAACGCCACGCCCCGGTTCTTCATCCGCTCCGACGGGGCGGTGAACGAAAACGAATACGCCGACTAGACGCGGCCCTTTGTCCACACCAACGGCAATCTGGGGGCGGACTCCATCGCGCCTATCCGGGCGGGCAGCCTGGACAGCGTGTATGTGGCGATCCTGAACAACAAGATCGCCGAGATGAAGGAGACGGCAGGCAACCGGGACGTGGCCAACGGCGGCACCGCCGCAGGCGTGACGGCGGGTACCGCCATCGCCGCGCTGCAGGAGAGCAGCGGCAAGCTGAGCCGCAACATGATCGACGACGGCTACGAGGCCTTTGCCGATGTGGTGACGCTGTGCATCGAGCTGATCCGCCAGTTCTATGAGATGCCCCGGCAGTTCCGGCTGCTGGGCGCCATGGGCACGGAGGAGTTCGTCAGCTATGACCGCAGCGGATTGCAGCCCCGCGTGATGGACGACGGGGTGAACGTGTCCTATCGGGTGCCGGAGTTCGACCTGGAGATCGGCGCGGAACGGGAGAGCCCCTATCGCACGGCGGAGGCCAATCAACTGGCGCTGCAGCTGTTTCAGATGGGCTTCTTCCGGGAGGATCTGGCGGATCAGGCGCTGCGGTGTCTGGAGCTGATGGACTTCAAGAACAAGGATCAGCTGGCGCGGATCATCTCCGGCGGCAGGACCCAGGCGGCGGAGATGGCCGCGCTGCGGCAGCAGCTTTTGCAGCTGGCCCAGGTGGTGGACGAGGCCAAGGGCACCCATCTGGCGGAGCGCCTGGCGGCGGAGCAGGCAGACGGCGGCAGCGCCGCGCCCGGCACATCCCGCGATGCGGCGGCTCGGGGCGCCATGGAGCGCAGCCGCCAGCAGTCACGAGAGGTGGTGCGGCCCCGATGATCCAGATCACGCTGAAGGACAACGCCATGTGGGCCAGAGGCCACAGCGGCTACGCCCCCAAGGGGCAGGACATCCTCTGCGCCGCCGTCAGCATCCTGATGGAGGCCACCGCCGACGCGCTGGAGCGGCAGGACAAGCTGGTACTGAGCTATTTCGGCGACGGGTTCTGCTCCATCATCGCGGCGGAGGACAGCGAGCTGCCGGCGGTGGCCGGAGAGGGCTTTCTCCGGCTGGCGCGGCACTATGGAGACTATGTGAAGGTGAGAGACCTTCGGACAGGGAGGGAACGCCATGGATGAGGAACAGGTAATGGAGCAGGTCATGCCGGAGACGGACTGCGCCGCGGAATTCGAGGCGCTGATCCGTGGCCGGTGCAAGCAGCCCTTTCAGCAGCGGGTGCAGAAGATCCTGGACGGCCGGCTGCGGACGCTGCGGCAGGAGAACGAGGCACTGCGCCGTCAGGCCCAGGAGCGGCAGGGGTTTGAAAACGACTGCGTGGCGCGCCTGGCCCGCGAGGCAGAGGACATCCGCCGGGTATATGACGGCTTTGACTGGCAGAGGGAGATGCGTGACCCGGCCTTTGGCCGTTTGATCGCGGCGGGGGTGGATGGCCGCACCGCCTATGAGGTGGTACACAGCCGGGAGATCCTGGCCCAGGCCATGCGTTACGGCGCGAAGCGGGCGGCGGAGCAGTGCAGCCGTGCCGTGGCCAGCGGCGGACGGCGCGTGGCGGAGAACGGCGGCCGCAGCAGCAGCGCCGTGACCCGCGCCGATCTCAAGGCGCTGACCCCCGGTGAGCTGGCGGAGATCCGGAGACGGGTGCAGCGAGGGGAGAAGATCCGGTTTTGAGGGGGGTGTTTCGCCCTCCGGGGCGGAAACGGCCTCCGGCGGCGGAGACGGCCTCCGGCGGCGGAGACGGCCTCCGGCGGGTTACTTTTCCCAACAGCTGGAAAAGTAACCAAAAGAGCCAGAAGAAACCCATGGTTTCTTCACTTCCTTGCGCGCTATACCGTTTTTGAATTTTGTGACCATGTACCACACGTTCACGCAGGATCTCCGTTATCGCATTATGATCGAATCGTCTCTGCTCCTGCGCCGCTGCCGCTGATGCGGTACGGAGAAGGACATTGTGCGCCTATTGTGTGGGCGGACAGGGTCATCCGCCCCTACGGGCGGGAACAGGGAGCCGGTGCAGCGGTGGGCGGCGGGGTGTGGTCACCCCGCCCTACGAAGCGGTACGACGACATTCCGTAGGGGCCGATGCCCTCATCGGCCCGCCGTACAACGATTTCTTCCCCACCGTTGATGCGCATCAGCGGCAGCGGCGCAGGAAGAAAGTCAATGCGTCATCCGTAACGATAACGGCCATGTCCCGCGAACGCGTGGCAGGCACTTACCATTTCGTACAAACCATAGCGTGCCCGGAAGTGAAGGAACCGGAGGTTCCTTCTGGCGCTTTTGCCTACTTTTGCCGCTATTGGCAAAAGTAGGTCGCCCTGGAGGGCGAAATGCCCCCTGCAAGGGGCGGATACCCCAAGGGCACTCGTTCCGCTGCGCTCCACAGCGCTCGTCGTCCGCCCCTACGGGAGATTTGTCACACCCGGTGCAATGGTGGATGGCGGGGCACACGGGCCCCGCCCTACGAGCGGAAATAAGACACCGGTGCAGCATCGGGTGGGGATTTGATATAGATGCCCGGGGTGTCCGGGCGGGGTCGCGGGCTACCGCAGACAGCAGTTTCTTCGGGCGCAGCGCGCTCCCGACGCCGGGGAGCATGGAACATCCGACACTAATTTTATAAAGGAGAAATCACTATGGCATTTGCACATACCTTTGATCTGCAGCGCTTTGCAGACAGCAATGTACAGACCACCGGCACCCAGAGCCTCAGCGCCGAGATGAAAACCTATTACGGCATGGAGCTGCTGGAGAACGCCAAGCCCGCGCTGGTGCACAACCAGTTCGCCGCCACCAAGCCCCTGCCTGTGGGCGGCGGCAAGACCGTGGAGTGGTGCAAGTTCGGCTCCTTCGACAAGGCGCTGACGCCCCTGACCGAGGGCGTGACCCCCGACGGCAGCGGCATCACCGTCAGCTACATCACCAAGGAGCTGAGCCAGTACGGCGACTACACCACCGTGTCCGACATGCTGGATCTGACCGCCATCGACGACGTGGTGCTGGAGATCACCGACCGCCACGGCGCCAACATGGGTCTGACCCTGGACACCGTGACCCGCAATGAGATCCAGCAGGGCACCCACGTCATCTACGCCCCCGGCAAGGACACCGACGGCAAGAAGGCGGAGAACCTGCACCGCTACGGGCTGGACAAGACCTGCGTCATGACCGCAGAGCTGGTGGCCCGCGCCGCCACCGAGCTGAAGAAGATGAACGCCCCCACCTTTGACGGCAAGTACGTCTGCATCATCCATCCCAGCGTGGCCTTCGACCTGCGCAATGACCCCGACTGGGTGGCCGCCCACCAGTACGCCGCCGCCACGGAGCTGTTCTCCGGCGAGATCGGCGAGCTGCACGGCGTGCGCTTCGTGGAGACCACCGAGGCCAAGATCTTCCGCGGCGACGATCTGGCCAGCAACAGCCGCACCCTGACCGCCAGCGCCGCCGCCAACGGCTCCGCCACCGTCAGCTTTGACGGCGGCACCGTGGCCGCCGGAGCGCTGGTGGGCCGCTATGTGCTGTGCGGCGGCAAGCGCGCGAAGGTCACGGCCAACACCGCCAGCCAGTTGACGCTGGACAGCGCCGTCACCCTGGCGGACAACGACGTCATCTATCCCGGCGAGGGCGGCAAGGACGGTCTGGCCGTGTACGGCTGCCTGTTCGTGGGCAAGGGCGCCTACGGCGTCGTGGATCTCAGCGAGGGCACCGAGGTCATCGTGAAGCCCCGCGGCTCCTCCGGCACCGCCGATCCCCTGGATCAGCGCTCCAGCGTGGGCTGGAAGGGCATCCATGCCGCCGCCATCCTGTACGACGAGTACATCGTCCGCGTGGAGTGCGGCAGCAGCTATTCCGGTGAGGATAAGGGTAACTGAGCTGGCATGAAAATTTAACCCCTATACGGCGGCGGCATGTAGTCATGCCGCCCTACAAATCGGCTTTGCAGATATGCGTAGGGCGGGGTGACCACACCCCGCCGTATCCACACAACAACAAAGGAGGAACGTGATATGGCAAAGAAGCAGGACAGGGCTGCGGAGACGGTCAGCGTGACCATCCCCAGAGGCCGCAAGCAGGAGGAAAACTTCATCATCGTCTCCGTCAACGGCCGGAGCTTCAAGATCATGAAGGGCGTACAGGTGGAGGTGCCCGACTATGTGGCGGAGGTACTGGTGAACAGCCGCATGATGGCGGAGGAGGCCCGCCGCTATGTGGACAGAATGGCCGACTGAGGAGGCGGCAGCCATGGCGAACATCACAGCAAAGCAGGTGCTGGAGCAGGTGGACGCGCTGGTGCCCAATCAGTACACCAGGGCGGAGAAGCTGCGGTGGCTGGCGCAGGCGGAGGGCTTCGTGCTGCGGGAGATCTGCCGGGTGACGGGGCCGCTGGCGGCGCTGGAGGAGGATGCAGCGCTGGCGGTGGAGGCGCCCTATGACGAGCTGTACCGCCACTATGTGGAGGCGCAGATCCACTACTGCAACGGCGAGATGGCCCGGTACAACAGCGCGGCGGCCAACTGGAACAACGGCCTGCTGACCTATCGGGACTATGTATGCCGTACCACCGCGCCGGTGCAGGGCGTCAAGGCACTGAAATTATGCTAAGCCTTATCCAAAAAATTCGCCGCCATGGCAGGCGGCGAATTCTGCGAAGCTTTTTTCATAATCAGGGCGGGAGAGAATGCTCTCCCGCCCCGTGTAAGGAAGGAGGAACGGCATGTTTCTATCACAATGCAAGGCCCCGGCGCAGCAGCGCGTGACGGTCAGCAAATTTCTGGGCTATGACGCGCGGCCCAGGACGCCGCTGGGGGCTTTCGCCCGGATGGAGAACCTGACGGGGAACGGCTATCCCACGCTGTCGGTGCGGGAGAAGCGCAAGACCGTTATGGCGCTGGACAAGCCCAACGGTCTTTGCGCCAAGGACTGCCTGATCTGGGTGGACGGCGGCACGCTGTACATCAACGGGGCGGCCATCGACCTGACGCTGACGGATGGGGAAAAGCAGTTGGTATCCATGGGGGCGTATCTGTTGATCTGGCCCGACAAGAAGTACGTCAACACCCAGGATCTCAGCGACAAGGGCAGTCTGGAGAACACCCGTCAGACCACCGGCGCCGTCACCTTTGCCCTGTGCCGCAGCGACGGCACGGAGTATGAGGACTATACCGCCGGGGCGGCGGCTCCGGCCGGTGCCGAGAGCGGCGATCTGTGGCTGGACACCGGCAGCGGCGCGGCGCTGATGCGCTATGACGGCGTCATGTGGCAGGCGGTGGACGACGCGGCCATGAAGATCAGCGCCGCGGGCATCGGCCTGGGCTTTTCCGCCGGGGACGGCGTGACCGTCTCCGGCTGCACCGGGGCGGCGGCGGACGGCACCTGGACGCTGCTGCAATGCGCCGACGACGCCATCGTCATCGGCGCCGTGGCCGCCATTGAGGGGGAGCAGGCCACCGCCGTGACGGTGCGGCGCTATGTGCCGGACATGGACTTCGTGGTGGAGTGCGGCAACCGGCTGTGGGGCTGCAAGTACGGCATCGTGGACGGACAGACCGTCAACGCCGTGTACGGCAGCGCCCTGGGCGACTTCCGCAACTGGAACGCCTTCGCAGGGCTGTCCACCGACAGCTACGCCGCCGACCGGGGCAGCGACGACGTGTTCACCGGCGCGGCGGCCTATCTGGGGACGGTGCTGTTCTTCAAGGAGCACAGCATGGAGCGGCTGTACATCAGCGCCGCAGGCGCGCACCAGATCACGTCGCTGCAGTGCCCCGGCGTGAAGCAGGGCAGCAGCCGCTCCCTGGCGGTGGCGGACGGGGTGCTGTATTTTCACGGCAGCGGCGGCGTGTACGCCTTTGACGGCAGCATGCCCCGGCTGGTATCCGCCTGCTTCGGCGACGAGCGGTATGAAAGCGCCGTGGGCGGCGCGGCGGAGGGACACTACTGGCTGTCGGCCCGCCGAAGTGGCGGGGATCACCTCTTCGTCTATGACACGGCGCGGCAGCTGTGGCACCGGCAGGACGGGCTGCGGGTGAAGCAGTTCGCCGTGTCCGGCGGAGTGCTGTACGGCCTGACGGCGGGCGGCGTCACGGCGCTGCATGGTGCGCCTGACGGCGACGAGGCGGCGCCCGACTGGTACGCCGAGACGGGTGAGCTGGGGCTGGACACGCCGGAGCAGAAGTTTTTGCAGCGCTTGGAGCTGCGGCTCTCGCCGGACAGCGGCGCGTGGGTGAAGGCCCACGTCAGCTATGACGAGGGGCGCACCTGGCACTATGCCGGGAGCCTGCAGGGAGACGGACGCCGCCTGCGGGCCGGACTGCTGGCGGTGCGGCCGGTGCGCTGCCCCCAGCTCCGGCTGCGGCTCACCGGTCACGGCGGCTGCCGCATTTACAGCATCAGCGCCGTGTATGAGAGAGGAAGTGATCTGCCGTGAGCGATTTTCCCATGCCGCCCTATCCCAACGGGTCGGTGCAGCAGCAGTTGACCCAGCAGTACTCCTATCTCTTCCAGATGGCCCAGCAGATCAACATGGCCCTGGCCGCCCTGGAGGGCGGCGGCGCATCCGCCGGAGGCGGACAGCGGAAGCGGGCCGGAGCCGCCGCCAGCGCCTCCGCCGCCGACGCCGTGTCGGAGAACAATGAGCAGTTCCAGAATCTGCGGGCCATGATCATCAAGACGGCCAAGCAGGTGACGCGGCGCATGGAGCAGCTTGAGGTACGGCTGGGGGAGGAATATGTGGCCGCCTCCCAGTTCGGCACCTATGTGCAGCGGCTGAGCGCCTATCTGGAGGCCAATCCGGCGGCGCTGACGCAGTATTACAGCTTCTGCAGCGATCTGGCCGCCAATGTGGCGGCGGTGGACGCCGCCTTTTCCAGCTACCGGCTGGACACGGAGGGCTATATCCGCACGGGCATCGTGTACTATGACGGGCCCGCCCCGGTCTATGGCGTGGCGGTGGGCCAGAATCTGACCACCACGGAGACCGACGGCAAAAAGGTGGTGGATCAGAACAACTTCCGGGCGGTGTTCACCGCCCAGAAACTGAGCTTCTGGCAGGACAGCACGGAGATCGCCTATGTATCCAACAACCGGCTGTATATCACCAACATCACGGTGCTTGACAGCATCGGCATCGGCTCGTGGCGCATGGACAGCGGCAGCGGACTGACATTCAAATGGATCGGAGGATGAGCAATGGCGTATACGGAAAAGGATTTCAATCTCAGCTGGGGTGACATCACCATCGGCCAGGCCAACACCCTGGTGGTGACACGGCCCTCGGCCCAGTACAGCTTCCGCTTTCACTATGACTTTCAGGGCGTCAGCGCCGATGTGACGGCGGCGGAGCTGGAGACCGTATCCCAGGACGACACCAGGGTGGTCTATCGCTGGACGCCGGAGGAGAGCCTGTCCCTGGCCATCCCCGACAGCGTGTCCGGCAGCGGCACGCTGACCATGACGGTGGCGTTTACCAGCGGCATCCCCCAGCTCAGCAACCCCAACTACTGCACCAAGAACTACGCCTTTACCGCCTATGTGCCGGACAGCATGCGGCCCAGCGCCGCGCTGACGGTGACGCTGGTGAACGACAACGCGCTGCTGGAGCAGTGGGGCCTGTGGGTGCGGGGCATGAGCTGCCTGCAGTACGCGGTGGAGGCCAGCGCCGTGGGCGGCGCGTCGCTGGCGGGGTGCCGGTTCACCTTTGCCGGACAGAGCGTATCGGGCTTTTCCGGCGTCACGGCGCCCATCGGCATGGCAGGCACCCTGACGCCCACCGCCGTGGTCACCGATTCCCGTGGCCGCACCACCACCGTCACCGCGCCGGCGGTGTCGGTATTCGACTATCAGATGCCGTCGCTGCAGACGTCGGCGGCCTTCCGGTGCAATGCCGCCGGGGTGGAGGACAGCGGCGGGCCCTGTCTGCGGGTGAAGGCATCCGGCAGCTGCTGGCCGCTGGACGGCCGGAACACCGTGACGCTGCGGGCCAGGTACCGTCCGGTGGGCGGCGTCTACGGCAGCTACACCACGCTGGTGAGCGGCGTGACCGCCCAGATCGCCGAGGCGCTGGACAAGGACACCACCTATGAGGTAGAGCTGTCCGCCATCGACACGGTGGGCAGCGTCAGGGCCGTCAGCTACACCTCCTCCAACGCGGCGGTGGCCTTCCATCTCCGGGCCGGAGGCGTGGGTGCGGCCTTCGGCAAGCTGGCGGACAGCCCCACGCTGCAGTGCGCGTGGGACGCGGGGTTCGACGGCGATGTGACCGTGGCGGGCAAGGTGGCGACAGGCAGCCTGACGGTGGGCGGCAGGACACTTCTCGACCTGCTGTACCCGGTGGGAGCGCTGTATCTGTCCACCGCCGATGCCGACCCCGGCACGGTGCTGGGCGGCACATGGCAGCGGATCCAGGATCGGTTCCTGCTGGCGGCGGGCGAGAGCTATGCCGCAGGGACCACCGGCGGACAGGCGCAGCGCACGCTGACCGCCCAGCAGCTGCCGCCCCACGCCCACCACATCACCGGCCACACCGGGGCGGAGTCCATCAGCCACGACCACGGCATCCCCAACATCGCCCAGGGCGGCAGCGGCTCCGGCGCTTATGCCGAGAGCTGGGGCGGCGGCTCCGGCAGCCGTGAGCTGCGCACCGACGCCATCTCCATCAGCCACAACCACACGCTGGATGTGGACACCCAGTCCTGCGGCGACGGCGAGGCGGTGGACATGATGCCGCCCTATCTGGCGGTATATGTGTGGCAGCGCCTGAGCTGAACACCACTTTCATCACATTTGAAAAGGAGACGATCATATGGCATCTACTTACCGCCAGGTGGGCTACGGCTCCACCGGCAGCGCTGTCAGCAAATTGCAGACCGTGCTGAATGAGCACGGTTATAACCTGGCCGTGGACGGCATTTTTGGCGCGAAAACGCAGGCCGCCGTGCGGGACTATCAGCAGAAGAACGGCCTGAAGCTGGACGGCATCGTGGGCAAGGAGACCTGGGGCAGTCTGCTGGCCAGGCAGCCCACCTATTCCCCCGCTTCTTCCTCCGGCGGCTCATCCAATCTCCCCCTGGGCAAGGTATCCGACGGCACCGCCGCGGCGCTGAAGGAGCTGGAGAAAGGCTATACCCCCTCCGGCGATGTGGACGCGGCCCGCAGCCTGCTGGACAGTCTTTCGGCGCTGCGGCCCAAGGACTATGAATCCAGCTTCGCTTCCCAGCTGGAGACGCTGTACCAGGAGATCAGTGCCCGGCCCGGCTTTTCCTATGATCCGGCGGCGGACAGCGCCTATCAGTCCTATGCCCGGCAGTACGCCAGCCAGGGCCGCGCCGCCATGGAGGACACCATGGGACAGGCCGCCCAGCTCACCGGCGGCTATGGCTCCAGCTATGCCCAGTCCGCCGGGCAGCAGTCCTATCAGCAGTATCTGGCGAAGCTGTCCGACGTACTGCCCCAGCTGCAGTCCGCCGCGTACAGCCGCTATCGGGACGCGGGCGACGCGCTGCTGGAGCGCTATCAGCTGCTGCAGGGCCAGCAGGAGGCGGAGTACGACCGCTGGCAGGACGAGGTGGCCGCGTGGCAGAAGGAGATGGCCCAGGCTCAAAGCGGCTATGACCAGATCAGCAGCCGCGATCTGAAGAACTATCAGATGCTGCTGAACTACTTTGCCGACAAGGCCGCCGCCGAGCAGAAGGGCATGCAGACCTCCGCCACCGTTCCCGACGCCGTGTCCAGCATCGGCAATACCGCCTCTCTCAGTTCCACGGCGGCGGACAGCCTGGAAAGGGCCATGGGCAACTATCTGAAAACCGGCAATGTCCAGCAGGCGGACACGCTGCTGGGCCAGTACAAGAGCCGCATGACCCCCGCCCAGAGGGCACGGTTCGAGGCGCTGTTCGCCGCCTGGAATCACCCTGTCAACTGGTAGTTCTTTCCATTGTCTCCCATTGGTCGAGAAATTTATGGTTGCTTTTGACGCCATAATATGGTACCATGGCTTCAAGTGCTGTGGCTTTGCGCGGCGCTGTTCCCCATGGGCCGGACGGCAAACTTTCCGGCCATGCGAAAGGAGAAATAAGATGAAAGAATTGATTGCTCGCTTTAACAGCCGCACCATCCTCCGCGCCTTGATTCTGGCACTGTCGCTGGTTCTGGTTCTGGCGCTGGCCGGCTGCGGCGGCGACACCACCCCTGATGAGCCCGTCATTGATGATCCCGTCATCGACGAGCCCACCATCGAGGATCGCGTGGAGCCCGCTCCCGTTGTGGAACCGGCAGGCATGGAAGAGACCTTCGCCAAGTATAAGGATGTGTACGCGTGGCTGGAGGTGCCTGACTTCGCCAAGATCCTGGGCACCGATCACGAGCTGTCCTATCCTGTGGCCCAGCATCCCACTGACCGCGAATTCTATCTGCACCGTGATCTGGACGGCAACAGCAATAAGGCCGGTACCATTTTCAGTGAAGCCGTGGTCGAAGGCAAGACTATCAACGGCCGCGACCTGAACGATCCCGTCACCGTGCTGTATGGCCACAATCAGGCCAACCGCACCATGTTCGGCGGTTTGCAGAGCATGATGAAGAACATGGACTTCAGCGAACAGCATCTGATCTATATGTATCAGAAAGATCGCCGCGTGACCTATCAGATCGTGGGCGGCGTGCAGTATGACCTGAGCCACATCATTTACTACCATGATTTCTCCAATGATGAGGTATTCAACAGCTTCTTCGACCAGCTGTGGAAGGAAACCGACGGCACCACCAATCTGGACAAGGACAATAAGCCCGTGGCCGGCGACAAGGTGCTGATCCTGTCGGTGTGCAAGAACGGCGACGATAACCACCGTTATCTGATCGTCTCCAAGATGATCGAGGATACCGCCGATCCCACCACCTGGCCCCTGAAGGATACCGCGGCCACCGGCACCGCCGATACGGCTGCCAAGACCAACTAAGAAACGCATAGAAAGGCATCCTGTTCCTTGCGGAACAGGATGCCTTTTTTATGCCTCAATAGAGAGTTTCTCTATCACGTCAGTTCCTATGCACGCCTTTTTTCCACTTTTCGCCCCCTTCCAAAATATAATACTTGCACATTCGGCAAAACTACGGTATAATAGGCAGGTATTTTACGACCAAGGGCGTATTGCGCCTATCACTTGAGAGGACTGAAAATCAAATGAGTGCATCCAGAGAAAAGAAAAACCGCCAGGAACTGGCTGCTCAGGGTCATGTCGATCCTCGCGTCGAACGTGAGCAGAAGGAAGCTGCCGAGCGGAAAAAGAACAAGCTGATCTACGGCGGCGTGGCCGTTCTGTTCGTCATCGTGGCCGCTGTGGTGCTGCTGTACAACTCCGGCGTTTTTCAGCGCAGCGCCACCGCCCTGACGGTGGACGGCAAGAACTTCACCTCCGCCGAGGTGGATTACTTCTACTATGCCGCCCTGAACAACGTGAGAAACTCCAGCTATTCCAGCTACATGGGTCTGGATAACAACAGCTCCATGAAGACCCAGAACCTCAACGCCATGGCCAAGATGCTGCTGGGCGTCACCGCGGAAGAGGACATGTCCTGGGATCAGTTCCTGAAGAACACCGCCAAGGAAAACCTGGCCCAGGTCTATACGCTCAGCGAAAAGGCCAAGGCCGAGGGTATCACCTTTGACGACCATATGAAGGAAGAGATGCAGGCCGACATCGACAGCATCACCTCCTATGCCAAGCAGCAGGGCTACAGCTTCGCCGAGTATCTGAAGCTGGTGTACGGCTCCAACATGACCGTCAGCACCTTCAAAAACATGTATGAGATGACCGCGCTGTCCTCCCACTATCAGGAGCAGTATCTGGACGGCCTGACCTATACCGACGCCCAGCTGCAGGCCTGCTATGACGCGGATAAGAACAGCTTCGACGTGGCCGATTACGAGTACATCTCCTTCAAGGCCACCGCCGACAGCACCAAGGATGCCGACGGCAACACCGTGGAGCCCACCGACGAGGAGACCGCCGCCGCCAAGAAGGATGCCGAGGATGCCGCCGCTGACGCCGCCGAGCGCTACGCCGCCGGTGAGACTCTGGACGCCATCGCCGCCAGCTATGAGGACATTGCCACCTACACTCACCAGGAGGAGGGCACCTATGCCGACACCGATCTGGTAAACTGGGTGTTTGACGCCGCTCGCGTCTCCGGCGATGCCGACATCGTCAACACCGATTCTTCCATCTATTTCGCGCTGTTCCACAGCCGTGCCCGCCAGGATTATAACGTGGTCAACGTTCGTCACATCCTCTTCGAGGTGGACGATTCCGATCTGGACAAGGAGTCCGAGACCTATGAAGCCGACCTGGCAAATCTGAAGGAGCTGGCCCACAACGACGCCGAGAAGGCACTGAAGGAGTGGCAGGACGGCGGCGCTACCGCAGAACTGTTCGCCCAGATGGCCACCGAGCTGTCCGGCGACACCGGCAGCGCCTCCAACGGCGGCCTGTTCCAGGGCATCAGCAAGACCACCAACTTCGTGCCGGAGTTTCTGGATTGGTGCTTCGCCGATGGCCGCAAGGCGGGCGACGCCGGTGTGATTGAAAGCTCCTACGGCAGCCACGTCATGTATCTGGACAGCTTCGGCGATCCCTACTGGAAGGTTCTGGCCCAGAACCAGCTGGAAAACGAGGACTACAACGCATGGCTGGCCGAGCAGAGCGCCGCCGAAAGCGTGACCGAGGGTTTCGGCATGCAGTATGTGGGCTATTAAGCCGATCACCACAAAACCACCGCAAAGGACTGGCGTATGCCGGTCCTTTGCCGCTTATATTGAACGAAACCATGAGAAATGAAGAATTTTTAAGAACAGAAATGATCCTGGGCGGCGAGGCCCTGGACAAGCTGCGGCGCAGCCATGTGGCGGTGTTCGGCCTGGGCGGCGTGGGCAGCTATGTGACGGAGGCCCTGTGCCGCGCCGGTGTGGGTGAGCTGACCCTCATCGACGGCGACACCGTGTCCGTCACCAACATCAACCGCCAGCTCTACGCCCTCCACTCCACGGTGGGCCTTCCCAAGGCGGAGGCCGCCGCCGCCCGCTGCCGGGACATCTGTCCCGACACGGTGGTGCACCCCATCGTGGGCATCTATGACGCCGCCCACCGGGAGGATTTCTTTGCCGCCCGGTACGACTACATCGTGGACGCCATCGATCTGGTCAGCTGCAAGCTGGATCTGATCGAACAGGCGCGGCAGCGGCGCATCCCCATTCTGACGGCCCTGGGCACCGGCAACAAGCTGCACCCGGAGCTGCTGACCATCACCGACATCGCCAGGACCTCCGGCTGTCCCCTGGCCCGCGTCATGCGCAAGGAGCTGCGGGCCAGGGACATCCACCACCTGAAGGTGGTGTTCAGCCCCGAGCAGCCCGGCGAGACACAGCAGTTGGAGACGCCGCCTCCGGGACGGCGCAGCGTCCCCGCCAGCGTATCGTGGGTGCCCTCCGTGGCGGGTCTGCTGATGGCGGGCACAGTGGTACAGGATCTATTGAACGAAGGAGGGCTGATCCCATGATCCTATTGGGTTCTCTTGTCAACGGCGGCGCCATCGTGGTGGGCGGCCTGGTGGGCATGTTCGCCGGAAAGCTGCTGCCGGAGCGGCTGCGGACTTCCGTGATGGCGGCGCTGTCGCTGATGACCATCGGCATCGCGGTGCCGGGCCTGCTGAAAAGCAGCAACGCGCTGATCCCCATCATCTCCATGGTCATCGGCACCATCATCGGTGAGCTGCTGAACATCGACGCCGCCGTCAACAAGCTGGGCGAGAATCTGCAGAAGCGGTTCTCCGGCAGCCGCGTCACCGAAGGGTTCGTCACCGGCTCGCTGGTGTTCGCCATCGGCGCGCTGGCCGTTATGGGCCCGCTGCAGAGCGGCCTGCAGCACCAGCATGACCTGCTGTTCTCCAAATCGGTCATCGACGGCGTGGCGTCGATCGTGTTTGCCTCCACCCTGGGACTGGGCGTGGCCCTGTCCGGCCTGATGGTATTCGCGGTGGAGGGCTCCATCGCCCTGCTGGCCTCGGTGGTGGCGCCCTATCTGGGCGAGGCGGTGGTCAACGAGATCACCTTCGTTGGCTCCCTGCTGATCGTGGGCATCAGCCTGAACCTGCTGGGCATCACCAAGCTGCGGATCCTGAACATGGTTCCGGCGATCCTGCTGCCCATTTTACTGTGCCGTTTCATGTGATCGCGCTTGCGAAACAATTATTTATTTATAGAAAAGAGGGGTATTTATGACCTACGGATTCATTGGCACCGGCAATATGGGCGGCGCACTGGCCCGTGCCGCTGCCAAAACGGTGGAGGTGCGCAGTAGCATCGTGCTGGCCAACCGGACGCCGGAAAAGGCCGCGCGGCTGGCCGACGAGATCGGCGCCTCCGTGGCGGATAACCTGACCGTCGCCCGGGAGTGCGACTACATCCTGCTGGGGGTCAAGCCCCAGATGATGGCCGGGATGCTTGCGGAGATCGCGCCCGCCCTGAAGGAGCGTACCACTCCCTTCGTGCTGCTGAGCATGGCGGCGGGTCTGACCATCCAGCGCATCCGGGAGATGGCGGGCGGCGACTATCCCGTCATCCGCATCATGCCCAACACCGCCGTGGCGGTGGGCGAGGGCGTCACCATGTACTGCTGCTCCGACAACGTAACGGAGGCCCAGCGGGAGGGCTTTGTCTCCCTGCTGCACTGCTCCGGCCTGCTGGAGGAGCTGGAGGAAAAGCTGATGGACGCGGGCAGCGCCGTGGCCGGCTGCGGCGGGGCGTTCGCCTATCTGTTCCTGGAGGGGCTGGCAGACGGCGCGGTATACGCGGGCCTGCCCCGTGCCAAGGCCCAGCGCTACGCCGCCCAGATGCTGCTGGGCGCGGCGAAGCTGGCGCTGGCCTCCGACGACCACACCGGTGCGCTGAAGGACGCCGTCTGCTCCCCCGGCGGCACCACCATCGCGGGTGTCCGGGCACTGGAGGAGTATGGCTTCCGGGCCGCCGCCATGGACGCCGTCATCGCCGCCTATGAGCGGACGAAGGAGCTGTAATCTTGCAAGGAAGCCGCCCCAAGGGGCGGCTTCCTTGCAGCTTGACAAAAAGGCTATGCTTTTTTGTCTGGATAGGACTCACTCCAACCCGCATTCATTCGCCCACTTTGTGTGCGAATGAACACTCTCTCCGCGCAAAGTGTTTTTTGCCACATACATGCTGCGGCAAAAAACGATCAAACAGGTTCGCCGCTGCGGCGGCGAATTCTGCGAAGCTTTTTTAGCCATAAGACAGGCCTTTCTATAAATAAACAACTATTCAGAAACAAAAACACCGCCCGGATGGGCGGTGTTTTTCGTATGTATCGCTTACTTTCCGTAGAGCTGGTAGATCAGCCAGTTCAGGAACCGGGCGGGCAGCACCTTCGTCAGGAAAACGAAGAACTTATAGTCGATGCGGGTGGCATACAGGGGGTGATGATTGCCCTCGCGGCTCGCCACGGCGGCGATGTAGCGGCCCACCTTGGCAGGATCCATGCCGGTCTGCTCGTCATGCTCCATCCGCTTCACGCTGCGGCCGATGCGGCCCTGATAGATCTCATCGCCGTCGATGATCTTCTCGCGGGCGGCGGTGAAGCCGGTTCTGATATCCCCCGGCATTACGGCGCACACGGTGACGCCGAAGGGCCGCAGCTCGTTGGCCAGGGCCATGGTATAGGCGTTGATGGCGGCCTTTCCGGCGCTGTAATACGCCTGGAAGGGGATGGGCACCGGGGCGGCTACGCTGCTGATGTTGACGATGCGGCCCCTCCCCTGCTGCCGCAGGATGGGGATCACGCAGCGGTTCATCCGCACCATGCCGAAAAACAGGGTGTCGAACAGCCGCTGGGCCTCCTGGGTGTCGGTGAATTCGATGGCGCCGGAGATGCCGAAGCCCGCGTTGTTCACCACCAGGTCGATGCGGCCCTCCGCCGCCATCACCTGATCCACGGCGGCGCGCAGCGTCTCCTCCCTGGTGATGTCCGCCACGATGTGGGGGATATCCGGCATGCCCTCCGCCCGGCGGCTCAGCTCATAGACGGTCCAGCCGCTCTCCCGCAGAGCCAGCGCCGTGGCGCGACCGATCCCGGAGGTGCCTCCGGTGACGATAGCGACTTTTTTATCCATGGCGCTTCACCATCACGTCCGAAATGATATCCATGGCCTCGTCCAGCAGCGCCTCGGTGTGGGAGGCCATGTAGCTGGTGCGCAGCAGGGCCTCGCCCTCCGGCGTGGCGGGGGGCAGCGTGGGATTCACATACACGCCCCGGTCGTAGATCTCCGCCGCGGCCTCCAGCGTCCAATAGGTCTCGTAGGTGTACAGGGGAATGATGGGGGTGGGCGCCTCCAGGGCGCTCTCCCGGATCTTGATGCCCCGGTCGGTGAAGCCCTTGCGGGCGTACAGGCTCAGATCCCGCAGCCGCTCCGGCAGTTCGGGGTGAGCCTCCAGATACCGCAGGGCCGCCAGCGCCGTGGCGCAGTTGGCGGGCGGGATGGAGGCGGAGAAGATGAAGGGACGGGAGGCGTGGCGCACGAACTCCGCCACCTCGGCGGAGGCCGCCATATAGCCGCCCAGGGACGCCAGGGACTTGGAGAAGGTGCCCATATAGACGTCCACCTGATCCTCCAGCCCGAAATAGCTGGCGGTGCCGCGGCCGCCCTCGCCCAGCACGCCCAGGCCGTGGGCGTCATCCACCATAACGCGGGCGCCGTACTTTTTGGCCAGGGCGCAGATCTCCGGCAGCTTGGCGATGTCGCCGCCCATGGAGAACACACCGTCGGTGACGATCAGCACGCCGTTCTTGCCGTCGATCTTCTGCAGGATGCGCTCCAGCTCCGCCATGTCGTTGTGGCGATAGCGCAGCATCTTGCCGTAGCTCATCTGGCACCCGGCGTAGATGCTGGCATGGTTCTCCTTGTCGCAGATCACATAGTCGTGGCGGTCCACCAGGGCGGAGATGATGCCCACGTTGGACTGGAAGCCGGTGCCGAAGGTGACAACGCCGTCCTTCCGCAGGAACTTGGCCAGCTCCGCCTCCAGCTCCAGATGCAGCTCCAGCGTGCCGTTGAGGAAGCGGGAGCCGGAGCAGCCGGTGCCGTACTGCTCCAGCGCCTTCACACCGGCCTCGATGACCTCCGGCTGGATGGTCAGGCCCAGGTAGTTGTTGGAGCCCAGCATGATGCGGCGCTTGCCCTCCATGGTGACCTCCACATCCTGCCGGGACTGCAGGGCGTGGAAATAGGGGTATACGCCCTTTTCCTTCAGCTCGCCGGCCAGGGACGGGGCATAGCATTTTTCAAAAATATCCATTGTGCCTCCTTGTGGCATGTAATAGTGTTTATTATATAGGATACTTCATTATACCGATTTGACAACTCTTTGTCAATTTGCTTTTTCCACGCCGCAGACGCTGGCAAAAAATGGAATTCTATCCTTTGCCGCCGCTGCCTGTTTTTAACGGGCATAGCGGAGCGGTTTCGACAGAAAATAACCCAGTCACCGGTGACAGATCCGGCAAAGCGCGGCCTGCGCTTTGCCACGAAAGGGTGATCAATTTGTATGAGACGCGAAAAAAACGATGGTTCTCCCTTCTCTTCTCCTGTCTGCTGGCGTTTTCCCTTATCACCCCCGCGTGGGCGGCGGAAGGAGAGCGCACCCTGATCCCGCTGGGCAAGGCGGTGGGCATCAAGCTGTTCGCAGACGGCGCGCTGGTGGTGTCGCTGGAGGGCAGCGACACCCTGAAGGTGGGCGACCTTCTGCTGAAGGTCAACGACACCAGGGTGCAGTCCACCGAGCAGCTTCAGGCACTGCTGCAGCAAAACGGCAGCCTGCCGGTATCCATGCAGGTGCGGCGGGGTGAGCGGCTGGTCACCTTCACGGATACGCCCCAGTGCGGCAGTGACGGCGTGTACCGCCTGGGCGCGTGGATCCGTGACAGCATGGCGGGCATCGGCACCCTGACCTACTACGACCCTCAGACCGCCAGCTACGGCGCCCTGGGCCACGGCATCACCGATGTGGACACGGCCCAGCTCATGAGTCTCAGCAGCGGCTCCATCATGGAGACCACGGTGAAGGCGGTGAAGAAGGGCCAGCGGGGCGATCCCGGCGAGCTGAAGGGCGACTTCACGGTGCAGCGTGACGTGGGCACCCTGACAGCCAACACCAACGGCGGCATCTTCGGCAAGGTGGCCGACAGCAGCTTTATCGACGGCGCCCAGGCCATCCCCGTGGCCGCGGCCCGCGAGGTCAAGTGCGGCCCGGCCACCATTCTCTCCACCGTCAACGGCAGCCAGACACGGGAGTATCAGGTGGAGATCCTGCGGCTGTACGGCAGCGGCGCGGATACCCGCAACCTGATGCTGCGGGTGACGGATCCCCAGCTTCTGGCCGCCACCGGCGGCATCGTGCAGGGGATGAGCGGCAGCCCCATCCTGCAGAACGGCAAGCTGGTGGGCGCCGTGACCCACGTTCTCATTGACGACCCCACACGGGGCTACGGCATTTTTATGGAAAACATGCTGAACATGACGGGATGACAGGAGGCGACCCACATGCGGTCTTTGCTGATCCGCGACACCACCCGTGAGGAGCGGGAGGAGATCGTCCGCCGGGCGCTGAGCGCCTGCGGCGGAAGCTGCGACGGCTGCAATGGCTGCGGTAACTCCGGCGGCGGCCGGATCGAGGCCATTTACCAGCCCTATATCGACGGTGAAAAGGAGCTTGCTCAGATCAACGAGGAGTACTCCGCCAGCCGCCGACTGATCCGATAGCAGCGCAAAGAAGCAACATCTAAAGTATGGCGCGGCGTATGCCGCGCCATACTCTCTATTACTGGCACAAAATCTTACGATTTTGTTGCCAAACAGGATTACGGCCGACTGCACGCGTCCTTCGGACACACTGGCGGCCGAGAAGAATTTTTCTGACGCACGCCCAACGGAAGTCCCCTTGGGGGACATGTCGTCAGAAAAATGATTTGACTTTTTCGCGTCTGCGGCCGCGAACTCTGCGAGGCATTTCTTAAAATTACTTCATCTTGACCTTTTTCGGCGCAGACCGTATAATGAAAGATACGACATTACGGAAAAGGAGGCGATCATATGGCCGGGCAGGATCTGCTCCTGTCGCTGCGGGAGGGACAGCCTCTGACCCTGCGGCAGCAGACCAGGCTGACGCTGCAGCTCAGTATTCCCGCCATTCTGGCCCAGATCTCCTCCATCGTCATGCAGTACATCGACGCGTCCATGGTGGGCCGGTTGGGCCGGGACGCCTCCGCCTCCATCGGCCTGGTGGCCTCCAGCACATGGCTGTTCGGCGGATTGTGCCGGGCGCTGGTGGTGGGCTTCTCCGTGATGGTGGCCCAGCGCATCGGCGCGTGCGAGGAACGGGACGCCCGGAATCTGGTAAAGCAGGGCCTGTGCGCCGGCATCGCCTTCGGCCTGCTGCTGGCGGCCATCGGCGCCGCCATCTCCGGCGGGCTGCCCCACTGGCTCCACGCGGACAGCGCCATCTGCCCCGACGCGTCGGCGTATTTTCTGATTTTTGCCCTGTCGCTGCCCTTCGTGCAGCTGAACCGTCTGGCGGCGGGCCTGCTGGAGGCCAGCGGCAACATGCGCACGCCCAGCATACTGTTGGTGCTGATGTGCGGTCTGGACGTAATCTTCAACTCCCTGCTGATCTTCCCCACCCGGCAGCTCGGCGCGCTGACGCTGCCGGGCGCGGATCTGGGCGTGGCAGGCGCGGCGCTGGGCACGGCTTTATCCGAAGCCGTGGTAGCCATCGTTTTATGCGTCTGCCTGCTGCGCTCTCCCATGCTGGGCCTGCGGAAGGGTGAGCGCCTATACTTCATCCCCGCCCAGCTGCGGCGGGCCGTCCGGCTGGGCGCGCCTGTGGCCATCGAACAGGCGGTCATGTCCAGCGCCCAGGTGGTGACCACCCGCATCATCGCCCCGCTGGGCACGGTGGCCATCGCCGCCAACTCCTTCGCCGTCACGGCGGAGGCGCTGTGCTATATGCCCGGCTACGGTGTACAGAGCGCCGCCGTCACCCTGGTAGGCCAGAGCGTAGGCGCCAGGCGGCGGGATCTGGTGAACCGTCTGGGCTGGGTCACGGTGCTGCTGGGCATGGGCGTCATGCTGGCGGCCTCCACGCTGATGTACATCCTGGCCCCGTGGATCATCGGCATGCTGAGCCCCGACGCCCAGGTGGTAGCCCTGGGCACCCAGGTGCTGCGGATCGTGGTGTTTGCCGAGCCGCTGTTCGGCGCGTCCATCGTGGCCGCCGGGGTTTTCCAGGGGGCGGGCAGCTCGCTTCTGAGCTCCGTGCTGAACTTTGCCAGCATGTGGGGCGTCCGTGTTACGCTGACGCTTCTGATGGTGCCCCACTGGGGGCTCCAGGGCGCGTGGATCGCCATGTGCATCGAGCTGTGCTTCCGGGGACTGCTGTTTCTGTTCTTCCTGCGGCGGAAGAAATGGCTGCCCCATGACCTGCGGGACGCCGCGTAGGGGTTTCCCTTGCCCTGCGGGGCGATGTGGGCATCGCCCCCTACAACAGGTACGATAGAATCCCGTAGGGGCCGATGCCCACATCGGCCCGCACAACAGCACCGTAAATGTTTTTCGCCGCGGCCCTGTCCCACGAAATCCTTTACTTGACATTCCGCGGTTTTTTCGGAATAATAGGAGAGAAAAACAAGCAAAAGGAAGGCAGCTATGGACGAACGTAAGGCCACCATCGCCAGCAACCTGATCCGGCTGCGGCTGGCCGCCGGGATGACCCAGGCGGAGCTGGGCGAAAA
Organism: uncultured Oscillospiraceae bacterium; assembly: GCA_934589145.1. Lineage (GTDB taxonomy): Bacteria > Bacillota > Clostridia > Oscillospirales > Oscillospiraceae > Vescimonas. Next base: position 34,247 of record CAKTNW010000008.1, on the reverse strand, counting down.
ACTGAACTATTCGGACAAATCCATCTCCAAATGGGAGCGGGGCGACGTGACCACCGACGTGTTCGTGCTGATGCAGATCGCCGAGATCTTCGGCGTGGATGTGGACTATCTCCTCAAGCCCCACAACGAGATCGAGCCCGCCATCTACAACAAGCCCGCCAACGAGGCCACCTATACCACCAACATGATCACCCTAGTGACCATTCTGGGTATCTGGACGGTGGCGCTGTTCGTGTTCGTGATTCTTTGGATCTGCGGCATGGTGGTGTGGCTGGTGTTCGTCTACGCCGTGCCCGTGTCGCTGATCACCTTCCTGGTGCTGAACTCCGTGTGGAACGGCGGCAGGAAGAACCGGTACATCATCGCCGCCCTGGTGCTCAGCATCATCGCCACCGTGTATCTGACCTTCCTGGGCCGCAACCTGTGGCAGCTCTGGCTGATGGCCATTCCCTCCCTGCTGCTGGTGTTCCTGGGGGCACGGATCTACCGAAGCGCCCAGAAACGCTGAAAAACCGTCACTCTACCGGGAGTAGAATCGCTCTATCCGTGCGATCCTGCTCCCGGCTTTTTCGTAGAGTGCCCTCTCGCCAGCCGTAGGTTGGCTTTTTCCGCCCGGTGCCGTATACTGGTCACAGTCCGAGACGGACTGCAATACCAACCACAACGGAGGAACTCTCATGGCATCTTACGCACTGACCTGCTGCTCCACAGCCGACCTGACCCACGAGCATTTTGCCGCCCGTGATATTCAATACGCCTGCTTCCACTTCACCCTGAACGGCGAGACCTACCCCGACGATCTGGGCCAGTCCATCCCCTTCCCCATCTTCTATCAGGCCATGGCCAACGGCGCCGAGACCAGCACCTCTCAGGTGAACATCTCCCAGTATCTGGATCTGTTCACCCCCATTCTGGAGAGCGGCAAGGACATCCTGCATGTCTGCCTGTCCTCCGGCCTGTCCGGTACCTATAACTCCGCCACCAGCGCCGCCCTCATCGCCCGGGAGCAGTTCCCCGACCGGAAGATCTACATCGTGGATTCCCTGGGCGCCTCCTCCGGCTACGGCCTTATTATGGAGACCCTGGCCGACCTGCGGGACGGCGGCATGGACATCGACACCCTGCACCAGTGGATCGAGGAGAACAAGCTGCGGATGAACCACTGGTTCTTCTCCACCGACCTGAGCTTCTATGTGAAGGGCGGCCGCATCTCCAAGGCGGCGGGCTTCATCGGCGGCGTGCTGGGCATCTGCCCGCTGCTGAACATGGACGAGCAGGGTCACCTGATCCCCCGCTCCAAGATCCGCTCCAAGAAGAAGGTCATCCAGGAGATGCTGCTGCGTATGGAGCAGTACGCCGACAACGGCCTGGATTACGACGGCAAGTGCTTTATCTCCCAGTCCGAGTGCTACGACGACGCCCGCGCCCTGGCCGATCTCATCGAGGCCAAGTTCCCCAAGCTGAACGGCAAGGTGGAGATCAACTATGTGGGCACCACCATCGGCAGCCATACCGGCCCCGGTACCGTGGCTCTGTTCTTCTGGGGCCGCGACCGCAAGCTCCCGCTGCTTTGATCCTTTATTTTGATATCTTCTCTCTCCCCTTTGCATTGATCCCCTTCCCTGTGAAGAAAGGCCGCCCGTCTTGGGCGGCCTTTCTTCGTTATGGGGTGGGATTTTGCGCCCCGGCGCAAGAGGTGTTTCGTCCCCTCGGGGACGAGGTACTTTTGCCCACAGCGGCAAAAGTACCCAAAAACGCTGCTTAAACCTGCGGTTTAAGAATCCGCGCACGCTATGCCGTGTACACATTTACCGCCTTTTACCACGCGCTCGCGGGACATGGTTGTTGTCGTTTCGTATGACGCATTGACCTTCGTCTTGCGCCGCTGCCGCTCATCGTTGCAGCGGTAGACGATAAAGCGTTGTTTGGCGTAAGCATTAGCGGCAGCGACGTCGGGGCGTTAAGAAAACATGCCGGTGGCATGTTTTTAGCCTCCGATCTCGGCGGCTATGCCGCCGTAGCATCCATCTAGATTTCCACCGCAAAACTTGAGTTGTCACAGCAGCAAATCTGCACAACACATAGCGCGCCCGGAAGTGAAGGAACCGGAGGTTCCTTCCGGTGCTTTTGCCTACTTTTGTCACTGTTGGGAGCAATCCGAGCGCTGCCAGTGGCAGATGAAGCGAGGTGAGCGAGTGGCAGCGGTCAAAATTTCGGCGGCTTTAATGCCGCAACGAAATTTTGGGCACCGCAACAGTTCAAAAGTAGGTCGCGCCGGTGCGCGAAACCTCCCCTTTCAAGTATTATCCCTATCAATAGGCCTTCTCCGCAGGATCCGCATCAGGCGCTTGCCGTTGAAGGGGATCAGGGGATAGAGATACCCCTTCCCCACCACCGGCTTGGTGGAGACGATCAGCAGCACCGTACCCACCACACCGGCGGCAAAGCCCCACCAGTCCCAGAAAAAAATCAGGATCAGCAGCACCATCCGCACCAGCTTGCAGGCGTAGCCCATCTCATAGCTGTGCTGGGCGTAACCCGCCACCGCCACGAAGGCCATATACACCAGCACCTCCGGCACCAGCCACCGGGCCTGGACGGCAAAGTCCCCCAGGATCAGCGCGCCCAGCATGCTGAAGGAGTTGCTGAGGGCGTCCGGCGTGTTCAGCGACGCCAGCTTCAGGATGTCCACGATGAACTCCACCAGCAATAGCTGCACGATCAGCGGCACGAAGTACTCGTCCTCGATGAGAAGGAACTCCAGCTCCCCCGGCAGCACGTCGCCGTTTTTCACCAGCAGGTACCACAATGGCGTGATGAACACCGTCAGGAACAGCACCACCAGCCGCACGATGCGCAGATAGGTGCCGATCAGCGGCGGGAAGTAGTAGTCGTTGATCTCCTCGGCAAAGCTGAACAGCGTGGTGGGCAGCAGCATCACCGAGGGCGTGTTGTCGATCAGCAGCAGGATGCTGCCCTCCATGACGCTGGCGGTGGCCACGTCGGGCCGCTCGGTATAGCGGATCTTGGGAAAGGGGTTCCACCACTGCTTGGGCACGATGCACTCGGCGATGGATTCCTGGCTCATGGCGATGGAGCGCACGTCGATGCTGTCCAGCTTCTGCCGCAGCTGGCGCAGGTGCTGCTCGTTGGCCTCGCCCTTCATGTAGACCAGGGCCACGTCGGTCTGTGACCGGCCCCCCACCTGATGGCGCTCCAGGGTCAGGGCCGGGTCGCGGATGCGCCGCCGCAGCAGGGCGGCGTTGGCCATGATGCTCTCCACAAAGCCGTCGTGGCTGCCCCGCAGCACCTTGCTGGTGTCCGGCTCCTCCACGCCCCGGGTGGGGTACTCCTTGGCGTCCATCAGCACGCCGCCGTCATAGCCGTCCATTACCAGAAGCGTTTTTCCCGCAAAAACGCCCACCACCATGCTGTGTACGTCCGTCTCCGCCGCCGCGTCCGGCACGGTGACGTAGGCCGTCAGAAATGCTTCCAGATCCGGCACCTTTTTCAGGTCGCCGATGGCCATCAGCCGCCCGATCATCCGCTCGATGAGCATATCCTCGGCGTAGCCGTTCACCACCCACAGCCGGGCCTGCCGTCCGCCCACACACAGATCGCGGCCCACCATATCAAAATTCCGTCCCACACCCAGCAGGTCGTCTAGTTGGGCCGTCCGGGTCTTAAAATCCACCATAGGCATCCTCCTCCGTTTCCCGTGTAGTATGGGTGGAAAATGGGAGGATTATGCAAAAAGCGTGCTCCCGAAGGAGCACGCTTTTTTCTTGCCATGCACTTGTTCGTAGGGGCGGGGTTCTACCCCGCCCGCCTAATATATCCAAACAAAGGGAGGGGCAGAGCCCCTCCCCTACACAAATTTTCACTCATCTTTATTCATTGCTGTACAAAATATCCCGGGCTACCGGGGCGTAGAACAGCTTCTCCACCGCCGCGAAGTCGTGGGTCTGGCCCATGATCCACATGAGCTTGGCCACCGCCGCCTCCGTGGTCATGTCGTAGGCCTCCAGCAGGCGCAGGTTCTGCTTCAGCCGTCCGCCCACATGGTACACCGTCAGGTCGCTGCCCTCGTTGGGCACCTGGGTGGTCATGACGACGATCTTGCCCCGCTCCACGGCGGCGCGGAGGATCTCGTACAGGTTGCCGTACTCCGGCAGGCCGCCCACGCCGAAGCTCTCGATGATGAGGCCGTCGTAGTGCTGGGTCATGAACTCCACCAGCTCCGGTTTTGTGCCGGGGATCAGCTTCAGCAGCCCCACATTGCCGTCCAGCTTATCGTAGAATGTAGGTTTCTCCGCCACTGGACAGGACATGTACTGCAGGAGATGGTCGTCCTGCACCACCGCCAGGTCAGGGTGGTTGACACTGGAGAAGGCCTGGAAGCTCTTGGAGCAGGTCTTGCGGGCGCGGGTGCCCAGGATGACCTTGCCGTTGAAGACGATCTGCACGCCGCCGCAGCCGCGGCAGGCATACAGGAACGCGTCGGTGAGATTGCGCTTGGAGTCGGTGCCGTCGAACCAGATGGGCTTCTGGGCGCCGGTCAGCACGATAGGCTTGGGGCTGCCCTGGACCAGATAGCTGAGGGCCGCCGCCGTATAGGCCATGGTGTCGGTGCCGTGGCTGATGACAAAGCCGTCGTACCGGTCATAGTTCTCCCGGATGGCGTTGGCCACCCCCAGCCAATGGCGGGGCTCCAGATTGGTGCTGTCCAGACTGTACACCTGGATGCAGTCCACGTGGCACAGCTCGCCCACCTTGGGGACAAAGGACAGGAGCTGCGTGCTGTTCAGCTCCGGGGTCAGGCCGTCCGGCGTCATCTCGCTGGCGATGGTGCCGCCGGTGCCGATCATCAGGATGTTCTTCATGGTCTTCTCCTCCGTCGAAATACTATGGCGCTACATATCCCGGTTTTCCATGGCGGCCAGGGCGAAGCGCACCGCCTGCTGGACCGTCCGGCGCTCCGCCTCATCGGCGGCGTCGTACCGCTGGCGCATTTTCTGCAGAAACAGGCCCCGCAGGGAATCGTCGCCGCAGCCGTCCCAGATATCACGGCGCACCGTGGTGCGGTCCCGCACCTCCAGGGCGTAGAACCGGGACGCCAGCTCGTCGGTGATGGCGGGGATCTCCACGCCGCCGTCGGTCTCGCCGGTCAGCAGGATGCGGTAGATGTCCGGCTCCGTGCGGGCGGGCAGCGCCGCCCGGATGGCCGCCAGCGGCTCCTGCTCCGTTACGTCCACCGTCAGGATCTCATAGCGCCGCCGGGCAAAGGGGATGAACCGCAGCTTCACGCTGCCCTTGTCCACCTCGCCCATCAGGAAGCCCTTGTCCCCCAACTCGTCGAAGCCCCGTCCCTCGGGGCAGCCGGGGTAGGCATAGGCGGTAGTCCCCGCCGTCTGGACGCCGGAGCAGGCGTGGACATGGCCCAGGGCCAGATAGTCCAGGCCGCTTCCGGCGATCTGGGGCAGGGGGATGGGCCGGTAACGGCTGTCCTTCACCCCCACCTCGCCATGCAGCAGGCCGATGGCAACACCCTCATCCCTTGCCGCCACGTTCTCCAGCGCGGCGCTCTCCGACGCCTCCGGCGCCGTGAAGGCCGCGCCGTACACGGTGCAGCCGTACTGGGGGAAGGCCATGCGGGTCATGTAGAGGGCGGTGAAGATATGGACATTCTCCGGCCACAGGGTACGGGCATAGGGGGACGCGGCGGTATAGCAGTCGTGATTGCCGGGGGCGATGACGATCTCGCCCCGGAACGCCCCGAAGGCTGCCGCCAGCTCCTCCGCCGTCTGGCCGTAGACGCTGTCACTGTCGAACAGGTCGCCGGACAGCAGCATCAGCTGCACGTCATGGTCGTTGGCGTACTCCACCATGCGGCGGGCCAGATCGCGGCTCTCCTGACGGCGCTGACGGGCGCGCTGCTCGTCCAGGCCGGTGAAGGCGCTGTCCAGATGGAAGTCCGCCGCGTGCAGAATCCGTACCATTTACGCTTCCTCGGCCTGCCAGCCCTTGCAAACGTCCACCCATTGGACGAAGTTCTTGCCGCAGCAGTGCTCCAGCTCGTCGCAGTTTAGCTCGATGGCGCTGGCGGCGCTGCCCACGGCGGGGAACACCGTCTCAAACCGCTTCAAGGACACGTCCAGATAGGTCTTGACATCGTCGGGCAGGGCAAAGGGGCACACGCCGCCCACGGCGTGGCCGATGCGCTCCACCGCCTCCTCGGCGGTCAGCATCTTGGCCTTGGCGCCGAAGAAATGCTTATACTTGCTGTTGTCCACCTTGGCGTCGCCGGCGGCCACGATCAGGATGGGATCCTCCCCCACCTTGAAGCTGAGGGTCTTGGCGATGCGGGCGCCCTCTACGCCCACGGCCAGAGCGGCCAGCTCCACCGTGGCGCTGGACACGTCAAACTCACGGATACGGTCGGTCACGCCGTAGGGCTCCAGATAGGCTCTTACTTTTTCAACAGACATGGTGATGATCTCCTTTACGATTGATTGCTTTTACGGTTCACCGGATGTCCACCCGCTCCACGGCGGTGCACAGTCCGGTATCGCTGTCCAGTGTGAAGATGCAGCCCTGGGCCTTGCAGGGGCCGTCGGCAAAGCGGTAGCGCCCCGCCAGTCCCCCCAGGAACGACTCGATGGACTGCTCCGGCGGGATGCCCAGCACGGATTCGATGGCGCCGGTCATGCCCAGGTCGGTGATGTAGCCGGTGCCCTTGGGCATCACCCGCTCGTCGGCGGTGGGCACATGGGTGTGGGTGCCCCACATGGCGCTGATGCGGCCATCCAGATAGTAGCCCAGGGCCAGCTTCTCGCTGGTGGCCTGGGCATGGAAGTCCAGCAGGGTGAAGGTGGGCTTCTCCTTTTCGTCCAGCTCCCGCAGCAGCTTGTCCGCCGTGGTAAAGGGGTCGGCGGCCTTCCAGTCCAGGTCGCACCGGCCGATGAGGGTCATGACGGCGATGCGGAGCTTTCCGCAGTCGTACACGCCGCAGCCCCGGCCCGGCATCCGGCCGGAGAAGTTGGCGGGCCGCAGGATGTAGCGGTTATCCTCCAGATAGTCGGCAATCTGCACCCGGCCGAAGGTGTGGTTGCCCAGGGTGATCACGTCGGCTCCAGCGGCAAACAGCTCGTCCGCCTGGGCGGGGGTCAGGCCGGTGCCGGAGATATTCTCTCCGTTGACCACGGTAAAATCAATGCTTTTCAGCTTCTTCAGCGGCGAAAGATGGCGGCGCAGATGCTTCAAGCCGTCCTCGCTGGTCACGTCGCCGATGGCAAGAATATGATACAGCATGGTGTCCTCCTTTTTACGATTTCTTCATTCCCCGCTATTATGCCACAAAAGAAGAGGGAGCGCAAGAGCGCTCCCCTATTTTGCAGATGGGGTGTTTGCAGGATGCCATCCCGTAATGGCGGCGGGCGGGGTAGAACCCCGCCCCTACGAAATGCTTACCGTACCCGTTGCGTCCACCGTGCGACGGGGTGTGGGCACCCCGCCCTACAAAGCACTATCGGTGGTCATTTCGTAGGGCGGCATGACCACATGCCGCCGCACGGCAGCGCATTACATGCCCGGTGCTCCGTCAGGGGCGCTTTCGTTCCAGCCGTAAATTTTAATGAGCCGGTGGCTGGTGTAGTAATACGCCCCGGCGGGGAAGTCCGTATAGTTGGTGGTGTTGGAGCACAGCAGATAGTCCACCGTTTCCCCCGCCTCATTCCGGACGATGCCGGAGATGACGGTGGTGTGGTTATGGCCGCCGTCGGGGCCCAGGATCAGGATATCCCCCACCTGGCCGGTGTAGTAGTTGGCCTCGGTGTCCGCCACAAGGCCATAGCCCCGGTTCTCCCGGGCGTAGCTATAGAACCGGCCCACGTTGATCCAGGAGAGATCCAGCGTATTCTGGCCGTGCCAGTACCACTTGCTGCCGCCCTCCTCGTCCATGGGGATACCGCCCGCCAGCAGCACCTGAGAGCCGAAGTTCATGCAGTTGCCGCCCACGTCATCATAGGCGTACCACCGGTCATTGCGTTGGTGGTCATACTGCCGCATGTACTGTTCCGCCGCCGTGCGGTCATAGGGATGGTCGCACGTCAGCGTCACCTGCACCGTCTCCTGCCGTTGGAGCTGCCGCCGCTCGATGGCACGCAGCAGCTGCTGGAGCCGTCCGTCCGTCGCCGCGCCCTCCTCATAGGTCAGGCTGAAATAGGGGTTGTCGTCAGCCTCGTGATGCCGGATCAGCCAACCGCCGTTCTCTCCGGGCACCAGCTCGAAGATGTGGGGCACGTCATAGAGCTTGCTGTCCACCTCCGGCGTGGCGGCAAAGTGCATCACCGCAGACTCGCTGGCCTCGATATGTACCTGTCCCTCCGCGGCGTCCTCCTCGGTAGAGGGCTCCGCCTTGGTGACGGTCAGCACAAAGTCCACGTCCTGCATCCGCAGGTCGGTCAGCGCCTGCTGCCGGATGGCGTTCAGGGTACGGATGGACGCCTCGTGCATGGCGGCGTCCTTTTCGTCGGCGAACAGCGCCGCCATCTGCGGCTCCTCAAACAGGGCGATGTCGGTGTACCAGTCGGTCAGCAGCCGGTTCATCAACGCCTTCTGCTCCTCCGCCGCCAGTCCCTCCGGATCCTCCACCCGTCCGCCTACGGCGGTGGTGAAGCCGTCGTCCGGCGGCGTCTGCGGCTCCTCCTGCTGCTGGGTCTGGCCGCTCTGGGACGGCGGGACATCGGAGGGCTGTCCGCCGCAGCCGGACAGCACCGGCAGCACCATGCAGACCGCCAGCAGCAGGGCCAAAAGCTTTCGTCTCATAAAATATCCTCCCAAGATGCAGCTGTGCGGCACCCCGGGGGAGGGTGTCGCACAGTGTTGTTGATTTATTTCGCGTATTCCACGACCTTGGTCTCACGCAGAACGTGTACCTTGATCTGGCCGGGGTATTCCAGCTCGTTCTCGATGCGCTTGGCAAGCTCACGGGCCAGGATGACCATCTGATCCTCGCTGACCTGCTCCGGCTTCACCATCACGCGCACCTCGCGGCCCGCCTGGATGGCATAGCTCTTCTCCACGCCGGGATAGGAGCTAGTGATCTCCTCCAGCTTCTGCAAACGCTTGATGTAATTCTCAAGGTTTTCGCGGCGCGCGCCGGGACGGGCGGCAGAGATGGCGTCGGCCGCCTGCACCAGGCAGGCCACCAGCGTCTTGCACTCCACGTCGCCGTGATGGGCCTGGATGGCGTGGACGATCTCTTCCTTCTCCTTGTACTTCCGGGCGTACTCCACGCCCAGAGACACATGGGTGCCCTCAAATTCGTGATCCAGCGCCTTGCCGATATCGTGCAGCAGGCCCGCACGCTTGGCGGCGTGGACGTCGGCGCCCAGCTCGGCGGCCATCATGCCGGCGATATGGGACACCTCGATAGAGTGCTGCAGCACGTTCTGGCCATAGCTGGTGCGGTAGTGGAGGCGGCCCAGCAGCTTCTGCAGTTCGGGGTGCAGGCCGCGGACGCCGGTCTCCAGCACGGCGCGTTCGCCCTCGGAGCGGATGACGGCATCCACCTCGCGCTTGGCCTTCTCCACCATCTCCTCGATGTGAGTGGGGTGGATGCGGCCGTCGGCGATGAGCTTTTCCAATGCAAGGCGTGCCACCTCGCGGCGTACCGGCTCGAAGCAGGACACCGTGATGGCCTCGGGGGTATCGTCGATGATGAGATCGGCGCCGGTCAGCGTCTCGATGGCGCGGATGTTGCGGCCCTCGCGGCCGATGATGCGGCCCTTCATCTCGTCATTGGGCAGGGGTACCACACTGACGGTGATCTCGGCCACATGGTCGGCGGCGCAGCGCTGGATGGCGGTGGCCACGATCTCGCGGGCGCGGGTATCGGCCTCCTCCTTGGCGCGTGCTTCGATCTCCTTGATCTTCAGGGCAGTCTCGTGGGTGACCTCGGACTCCACCTGGGCGATCAGATACTGCTTGGCCTCGTCGGCGGTAAAGCCGGAGATCCGCTCCAGCATCTCCGTCTGGCTGCGCTTGATGAGCTTGATCTCCTCCTGCTCACGGTCGGCGGCAGCGTGCTTGGCGGCCAACGCTTCTTCCTTCTTCTCGATCTGTTCGGTCTTGTGATCGAGATTTTCTTCCTTCTGCTGTAAGCGGCGCTCCTGCTTCTGCAGGTCGGCGCGGCGTTCCTTGACTTCCTTCTCGTATTCGTTTCTGGAGCGCAGGATCTCCTCCTTCGCCTCCACCAATGCTTCGCGTTTCTTACTCTCGCCATTCTTGATGGCTTCGTTGACGATGCGCAGCGCTTCCTGCTCGGCATCCTGGATCTTGCCCTGGTCGCGCTTCTGCTTCTGCCGTTGGATCAGAATACAAGTGAGGAGGCCAAGAACAAACGCAACAACGACCATTATCGCCGCGTATACGATTTTGATCATGGTTTCCTCCTGTAAATATGGTGTATCCGGACAATCGCCCTCCATCCGGGGACAAGCGGGGATGGGGATGGTGGCTGTCCTCAGAAAATAATCAGACAATTCCCCTAAATCGTCTGATAATAATCCTTCATAATTCTACCCTCATTACGGTAAACTGTCAAGAAGAAAAACATACTGTTGTGAAAAATTTGTCCGCATGGGAAAAACATTTTGTCGAATCTGCCTATACCCGTACATAGTCCGACCGCACATACCCCGCCAGGCCGCCGTAGGCCATGCTGTACCAGCCGTCATACTGGCCGTACACCGTCAGTTGGGCCTCGCGGGGCACGCTGCCCACCACCTGGCCGCTTATGGACGGGTAGGCCCGCACGTTCAGGGCGCTCTCCTCCGTGATCACCGTGCCCGTCCGGGGCGTCGTGGGATAGATGAAGGGCAGAGCGAAGTATTCCGTCAGGGAGCGGGAGAGATTCTCCGCGATGCTCTGCACATTTTCTTCGATCCACCGGGCGTCGGCGGTGTTGTCGTGATAGCCGATCTCCAGCAGCACCGCGGGCATCTTCGGCTGGCGCACCTCCCCCAGGGCGGTGGTGGCGCGGGCCGTCACCAGTTGGGGCAGGGGATAGATCTCCTTCAGGTTCGTCACGAAGATGTCGGCGGCCCGCCTGCCGTTGGTGCTGGTGGGATAGTAAAAGGCGATGATGCCCCGCTGGCGGCCCTCGCTGGAGCCGTCGCCGCTGGCGTTGGAGTGGAGGGCCAGATAGAAGTCGTAGCTGCCCCGTGCCGCCTGGGCGATGGAGGACGCGGCGGTCATCTCCGGCGTGTTGCGGGTAAAGCGGATGGTATTGGCCCGCAGATACGGCTCCATGGCGTCGGCGATGCGGTTCATCCAGTATTCCTCGTTGCCGGAGCCGGTGATATAGGAATTATATTCTTGTGTGCTTGGCGAAATATAAATGTTAGGCATGGGCGGGACCTCCTTTTTCGGTTTCTCCTTCATATATATGTAGCGCGGGAGAAAAGAATGTGCTATAATAAATGTCCCGCTGCATTCGCGGAAAACATATCCCGCCGGGCCGACTACCCCGTAAGGAGAAAATATGACAGTATTTTTATCTCTGTTTTGTGTGATCGGATTTCTATGTCTGGACGCCTTCTTTGCCGCTCTGGTCGTGATATTGGGGGTCATGGATAATTGGGTCGGGATGACGAAGTACTACGTTGCCATTGTGCTGCTTGTCGTTTTGTTGTATCTTGCTTTTCCCTGTCCGTGGAGCATCATCACAATCAAAGACCATACGATCCGCTCCAGGATCCCTTTTATCCACCGCAATGAGATAGACTGCCGTAAGACGGTGTATTACATTATTTTTCAGGATCAGATCGAAACGGAAAAACGGACGAAGGACTATATCATGCTGTCCTATCGCAGCCTGCGCTGGCTTCCGCCGGAGAAGCGCAGCGCGTGGAGGTTTGCGTTCCGGGAGCAGATCGTACTGCCATATTCAAAGAAAACAGAACCGCTGCTGCGTCAGTGGATCAACAGCGATCACTGGATCTGCTGCAGTGAGATACCCCATACAGACGTAGAAGTCTGACAAATTGCTGCAAATCGATATTACGACAGGAGAGAACCGCCATGAAAGCACTGCGTCCCTATCCCAAGATCACCATCACCCCCAAGGGGGAGGCCGCCCTGACGGGAGGGCACCCCTGGGTCTATGAGGGCGAGGTGACCGCCATGGACGGCACGCCCGAGGACGGCGCCCTGGTGGACGTGGTGAGCCGCCGGGGAAGCTGGCTGGGCTGCGGCTTCTACAACAGCCACTCCAAAATTCGCGTGCGGCTTCTCAGCCGCAACGCCAACGACGACTTTTCCGATGCCTTCTGGGAGCGCCGCGTCCGCTACGCCTGGGACTATCGCAAGACCGTCATGGGCGAGACCGACAGCCGCTGCTGCCGCGTCATCTTCGGTGAGGCCGACCTGTTCCCCGGCCTGACGGTGGACCGGTTCGAGTCCGTGCTGGTGACCCAGACCCTGAGCCTGGGCATGGAGCGCATCAAGGACCGGCTGTTCCCCCTGCTGGTAAAGGTGCTGCGGGAGGACGGACAGGACATCCGCGGCATCTACGAGCGCAACGACGTGGCCCTGCGGGAGCGGGAGGGCATGGCGCAGAACAAGGGCTGGTACGCTCTGCCCGGCGAGACGCCGCCGGAGAAGACCTGCGTGGACATCACGGAGAACGGCATCGTCTCCACCGTGGACTTTGAAAACGGCCAGAAAACCGGATTCTTCCTGGATCAGAAGTATAACCGCCTCGCCGTGGCAAAGCTGGCAAAGGGCAAGACGGTGCTGGACTGCTTCACCCACACCGGCAGCTTTGCCCTGAACGCCGCCAGAGGTGGTGCGGCTCACGTCACCGCCGTAGACGTGTCGGAGTTCGCCGTGCAGTGCGCGGCGGAGAACGCCCGCCGCAACGGGCTGGACGGCGTCATGGACTGCGTGGCCGCCAACGTGTTCGACCTGCTTCCGGAGCTGGAGAAGCAGCCCCGGAAGTACGATTTCATCATCCTCGACCCCCCGGCCTTCACCAAGAGCCGCAAGACGGTACACAACGCCATGGGCGGCTATAAGGAGATCAACTACCGGGCCATGAAGCTGCTGCCCCGTGGCGGATATCTGGCCACCTGCTCGTGCAGCCACTTCGCCACCGAGGAGCTGTTCATCAAAATGCTCCACAGCGCTGCCCGTGACGCCGGGGTGCAGCTGCGGCAGATCGAGGCCCGGCAGCAGTGCGCCGACCACCCCATCCTCTGGGGCGTGGAGGAGACGAATTATCTGAAGTTTTTCCTGTTCCAGGTGGTGTGATAAACGCAAGAAAGAGCGTTTGGAGAGAACTCCAAACGCTCTTTTTGTATGAAATCACTTTATTTGTTCACCAGCACCGCTGTGCCGGGGTAGCAGTTGTCCTGAATGGGGTCGATGCTGTACGCCATATCATTGTCACCTCTCGGCTGGTTTCGCAAAACGCCGCAGCAGCTCCGCCGTAGTTACCTCACCCCGCAGCGCTCGCTGGCACTGCTCCCGCATCTGGGGTGTCACCTGACAGCCCTCCATGCGGACGGAGGCCTCCGCGTTCTTCATGGGAACTGTATATCGTTTGTCGCTGTTCTTGTACATAGAAAAACTCCTCGCGGTATCCGCGAGGAGTCTGGAGCTTGTGGCCGGATTCGAACCGGCGACCTGCTCATTACGAGTGAGCTGCTCTGCCAGCTGAGCCACACAAGCGTCTCTATGAGATCCGGTTCCTCGCCGTACTCTGTTTATCGGCCCAAAAGCCATTTTGTATCTTACCACAAATCCCGCGCCGCGTCAACTCCTATTTTTCACCGGGACACTGCCGGCAGGTTTTAATATATGTTTGCAGGGTACAGCCCTCCGAAAGGAAGCTCTGTACCCTGCAAATTTTATACATCGAAAGGAAATACAACGATGAAGGTAATCGGTATTCGTAAAAGCTCTTTTAAGGGTGACAGTGGTGAAACCGTTTCTGGTGTCAATCTGTTTCTCACTGAGCCTATGGACAAAGGCGAGGGCCTGAGCTGTGATCGTGTCTATGTTCTGGACCGGAAGCTCGCTTTTTGCGGCTATACTCCCAAACTGGGTGACGAGGTTAAGATCAGCTACAATCGCTTTGGCAAGTGTGACGGTGTATTCCTGATCACAAAGTAACCACAAAGAAACTTAACTCTCGCTGTGAACGTCGTGATGATGTGCACCGTCAGAGCTGCCCTCAAGAGGTCGGAGTAGAAAGCTCCGACGAGGGCACTTGACACCATATCGAATTCCGGGAAGTGCCTGCAATATGACGAATTCTGCATCCCCCGTTCACAGCATCCACGAATATGGAAACGGCATTTACAAGGTCGTGACCTTCAAAGGTGTCCGCGATCCTGACAATGCCTATTTCCGGCAATCCGAGGCCGTACAGCACAACGACAAGAAGCTGGACAACAATTTCAGCCGTGCCCGTAACATGGTGCTGCAATACGCCTTGTGCAATCCGTGGGACTACTTTTTCACCGGTACCATAGACCGTGCCAAGTTCGACCGTTTCGATTTGGACACCTACCAGAGCCGCTTATCTCAGTTTATCCGTGACAAGCGCAAAAAGTACCAGTCACAAATACAGGTGCTGCTTGTGCCGGAACACCATAAGGATGGTGCATGGCATATCCATGGGCTGATTTCGGGGCTGCCGGATGATGTGATATCCCCCTTCACGTCTCCGGCACCCCAGCGTCTTATAGACGGCGGTTTTCTCAACTGGCCGGACTACATGAACACCTTCGGCTTTTGCTCTCTGGCACCCATCAGAGACCCCATAGCAACGGCCTACTACATCACAAAGTACATCAGCAAGGATCTCTCCCGGCGAGAATTTGACATAGGCAAGCACCTGTACTTCCATTCCCGTCCGCTCAAGAAGGCCACCAAGGCCAGCGACGTGTATCTCTATCAGCGTCCGTTGGATGAGCTTTGCGTCAATGAATATGACTTCTGCAAGACCGGCATGGTCTACGGCGAGGAATGGGCATGGCCGTACCTCTGGGACGGCGCAGAGCCTGCCAATGAGATTCCCTTGTTTCCCGTTGCTCCTGATCCTGATTTCCAGCCCATGACCATTGAGCCGAGTTTTGAGCAGCTCAAGCTTGATGGCTATCTGTGAATATGCACTTTCAAATTTACAATTACCTGTTTCGTCAGCTGCGCCGGTTCTGGTGGAAGCTGAAAAGGAAGAAATACATGACCATGAAGTTTTTCGACCATTTCAAATGGTGCATCATCGGCGGCTTTGCGTATGCTGCTGGCCGGTTCCTGTTCAACTATCTGAAAGATTTAGTGTGAGGTAACTCTATGATCAAATTCCTTATCAACGTCGGCTTTGTGCTGGTGTTCCTGTTCATCTTCGCCCTGATCGGCTCCGCCATGCTGTGGGTGGTCATTAAGGTGCTGCGCTCCCTGTTCCCTCAGAAATTCGCTCCCGGCAAGAAGCGGGAAAAGGATGAAGTATGAGTACCGATTTGCAAGATATCTTCGCAATCCTGATCTTCGGTATTCTCTGGATTGAGATTCTGGAACTGCGGACGTTGCCAGAAAGGTATAAAGAATAATCCCCCACCTGACGGCGAGGGATAGAGATCAGCGTTTGCGGCGTTTTGTACCTGTTATTGTTCCTCCGATTGCTGCAATGATTATACAAACGGTGGTAAGCAGGTCTTTCACATCGCCTATTGGATTGTTTAGCGTTAGCAGTTGTCGGAAGAAGTTCCCGAACATCACAAATATCGCTTGAATATCAGACAGGAGTTCTTTTATGTCTAATTCCCTTTCTACCGTATTCGGTGCAATAGTTTTCTTCTTACTGGTGCTTATCGCTTCGCTGGCGTGGCATTTCGGCGCATGGATTATTCATCGGTTCGATAGCTGACGGCGAGGGATACAGGTTAATCGTTGTTCTTTTCGTTATTTTTCTTGTTCAAGTATTTGATGCCTTTGATGAGGAATACGATCATCAAGATGGGAAGCGCAATTTTAATCAGTGCCAAAAGATATAATAGAATCATCTTATGCTCCTTTCGGATTTTCTTTATTTTATCATATTTTAGGGAGGTGTCAACATGAAGAAGTTTTTCCTTTCGTTTTGCCTTTCTCTGGTTTTGGCGCTTTCCTTGTCGGTGTCCGCCTATGCCGATGGTTATCCTATTTGGGATAACTGGACGCCTGGTCAAGCCGGATATATTATCGGACAGGCTTTACATGTGCTGCCCTTTCTGCGCCGAGTAGCGTTCCTCATCCCAAAATTTACAGGTATGTATATAGCTGCCCCGCCGCAGTTCGTAGTAGATCGTCCGCTCACAGAATCCCAGTTGTCGCGCGATCTCCCGCACCGGTATCTTGTTCCGCCGCATGGCTTCCAGCTGATGCCGCTCTGTTTCTGTCATATTGTGCCGTTTCTTCATCTCCCTGTACCTCCTCAATAAGCGTTGTTGGAGTAGTTTCATTTTACCATGGTAGAACAATACCCCGGTCATCCGGGGTATTGTCTGTTTAGGTTTTACTAAGATCTTTGTATGCCTGCACAAGCATCTCAAACTCTCTGCATTTTTCGGCTTTCGTGCGCTTCTTGTTTTTTCCGATGTTGACAATCAATTTGGCAGCCGTGGCGTATGGATCAGTGCTTTCTTGTAGTTGCTCCTTGTAGAACGTGTAACGTGGATCGTTCAGGTTCGTCATAGTATCGTCCTCCCAAAATAAAGTGTGAGTGAAGCACAGCGCGGGCGCGCTGTGTTTCTTCACCTCCACGCAACGACAAAAGCCCTGTCAAGGAGACCGTGGAATAAATCCAGTGCGCACACTGGTTTTATGCCGCGAAAGCTCCTTTACAGGACTTTTTCGGTGTGGTATCTTCATCCCCCACTTTGATATTTTTTGTCAATACTGCAAAAACTTCTTGACATTTGCCCACCGGGACACTGCCCGGCAGCGGCGTTTTCCCCCCGCCGCTGTCGGGAAATACATAATGTAATCATTTCCCGCCGCGCGCATTTTTCCCGGCAAAAAAACTACTTTTTTCCGCCGACTTCGCTCCGCTTCGGCAAAATCACCAAGGTGCGAAAATACGACGCTCTCCCGGAATCCTCCCCTTTTGCCGCACTTTTTCCGCCTTTTTCGACAGGCTTTTTCCTTTACATAGAGTTTACATAATTTTACACGCCATAACTTCTACAAGGAGTTATCCACACTTTCCACAGCTTTTTCCACACGGTGCACATCTGTGTGGATACAGGGCTTCGACGCTGTTTTCCTCTTTCTGGAAAACCCGCAAACACAGGTGACACATTGTTATCCACGGGTATTTTGTTTACATAATATAATGAGCGCGCATTTTCGCCGTCATTTCAAATTTCTCCCTTACGCACACAGGCCGTCAGCCCATCAGGTATTGGGCCAGGCCCACCACCGGCGGAATGGTCAGCACGGAGATGGCCGTGAACACCGACACCACGCTGGAGGCCAGACGGGTGTCGCTGCCGAATTTCTGGGCGAACATACTCAGCAGCGCGGCGGGCGGCGTACTGGCGGCGATCACCGTCACCAGCGTCACGGCGCTGTCCACCCGCAGGGCATAGCACAGCGCGATGGTCAGCAGCGGGAACACTGCCAGGCGCAGCGCCAGCGCTGTCCAGGAGCGCTTGTCGGAAAATGCCTGGCTGAAGTTGGCGTGGCTGAGCTGATAGCCCACCACGATGGTGGGCAGGGGGGTGTTCATGTTGGCCAGATAGTTCAGTGGCGTCATGACGATCTCCGGCAGGCGCACCGACAGCAGATACAGCACCATGGCCACCACCACACTGAGCACGCCGGGGTTCAGCAGGATGTGCTTCCAGCTGAGCTTTCCCGCGTCGTGGGTGACCATATAGATGCCCACCGTCCACGTCAGCACTGTGAACACCACCACATAGGCCGAGCCGTAGAACACGCCGATGCTGCCCAGCATGGCCAGCATCAGGGGATAGCCCATGAAGCCGCAGTTGGAGAACACCGCGCCGAACTGCAGGATACCGGCGGTGCTGTCCCTGCCCCGGATCAACACCCGGGCCAGCAGGATGCTGAAGGCGTGGACGGCCACCGCCAGCAGCAGGCACATCAGGAAGTTGTGCAGATCCGCCGTGTCCTTCTCCCGCTGGAAGGCCACCACCATCATGGCGGGGGACACCGCGTACATCACCAGGTTCGTCATGGCCAGGCTGCCCCGGTCGTCCATCAGCTTGACCTTGCCCAGCACGAAGCCCACCGCCATCAGGGCAAACAGGATCAGCACCTGCTGGCCCACTGTCAAAAAGGAATGGATCATTTCTCTACGCTCCTCTTGTCAAAATGCCGCGAGGTGGCCAGCGCCACCACGAAAAAGCCCACCAGCGCCGCGGCGGCCATGGCCGCCACCATGGTGTTGATGCCGGCGCGGTCAATAAGACGTCCGCCGATGGCGGTCATCACCGCCGGGCCCACGCCGTTGGAAAATACATGGATCAGGCCCTGGCCCTTGGCCTGATTGGCCGCGTCCAGCGTCTCCGCTGCGTAATACACCGTGGCCGGCAGGAAGATGCCGAACTCAAAGAACTGCAGCGCCGCCGCCAGATACAGCAGCACCGGCGACTGGGCCAGCAGAAACAGCACGTTCTTTCCCACGAAGGCGGCGGCGCACACCAGGAACAGCGTCCGCAGGCTGAACCGGCGGTGCATCCGGGGAAACAGCGCCATGGCAGGCAGCTCCGCAAAGGCCGACACCGCCAGGATGACGCCCATCAGGCCCTCGCCCGCTCCCACCTTGCTGGCGATGTGGATCATATAGGTATTGCAGGCGTTGTGGCCGCCCTGCAGCAGGGCGCAGCCCACCAGCATCACGGAAAAGGCCGGATACTTCCGCAGCAGGCCCCACACCCCCAGCACCTGGGGCGGCTCACCCTCCTGGGCCGCAGGCGCGGGCGGCAGCGGATAGCGGAAGCTCCAGACGGCGGCGATCTGCACCGCCAGCGCCGCCAGCAGCACCGGCAGGATCACCGTAGGACTGCGGCGCTCCAGCACAAAGCCCATCACCAGCGCCACGATGGCATAGGTGGTGGAGCCGGTGCCCCGGCCAATGCCGTAGTTGATGTTGACGCCCCGCAGATGGTACTCCATCACCATACTGTTGAAGAAGGGCGCCGTACACACCAGCATGACGCCGATGACGGCGTAGCTGACCACCTGCACGGCTTTCTGCCCCGGCAGCAGCGTCATGGCCACCGCCGCCGCCAACGTGATCAGCGACAGCACCAGCGCCAGGCGGCGGCTGGTCCACCGGGGATCGGCGTCCGACAGGGAGGCCAGCGCCGGCTGGATCAGCAGCGGCAGCACCAGCGCCAGGGACGTGATCACGCCCAGCGTGCTGTTGCTCAGCCCATGGTACAGCAGCAGCACCGGCCCGAAGCCCCATATGGCGGAGAATCCGGCAAAATAGCTGCCCTGCATCACGGCATGGTGAATATCCACTTGTCTGGCAAGCTTGTCCATAGTTGACCTCTATTCAATCTATTCAATCGGGAATGGTTTCTTTGTGGTCTTTCAGCAATAACAAAATGTCGGTTCGCCCGTTTCGCTCGGCCCAATCTATCGCCGTTTCGCCGTCATCATCCACGGCATCTACGTCCGCGCCGCACGACAGCAGGTATTCGACCGTTTCGGCATCGCCATAGGCCGCCGCATACATTAACGGTGTATTACTCTTCCAGCCTTTGTCGTTGACCCCTATACGCCCTTCCTTCATCAATATTTCCATAACTGGGATACTGCGGCTGTCCTGCTCTGCGCATCGGCAAAGCGCGTCCATAACGTCATCCTTACTGGGTGCGCCATGCTTCAATAAGTAACGGACAACATCGCACACCTCGTCTATATCGACATCACTCTTACAGTACTTATATCTTACGGCATCCTCCACAGATGTTGTGTGGGACGCCGTTATGTAGTCCACATTCGCTCCACAGTCGATCAAATAGTGAAATGTATCGCGCCAGCCTTCCGGTTTTCCAATAAGTGTCACGCTCAACGGCGAATAACCATCATCGCAGTTCACATCCGCACCGTGTTCTACAAGATATCTGACAATTTCTGTATCTCCGATCCCGCACGCTTCTACCAGTGGAAAATCGGCTACTATGCCCATTACGGCTCGCCACCAATGTGAACTCACTGACGGAAACGTATTGACACAATGGGGATATTTCTCCACGATATACTCTACTTTCGGAAGATCTTTTTGCCTGATCGCCTCTACCAGCTTCTTCGACTGATAGCAGTTGACGAAGTAAAACGTCAGCAGGGCGATACACACCACCAGCAGCACCGCAAGCGTCACTTCAAGTATTTTTCGGATAAAAGGCTTGTTCATAGCGCCTCCTGTCACAGATCTTGCGAGATACGATAAATCCACTCCATACTATCACAAAAGGAAAAACTGTCAAGAGCGGAGGTTGTGTTTTGCCGGAAAATAGACTATAATAAAGTATTATGTGAAATCTGACCCCACAAGGAGGCCGACCATGAAACTGATGGTTCTTGACGGCAACAGCATCATCAACCGCGCCTTTTACGGCGTGAAGCCCCTGACCACCCGGGACGGACTGTATACCAACGCCATTTTCGGCTTTTTGAATATGCTCCAGCGGTTCACCGACGAGGAACAGCCTGAGGCGCTGTGCGTGGCCTTTGACCGGAAGGAGCCCACCTTCCGGCACGAGGCGGACGCCAGCTACAAGGCCACCCGCAAGGGCATGCCCGACGAGCTTGCCCAGCAGATGCCGGTGATGAAGCAGGTGCTGTGCGCCATGTCCATCCCTTGCTACGAGATGGTGGGCTATGAGGCCGACGACCTGCTGGGCACCATCTCCCGCCGGTGCGAAAAGCGGGGCTGGGAGTGCGTCATCGTCACCGGCGACCGGGACAGCCTGCAGCTCATCACCGACCGCACGCGGGTGAAGCTGGTGACCTCCCGCATGGGCCAGACCTCCACCGCCGATATGACCCCCGCCCTGTTCCGGGAGCAGTACGGCTTCGACCCCATCCATATGATCGACCTGAAGGCCCTGATGGGCGACAGCAGCGACAATATCCCCGGCGTGCCGGGCATCGGCGAAAAGACCGCCACGGCCCTGGTGCAGCGCTACGGCAGCATCGACGCGCTGTACGCCGCCATGCCGGAGGTGGAGGCCAAGCCCGCCGCACTGCGGAAGCTGGCGGAGGGGGAGGAGTCCGCCCGCCGCAGCTACTGGCTGGCCACCATCGTCACCGACGCGCCCCTGGAGTTCGACCCGGAGGACGCCCTGTGCCAGCCCTATAAGCCGGAGCTTTACGACCTGTTCGTAAAGCTGGAATTCACCAAGCTCATCAAGAAGTACGGCCTGACACCCTCCGCGCCCGCGCCGGAACCGGCGGCCGTCACCCACGACGAGGACTATGTGGCCACCGTGGAGACGCCGGAGACCGACGCCGACACCGCGCGGCTGTTGGCGCTGTGGCGGAAGGCGCCCCATGTGGCGGTGTACGGCCTTGCCGACCTCTCCGTGCTGGCGGTGGCCTGCGACATCGACGAGCGCAGCAGCCTGACGGCCATCCTGCGGTTCGACCGCTTCGGCGGCGACTGGGATGCCCTACTGCGGGGCCTCTTCAGCTGCGATATCGCCAAGGCGGCCCACAATGTGAAGGATCTGACCCGCGCCCTGCTGGAGCGTGGCCTTCCTGCCGAGGGCTTTGTCTTCGACACGGCGCTGGCGGGCTATCTGCTGGACGCCACCGCCGGAGGGTATGACCTGCAGCGGCTGTTTGTGGCCTACTGTGGCGCGGAGCTGCCCGCCCCGGCCCATCTGGAGAAGGATGCCTTCTCCCTGCTGGGGAACGACGCTGCGGCGGAGGCGGCCCTGTGCAGCTATACCAGCGCCGTCGCCGCCCTGTACGAGGTGCTGCCGCCCCGGCTGGAGGAGCTGAACATGACGGCGCTGCTCCACGAGATGGAGCTGCCCCTGTGCCGGGTGCTGGCGGAGATGGAGCTGGCGGGCTTCCGCATCGACGGCGCGGCCCTGGCCCGGTTCGGCGAGGATCTGCAGCAGCGGATCGTGACGCTGGAGCAGTCCATCTACGACATGGCGGGCGAGACCTTCAACATCAACTCCCCCAAGCAGTTGGGGGCCATCCTCTTTGACAAATTGCAGCTTCCCCACGGGAAAAAGACAAAAACCGGCTGGTCCACCAATGCCGAGGTGCTGGAAAAGCTGCGGTACGAGGCGCCCATCGTGGACAAGGTGCTGGAATACCGGCAGTATGCCAAACTGCGCTCCACCTATGCCGACGGCCTGCTGCGGGCGGTGTCCCCCGACGGACGGGTGCGCACCAGCTTCCAGATGACGGTGACGGCCACAGGCCGCCTCAGCTCCACGGAGCCGAATCTGCAAAACATCCCCACCCGCACCGAGCTGGGCAGCGAGATCCGCCGCCTGTTCATCGCCGGGGACGGCAATGTGCTGGTGGACGCGGACTACTCCCAGATTGAGCTGCGGCTGCTGGCCCACATGGCCGGGGACGAGGCCATGCAGCAGGCGTTCCTGTCCGGCGCGGATTTCCACACCGTCACGGCGGCAAAGGTGTTCCATGTGCCGGAGAGCGAGGTCACCCATCAGATGCGCTCCCGCGCCAAGGCGGTGAACTTCGGCATCGTGTACGGCATGTCCGCCTTCTCTCTCAGCCAGGACATCCAGGTGACGGTGGCGGAGGCCAAGGACTATATGGAGCGCTACTTCGCCACCTACCCCGGCGTGAAGCAGTACATGACCGACATCGTGGAAAAGGCCAAGGAGCAGGGGTATGTGGAGACGCTGTACCACCGCCGCCGGGCGCTGCCAGAGCTGAAGTCCTCCAATTTCATCCAGCGCTCCTTTGGCGAGCGGGTGGCGCTGAACATGCCCATTCAGGGTACGGCGGCGGACATCATGAAGCTGGCCATGCTCCGGGTCTATGACCGTCTGCGCCGTGAGGGCCTGCAGGCCAGGCTCATCATGCAGGTGCACGACGAGCTGATCGTGGAGTGCCCGGAGGAAGAGCGTGAAGCGGTGGAGAAGCTGCTGCGGCAGGAGATGGAGCAGGTGGCGGCCCTGGCCGTTCCCCTAACCGCCGAGGCCCACAGCGGCAAGAACTGGCTGGACGCAAAAGGCTGAGTAGGGCGGAGTTCTAGCCCGCCCGCTACACGATTTTCGTACACAGCGGCACGCAAAAATCTGAAAAAGCAGGTTAAATACTATGGAAAAGATACAGGTAAAGATCGTGCCCATGAACGCCGATCATCTGGACGAGATCGCGGCGCTGGAGCGGGTGTGCTTCTCCCGCCCCTGGTCCCGCAATATGCTGGCCGAGGAGCTGGAAAACCAGTGCGCCGCCTTCCTGACGGCGCTGGACGCCGTGACCGGCAAGGTGGTGGGCTACGCCGGACTGCTGGTGGCGGCGGACGAGGGCTATATCACCAACGTGGCGGTGTTCCCGGAATACCGCCGCCAGGGCATCGCCGCCAAGCTTCTGAAGGTGTTCTGTGACTTCGCGGCGGGGCAGCATCTGGCGTTCCTGACGCTGGAGGTGCGGCCCAGCAACGCCGCGGCCATCGCCCTCTACCAGTCCTTCGGCTTTACGGAGCGGGGACGGCGGCGTAACTACTATGACCTTCCCAAGGAGGACGCTTTGATCCTGACCCGGGATTTTGAGGAGGCGAACGCATGAACATACTGGCTTTTGAATCCTCCTGCGACGAGACCGCCGTGGCGGTGGTGCAGGATGGCCGCAAGGTGCTCTCCGACGCCATTCTCTCCCAGGCGGACATGCACGCCCTCTATGGCGGCGTGGTGCCGGAGATCGCCTCCCGCAAGCATGTGGAGGCCATCGCCGGACTGACGGATCAGGCCCTCCGTGACGCGGGACTGACGAAGCGGGACATCGACGCGGTGGCCGTCACCTACGCGCCGGGGCTGATCGGCGCGGTGCTGGTGGGCGTCAGCTTCGCCAAGTCCGCCGCGTGGGCGCTGGGCGTGCCGCTGGTGCCGGTGCACCATGTGCGGGGCCACATCGCCGCCAACTATCTGGCCTTTCCGGAGCTGGAGCCGCCGTTCCTGGCGCTGGCCATCTCCGGCGGCAACACGCTGATCGTGGATGTGGCGGACTACACCGACATGAAGGTGCTGGGCGCCACCCGTGACGACGCGGCGGGCGAGTGCTTCGACAAGGCCGCCCGTGTGCTGGGCCTGCCCTATCCCGGCGGCAAGCCCATGGATCAGCTTGCACAGCAATCCTCCGGCGGGGTGTATACCCTGCCCCGCGCCCATGTGGACGGCGCGCCGCTGGACATGAGCTTCTCGGGCTTGAAAACCGCCGTGGTGAATCTGGCCCACAACGCCCAGCAGAAGGGCGAACCCCTGGACGAGCCCGCCCTGGCCCGGGACTTCACCCAGGCCGTCAGCGACGAGCTGACGGAGCGTGCGGCCCTGGCGCTGGAGCAGACGGGCCGCACCGTGCTGGTGGCGGCAGGCGGCGTGGCCGCCAACTCCATCATCCGCGCCGACCTGCAAAGACTGTGCGAAAGACGGGGCGTGAAGCTCTATCTGCCGCCGCTGAAATGGTGCGGCGACAACGGCGCCATGATCGGCGCCCAGGGCTACTATGAGTACCAGTCCGGCGTCCGGGGCGACATGACCCTCAACGGCTACGCCACCATGGAACTGGACGCCGCGCGGTTCTGAGGGCGGGGTATCCGGACCGTCCGCAGGTACCTTATATCAAAAAGAGGCTCTGACCGATGGTCAGAGCCTCTTTCTCATTCATATACATCCACATACACGCCGTCGGTGTAGATCTGTACGGCGGACACACCCTCCAGAGACAGCAGCGAGGCGGCGATGCCCTGCTCCATCTCTCCGGCGGCATCCGTGTCCATGGCCGCGATCACCTCGGACGGCAGGTTCAGCTGGCACACACCGCCCTCCACACGGGCGGTGATGCCCTCCACGTTCTCCGGGATCAGCGGCAGCAGGCCGTCCTCCGTGGGGCCGTCCGCCAAAGCGGCCAGCACCACGTCCGCCGCCGACTGGCCCTCGTACTGGGTCAGCAGCCGCTCCTCCGGCACCAGCGCACCCTCGCCGTCCGGGAAGTAGAGCTGGGCCGTCAGCATCCGCACCACGTCGTCCATAGAGGTCAGCAGCACGTCGCTGGCCAGGAACAGGTTGCTGTCCCGATAGGCCAGCTCCTGGCCGTTGACGGTGATGCGCACCGCGTACACGCCGTCCAGCTGCGTCAGGGACAGCGCCACGCAGTAGTCGGCGATGGTCAGATCCATGCCGCTGAGCTGGCCATAGCTTCCGGTGAAGTCCACCCATGCGGTGCTGCCCTTCACCTCCGCCGAGCGCAGCGTGGTTCCAGCAGGGATGGGGCTCTGGAAGCCCTTTTCGTGGCATTCGCCCATCAGCAGCGCCAGCACCGCCGCCACCCGTGCCGTCTTGTCACCCTCCGGCAGGCTGTTCCAGTCCACCGTCACGCTGTCGATGGCGTCGCCGCCGGGATGGGTATCCAGCGGCACGGCGTAGTACAGCCGCAGGCCGTCCCTGCCGCTCACGGTACCGGCGGCGCAGCCCGCCAGCAGGCACAGCGCCAGGGCCAGTGCCGCGAGACATGAAAGCTTTCCTCTCACGCGTCCTCACCGCCTTCCTCCGCGCGGGGCAGATACACGGTGAACACCGTGCCGCTGCCGCCCTGCCGCGGCCCGGCGGTGATCCGGCCGCCCCGGTTCTCCACCGTGTCCTTCACGATGGACAGACCCAGGCCCGTGCCGCCGATGGCGCGGGAGCGCATCTTGTCCACCCGGTAGAACCGCTCGAAGATATGGGGCAGATCCTCCTCCGGGATACCGATGCCGTTGTCCTCCACCGTCAGCACCACCCAGTCGCCCTCCACCGCCGCGGCGGCGTGGACGAAGCCGTCGGTGCCGGAATATTTGATGCCGTTGTCCATCAGGTTATAGAGGATCTGGTGGACATCGTCCTCGGTGGCCAGGGCCACCGCGTCCTCCGCCGCCTCGTAGGTCAGCGTCACGTTCTTCTCCCGTGCCAGCACCGCCAGCATCCGGGCCACCCGCTCCAGCACCGGGGCCACCGCCACCGGCGCCACCTGCGGCACCGCGCCGCTGTCCAGCCGGGTCAGCCGCAGCAGATTTTCCGTAATGCGGGTCAGGCGCTCCGCCTCCCGCCCGATGTCGCCCACGAACTCGCGGGTGGTGTCCGCGTCCATGTCGCCGGTCTGCAGAATGGAGTCCGTCAGCAGCCGGATGCCCGCCAGAGGCGTTTTCAACTCATGGCTGGCGTCGGATACGAACCGCCGCCGGGCGTCCTCGGTGGTCTGCAGGCGATCCGTCAGGCTGTTGAACTCCGCCGCGATCTGGCTGATCTCGTCGCTGCCCGTCACGGCGGCACGGTGGCTGTACGCGCCCTCCCGCACCTTGCGGATGGCCGACAGCAGGTCGGTGATCTGGGCCGTCAGCACTCGGCTCAGCAGGATGGACAGGCCGATGACGCCCAGGGCGATCACCGCCGAGATCTTCATCAGGTTGGACTGGAAGCTCTTCAGAATATCCGCCTGCTTGGTGTCGTATTCATAGGTATACACCGCGCCCACGATCTGGTTGTGGTACACCACCGGCGAGGCCATGCGACTGAGGAACGCCGTGGAATCGTAGTTGCAGTAAAAGGCGTCATAGCCCTCCAGGGCCTGGACGATCTCCGTATAGAAGGCGTACAGACCCACCGCGCCGTTCGCCTCGCGGGTGTCGTACAGGATGCGGCCCGCCGTATCCGTCACCAGGATGCGGGAAACACCGGTGTCCCGCATGGAGCTCAGCGCCTTGGACACATTCTCCTCGTCCAGCTGCTTCAGGCCGCTCAGCGACGCCTCGATCAGCTTTACGGAGCTCTTCATGGATGTCTCCTTGGACTGGAACACCATGGTCTGGGACTGCAGCAGCGGATAGGTGTTCAGCAGCACCAGCACCGCGGCGATCACCAGGATATAGCTGACGCCAAACTTAAATTGTAGGCTGGTTTTCCCCCTGAAAATAGTAACCCACTCCCCACTTGGTCATGATATAGGCCGGTTCCGCCGGAACCCGCTCCAGCTTCTCCCGCAGGCGGCGCACATGGACGTCCACCGTGCGGTAATCCCCGGCGTAGGAATAGCCCCACACCAGATCCATCAGGCTCTCCCGGCTGTACACCCGCCGGGGATTCTTCATCAGCAGCTCCAGCAGGTCGTACTCCTTGGCGGTCAGGTCGATGGTCTTTCCGTCCCGGATGGCCACCCGCTGCTGGGTGTCCAGGCTCAGATCCCCCACCGTCAGCATGGTGCGCACCGCGTCCGAGCGGCCGGCGCTGCGCTTCAGAAGCGCCCGGATCCGGGCCTTCAGCTCCAGGATATTGAAAGGCTTTGTCACATAGTCGTCAGCGCCGCAGGCAAAGCCCATCAGCTTGTCCGCATCCTCGCTGCGGGCCGTCAGCATGATGATGGGCACATCGGAGAACTCGCGGATCTTCATGCACGCCTCGGTGCCCGACAGCACCGGCATCATCAGATCCAGGATGATCAGGTCGAAATCCTCCTTTTTCGCCAGCTCCACGGCGGCTTCGCCATCATAGGCGGCGGTGACCTGATAGCCCTCGTTCTCCAGATTGAAGGTGATCCCCTTCACCAACAGCTTTTCGTCGTCCACCACAAGTATCTTCATGGCGTCACCTCCTGAAAAATGTTTACATTTGGCAAACCGCTCCCCGTTGACGGGAGGGGCCATGTCGTTTATAATAATGAGTTGAACACTGCCCATGGGCCGCCCGGCGGCCCATGTCCTGACATACATTCGGTACCAACATTATAGCACATATGGAGAAAATGTCATTATGAAATTCCGCCGTTTCTGCACCGTTTTTTTGCTACTGGCCCTACTGGTGACCCAGCTTCTGCCCGTCACCGCCTACGCCGTGGAGGATATCCAGATCGAAGCCCGCGCCGCCCTGCTGGTGGACGGCGCCACCGGCACCGTGCTGCTGGATCAGGACGCCCACACCAAGCAGTATCCCGCCAGCATCACCAAGGTGATGACGGCCCTGCTGGTGTTCGAGGCCATCGACCGGGGCGAGCTGCGGATGGACACCCCCATCACCGCCAGCGCCAACAGCGTGGCGGGCCTGCCGGATGACGCCAGCACCGCCGACATCGTGGCCGGCGAGACGCTGACGGTGGAGCAGCTTCTCTACTGCCTGCTGGTGGTGTCCGCCAACGAGGTGGGCAACATCCTGGCCGAGGCCGTCAGCGGCAGCGTCGCCAACTTTGTGGCCCAGATGAACCAGCGGGCCCAGGAGCTGGGGTGCGAGAATACCCATTTCGTCAACACCTCCGGCCTGCCGGATAACGAGCACTATACCACCGCGTGGGACATCTATCTCTTCACCAGAGAGGCCATGAAGTACGACCAGTTCATGAACATCGTCAACACCAAGGCCTATGACGTGCCCGCCACCAACAAGAGCGAGGCCCGCGAGCTGCACAGCACCAACTATCTGATCTCCAACTGGCGGGCCACCGGGTATCTGTACAGCGGCGCCCAGGGCATCAAGACCGGCTCCACCGACTCGGCGGGCTACTGTCTGGTGTCCTCCGCCGTCCGGACGGACCGGCAGTTGATCTCCGTGGTGCTGGGCGCCAAGCTGATGCAGACCGAGACCGGCGACACCAAGGTGGGCAGCTTCACCGAGACCAGCCGCCTGTTTGACTGGGGCTTCAACAATTTCGTCACCAAGACCGTGCTGACCGAGGACGAGATGATCCAGGAGGTGCCGGTGGCCCTCAGCAAGGAGGTGGCCAGCATCGCCGTCCACCCGGCCTACACCGCCGAGGCGGTGCTGCCCAGCGATCTGGAGCCGGAGTCCCTCCAGCGCACCGTCACCCTGACTGCCGACGTGGTGGATGCTCCCATCACCGCCGGGCAGGAGCTGGGCACCATCACCCTCAGCTACGGCGGCGTGGATTACGCCACCGTGCCTCTGCTGGCGGTGGCCGACGTCAGCGCCAGCCGCTTTCTGGTGGTGAAGCACGCTCTGAAGGAATTCTTCTCCCGCACCGTTGTCAAGATCCTGCTGGTGGTGCTGGTGATTTTGGTGGTGCTGGTGCTGCTGTTCGGCAAGACCTTCATGCGCCGCCGCCGTTACGGCAGCGCCCGCAGCAAGCGGATGCGGCACCGCAGCTACCGTGGCCGCCGCTTCCGGTAAGTGCCCATGACCATTCTCTATCAGGATCGCTATCTGGTGGTGGCCGTCAAGCCCGTGGGCGTACTGTCCGAGGACGATCCCAAGGCTGCCTGCATGCCCGCCCTGCTGCGCCAGCACTACCGCAGTCTGGGAGAAAATGACTACATCGCCACCGTACACCGGCTGGATCGCGTCACCGGCGGCGTGATGGTGTTCTCCCGCCGCAAAGAGATCACCGGCAAGCTCACCGCCGCCGTGGCCGCCCACGAGATCACCAAGGAGTATCTGGCCGTTCTCCGGGGCCATCCGGAGAAGGACGCCGGCACGCTCACCGACCTGCTGTTCCGGGACGCGCAGCACAACAAGAGCTATGTGGTGCAGCGGATGCGCAAGGGCGTCCGCGAGGCCACGCTGGACTATGCGGTGCTGGAAAAGACCGACGAACTGACGCTGGTGAGGGTACGGCTCCACACCGGCCGCACCCATCAGATCCGGGTGCAGTTCTCCCACCGGGGGCTTCCCCTGCTGGGGGATATCCGCTACGGCAGCAAGGCGGACTGCTCCGCCGCCCTGTGGTCATATCATCTGGCCTTCACCCATCCCGTCACCAAAAAGGCCGTGGACGTGACCTGTCCCCCGCCGGATACCTATCCGTGGGATCTGTTTGCCGGGATCGGTACGATAAGTTGACATAAAGGCAGGCATCACAGAAGCTTCTGTGATGCCTGCCTTTTCTATATCTTCCTGAGAGTTTTGCGACACATTGTATAAAAACGCACCGTGAAGGACGTTTCACGGTGCGTTCTGCCTGCCTTTACCATAGGCGATGGCACATGCACATGATATCACAGCTTTTTAACGTTTTCAATATGGATTTAACGGAAAATTTATATGAACTTTCCGTTAAATTCTTGTTAATTTTGCCCTCTTGAAATTCAAAAACATCTGGCGTATAGTATGGACTATGATTTTTCAAGCAGCGATAACGTTTCCAGAGAGGAAAAATGCAACTTTTTCCTCATAGTACCTTTCGCGCTTAAAACCGCGAAAGCATACGGAAATGTGATGGCTGTATTCAAGGAAAGGACGGTGGAACCATGACTCGGGAAGAAGCAGTACAGCGTCTGTGCAATATCTACAGCGGCGAATTTGACGTTCGCGTGTGCGAAGAGCACGAGCAGCCTCTGGCGGCGCAAATGGATTTTTATGCAGAGACTTCCAAATATGTGCTGTCCAAAAAAGCAAAGCTCTGGGAAGCCAACAGCTTTGAATATGTTTACCTGTTCAGCGTCCCCCATCTGACCCGCGAGATCTATGAGGCATGTGAAAAGAAGGCCTATGAGGAGGGCATGGCCCGCATCAATCCCGGCCCCAATCACATGTACACCTACATCACGGCCCTGTTCCTGTGCGATAGCTGCGACGACGACGCCCGCAAGGCGCTGAAGCGCTGCCGGCTCTACAAGAGCTTCCGCATGTCCTATTGGGGCTGGATGGATTTCCACACCGCGATGGTGGAGCTGCCGGAGGAAAAGGTCAGCAGCAACGCCAGCGGACACAGTGCAGCGCAGGTCTTTAAACAGGGCCTGTTTCATAAGCAAAAGAAAAACTTGTTCAGAAAGGAGAGAGCTTTATGAATGCTGCTTTGTTCCTTATCATCGGCTGCGCAGTTCTGGTCGTAGGCTATATCTTCTACGGCGGCTGGCTGGCCAAGAAGTGGGGCGTCGATAACTCCCGTCCTACTCCCGCTCATACCATGGAAGACGGCAAGGACTACTGCCCTGCCAAGGCTCCTGTGCTGATGGGCCATCACTTCTCCTCCATCGCCGGCGCCGGCCCCATCAACGGCCCCATTCAGGCGGCTGTGTTCGGCTGGGTTCCCGTGATGCTGTGGGTTCTGATCGGCGGTATCTTCTTCGGCGGCGTGCATGACTTCGGTTCTCTGTTCGCTTCCATCCGCCACAAAGGCGAGTCCATCGGTGAGGTCATCGGCGACGCTATCGGCGCCAAGGCCAAGAAGCTGTTCATCACCTTCGCTTACCTGACCCTGATCCTTGTTGTGGCTGCCTTCGCTTCCATCGTGGCCAACACCTTCAAGGCAACCTACACCGCAGAGGGCGCGATCGACTATGCCGCTTCTTCTGCCAACGCTTCCACCGCTATCATCTCCATCATGTTCATCCTGATGGCCATCCTGTTCGGCTTCTTTGTCTATCGCCGTAATGCTCCTCTGGGCATCTCCACTGTCATCGGCGTCATCGGCATCGTGGTCTGCATGATCATCGGTCTGAACTGGCACCCCATCTATCTGAGCTACACCGTGTGGATGATCATTGTCGGTCTGTACATCGCCATTGCATCCGTCACTCCCGTGTGGATCCTGCTGCAGCCCCGTGACTACCTGAGCTCCTTCCTGCTGTACGGCATGATGATCCTGGCTGTCGTGGGTATCGTCGGTGCGCATCCCACCGTTGATATGCCTGCTTTTACCGGTTTCTATGATTCCCTGGCTCCTTCCGGCACCTCTCTGGGCTACATGTTCCCCGCCCTGTTCGTGACCATCGCCTGCGGCGCTGTGTCCGGCTTCCACTCTCTGGTTGGTTCCGGCACCACCTCCAAGCAGCTGGATCAGGAAAAGGATGCCAAGCCCATCGCTTACGGCGGCATGCTGATCGAGTGCGCTCTGGCTCTGATCTCTGTCTGCGCTGTTGGTTACATCTGGGCCAGCTATGCTGACGGCACCACCACGACTCCTACCGTCGTGTTCGCCACCGGCCTGGCCTCCATGTTCTCCAAGGTCTTCGGCGACGGCTGTTACAACGTGGTGTACTCCATGCTGATCCTGGCCGTGTCCGCTTTCTGCCTGACCTCTGTTGATACCGCTACCCGTCTTGCCCGTTACATGTTCGCCGAGTTCTTCGTCGAGCCTGGCCAGACCCGCGAGGATCTGAAGGGCTGGAAGCGCGTCATCACCAACCCCTATGTTGCCACTGGTATCACCGTGGTGGCCGGCGTGGCCCTGGGCCTGACCGGTTATGCCAAGATCTGGGCTCTGTTCGGCGCTGCCAACCAGCTGCTGGCTGCTCTGGGTCTGCTGGCTGTGTGCTGCTGGCTGGGTAAGATCGGCCGCAACAACAAGATGTTCTACTTCCCCATGTTCTTCATGCTGGTCGTCACTCTGACCTCCCTGGTGTTCACCATCAAGGCTCAGATCGCTGGTATCGCTGCCGGCGGCGAAGGCGTGGTGTGGTGCTACATCCGCGGCATCATCGGCGTGCTGCTGGTGATCCTGGCCATCGACCTGGTCATTCAGGGCATCAAGGCTCTGAGCGCTCAGAAGAAGGCCGCTGCTGCCAAGTAACGCTTTCCATTGTGAGTTTTCTCACCCCTTATAAACAACAAAGAAGGGACTTCCGAAAGGAAGTCCCTTCTTTGTTTGACGTGACGGGTGGGATTTACCCCACAGGGGGGTATAAACTTCAAATCCCGTGTAAAATAAAAGATCCTCCGCCTGTGGCGGAGGATCTTTTATTTGGCGCAGCGGGTGGGATTCGAACCCACGTGCGGTTGCCCGCAAACTGATTTCGAGTCAGCCCCGTTATGACCACTTCGATACCGCTGCATATAACTGTATTAGTATACCATACATTTTTCCGGCGCGCAATGCATATTTTTACGGGGAGGGAAATTTTATGGTGATGATCTATGGCGAGGGAACCTTTGACAGCTATCGGGCGGCGCTGGCGGCGGTGGGACAGGAGAGCACGGTCTCCCTTGACCCGGCGATGGCCCGGCGGTGCGGCGGACTGCTGCTGCCCGGCGGCGGGGACATCTTCGGCGCCCTGGGACGGCGGGAGATGGCGGTCATCAATGCCTTTGTGGCCCGGCGCAGGCCCGTCCTGGGCATCTGCCGGGGGATGCAGGCGCTGAACATCTACTGCGGCGGCACGCTGTACGACCGGATACCGGGCCACCAACTGCCGGCGGGGGACATGGTGCATCTGACCCGGGCGGAGGGCCTTGCGGCGGCGCTGCTGGGGTCTGCGCCCGCCGTCACCAGCAACCACCATCAGGCGGTGAAGGCGCTGGGACAGGGATTGACGGCCTGCCAATGGGCAGAGGACGGCGTGGTGGAGGCCATCGTCCACGAGACGCTGCCTCTGCTGGGGGTGCAGTACCATCCGGAGCGGCAGAGCTTCCAGCGGCGGCGGGATGACGCCACGGATGCCGCGCCGCTGTTTCGATGGTGGGCGGCGCAGATAAAATAGGGATTATTTTGAATTTTATCTTGACATAATGGGTATTCATGTGCTAATATAATAAAGCTGACGATTTCTGCGGAGGGCCCATGCGGGTGTAGCACAATGGCCAGGGCACCAGCCTTCCAAGCTGGGGATGCGGGTTCGATTCCCGTCACCCGCTCCAACTTGACAGATACGCGCCAGTAGCTCAGTTGGATAGAGCAACTGCCTTCTAAGCAGTAGGCCAGGGGTTCGAGTCCCTTCTGGCGTGCCATTTTTCCCCCGGCGGGGCGTCAGCACGATCCCAGACGGATGTATATGTGGTGGGTGTAGCTCAGTTGGTTAGAGCACCGGATTGTGGTTCCGGGTGTCGAGGGTTCGAGTCCCTTTACCCACCCCACAAAAAGAAATGAGGGATCGGGAGTGTCCCGGTCCCTCATCCCTTTCCACACAGGGGTGTCGCCAAGTGGTAAGGCAAGGGACTTTGACTCCCTCATCCGCTGGTTCGAGTCCAGCCATCCCTGCCAGATATAGACCGGGCCGCAGGGCCTGTTTTCATAGCAAACGCTCCGTTAGCTCAGTCGGTAGAGCACCTGCCTTTTAAGCAGGGTGTCCGGGGTTCGAATCCCCGACGGGGCACCAA
>CAKTNW010000007.1 GCA_934589145.1 uncultured Oscillospiraceae bacterium | reverse complement strand
ACATCCTGCACAAGGACTATAACCTGACGCTGATCATCGCCCAGGCGGCGGCCATCGTGGCCTATCTGCCGGTGGGCATCATCTCCAGCAAGGTGGGCCGCAAGAGGGCCATCCAGGCGGGCGTGATCATGCTAACGGTGGCCTTCGGCGTGGCGGGCTTCCTGCATGCCGAGAGCCCCACCATGCTGATGAACGCCATGTTCGCCCTGGCCGGTATCGCCTGGGCCACCATCAACGTGAACTCCTTCCCCATGGTGGTGGAGCTGTCCAGCGGCGGCAATGTGGGCAAGTACACCGGCTTTTACTACACCGCCTCCATGGCGGCCCAGGTGGCCACGCCCATGCTGTCCGGCCTTCTGATGGACAAGTGGGGCATGCGGGTGCTGTTCCCCTATGCCACTGTATTCGTGGCGCTGGCCTTTGTCACCATGCTGTTCGTCCATCACGGCGACAGCAAGCCCCAGGCCGTGGTGGGTCTGGAAGCCTTAGAGAATTTGGAGAATGACTGATATGACGATCGTATGGATCCTTCTGGGAATTTTGATTCTCATTCTGCTGCTGTATATCCTGTGCCTGCGGTGCAATCGCCGCCGGGACTGGAAGAAATTCCAGGGCTGGCGCTATGCCCACCGGGGCTTTCACGACAAGCCCCGCATCCCCGAAAACTCCATCCCCGCCTTCAAGCGTGCCGTCCAGTGCGGCTTCGGCGCGGAGCTGGATGTTCACCTGATGAAGGACGGTCATCTGGCGGTGATCCACGACGCTTCCCTACTGCGCACCGCCGGCGTGGACGTGGAGATCGAGGATCTGACGGCGGAGGATCTTCAGCAGTACAAGCTGGAGGGCACCGAGTATCACATCCCTCTGCTGGAGGAGGTACTGCCCATCTTCGCGGGAAAGGCGCCGCTGATCGTGGAGCTGAAGGCCGAGCGGGGCAACGCCGACGCCCTGGCCGCCGCCGCCTGCAAGCTGCTGGACAAGCACCGCAGCGTCACCTACTGCATGGAGTCCTTTGACCCCCGGTGCCTCATGTGGCTGTGGCAGAACCGGCCCGACGTGGTGCGGGGCCAGCTATCCGAGAATTTTGACCGCCACGGCGACGGCAAGAGCCTGCCGGGCGCGGTGCGCTGGGTGCTGAGTAACCTGCTGCTGAACTGCCGCACAAGGCCCGATTTCATCGCCTACCGGTTCGAGGACAGGGGCAGCCTGTCCCTGAAGCTGTGCCGTGCCCTGTACGGCACTCAGGAATTCAGTTGGACCATCCGCAGCCGGGCGGACATGGACGCCGCCGAGGAGGCGGGCGCGCTGCCTATCTTTGAACGCTTTGACCCAAGGGGGACGGAAAAATGAGAGTCATCACCGGAACGGCCCGTGGCCGCCGACTGAAGGAGCTGGAGGGCATGGAGACCCGCCCCACCACCGGCAAGGTAAAGGAGAGCCTGTTCTCCATCATCCAGTTTGATATCGAGGGACGCCGGGTGCTGGATCTGTTCGCCGGAACGGGCCAACTGGGCATTGAGGCCCTGAGCCGCGGCGCGAAGCAGTGCGTGTTCATCGACCAGCGCAATGACGCCGTGAAGCTGATCCGCGAGAACTTACAGGTCTGCGGCCTGACGGACAGCGCCATCGTCAGAAGCGGCGACGCCATGGCCTATCTGAAGAGCGGCGAGAAGTTCGACCTGATCTTCCTGGATCCCCCCTACGCCTCCGGCCTGCTGGTAAAGGCGCTGGAGGACATCGCGGCATTTGACATTTGCCGCGAACATGGTATAATTGTGGCGGAAAGTGCCGTGGAGACGGAATTGCCGGCACTGGCACCCCCCTACGCGCTGTATCGTCAGTACCGGTATGGCAAGATCAAGCTGAGCGTCTATCACCGCAGCGGAAACGAGGACACCCTATGAAGATCGCCATCTATCCCGGCAGCTTTGACCCCATTACGCTGGGCCATCTGGACATTCTCAGCCGGGCCGCCCGGTGCTTTGACAAGGTATACATGTGCGTGATGGTCAACTGCGAAAAGAAGCAGCCCATGTTCACCCAGGAGAAGCGCCTGGAACTGATCCGCAAGTCCATCGCCCACATCCCCAACGCGGAGGTGGAGCTGTTCTCCGGCCTGCTGGCGGACTACGCCCGGCTGAAGGGCGCCCACATCATCGTCAAGGGCGTGCGCAACATGACGGACTATGACGCGGAGCTGCAGATGGCCCGCATCAACCAGGGCATCGACCCGGAGCTGGAGACGCTGCTGCTGCCCGCCCGGGCGGAGTTCGAGCATTTCAGCTCCACCATGGCCCGGGAGATGATCCGCTACGGCCAGCCCCTTACCAAATATGTACCCGCACCGGTGGCGGAGGAATTGATGAAAGGATGTGACCACTGACATGGAGGAAAAGGACGTACAGCGATTGATCGACATGCTCTATAACATGATCGACGAGGCCAAAAGCGCCGCCTTCAGCGCCGAAAAATGCACCATCAACCGGGACGAGGCCCTGGATATCCTGGACGAGATGCGCTCGAAGCTGCCCCTGGAGCTGAAAAAGGCCAAGGAGCTCATCGCCGCCCGCAACGACTATGTGGCAGGCGCCAAGAAGGAAGTGGAGAAGATGATGCGCCAAGCCGAGCTGGACGCCAAGACCATCGTCTCCGAGAGCGAGGTCATCCAGCAGGCGCGGCAGAAGAGCGCCGACATCATCCACCGGGCCGAGGAGCGCAGCCGTGAGCTGTACCGCGTGGCCAACACCTACACCGAGGACGCCCTGCGCCGCACGGAGGAGGCCATCCAGGCCGCCCTGGCGGAGGTGCAGACCTCCCGCAGCCAGTTCCGCGCCGCCTCTCAGGAGCAGATGCAGGCCGCCCAGGAGCATCTGAAAAAGGACGAGACCGCCGCCCCCCAGAAGCCCGCGGAGAAATAAGAGCTGACCCTAGCGCTGCCCAATGGGCAGCGCTTTTTTGTCCGCAGGGGCGTTGTGGAAAACTACACATATTTCACCTTGAAATTTCTGCGTTTTGCACAAAAGCGCTCATCTTGTGGTGTTTGACAGCCATGGCACAACATCTTGTGCCATGGCTGTTTTTATTGTTCAGAAAGTAAAACACACGTTTTATCACCGTTCTTCTGTCAGGAAAATGCTGGAAAAATCACCGGCAAAGCCCCGTGGCGGCAGGAAAATTTCTCCTTGCAATCCGGAAACGTTTTATGTATACTGAAAAGCGTGGTGGTGAATTGTGGGGGAAGTGCCCCCATTTGTGGGGAGTAATCCCACGGTTTGACATTCCGGCCGCCGCGGAAGAGGTGATGAACATGACAGGTCAATATACCCACTCCATCGACGCCAAGGGCCGTCTGTTCATCCCCGCCAAGCTGCGCGAGGAGCTGGGCGGCACCTTCCATGTGACGGTGGGCCAGGATCACTGCCTGTCCGTGTACTCGGACGAGAGCTGGAACGCCATTCTGGACAAGCTGAAGGACATGAGCTTCAGCAAGGTGAAGAGCCTGCGGGCCATGTTCGCCCTGGCCGCCGACTGTGAGCCGGACGCACAGGGCCGCATCCTGCTGCCCCAGAAGCTGCGCCATCACGCGCAACTGGAAAAAGAAGTGGTCATCATCGGCATGTTTGACCGGGCCGAGATCTGGAACGCCCAACGCTGGGCCGAGATCGAAGAGGCCGCCCTCAGCGACGGGTCGCTGGAGCAGGCCATGGAGGAGCTGGGACTGTGACCATAGAGCTGAACCACAACGTACAGGAGGATCTCTCCTATGGCCACCGGCCGGTGCTGCTGGCGGAATGCCTGGAGGCACTGCACATCCGCCCCGACGGCGTGTATGTGGACGGCACGCTGGGCCGGGCCGGACACTCGCTGGAGATCGCCAGACGGCTGACCACGGGACGCCTGATCGGCATCGACCGGGACGAGACCGCCATCGCCGCCGCACAGGAGCGGCTGCGGGACTATATGGATCATGTGACGCTGGTGCACAGCAATTTTGACCGCATCGGCGAGATACTGGAGGAGCTGAACATCCCCGGCGCCGACGGCATGCTGTTCGACCTGGGCGTGTCCTCCCCCCAACTGGACGACGCGCAGCGGGGCTTCAGCTATATGCACGACGCGCCGCTGGACATGCGGATGGACCGCACGGCGGCGCTGGACGCCCGTCAGGTGGTGAACCAGTGGTCCTATGAGGAGCTGCGCCGCATCCTCTACGACTTCGGCGAGGAGCGCTACGCCCCCGCCATCGCCAAGGGCATCTGCCGGGCGCGGGAGACCGCCCCCATCGAGACCACACTGCAGTTGGTGGACGTGATCAAGTCCGCCATGCCGCCCCAGGCGCTGCGGGAGAAGCAGCATCCCGCCAAGCGCAGCTTTCAGGCCATCCGCATCGCTGTCAACGGTGAGCTGGATGCCCTGCCCCCCATGCTGCACGCCGGGTGCGACCACCTGAATCCGGGCGGCCGCCTGGCGGTGATCTCCTTCCACTCGCTGGAGGATCGCATCATCAAGAAGACCATGCAGGAGCTGGCCACCGGCTGCACCTGTCCCCCCAACTTTCCCGTGTGCGTATGCGGGAAAACACCGAAAATGAAGCTCATCTCCCGCAAGCCCATCCTTCCGGGCGAGGCGGAGCTGGCGGAGAACCCCCGCGCCCGCAGCGCCAAGCTGCGGGTGGCGGAGAAGCTGTAAGTCCGCCGATACTTTACCGAAGAAAGGAAGTCCTTCCCCATGACTGACGAACGCCGCCGCAATATGAAAATCGTATACGGCAACCTGGCCTACGATCTGGATACGCTGGTTCGCGAGCGCCAGTTGGAGGAGGCAGGGGCCATGCCGGAGCGCAAGGCCCAGCCCAAGGAGCAGACCCAGCCCCGCCGCCAGCCCCAGGCACAGGCCAAGGCCCGTCCCTCGGCGCTGCTGATGGGCGGCATCGCGGTGGTGTGCGCGCTGGTGATGGTGCTGCTGTACAGCTATGTACAGTTGACCACCGTGTCCAACCATGTATCCACCATCAAAAGTGAGCTGGCCACCCTGGAGGAGGAGCACGTCTCCCTGCTGACGGAGTACGAAAAGACCTTCGACCTGGCCACCGTCAAGGCCGCCGCCGAGGAGGCGGGTATGTCCAAGCCCACCTCCGGCCAGATCCAGTACATCGACCTGGGCGGCTCCGACACCGCCGTGGTATACAGCGGTGAGCCGGGACTGATGGACAAGGCCGCCGCTGCCGTCAAGGAGGGCGCGCTGTCCCTGTGGGAATATTTCCGCTGAGCCCACCGTATAGTTTTCAACAGCAAGGAGTGAGAAGCCAGATTCTTGCTCCTTGCTTTGGCCTTTCCATAACCCCGTTTTCCCGCCGCAAAAAGGAGTGCCGTTATGCCGCAGAACTACCCCCAGAACCGCCAGAATCCCAACCGGAAGGATGAATCCATCCGCCGGGCCAACCGGGTGATCCAGAGCCGCACCTTCGTGCTGATGCTGATCATGGGCATCGGCATGTTCATCGTGCTGTTCTTTAAGCTGTATTCCCTGCAGATCACCCGCCACGAGGAACTGCAGGCCAAGGCCGTCAGCCAGCAGACCCGCAGCAGCGTGGTCACCGCCAACCGGGGCACCATCTACGACGCCTCCGGCAACATTCTGGCCATCTCCTCCACGGCCGAGACCATCTTCCTCTCCCCCAAGGAGATGAACGACGCCCTGAACGACACGGAGAATCCCGCGGCCTGGACGAAGGAGATGGTGGCCAGCACCCTGGCGAAGATCCTCGACATCAGCGAGGAGGGCATCCTGAAGAAGATGACCCGCACCGACTCCATGTACGAGGTGCTGAAATACCGGGTGGACGAGGACATCGCCGACCAGGTGCGGAAATTCATCAACGACAACAAGGTGAAGGGCGTATACCTGAGCACCGACGCCAAGCGGTACTATCCCTACGGCGACCTGGCGGCCCAGGTCATCGGCTTTGTGGGCACCGACTACACGGGCCTGTTCGGCCTGGAGGCGGAGTACGACAAGGAGCTGCAGGGCAAGTCCGGCCTGGTGGTCACCGCCAAGGCCAACCAGCAGAACGACCTTTTATACGAGTACTCCCAGTACTTTGACCCGGAGAACGGCGACGAGCTGCAGGTGACGCTGGAGGCCACCGTGCAGTACTATCTGGAGAAGGGCATGTCCGACATGTGCGACGCCTACTCCCCTGCCAACGGCGCCACCGGCATCATCATGGATGTGCGCAACGGCGGCATCCTGGCCATGGCCTCCTATCCCAACTACGACCTGAACGACTTCTCCACCGTCACCGACAAGACGCTGCAAGAGCGGATGGAGCGGGGCGAGCTGGAGCTGGGGGACGCCCAGCAGCTCCAGTGGCGCAACAAGGCGCTGAACGACACCTATGAGCCCGGCTCCACCTTCAAGATCCTGACCCTGTCCGCCGCGCTGGAGGAGGGTCTCATCGACATGAACACCACCGTCAACTGCGGCGGCTCTGTGAACATCTCCGGCCACACCATCCACTGCTCCAACAAGGCGGGCCACGGCCTGCAGACCCTGGAGCAGTCGGTGGGCAACTCCTGCAACCCGGCCTTCATCTCCTACGGCCTGAAGCTGGGGACGGAGAAGTTCTATCAGTACATGCGCTCCTTCGGCATCATGTCCCCCACCGGCGTGGATCTGGGCGGCGAGGCCACCGGCGTGTTCGCCGCCGACGCCAACTTCACCCAGCTCGACCTGGCCTGCTACGCCTTCGGCCAGAACTTCACCGTGACGCCCCTGGCGCTGATCGCCGCCCAGGCGGCCTGCGTCAACGGCGGCTATCTCTATACCCCCCATTTCGCCAAGCAGATCACCGACAGCGACGGCAACGTCATCTGGCAGCACGACGACACCCCGGTGCGCCAGGTCATCAGCGAGGAGACCTCCGCCACCGTGCGGGAGTGCCTGGAATACGTGGTGGCCAGCGGCACCGGCAAAAACGGCCAGGTGGCGGGCTACCGCATCGGCGGCAAGACCGGTACGGCCGATAAGGGCCAGACCGGCGACGTGGTGGTGTCCTTCCTGTGCTTCGCGCCGGCGGACGATCCCCAGATCATGATGCTGATCACCATGGACACCCCCAGCCGCTCCACCGGCACCTATGTGTCCGGCGGCAACATGGTGGCGCCCACCGCCAGCCACATCATGGAGGAGATCCTGCCCTATCTGGGCATCGAGCCCAGTTACAGCGCCGAGGAGCTGATGGGCGTGGACACCACGGTGCCCAACGTCATCGGCATGTCGGTGGACGAGGCCAAGGATCGCCTGAAGGAGCGTGGCTTCGCCTGCAAGGTGGAGGGCGACGGCGAGACCATCACCGACCAGACTCCCGTGGGCGGTGCCATCATTCCCGGCAAATCCACGGTGGTGCTGTATGCTGGGGCCGAGAAATCGGATAAAATGTGTAAGGTACCCTCGCTGGTGGGCTGCACCGCGGCCCAGGCCAACACCATCGCCGCCAACGCGGGACTGCTGATCCGCTTTACCGGCACCACCAGCTCCGAGTCCAGCACCGTGCTGGTCTTCAGCCAGGATCTGGAGTCCGGGACGGAGGTGCCCGCCGGAACGGTCATCACCGTGCGGCTGGGCGACACCACCGTGCGGGACTGATCACCGCAGTTTTTGCCCGGTAAATCGGCATTTATCGGTCTTTTCCGTGCAGTTTCTGCCTGTTATACTGGACGGTGGCGCGGCATGCCGCCCCAAAACCGAAGGGATAAGGAGACGATCATATGAAATTGAACGACATATTGAAGGGCCTTGAGGTGCTCTCCGCCACCGCTGATATGGCGCAGGAGATCACCGGCGTCAGCTATGACTCCCGCACCACCGCGCCGGGCGACGTGTTCGTGGCCATCAGCGGCGAGGCGGTGGACGGCCACCGGTTCATCCCCATGGCGGCGGAAAAGGGCGCCGTGTGCGTGGTGTGTGAGCGCGCGCCGGAGGGGGATATCCCCTATGTGCAGGTAGAAAGCTCCCGCAAGGCGCTGGCGCTGATGGCCGCCAACTGGTTCGACCATCCCGCCCGCGAGATGACCATGATCGGCGTTACCGGCACCAGCGGCAAGACCACCTCCACCTATCTCATCAAGAGCATCCTGGAGCAGAAGGCCGGGGCCAAGGTGGGTCTGGTGGGCACCATCCAGAACATGATCGGTGACCAGGTGCTGCACACCGAGCGCACCACCCCCGAATCCTTCGAGCTGCAGAAGCTGTTCCGCCAGATGTCCGACGCGGGCTGCACCCATGTGGTGATGGAGGTCTCCTCCCACGCGCTGGCTCTGGACCGGGTATACGGCATCCGCTTCGCCGTGGGCATCTTCACCAACCTCAGCCAGGATCACCTGGACTTCCACCACACCATGGAGGAATACTGCGACGCCAAGGCCATCCTCTTTGACCGCTGCGACGTGGCCATCTATAACGCCGACGATCCGTGGCACCAGCGGATGCTGGCCCACTGCCCCTGCCGCACCTTCAGCTACAGCGCCAAGGGCGAGGCAGACCTGGCCGCCAAGAGCATCCAGCTCCACGCCGGCAGCGTGGACTACGACGCCGAGGCGGACACCGAGTGGGCCCACGTCCATGTGGGCATCCCCGCCATCTTCACCGTGTACAACACCCTGGACGCCATCGCCGCCTGCTGGAACCTGGGCGTGCCCATCGCCGAGTGCGCCGACGCACTGGCGAAGAACCACGGCGTGAAGGGCCGCATGGAGATCATCCCCACGCCGGGGAAGAGCTTCACCATCCTCAACGACTACGCCCACAAGCCCGACGCGCTGGAAAACGTTTTATCGTCGGTGCGGGGCTTTGCCAAGGGCCGCACTGTGGTGGTGTTCGGCTGCGGCGGCGACCGCGACCGCACCAAGCGCCCCGTCATGGGCGAGATCGCAGCGCGGCTGGCGGATTTCACCATCGTCACCTCCGACAATCCCCGGACAGAGGAGCCCATGGCCATCATCGACGACATCCTGGCGGGCATGAAGGGCTGCACCGCCTATGCCGTGGAGCCGGATCGGGTGAAGGCCATCCACTACGCCATGGATCACGCCCAGCCCGGCGATGTGATCGTGCTGGCGGGCAAGGGCCACGAGGACTATCAGGAGATCAACCACCAGCACTTCCCCATGGATGAGCGGGTCATCGTGGCCCAGCATCTGAAGGAAATGCAATAACGAAAGAGCCCTGCGGGGCCAAACAGAAAGAGAGTCGTTCACATGGAAATTATCTTGGCTGCCATCGTCAGCTTCGTTGTCACCGCCGTGGTGGGTAAGTTTCTCATCCCCGCCCTCGTCCGCCTGAAGGCGGGCCAGAGCATCAAGGAGATCGGCCCCAAGTGGCACATGACCAAACAGGGCACCCCCACCATGGGCGGACTGATGTTCATCATCGGCATCGGCGTGGCCATCGTCATCTGCGGCTGGCAGGGCATGCTGGAGGGCAGCTTCCAGCACCTGTATGTGTACTTGTTCGCCCTGGTGTTCGGCGGCATCGGCTATATCGACGACTATCAGAAGGTGAAGCACCACCAGAACACCGGCCTGACCGCGCCTCAGAAGTTCGTGCTGCAGTTGGCGGCGGCGGTAGCCTTCCTGTGCCTGATGCGCTATGAGGGCATGCTGAGCCCCAACCTGTATATTCCCTTTTTCAACACCTATGTTGTGTTAAGCTGGGGCGTGTATCTGGTGTTCGCCGCCTTCGTCATCGTGGGCACTGTCAACGCCGTCAACATCACCGACGGTATCGACGGCCTGTCCAGCAGCGTGACGCTGCCGGTGGCGGCCTTCTTCACCTGGGAGGGCTGCGGCTATATGCCCCAGTACCTGGTGCTGGCGGCCATCCCCGTGTATTACACCCAGCTCAGCATCTTCAGCGCCGCCCTGTTCGGCGGCCTGGTAGGCTTCCTGCTGTATAACCACTATCCCGCCAAGGTGTTCATGGGCGACACCGGATCCCTGTTTCTGGGCGGCGCGGTGGCGGCGCTGGCCTTCGCCTATGACATGCCGCTGGTGCTGATCCTGGTGGGCTTCGTCTACATCTGCGAGACGCTGTCCGACATCATCCAGGTGGGCTATTTCAAGCTGACCCACGGCAAGCGGGTGTTCAAGATGGCGCCCCTGCACCACCATTTCGAGATGTGCGGCTGGAGCGAGAAGAAGGTGG
This sequence comes from uncultured Oscillospiraceae bacterium, assembly GCA_934589145.1. Taxonomy (GTDB): domain Bacteria; phylum Bacillota; class Clostridia; order Oscillospirales; family Oscillospiraceae; genus Vescimonas. Next base: position 71,488 of record CAKTNW010000007.1, on the reverse strand, counting down.
TGGCGGTGTTCGCCACCGTGAGCCTGCTCTTCTGCCTGCTGGCCGTCGTGGCGGTGAACGGAAGATTCCTGGCAATGTAAAAACTCCTGGCGAAAAGTCTGACGATTTCATTGCCAATGGGGATTGCGGCCGACGCGCCGCGCTGTCGATAGTCCGTCGTAGGGGCCGATGCCCACATCGGCCCTATCGGAAATCCCATCGCCATCGTCAGGGCGGACAGAGTCGTCCGCCCCTACGAAACCAACCAACGTACCCATTCGCATAACGGCGGCGGGGTGAGGTCACCCCGCCCCTACGAAACCAACCAACGTACCCTTGCCTATATCACAGAAAGGAGGAACGCCATATGCCCCAGCGACCTCAGCGACCCCAGCATTCCCAGCAGCCGCCGGTGAAGCACGCGGAAAAAATGCGCCGCAAGGCCGTGGAGCGCCGGCATATCCTGGCCGCCAAGGGCGGACGGATGGACGTTCCCTTCCTGCTGCTGACCCTGCTGCTGACGGCCATCGGCCTTGTGATGCTGTTCTCCGCCAGCTTCCCCTCCGCCTATTACGAATCCGGCAGTCCTACCTTCTATCTGAAGCGGCAGGGCATCTTCGCCATACTGGGCCTCGCCGCCATGTTCGTGGTGGCCAAGGTCAACTATCAGCGCTGGCGCGGCGCGGCCCGCATGCTGCTGATCTTCTCCGTCTTTCTGCTGATCCTGGTGCTGGTCCCCCATGTGGGCATCACCCACAACAACGCCACCCGCTGGCTGGGCATCGACGGTGTGTTCACCTTCCAGCCCTCTGAGATCGCCAAGCTGGCGGTCATCGTCTACTTTGCCGACAGCATCTCGAAAAAGAGGGAGAAAATGCTGCAATGGCGGGAGGGCATCCTGCCCTACGCCGTGATCCTGGGCGTGATCTCCCTGCTGATGATGCTGGAGCCCCATCTGTCCGGCACGCTTCTGATCGTGGGCACCGGCGCGGTGATGATGGCCGTGGGCGGTATGCCCGCCTGGCTCATCGGCGTGGGTCTGGGCGGCGTGGCCGCCCTGGCGGTGCTGTTCGTCAAGCTGGTGGAGGGCGGCGTCATCTCCTACGGCGCCAGCCGTATCGCCATGTGGCACGACCCCTGGCTGGACACCAGCAAGGACGGCTATCAGATGGTGCAGAGCCTGATCGCCATCGGCTCCGGCGGATTGCTGGGCAAGGGCCTGGGCAAGGGCATGCAGAAGTTCCTGTACCTGCCGGAGGAGCACAACGACTTCATCTTCGCCGTGGTGTGCGAGGAGCTGGGCCTGGTGGGCGCCGCCATCATCATGCTGATCTTCGCCATGCTGCTGCTGCGCGGCTTCTGGATCGCCCTTCACGCCCGTGACCGGTTCGGCACGCTGCTGGTGGTGGGCGTCATGACCCATCTGGGCCTGCAGGTGTTTCTGAACATCGCGGTGGTCTCCGGCCTTGTCCCGGCCACCGGCATCTCCCTGCCCTTCTTCAGCTACGGCGGCACCGCGCTGGTGCTGCAGTTGGTGGAAATGGGCATCGTACTGAGCGTTTCCCGCCAGATCCCGGCGCCGCGGAACGGATAAAAGGAGCGTACTTACCATGAATGTGATCTTTACCTGCGGCGGCACCGCCGGACATGTGAATCCGGCCCTGGCGCTGGCCCGGTATTTCCAGCAGAAGGACCCCGCCGCGAAGGTGCTGTTCGTGGGCACCCCCAACGGCATGGAGCGGGGCCTGGTGGAAAAGGCGGGCTATGACTTTGCCGCCGTGGAGGTCAGCAACTTCCGCCGGTCCCTGTCCCCGGAGGGCCTGCGGCACAACTTCAAGACCGCCAGAACGCTGGTGACCTCCCGCCGTGAGGCGGACGCCATCATCCGGGATTTCAAGCCCGACCTGGTGGTAGGCACCGGCGGCTATGCCAGCTATCCCGCCGTCAAGGCCGCGGCACGCCGCCGCATCCCCACCGCCGTGCACGAGTCCAACATGATCCCCGGCCTGACCACCAAGCTGCTGGAGGGCTGCGTGGACTGCGTGATGGTGGGGTTCGAGGACTGCCGCCGCCACTATAAGCACCCCGACAAGGTGGCGGTCACCGGTACGCCGGTGCGGGGCGATTTCTTCGAGCTGACGAAGGAGCAGGCCCGGCAGAGGCTGGGCTATACCGACGATAAGCCCCTGGTGGCCTCCTTCTGGGGCAGCCTGGGCGCGTCCACCATGAACCAGCGGATGCTGGACTTCTTCCGGCTGGAGCGGGAGGCGGGCTTCCCCTTCCACCACATCCACGCCGCGGGCAAGAGCGACTGGCCCCACCTGTCATCGGAGCTGGAGGCCCAGGGGCTCAGCAGCCCCATGCTGGACGCCCGGCAGTACATCTACGACATGGCGGTGGTGATGGCCGCCGCCGACCTGGTGATCAGCCGCGCCGGAGCCAGCACCCTCAGCGAGGTGACGGCCCTGGGCATGCCGGCCATCCTGGTGCCCTCCCCCTATGTGGTGGCCAACCACCAGGAGAAGAACGCCCGGATGCTGGAGAGCCACGGCGGCGCCGTGGTGCTGACGGAGGAGCAGGCCACCGGTCAGGCGCTGTTTGACGAGACCGCCGCCATCCTCCGCAGCCCGGAAAAGCGCCGGGCCATGGCCGCCGGTATGCGGGAGCTGGGCATCCCCGACGCCACCGAACGCATTTATCAGGCCCTGATGGCCCTGCTGTAACGGGGCAAGCTGCGCCTTGCATAGGATGGGTAAAACCATTGGAAAGGCGGAGCGATATGTCTTATCTGAGGATCGAGGGAGGCCGCCCTCTCAGCGGCCGTATCACGGTGCAGCGGGCCAAGAACAGCGTGCTGCCCGTTCTGGCCGCCGCCGTGCTGGCGGAGGACGTGTGCCGCATCGCGGACTGTCCCCGGCTCAGCGATGTGGAGGCGGCGGCGGACATCCTGCGGCATCTGGGCTGCCAGGCCCGGTGGGAGGACAATGACCTGGTGGTGGACACCACCCGCATCACCCGCTGGGACATTCCCGAGGCGCTGATGCGGCGGATGCGCTCCTCCGTCATCTTCCTGGGGGCCATCCTCAGCCGCTGCGGCCGGGCGGAGCTGTCCTATCCCGGCGGGTGTGAGCTGGGCCCGCGGCCCATCGACCTGCACCTGACCGCCCTGCGGGCGCTGGGTGCGGACATCAGCGAGATCGGCGGCAGCCTGCTGTGCGCCGCGCCCCGTCTGAAGGGGGCGGATATCCTGCTGACGCTGCCCAGCGTGGGCGCCACGGAAAACGCCATCCTGGCCGCCTGCGGCGCGGAGGGCACCACCGTCATCTCCAACGCGGCCCGTGAGCCGGAGATCGTGGACTTACAGGATTTCCTGCGGAAGCTGGGGTTCTCCGTCCACGGGGCGGGCGCCTCCACCATCACCGTACAGGGCGGCGGCGCCCATCACGGCTGCACCCACCGGTGCATCGGCGACCGGATCGCGGCGGCTACATACCTGTGCGCGGCGGCCGCCGCCGGCGGGCGGATCACCGTGTCCGGCGTGGACTACCGCCATCTTGCCACCGTCACCACAGCGCTGCGGCAGGCGGGCTGTGCCCTGCAATGCGAGGCCGACGCCATCACCCTGGAGAGCAGCGGACACCTGCGGGCCGTTCCGCCGGTGCGCACCTCGCCCTATCCCGGCTTCCCCACCGATGCCCAGGCGCTGCTGATGGCGGCGCTGCTGCGATCGGAGGGGGCGTCCATGTTCGTGGAGAACATGTTCGACAGCCGCTACCGCCATGTGCCGGAGCTGGCCCGCCTTGGGGCGGACGTCCGGCTGGAGGGCCGGGTGGCCGTGGTCTACGGCGTGCCGGAGCTGCATGGCGCCGCCGTACACGCCACCGATCTGCGGGGCGGGGCCGCCCTGGCCATCGCCGCGCTGCAGGCCCGTGGCACCACACAACTACACGACATTCACCACATCCAACGGGGGTATGAGGATCTGGCGGGAGACCTGCGGTCTCTCGGCGCGGACATCGCCGCCGTGGAGGGGTCAGAGATATAGAAAGGATACACTATGGCCAGACGGAACCGCTATAACCGCAAACGGCGTCAGGGACGCTTCTCGTTTTTGTATAAGATCCTGGTCTTTGCGGCCATCTGCGGCGCCATCGCCGTGGCGCTGGCCCTGTTCTTCAAGGTGGAGACCGTCACCGTCACTGGCAACAGCCGCTATACGCCCCAGCAGATCGCCGAGGCGGGCGGCATCCAGGTGGGGGACAACATGTTCTTCCTGAACAAATACAAGGCGTCGGAGCAGATCACCGCCGCCCTGCCCTATGTGGAGACGGTGCGCATCAGCCGTCAGCTTCCCAGCACGCTGGTGGTAACGGTGACGGAGTGTACCGCCCCCGCCGCCGTGTCCCAGGACGGCAAGCTGTGGCTGCTGTCCGGCGACGGCAAGATCGTGGATCAGAAGACCGGCGACGGCAAGCAGTACGCCCTGGTGAAGGGTCTGAGCCTGCTGGAGCCCCAGGTGGGCACCGCCATCCAGGTGCCGGAGGAGGAGCAGCCCGCCGCCCAGCTTCTGCTGACGCTGCTGGGCCTGCTGCGGGACAAGAGCATGCTCTCCGACGTGCATACCATCGACCTGAGCGACAGCGCCTCGGTGGTGATGCGGTATCTGGACCGGTTCGACGTGACCTTCCGCTGGGACGCCGACTTCGACTATAAGCTGGACTATCTGCTGGCGGTGGTGGAGCGGCTGGAGATCAACGAAAAGGGCGCCATCGACATGACTCAGGAGGGCAAGGCCAGCTTTATCCCCGGTTAAAATGTCCTTTCGCCGCACTTTTTGTCAGCGGTCATGAACTTTTTTTGAAAAAAGTCCGATTGCACTTGACCTGCGGCCAGATAAGCAATATAATACAATATATAGTATTCAAATTTGGACGATTTGTCGTTTTTATACCATTTCTGCCGGAGGGAACGAACATGGCTTTTGGACTGGAAACAGGCGTGGAAAACGTTGTCAATATCAAGGTCGTCGGCGTAGGCGGCGGCGGCAATAATGTGGTCAACCGCATGGTGCACAGCGGCGCCCAGGGCGTGGATTTCATCGCGGTGAATACCGATAAGCAGGCGCTGAACGCCTCCAGCGCCAACTATAAGCTGCAGATCGGCGAAAAGCTGACCGGCGGCAAGGGCGCGGGCTCCAACCCCGAGATCGGCCGCAAGGCCGCCGAGGAGAGCCGCAACCAGATCAGCAAGGCCCTGGAGGAGACGGACATGGTGTTCGTCACCGCCGGTATGGGCGGCGGCACCGGCACCGGCGCGGCCCCTGTGGTGGCCGAGATCGCCCGTGAGCTGGGCGTGCTGACCGTAGGCGTGGTCACCAAGCCCTTCGGGTTTGAGGGCCGCCGCCGTGCCCAGCAGGCCGAGGCCGGCATCGCCGAGCTGAAGGAAAAGGTGGACTCCCTGGTCATCATCCCCAACGAGCGGCTGAAGTACGCCACCGACCAGAAGATCACCTTCGCCAACGCCTTCGAGATCGCCGACGATGTGCTGCGCCAGGCGGTGCAGTCCATCTCCGACTTGATCCGCGACACCGGCTTCATCAACCTGGACTTCGCCGACGTGACCGCCATCATGAAGGACGCCGGTATGGCCCACATGGGCGTGGGCCGGGCCGCCGGCAAGGGCAAGGCCGAGGAGGCCGCCCGCATGGCCATCTCCAGCCCCCTGCTGGAGACCTCTATCGACGGCGCCCGCGGCGTGCTGATCAACATCACCGGCTCCACCGACATCGGCCTGGAGGAGGTGGAGCAGGCCGCCACCCTGGTGCAGCAGGCGGTGCATCCTGACGCGCTGACCATCTTCGGCGCCACCTTCGACGAGTCGCTGGACGACGAGATCCGCGTCACCGTCATCGCCACCGGTTTTGCCGAGAACCAGCCGGACAAGCCCCAGGAGAGCGCCGCCCCGCAGGCGTCCCAGCCGGACAAGCTGAAGCTGGATCCCCTGCCCGCTGACGGCGAAAAGGCCGACGACGACGACATGGACAAGTCCTTCAACGACATTCTGAAGATCTTCCAGAAGGACAATTTCTAAAGCGTGCATAAAAGGCCGTTTACCACCCGGTAAACGGCCTTTATTTCTGAATTCAGGAGGCAATTTTCTATGAATCCCACCGATCTGCTGGCCGTTCTGCACACGGCGGAACGCCTGAAGGACACCACCCGCCACTGCTATACCAGCCAGGGCCGCCACGAGAGCGTGGCGGAGCATAGCTGGCGCGTCACGCTGATGGCCTATCTCATGCGGGACGAATTCCCGGCGCTGGATATGGACAAGGTGATGCGGATGTGCCTGATCCACGACCTGGGCGAGTGCTTCACCGGCGACATCCCCTCCTTCGAGAAGACCGCCGCCGACACCGCCAAGGAGGACGGCCTGCTGGCCCGGTGGGTGGCCGCCCTGCCCCAGCCCTATCGGGAGGATATGGCGGCGCTGTACGCCGAGATGGACGCCCTGGAGACGCCGGAGGCCAGGGTCTATAAGGCCCTGGACAAGCTGGAGGCGGTGATCTCCCACAACGAGTCGCCGCTGGACACCTGGCTGCCCCTGGAGTACGAGCTGAACATGACCTACGCCAACGACAACGTGGCCTTCTCTCCCTACCTGACCGCCCTGCGGGAGGCCGTCCGCAAAGAGACGGAGGAAAAGGTGGCAAAGGGCCAGTAATCCGTATACATCCTGTTATATTTTATTCCATCTATACAAAATCGTATCAAAAAGGCAGCTCCCAATGGGAGCTGCCTTTTGATCATATGCTATTCCACCGGCTCTTCCGTGCTGGCGGCAGGGGGCTTGGGGGGCGCGGCCATCACATGGGTGGCCTGGGGATGGTGCAGCACCACACCGGCATAGTCGTACTGGATCAACTGCCGGGCATAGGAGTACTTGGCGTCCACCAGCGCCGACACCGTGTCCACATAGTCGTCCGCCACGGTGATGCCGTAGTTGGGCGTGAAGGTGCGGGTCTTGGCGTCATAGGTGCCGGCGGCGGTGATCCAGCTGTACCCCCGGTTGGTGGGCAGGATCACCAGCGGCATGCAGGTGCTGGCCTGGGCGGCGTTATAGTTCTGGGCGAACACGTCGTGGCCCGACATGAGCCGGGAGTCGAACTCCAGGCCGAAGAGATTGCTGAGGGTGGGCAGGATGTCGATGGCGGAGCAGGGGGTCTTGACGGTGACGCTCTCCTCCATGCTGCCGCTCCACAGCAGCCAGGTGTTCTTATAGCGGGAGATGTCCAGCTCGCTGTCCTGCCTGCCGCTGAGCTCCTGATAGTAGTCGCCGCTGTCGGTGACCAGGGCGTAGGGATAGTGGTCGGCGGTCAGGCAGATGACGGTGTCGTCGGCGATCCCGGCAGCCTCCAGCTGCTCCAGCAGATAGGTCAGGGCATATTCCAGCTCCAGATTGGCGGCGATATAGCCCTGCACCGGCTGGGAGGCGTCGGGATAGGCCGCCACGGCGGCCTCGCGGTTCTTGGCGGACATGGCGTTGCCCCAGCCCCAGTTGGCGTGGCCGCTGACGGACATATAGTAGGCGTGGAAGGGCTTGCCGTTCTGGACGTAATCCTCGATATACGCCGGGGCGGTCAGCTCCATCATCTCCAGATCGGAGTAGGGCCAGCCGGGGCCGGTGATGTTCAGGCCGTTGCCCTGGCCGTAGTAGTCATAGCCCAGGTTGGGATGGGTGAGATGCCGGTTGTAGTAGGTGTAGGAGTTGTTGTGATAGGCCACGGTGGTATAGCCCAGCGCCCGGAACTGGTTGCCCAGGGCAAAGGGCATATAGTCCTGATGGCTGGCGTAGAAGCTGAGGTTGCCGTTGACCCAGGTGGGGATGATGCCGGTCATGTGGGCGAATTCGCCGCCGGTGGTGGACTGGCCCCAGCCGGGCTGGTAGTAGTTGGTGAACACGAAGCCCTCGTGGGTCAGCTTATACAGGGTGGGCGTCAGCTCCTTGCTGATGACGTAAGGGGAGAAGGCCTCGGCGGTGATCTGGATCAGGTTCTTCCCTGCGAACATGCCGGTATACTCGTTCTTCTGGCTGGCGGTCTTGCTGCTGAAGTACTTGTGCATGTTCTCCAGCGTGGAGCCGCCCACCAGGTCGGACGTGGCGGTGAAATCCAGCTCCATCTTGTTATAGTCGTACACCACCGGCTCCGGATCGGGTTCCGGCTCCGGCTCCGCCACCTCGATCACCGGGGCGTCCGGCAGGCCCATCAGGGCGTACTGAGCCTCCAGGCGGATGGTGGCCGCCAGGCCGAACCGGGGCACGGCGTAGTCGGTGACGTAGTTATAGGTATAGTCCGCCCGGTCATTTCCGGTATAGCACAGGGCGGAGCCTGCGGCCTGGCACACCAGGAACACCGTCAGGGCGATGAGCCGCGTCCGGCCGCGGAGGGCCTTGCCCGGCAGCAGATGGCGGCGGAAGATGATCAGCGCGATCAGCGGCACGAAGGCCAGCACGATGAACACGATGCGGCTGAGGATGATCTCCACCATGGTGGTGAAGAAATTGCCCACCACGTTGCCGGTCATCTGGGTGATGAAGCTCAGACCCCAATAGGTCTTGAAATAGCTCTTGCAGCAGTATTCGATGCACGTCAGCACCGTCCAGAAGATACACAGGACGTAGGTGACGATATGTGCGGCTCGGCGGGGCAGCAAATCCACCAGCGCCGACAGCAGAAAGCCGATGGCGGCGGAAAACAGCAGGATATATACCAGCGGCATGTCCCAGAACAGGATGGTGCGGTCAAAGATGTGCAGCAGCATCTCATGGTACAGCAGCGCCATGGGCAGGAAAAACAGGGGCCAGAGACTGCGCTTGGGAACAGCCTCCTTCTCCTGGGGGATTTGATTCTCGTGATCCATAAAGTCTCCTTGATCGTCCCGCAGCCGGGACGAATACGGTAAATTTTGTCGAATAGGCAGTTTTACTATCTTAGCACGCTTTGTCCCGTTTTGCAATGCCGCCGCCGGATCATCAAGGAAAATTTACAATTTGACCTTGGCTGTTGTTCAGTCGTCCCAGCCTCCAAATTTCCCCGTATTGCCGAAGGTGATGGCGTCCTTGCCGAACTTGCCGCGGATGGCGTCCATGGCCTGCTCCAGCCGCTCCTGTTTCTCGTCCCTGCTGGCGCTCTCCCCCGCCAGCAGGTCGAGCTGCTGATAGCTCTCGCCGTCCGGCGTCAGATACAGCGCCGTGACCGTCAGGGCCCGGATGGGCTCCGGCGCGTGCCACGATTGCTGGGCCAGGGTCAGCGCCGCGCGATAGATGTCCTTTTGCAGATGGGTGGGGCTCTCCAGCCGGGTCTGGCGGCTGAACTGGCGGAAATCGGCGTACCGGATGGTCAGCGCCACGCCGCCGCAGTACATATTATGCCGCCGCAGCCGCAGCGCCACGCTGTCGGCCAACGCTGAAAGCCCGCCCCGCACCTGCTCCCACCGGGTCAGATTGGCGGGATAGGTGGTGCCATTGCCCACGGATTTCACCGGCTCAGTCTCATGCTGGGGCCGGACGGGACTGTTCTCCAGGCCGTTGGCGTAGTCGTGGAGCTGGGCCCCGTGCTTGCCCATCAGTGTCTCCAGCGTCTCCCGTGGGAAGGCCGCCAGTTGGCCGATGGTCTCCACCCCGTACTGTCCCAGCAGCTTCTGGGCGGAGCGGCCCACCCCCAGCAGGTCGCCCACCGGCAGGGGCCACACGATGTCCTGCCAGTTGTCCCGGCTGATGACGGTGGTGGCGTCAGGCTTTTTGTAGTCGCTGCCCAGCTTGGCGAAGATCTTGTTGAAGCTGACGCCCACCGAGATGGTCAGCCCCAGCTCCTGCCGCAGCCGGTCGCGCAACTGGTCTGCGATGGCCTTGCCGTCGCCGCCGAACAGGTGCATGCTGCCGGTGATGTCCAGCCAGCTCTCGTCGATGCCGAAGGGCTCCACCAGGTCGGTATACTGGCCGTAGATGGCGTTGACCTTCCGGCTGTACTCCTGATACAGCCCGTGATGGGGCGGCAGGGTGATGAGGTTGGGCGCCTTCCGCTTGGCCTGCCAGATGGTCTCCGCCGTTTTCACGCCCAGGCGCTTGGCGGCCTCGTTCTTGGCCAGCACGATGCCATGGCGGAACTCCGGGTCGCCGCACACCGCCACCGGCACGTCACGCAGTGCCGGATAGCTTAAAAGCTCCACCGACGCGAAAAAGCAGTTCAGATCGCAATGTAAGATCACACGGTCGGCCACGTCCGCCCCTCCCTCGTTCTTTTGTTCGAGGATAGTATAGCACATCTCCCGCCGCTTGAAAAGCGGAAAATTTTTTGGAAAACCGGGAACCTTTCTCCCGCCGCCTCCGTCTAACAGGGCGTAAACAAACTGAAAGGAAGGTTTTGAACCATGAACATGATGAAAAAAGTGACCGCGCTGCTGGCGCTGATGATGGTGCTGTCTCTGGCCGCCTGCGGCGGCAAGCAGGACGACAACAAGAACGATCCCGCTCCCGCCGCCGACATGACGGCCCAGCAGGTGCTGGACGCCCTGAAGGAAAAACTGGGCGACAGCTACGGCTGCGATCTGGCCGAGGATGAGGACCGCATGACCAACTACTACGGTCTGGACATGAGCCAGATCGACAGTTGGGCCGCCGAGAGCAGCGAGAACAGCGCCCTGGACGCCAGCACCGCCGTGGTGCTGAAGGTGAAGGACGGCTACGCCCAGGATGCCGCCGCGGCGCTGCAGACCGGCTATGACCAGGTGCTGGATTACAGCAAGATGTACGACATGAATCTGCCCATGGTGCAGCAGGCCCGCCTGTTCGTCAGCGGCAACTATGTGGCGCTGCTGATCCTGGGACAGCTCCCGGACGATAACACCGCCGACGAGGCCAAGCTGGCCCAGGACGAGGCCGCCAAGGTGGACGCCGCCTGGCAGGAGCTCTTCGGCTCCGCCAGCAATCAGATCGTGGTGAAGTAAAAAACGCAGGGCGGGGCGGCCATGCCCCGCCCCGCGAAACGCTGTCGGCATCCGATGCGGCGCCGTCCTCTCAGAACACGTCCGGGCGATCGGCGTAGGCCAGGTCTGCCGTGGCGGCCTTCAGCTCCTCCATGCTGCGGATGTCCCGCTTGCGCAGGTCGGTCTGGGTCTGGGCGGGCAGGGCGTAAAAATAGGTATACGCCTGGGGATCATTGTTGAGCAGATCGGTCAGATCGATGGCATACTTCATAAAAAACACCTCCGTCGCTAGTGTGCGCGGCGGAGGTGCCCTTTATGCGGTCTCAACGCTGGTACTCGAATTCCAGGTCGTACATGCTGACGATGTGACCGTCCTGGATGCCCATCTGCTCCAGCCGGTCGAACAGACCGCTCTGGCGCAGCATTTTGTCGAAATACATCCGGCTTTCGTAGTCGGAGAAATTGATGTTGGCCATGAGCCTTTGCAGCCACGGGCCCTCCACCAGCCAGGTGTCGTCCTCCCGGTGGATCTCCAGGGGCTCGGAGGTGTCGATCTGAGGCGGGCGGGGCACATACTCCGGCTCGTACACCGTCACCGGCGGCAGCTCAATGAGCCGCTGGGCGATGTGCCGCACCAGCTCACGGGTACCCTGGTGGGTGGCGGCGGACATGGCGAAGAACTCATAGCCCAGCTCCTCCACATGGGCGCGGAAGGCGTCAAGCTGCTCCTCGTCCATGAGAAGGTCGGTTTTGTTGGCCACGGCGATCTGGGGACGGGTGGCCAGCTCGGGGCTGTACTCCTTCAGCTCGGCGTTGATGGCGTCGAAATCCGCGATGGGGTCGCGGCCCTCGCTGCCGGAGACATCCACCAGATGCACCAGCAGGCGGCAGCGGTCGATGTGCCGCAGGAAGTCGTGGCCCAGGCCCGCGCCCTCGCTGGCGCCCTCGATAATGCCGGGGATGTCGGCCATGACGAAGCTGACGCCCTCGTCCACATACACCACGCCCAGATTGGGGTACAGGGTGGTGAAGTGATAGTTGGCGATCTTGGGATGGGCCTTGGTCACCACGCTCAGCAGCGTGGATTTGCCCACGTTGGGGAAGCCCACCAGACCCACGTCCGCCAGCAGCTTCAGTTCCAGCACCACGTCGTGGCTCTCGCCGGGCAGGCCCGCCTTGGCAAAGCGGGGCACCTGACGGGTGGGGGTGGCGAAGTGCTGGTTGCCCCAGCCGCCCCGGCCGCCCTTGCACAGCACATAGGGCTGGTCGTCGGACATATCCTTGATGATCTCGCCGGTCTCGGCGTCCCGCACCAGCGTGCCCCGGGGCACGCGGATGGTCAGGCTCTGGCCGTCCTTGCCGGACTTGCGGCCGCCCTGGCCGTCCACGCCGTTGGACGCCACATATTTGCGCTTGTAGCGGAAGTCCATCAGGGTGGACATGTTGTCGTCCACCTTCAGGATGATGGAACCGCCGTCGCCGCCGTCGCCGCCGTCCGGGCCGCCGGCGGCAATGTATTTCTCCCGATGGAAGGCCACCGCGCCGTTGCCTCCGTTGCCGGCGCGGCAGGTGATGCGTGCCTTGTCGATGAATCCGTTTGCCATTGTGTTACCTCGTTCTATCTGAAAAATGTGCCTTTTACACCTAGTATATCCTATTTTAGCGGAAAAGCCGCCCTGCGTCAAGGGCAAGGGAAAGAAGATATGTCGTGCTTGACAATCAACGCAAAATTGGTATAATAAAAGCAAGGGTATCAAGCAGAGCGGTTTGGTCCCTGTTACATGACTATTTTTCTAAGAAGAAAACCGTCACTTGGCAGAGTGGCGGTTTTTCCTTTCCTTGATAATGATGGTAACCGTAAAGTTGCCTACATGGAAAGTAATTCTCAAAGCTATCACCTCCTTTCGGAGGGATAGGATCAAAACCGCCCCGCTATGTAAGATACCCTTGTACGAACAAGCGTATCACGTCCCATGCACTTTGTCAATATACACCACATCAAAAAAACACGCCTGCCGTGCGGCAGGCGTGCTTTTGATCAAGACAAAATTACTCGGCGGGGTAAACAGAAACCTGCTTACGATCCTTGCCCAGACGCTCAAAGCGGACAACGCCGTCAGCCTTGGCGAACAGGGTGTCGTCGGTACCCTTGCCCACGTTGGTGCCGGGGTGAATGTGGGTGCCGCGCTGGCGAACAAGGATGTTGCCAGCCAGAACGAACTGACCGTCAGCGCGCTTGGGGCCAAGGCGCTTGGACTCGGAGTCGCGGCCGTTCTTGGTGGAGCCCATACCTTTTTTATGGGCGAAGAACTGCAGACCAATGTGCAACATTTCGCAGTACCATCCTTTCTGAAAGATACGAAGGGCGGAAGCTTACGCCTCCATCACCTCGATGTGTTCCGGATATTCGTCGTGAAGCTGGGCCAGATAGACCATCAGTCCCGTCATGAGATTCTGACAGGTGGATTCCGCAGTGGGCGCCAGTCCTCCGGGCAAACGGAGCGAGATGGCGGCGGTCTCCTGGTTGACCTTCACGGAGGCACACAGCCCCATCACGTCGTTGACGGTGGCTTCCACCAGCCTTACGGCGCTGGTCACGGCGGCGCAGACGATATCCTCGCCCTCTTCGCCGTATCCGCTGTGTCCCTGTGCATCAAATCCGATGATGCGGTCTTCCACGGTGTGGAAAATGACGCTCGTCATGCTGTCACCTTAGAAGCTGATCTTGCCGATCTCGACCTTGGTGTAGGGCTGACGATGGCCCTGACGTTTGCGGTAACCCTTCTTGGGGGTGTACTTGAAGATACGGATCTTCTTGCCCTTGCCGTTCTTCACGATGGTGGCGTCCACCTTCGCGCCCTCCACCACGGGAGTGCCGAACTTGGTGTTCTCGCCGTCCACGATCGCCAGCACCTGGTCAAACACCACGGAAGCGCCAGCCTCGGCGTCCAGCTTTTCGATAAACAGAGTGTCGCCCTCAGAGACGGCGTACTGCTTACCACCGGTCACGATAATAGCCTGCATTACTTGTTGCACCTGCCTTTCCTTTATTACGGACTCGCTGTCGGGGGCGTCTGGCCTAAGCCAAAACTTTTGACCCATTCAAAGCGGCCTTACTAGTATAACAGCGGAAAATCCCTTTGTCAACAGAAATTCCCCGTTTTTTCCGGCAAATTTTCCGGAAAAGCGCCCCGTTTTCCCTTACTCCGGATAGACCAGCTTTTCCGCCGTCCAGCCGTCGATCACACCGGCATAAAACGCGCAGCACTCACGGGCCAGGGCCACGTCCAGGTTGACATAATTCCCGCACTCCCGGGAGGATTTTCCGGGCATGGGGCCTTCCCACGCCGCACCCTGGGCAAACACCCGCCGCAGCAGGTCGATGGCCTGCGCGTCGGTGAGCTGCGCGCTGTCGAACAGGAAATAGAAGCCCGTCTGGCACCCCATAGGGCCAAAGTAGATGACCGCGTCCTTCTGCTCGCTGTTGCGCAGGGCGGTGGCGATGATGTGCTCCACCGAGTGCATCTGGGCGTTGGTCAGCAGGTCGCCGGTGTTGGGCTTCTTGAAGCGCAGATCAAAGGTGGTGACGCTGCCGTCCCGGCGGCTGAGATACAGTCCCGGCACCAGTACGTCGTGGTTCACAGTAAAGCTTGCGATACGTTCCATGGTTCAGTCCTCCAGATGGTCCACAAGGGCCATGACGGCGGCGTTCAGGTCCCGCATGGCGGTGGGGAAATTAAAGTTGTAGTCGTGCTTGCTGGTCAGGCAGTCGGACACGGATTTCAGCGCCATAAAGGGCACGCCGCAGCGATAGCACACCTGGGCCACGGCGCCGCCCTCCATCTCGCACAGCAGGGGGTGGAAGGTGTCCCGCACCCAGTCGGCGCGGCCGCCGGGGATGCCGAACCAGTCGCCGGTGGCCACGGTGCCGGTGCGGTAGGGATAGCCGGTCTTGTCCATGGCTGCCTTTGCCTTTTCAAAATCAGCGGTGGGGAAGTCCACACGGTTGACGGTGGACACCAGCCCGATGGGGTCGCCTACACCGGTGGTGTCCACATCGTGCTGGACGAACTTCTCCGCCAGCACCAGTGTGCCGATGGGCACCTCCTCGAAGCAGCCCGCCACACCGGCGTTGAGGATCAGGTCGGGATGGTAGCGCTCGATCAGCAGCGCGGCGGCCATGGCGGCGTTCACCTTGCCCACGCCGCCGCAGCAGGCGATGACGTCGGGCCGGATACGATAAAAGGACACGCCGTGTACCGTCTCCATGGGCGCGGCCCCGTGGATGAGGCTGTCGATCTCCGACGGCATGGCGTAGAAAAGGGCGATATGCATAGGTACAGACCTCGTTTCGTTGTGTTGCTCCTATTGTAAATATGGCGCAGGGCAAATGTCAAGTTGCATTTACGGCGCGGGTAGGGTAAAATGGGAGAAAAATGAGAGGGAGTGACGCGGATGCTGCGACGGCTGCAACAGGCGATAGCCACAGGCGAATACCTGATGCTTTACATGGATCCGGACGATACCGGAAAATTCTGCTATGGCAGAGTGCTGGCGGCAGATGAGGACTTTGTGGCCCTGTATCTGATCGCGCCGGATGGCGCCTACGACGGCCTGCTGGTGAAGGAGACCGGCAGCGTACAACGGATCGGGTTCGGCGGCCAGTACGACGCGAAAATGCAAAAGCTGATGCAGGGCGTCCAACTGCCGGACCGGCGCTGGGAAGCGGGCTGCGGCAGCATCGCGGCACATCTGCTGTCCATGGCGGCGCGGCATGGATGGGTGGCATCCATCGAGTTCCGGGACAGCGGCACAAACGACGCCGTTGGTCTGGTGACTGCGGTAAATGAGGAGACCGCCGAGCTGACGCTGATAGACGAGTACGGCTATGGTGACGGAGCATGTCTGTTCCGGATGGACAGCGTGACGCAGGTGGCCTGCGACGGCGGCGAGGAACGCGTCATACGACGGCTGCGGCAGGCCAATGGCGGCCAATAACGGGAAAGGAGCCCCATCTATGACCGTTGCGGGGATCATCTGTGAATTCAATCCGCTCCACAGCGGCCACGCCTATCTGATGGCGCGGCTGCGGCAGCAGGGCGCGGACGCCGTGGTCTGCGCCATGAGCGGCAACTTCGTCCAGCGGGGTGAGCCCGCGCTGGTGAACAAGCTCTCCCGCGCGGAGATGGCGGTGGACTGCGGCGCGGATCTGGTGCTGGAGCTGCCCACCCCGTGGGCCATGGCCACGGCGGAGACCTTCGCCCGGGGCGGCGTGACGCTGCTCCGCATGGCGGGCTGCACCCACATCGGCTTCGGCAGCGAGTGCGGCGATGCCGCGGCGCTGCAAGCGACGGCAGACACCCTCCTCTCCCCCGATCTCCAGGCGGATATCCGTGCGGCGCTGGCGGAGGGCGTTACCTATGCCGCCGCCCGCCAGAAGGCCGTGGAGGCCCGTCTGGGGGACGCTGCGGCGGTGCTGCGCCAACCCAACGACACCCTGGCGGTGGAATACCTGAAGGCCTGCCGCCAGCGAAACGCCCCCCTCTCCCCTATCGTCATCCCCCGCGTCGGCGCCGCCCACGACGGCGACGCGGAGGCGGGCTATGCCTCCGCATCCCACATCCGGCAGTCGCTGCGGCAAGACGCCCTTGACCGGGCCCTTCCCTATCTGCCGGAGGCCGCGGAGGCGGTGCTGCGCCGTGAGCTGGCGGCGGGGCGTGTGGCGGACGTCCGGAACGTGGAGCGGGCCATCCTGGCCCGTCTGCGGCAGATGACAGAAGCGGAATTTGCCGCCTATGACGGCGGCGGTGAGGGCCTGTATCACCGGGTATACGACGCGGTGCGCCGCTGCGCCACGGTGGAGGAGCTGCTGGCGGCGGTAAAGACCAAGCGCTATCCGGCGGCCCGGCTGCGGCGGCTGGTGCTTGCGGCATGGCTGGGGCTCCCCCAGGCGCCGGAGACCGTGCCCTACGCCCGGGTGCTGGCGGCCAACGAGACGGGCCGCGCTCTGCTGCGGCAGATGCGGAGGGCGGAGCAGCCGGTGCTGACCAAGGCGGCGGACGTGGCGGCCCTGGGCAGCGCCGCGGCGGAGCTGTTCCGCCGCGAAGCAGCGTATACCGACCTCTATACCCTGGCCTACGGCGACCTGACCCAGTCCCGCCCCGGCAGCGACTGGCGGCTGACCCCTATTATACGATAAATACGATAAAAAGAAGTGAGGTGTACACCTCACTTCTTTTTATTATCAGAAGCTTCATCAGCCGTGCATCGGTTCGTTCCGGCTCTTGCGCAGACGGATCCGGTCGGCGATCATGGCGATGAACTCGGAGTTGGTAGGCTTGCCCTTTGCACTGTTGACGGTATAGCCAAAATAGCTTTGCAGCGTCTCCAGGTCGCCGCGATCCCAGGCCACCTCGATGGCATGGCGGATAGCACGCTCTACCCGCGACGGGGTGGTGTGGAACATCCGGGCCACCTCTGGGTACAGCACCTTGGTAACGGCGTTGATCACGTCCATGTTCTGCACCGTCAGGATGATCGCCTCCCGGACATACTGATAGCCCTTGATGTGGGCCGGGATGCCAACCTCATGGATAATAGCTGTGACCTCCGCCTCCAGGGATGGCCGCGTGATGACGGCGTCCTCCGGCTCGACGGCTTCACGGATCCGTTCCAGCAGGGATTCCACATGGGCAGGCTTGGGGATGAAATACCACGCGCCCAGCTGCATGACCTCCTGCACCATGTTCTGGCTGCAAAACGCGGACAGGACGATGGTTTTCACCGTCTTGGGCATCTTTTGCAGCAGGCTGAGGCCATCCAGACCCGGCAGGATCACATCCATGACCACCACGTCGGGCCTCATCTGCTGGATCAACGCCCATGCCTCTTCGCCGTCGCCAGTCTCGCCTACGACACGGAATTCGCCTGTTTCTTCCAGTGTCCGGCGCAGCAGCAATCGAAATTCTTCGCTGCTGTCGGCCAGCAGGATCTTGGGGTTGTTTTCCATTGCTCTCTCGTTCCTCTCTCATAAACTTGCAGGGCGTTTTTCGTGATAATCCACAGCCTGTCGCCTTGCTGCATTACAAATTACCAGAATCCAGCATCGTTTTCAAGGAATTTTTGTCGAGTCCAAACAATTTGTTTGAATTTATGTTCGACATATCAGGAAATATCTGGAATCAGCGCCAGTCGGTCTTTTTTATGATAGCCTTTCTCCCCTGGCACTGTCAACGGTTTTACGGGAAAATTCCCCTTTGGGACTGGAAAAGGCCTCCGCGATAGCGTATAATGGATTTCAATATATTGTGCAATGAGGTATATACCATGGAAGAAGTACGCAGTTTTGGCTATATCTGTCCCAAATGCGGCAAGGCGGTGCTGGGCAGCCGCAGCGCCTTCGCCCTGCAGGCGGCCGCTGCCCGCATCGGCTGCGAATGCGGCGAGAGCGAACTGGAGATCCAGACCGACGGCATCAAGTTCCGGCTGTGGGTTCCCTGCGGCCTGTGCGGCGGCACCCATCAGGCGGAGGTGGACGCAAACGCTATCCTGACGGGCCGGGGCGTGGGCCTGGCCTGTCCGGAGACGAAGCAGCTGTGCTGCTACGCCGGCGACACCGCCCAAGTACAGCGCGCCATGGAGGAGCTGGCCATCCGGGCGGAGAAGGAAAAGTGCGAGGAAAAGGAAGCCTTTACCGATAACGTCATCATGTACGAGGTGCTGTCCGAGTTGAAGGACATCGCCGCCCGGGGCGGCATCCGCTGCTCCTGCGGCAGCACGGAGTACGGCATCCAGGTACACCGGGACGCGGTGGATCTCGTCTGCCGCCGCTGCGGCGGCAAGCTGCGGCTCCCCGCCGGAACGGACGAGGATCTGGACCGTCTGTGCTGCCAGATGACGCTGACCATCCGGGGCGCGGAATGAGCGGCGTCATCGTCTCCTTCGCCCTGTTTCTGGGGGCGATGGTAGCCTGCCTCATCTCGGGCCGGAGCTTCCTGTGGGCGCTGGCTCTGGGACTGGTGCTGTTCACGCTCCACGGCCGCAGGCAGGGACACACTCTGCGCTCCATGTGGGCCATGGCCTGGACAGAGGGCCGCCGGGTGCTGATCGTGCTGCGGATTTTTGTGTTCATCGGGGCCATCACCGCCCTGTGGCGGGCCAGCGGCACCATCGTATTCTTTATCTATTACGGCGTGCAGGCCATCTCCCCCAAGCTGTTCGTGCTGGTGGCCTTCCTGCTGACGGCGCTGATCTCCTACGCCCTGGGCACCTCCTTCGGCGTGGTGGGCACGGCGGGCATCGTGCTGATGGCCCTGGCCCGCTCCGGCGGCGTCAGCGAGGCGGTGACGGCGGGCGCCGTCCTGTCCGGCGCGTATTTCGGTGACCGGTGCTCCCCCGCGTCCTCCTCTGCCGCGCTGGTGGCGGCGGAAACAGGGACAGCGCTGTACGACAATCTGCGGAACATGTTCCGTACCGGCGTGCTGCCGGTGGCACTGACCGTTATCGTATACGGCGCGCTGTCGGTGCGCCATCCCATCACCGCGGTGGACGAGAGTTTGCTGCAGGCTCTGCGGGACAGCGCCGTCATCTCCCTGTGGGCGCTGCTGCCGGCGGTGATCATGCTGGCGCTGCCCCTTGTCCGGGTGCCGGTGCTGATCAGCATCGGCCTCAGCGTGGCGGCGGCGGGCGCGGTCAGCGTGCTGGTGCAGGGCATGACGGTGTGGGTCATGCTGAAAACCGCCCTGCTGGGCTACTATCCCGCCGCGGGGCAGCTAAAGGACATCCTCTCCGGCGGCGGCATCGTCTCCATGGCCAAGCCCGCGGCGCTGGTGTTCACCACCGGACTGCTGGCGGGCTTGCTGGAGGGCACCGGCGTGCTGAAGGGCGCGGCGGGGCTGGTGGAAAAGCTGGCGAACCGCTGCGGCCGCTTCGCCGCCTCGGCGGCGGTGAGCCTGGGTGCGGGCATGATCTTCTGCAACCAGTCGGTAGTGATCGTCATGGGCAACCAGCTGCTGCGCCGCTGCTATACCGACCGCAATGAGCAGGCGGTGGACATGGAGAACAGCGGCATCGTGCTGTCGGCTCTGATCCCCTGGAACATCGCGTGCAGCATCCCCCTGGTGATGCTGGAGGTGGATCAGCGGGCCATCCCCTACGCGGTGCTGCTGTACATGATCCCGCTGGTGCATGGTCTGACGAAACGATATGTGTATCCCCATAAGGAGAAAAGCGTATGATCTCTCTGCTGGCAAAATGGTGTATCCCCCACCGGGAACGGGTGACGGACGCCGCGGTACGCCGCGCCTGGGGCGCGCTGTGCGGCTTTGTGGGCATCGCCCTGAATCTGCTGCTGTTCGCCGGAAAGCTGGCGGCAGGCAGTCTCAGCGGCTCCATCGCCATCACGGCGGACGCCTTCAACAACCTGTCGGACGCGGGCTCCTCGGTGGTGACGCTGCTGGGCTTCCGCCTGGCCGGGAAGAAGCCTGACGCGGGCCATCCCTTCGGCCACGGGCGGATGGAGTACATCTCCGGCCTGGTGGTGGCGGGCCTGATCCTGCTGATGGGCGCGGAGCTGGCCAAATCCTCGGTGGATAAGATCCTCCACCCGGTGGCGGTGACCTTCTCCTGGCTGGCCTGCGGTATCCTGCTGGCCTCCATCGTCGTGAAGCTGTATATGTATACCTATAACAAGGCGGTGGGCAGAAAGATTGATTCCGCCGCCATGGCCGCCACCGCGGCGGACAGTCTCAGCGATACGGCGGCCACCGCCGCCGTGCTGCTGGCCACCGTCGCAAGCCGGTTCATCAGCGTGCCGCTGGACGGCTGGGTGGGCCTGGTGGTGGCGCTGTTCATCCTGTGGTCGGCGGTGCAGGCGGCGCGGGACACCATCAGTCCCCTGCTGGGCCAGGCCCCCGACCCGGCCCTGGTGCGGGAGATCGAGGCGCTGGTGATGGCCCATCCCCTGGTGGTGGGCGTCCACGATCTGGTGATCCACGACTACGGCCCGGGACGGCGCATCATCTCCCTCCACGCCGAGGTGCCCGCCGACGGCCAGCTGCTGGAGCTCCACGATGTCATCGACAACATTGAGTCGGAGCTGGGCCGGAAGCTCCACTGCGAGGCGGTGATCCACATGGATCCCGTGGTGGTAGGCGATCCGAAGGTGACAGCCCTGCACAAGGAGGTGGCGGCGCTGGTAAAGACCATCGATCCCCGGCTGACCATCCACGATTTCCGCATCGTGCCGGGCGCGACCCACACCAACCTGATCTTTGACGTGGTGATCCCCTTTGACGAGCAGCTGACCCGGCCCCAGGTGGCCCAGAGGGTCTGCCGCCTGGTGGAGGACATGGATGGCCATTACCGGGCCGTGGTAAAGATCGAAAACTCTTATGTGGAATAAGGAGGTATCCCAAATGGACGAGCAGATCCGCAAATTGAAAGAGCTGGTGGACGGCAGCGATAACATCGTGTTTTTCGGCGGCGCGGGCGTCTCCACGGAGAGCGGCATCCCCGATTTCCGCAGCGTGGACGGCCTGTATCACCAGAAGTTCCGCTATCCGCCGGAGACCATGCTGAGCCACAGCTTCTATATGGCCCACAAGGCGGAGTTTTATGAGTTCTACCGGGCGAAGATGCTGGCCCCCGATGCCCAGCCCAACGCCGCCCACCGCAAGCTGGCCCAGTGGGAGCAGGAGGGCAAGCTGAAGGCGGTCATCACCCAGAATATCGACGGCCTGCACCAGAAGGCCGGCAGCCGCGAGGTGCTGGAACTCCACGGCAGCGTGCTGCGGAACTACTGCGAGCGGTGCCATAAGTTCTACGGGCTGGACGCCATTCTCCACAGCACCGGCGTGCCCAAGTGCACCTGCGGCGGCGACATCAAGCCCGACGTGGTGCTATACGAGGAGGGCCTGGACGAGGACGTGATGGACAGGGCCCTGCGCTATATCCACGACGCAGATATGCTGATCATCGGCGGCACGTCGCTGGTGGTGTATCCGGCGGCGGGCCTGGTGCGCTACTACCGGGGCCATAAGCTGGTGGTCATCAACAAGGGCACCGTGGGCGCGGACATCGGCGCCGATCTGGTCATCGACGGGCCCATCGGCCAGGTGCTGTCCCAGGTGTAAAAGGCCGGTCATAAGCACAGGAAATTTTAGGCTTGACAAATGCGGTTTGTCTGGTATAATAAGCAAGTACTCTTGAGAAGGCTCATTTGCGAGTGTGCTGGAATCGGCAGACAGGCAAGCTTGAGGTGCTTGTGTTCGAATGGACGTGTGGGTTCAAGTCCCATCACTCGCACCACCTTCTCGAAAAGAGAAAGTTGAAAAAAATCGAAAAAAGGTATTGACAAATACAACAACTTCGGTTATAATCAACTACGTTGTTTGCGCGAGTGGTGGAATTGGCAGACTCGCTAGATTCAGGTTCTAGTGCTCACTACGGGCGTGCGGGTTCAAGTCCCGCCTCGCGCACCATCAAGAAGGACATCCGTTTGGATGTCCTTCTTTTTTATTGTTATCTGCGTCTCCGGCAATCGCCGGAAAAATTTCTCTTGCATTTTGCAAAAGGCGGTGCTATACTCATTGCCAACAAAGTGGGGATTCATTTGATCAGAGGACTTATCGTATCATATTGGTACGGTTTAAGTGGGATAGAATTCGGAAGGATTTTATCCCGCTATTTTTATTTAAGGAGGTCTGTACCATGCTGCAATTTCAAAAAGACGCCGCCCTGGACGGCGTACCCTTCGGTGTTCTGGAGGTCGCTTATCCCGAGAGAGCGCTGTGGCGGGAGGATGCCTTTCAGGCCATGGTGACGGCGCGGCTCAATGCGCTGAAGGAGCACTTTGCGGACTATGACCGCAAGGCGGTGTTCGGCGAGAATGTCTACTTCCGCTTTTTCAAAAAGTTCAAGAAAACCTACCCCGTACTGATGCAGCTGGAATCCATTCTGCTGAAGGGACGCCCCTTCCCCAGCGGAAATCCCATCACCGCCATTCCCTTTCTTGCGGAACTGGAGACCCAGCAGCTGTCCGGCACCCACGACGTAGATCAGGTGCAGGGCTGTGTCCGGCTGTTTGCCGGAACAGAGAAGGCGCCCTTCCCCGGTATGCGGGGCGAGGAGGTACACACCTACCCCGGCGACTTCTGCGCCAGGGACGACGGCGGGATCATCTTCAGCATGATCGCCGGGGCAGATGACCGCACCTGCGTCCGGGAGAGCAGCACCCATGTGTTCTATCCCGTTTTCGGCGTGGCGGGACAGCCCGCGGCGGAGATCACAGCCGTGCTGGATCAGCTGGAGCGTGATGTGAAAACGCTGGCGCCGGACGCGGAGACCTGCCGCCAACTGCTGTAATGGAGCACACCGGAAAAGCCGCCCCTGCGGGCGGCTTTCTTTCATAGTTTAACTCCTGTTTCAATTTGCTTTCAAGCCAGTTCAAGAGTGCTTTTTACAATCATGATGAAAAGAAATATCTTGCTGGACACACGGGAGGTTTGCTATGCTGGAACAATGGATCTTTGCTACGGCCTGGCCCATGACGCCGCCTGCGGCCTACGGGCCTTTTCATCTGCTCTTTCTGGTTTTCGGTCTCGGCGGAAGCGCCATGCTGGCTTGGATCCTTCGTCGGTGCGGGGCGGTTTGCTGCCGCCGTATTCTGTTGAGCGCAGGACTGTTTCTGATGGTCTGTGAGACATACAAGCTGCTGTTTTACTACTATGTCATCGGTCAAGGCCACTTCCAGTGGTGGGTCTTTCCTTTTCAGCTCTGCAGCATCCCCATGTATCTGTGCGTGGCCGCCAATCTGACCCGGCGTGAAGCCGTCCGCAGCGCCATCTATACCTTTCTCTGCACCTATAACCTGCTGGGCGGCTTTCTGGCTCTGCTGGAGCCCTCCGGCCTCAGCCATGACTACTGGACGCTGACGCTCCACGGCTTCGTGTGGCATACGCTGCTGGTCTTTCTGGGGCTGTTTCTCATTCTCTCCGGCAATGGCCCCCGCTCTCTCCGGGACTTTGGGCGGGCCACGGCGCTGTTCCTGCTGCTGTGCGGGATCGCCTTCTGCATCAATGCGGCGCTTTTCAATGTGTCGAACGGTAAGATCAACATGTTCTTTGTAGGCCCGGCCAACAACACCATCGTGGTGTTCAGGGATATCGCCGCCCGCTTCGGCTGGTATGCCGCCACGGCGGTGTATATCCCCTGCGTGTGTCTCGGCGCGGGGCTGATTTTCGCCGTTCTGCGGCTGCTGACGCGGAAAAGCCGCATACCGTCGGCAGCCGAAAAGTAACAAGCGTCAAAACAGCCGTGTACCCTGTGGTACACGGCTGTTTTTTTATTGCTTTGCCCGCTGGCGGCGGTATTCCATGGGGGTCTGGCCGTACACCTCCCGGAAGGCGGTGGTGAACCGGCTGGGGCTGTCGTAGCCCACCGCCTGGGCGATGGCGGCCACCTCGTCGCCGGTGGTCTGCAGCAGCAGCGCCGCCTGGGCCAGCCGGTGGTTGCGCATGTGGGCGGCGATGGTGTCGCCGTACACCTTCTTGAACATGCTCTTCAGCGTGGTGGGATTCATCAGAAAGCGGCGGGACAGCTCGTCGATGGTGACCCGCTCCGACAGGTGCTCAATGAGATACTGGTGCACGTTGCGGACGATCTCCTCCTGGGTGGCCTGAAAGTCCACCTGCTTCTCCGGGCAGGCGATCTCCATCACCTGCTCCACGATCTGGTGCAGCAGGCGGCTCAGCTCCGTGTCCGGCGCCCGGTAATAGACCTCCTTCCCCTCCCGGCGGCTCTCCAGCAGTCCGCTCTCCGCCAGTGAGCGCAGGTGGTGGGACACGGCGGGGCTGGACATCTCCAGCATGGCGGCGATGTTGACCACGCAGGCCTCCTGATGGCTCAGCAGCCAGAAGATGCGCACCCGGTTGGGGTCGCTGAGCTGCTTGAACACATCGGACACGGCGGCAAAGTGCCCCGTCTTGCCCAGCTCCCGGCACAGCGCGGCGGTATGGCTCTTCTCCCCGTGATCGTGGGGCAGTTCAAAGTGTTCCATGGTGTTCCCTCTTACTTTCTGTTTTGGACATTTCACTTGCTGTTTTGGGCATACGGCGCCCGGACATCTTGCTTTTTCTCCCGGCTTTGAGTATACTACCACCAGAATCGTTAAGCAAGCGCTTAATTGTGAAATTTTGAGGCGCTCCCCAGCGGAGGCCCGTATATGGAGGTATCATCATGAAAAAGACCTACAAGATCGAAGTTGACTGCGCCAACTGCGCCAACCTGATGGAGGAAGCCGCCAAGAAGACCAGCGGCGTGGCGTCTGCCACCGTCAATTTCATGACCCAGAAGATGATCGTGGAGTTTGAAGAAGGCCAGGACGCCAAGGCCGTCATGAAGGACGTGCTGAAAGCCTGCAAGAAGGTAGAGCCCGACTGCGAGATCGAGCTGTAATATCACTCCGTGCCCGGCCCAGTGCCGGGCACGGCATTGGAAAGGAGCATCGTGACCATGACGAAGAAACAAAAAGTGATGCTGATCCGCATCCTCATTACGGCGGCCATGCTGCTGGCCCTGAAGTTCATCCCGCTGACCGGCATCCCCCAGTTGATCGCCTACCTGATCGCCTATCTGGTGATCGGCTACGACATCCTGCGCAAGGCGGGCAAGGGCATCGTCAACGGCCGCGTCTTTGACGAGAACTTCCTGATGGCCATCGCCACCCTGGGCGCGTTCTTCCTGGCCATCTGGACGAAGAGCGGCGACTATGTCGAGGGCATCGCCGTCATGCTGTTCTACCAGATTGGTGAGCTGTTCCAGAGCTACGCCGTAGGCAAGAGCCGCCGGAACATCAGCGCCCTGATGGACATCCGCCCCGACTACGCCAACATCGAGCGGGACGGCCAGCTGGAGCAGGTGGATCCCGACGAGGTGGCCGTGGGCAGCATCATCGTGGTGCAGCCCGGCGAGAAGGTGCCTCTGGACGGCGTGGTGGTCAGCGGCAGCGCCAGCCTGAACACCAGCGCCCTCACCGGTGAGAGCCTGCCCCGTGACGTGAAGGAGGGCGACGAGATCATCAGCGGCTGCATCGACATGAGCGGCGTGCTGAAGATCCGCACCACCAAGGAGTTCGGGGAATCCACCGTGTCCAAGATCCTGGATCTGGTGGAGAACGCCAGTTCCCGCAAATCCCGCTCCGAGACCTTCATCTCCCGGTTCGCCCGGGTGTATACCCCGGCGGTGTGCGCCGCGGCGGCGGTGCTGGGCATCCTGTTCCCCCTGGGCCGTCTGGTGCTGGGGATGGAACCCCAGTGGACGGACTGGATCTACCGTGCCCTGACCTTCCTGGTGGTAAGCTGCCCCTGCGCTCTGGTCATCAGCATCCCCCTCAGCTTCTTCGCCGGCATCGGCGGCGCCAGCCGCGAGGGCATCCTCATCAAGGGCTCCAACTATCTGGAGGAGCTGTCCGACGCCAAGTGTGTGGTCTTTGACAAGACCGGCACCCTGACGCAGGGCGTGTTCGAGGTCACCGCCGTCCACCACAACGAGATGGACAAGGACAAGCTGCTGGAATACGCCGCCCTGGCCGAGTGCGCCTCCTCCCACCCCATCAGCAAGAGCCTGCAGAAGGCGTATGGCAAGCCCATCGACCGTGACCGGGTCACGGATATCCAGGAGATCAGCGGCCACGGCGTCGAGGCCGTAGTGGACGGCCATAAGGTGGCCGCCGGCAACGGCAAGCTGATGACCAAGCTGGGCATCGAATATCATGACTGCCACAGCGTGGGCACCATCATCCACATGGCCGTTGACGGCCAGTACGCCGGACACATCGTCATCTCCGACGTGGTAAAGCCCCACTCCAAGGCGGCCATCGCCGCCCTGAAGCACGCCGGCGTGGAAAAGACCGTCATGCTGACCGGCGACGCCAAGCGGGTGGCCGACGAGGTGGCGGCGGAGCTGGGCGTGGACGAGGTCCGCAGCGAGCTGCTGCCCGGCGACAAGGTGGCCGAGCTGGAGAAGCTGCTGGCCCAGAAGAGCGGCAGGGCCCGTCTGGCCTTCGTGGGCGACGGCATCAACGACGCGCCGGTGCTGACCCGTGCCGATATCGGCATCGCCATGGGCGCCATGGGCAGCGACGCCGCCATCGAGGCCGCCGACGTGGTGCTGATGGACGACGACCCCATGCAGATCGCCAAGGCCATCAAGATCTCCCGTAAGTGCATCGGCATCGTGCGCCAGAACATCGTCTTCTCTCTGGTGATCAAGTTCGGCTGCCTGGCTCTGGTGGCCATCGGCGTGGCCGACATGTGGGCCGCCATTTTCGCCGACGTGGGCGTGATGATCCTGGCGGTGCTCAACGCCATCCGCGCCCTGAAATACCATGACTGACCCCATATATGCAATGCGAAAAACCGGCTCATCCGAGCCGGTTTTTCGCGTCGAGGGGAGGGTATCCCTCTATGAAATATGAAAAGGGTATGTATCGCCGATGATTTACTTCACCTGCAGGCGGTTCTCGCTGGACCAGCTTGTGATGTCCAGATTGCGGTACTGCTTGCGCAGGCGGGCCAGCTCCTCGTTGTCGCCGCCCAGCGCCGTAATGCGGTTCACCGCCGCCAGATCGGCGGCCGCCATGGGCTGCTCCTTGCGGGCGCCGCACTCGGTGCAGATATAGGTCTTGCCGTCATAAGCAACGCTGCTGCTGCCGCAGACAGCGCAGCGGATCGTCTTGGTTACCAGAGCCATAATTCAATTACCTCCTTGAGATTCCATGTATATTCGTGTGTTTCTTCGACGCGTCTCGTTCAACTGTCCCTATCATAGCACAGTCTTTTGCATTTGTAAAACGCATAATCGTACTTGCAACTATGAGAAAAAGTATGATATAATGCACGCAGAAACGAGGTGGCGTCATGAGCATTTCCAAATACCAGATCTTCCTGAAAACCGCCCAGTGCGGCAACTTCTCCCGGGCGGCCCGGGCCCTGAACTTCACCCAGTCCGGCGTCAGCCACGCGGTGCAGGCCCTGGAGGACGAGCTGGGCGTGACCCTGCTCAGCCGCAACCGGGGCGGCGTGGTGCTGACGGCGGATGGCCGCGCCCTGCTGCCCCAGATTGAAAAGCTCTGCGCCGCCCACCACGCCCTGATGCAGTCCGCCGCCAGCTTGAAGGGCGTGGACGCGGGCCTGGTGAAGGTGGCCACCTTCTCCAGCGTGTCCGTCCACTGGCTGCCCTCCATCCTGCAAAGCTTCGGTGAGCGCTATCCCAACATCGAATTCGAGGTGGTCACCGGCGACTTCTACGACCAGATCGAGGAGTGGATCCTCCGGGGCACGGTGGACTGCGGCTTCCTGCGCCTGCCGTCGGTGAAGCATCTGCAAACCTATCCCCTGCACCGTGAAAAATTACAGGTCATCGTCCCCTGCGGCCACCCACTGGAGCACGCCGCCCCCTTCCCGCTGGACGCTCTGGCGACAGAACCCTTCATCCAACTGGAGGAGGGCGAGGACTATGAGATCGTGGCGGCCTTCGACAAGATGGGCATCCGCCCCAACGTGAAATACACCGCCCGCGAGGATCGCACCATCCTCTCCATGGTGTCCAAGGGTCTGGGCATCAGCCTGCTGCCGGAGCTGATGGTGCGCCACAGCCCCTACCCCGTCACCGCCTGTCCCCCGCCCATGACCTTCCACCGTGACATCGGCATCGGTGTCAAGGACGAAAAGGCCCTGTCCGCCTCCACCCGCCGCTTTGTAGACTACATCCGGGCCTGGGTGGCGGAAAACGGCGACCGGTAAGCGCAAATTCCCTCTTGCAATTCTCCGTGCAGTGTGCTATATTGAATTTGTGAATTGAATAACAGGACGGCGTGCCGGTCTTTCCGGCAGCGGAATGGGGTGAGATGCCCCGCGAGAAGGTCACTGTGATGCCCCCCGTGTCAAAACGGGGGGATAAGTCAGATACGTCATGCGTTGTTCCTGGGCTTTCGCCATTCCCGAAGCCGAAGCGAAAAGTGTGTATCGACGCACGGTCTGCTTTGGCCGTGCGTTTCTTTTTCGCGCATGGCCATGGGAAATGGCCGTGCGCGTTTTCTTTTGCAAGCCGAACGCGGCGAAGAGCCGCAGCTTTCCCATAGACAGGCGGACGGGGTTTGCCGGCCCCGTCCGCCCATCCTCATCTTACGGCAAAACCGCCAGGATCGTCTCCCCTCCCCTATAGCTGTCTACCGAAGTCGCCGCTTCCAACGGCGGCCTTTCGATATAGAGAAAAATCACAAAAGAGAAAGGAAGATCACAACATGAAGAAACGAATCACTTCGCTTCTGCTGGTGCTGGTGATGGCGGTGTCCCTGCTTCCCGTCACCGCCTTTGCGGCGGAAAACTACGAGCTGCGGGTGCTGACCTTCGAGGATACCGACTACAAGGGCGGCACCAACTTCGCCGGAAAAGCTGACTGGAGCAGCCTGATCGACACTCCCCAGTACGGCGGCGCTATGCTGTATCCCGATGGCTCCGGTACCACCGACGAGAGCAAGGCTTACACCTGGTACGACGCCGGCAACACGGAGCTGAAGCACACCCTGCCCAAGAGCTGGGACAACTACTGCTACTGGGGCGGCGGCCACGCCATCTCCCACTACGCCTCCAGCAATTTCGAGCAATACGGTGACTTCAACAATCAGCTTACCGTTTACAGCAAAGAGGCCGGCACGGGGATCGCCACCACCGGCGGCGGTCACAACGGTTCCAACAACTTCGCCGTGCATTTCGGCTACAAGGACAATTCCGGCTATACGGACAGCCAGATCCTGCCCTCCTTCGCTTTTGCCGACGGCGTGGAGCGTGTCGTCGACCACATGTATGTCAACAACATCTGCTATGCCCTGAACTGCTATCTCAACGGCAACGGCCTGACGGCCAAGATCGACGACACCGACTGGGTGAAGCTGACCGCCACCGGCTACGCTGCTAACGGCACCAAAACCGGAGACGCCAGCATCTACCTGTGCAACGGCCCCAAAAACATTATCATGGACTGGACGAAATTCGACCTGTCCGGTCTGGGCAAGGTCATCAAGGTCGAATTCAACATCACCGGCTCCAGTGATAACGGCTACGGCTTCTCTCAGCCCGCCTACTTCGCCTATGACGATGTAGCCGTGCGGTTTGAAAAGCCCGCTGTCCCCGCCACCGCCGTGACGCTGGATCAGACAACGCTGACCCTGGTCGAAGGCGCTGCCGCCACCCTTACCGCCACAGTCGCGCCGGAGGACACCACCGATCCTCTGGTCTGGAGTTCCTCTGACGAAACGGTCGCCACCGTGGAGAACGGCACCGTCACCGCCATAAAGAAAGGCACCGCCACCATTACCGTATCCTGCGGCGATGTAAAGGCGGAATGCGCCGTCACTGTGACCTGCGCGCACATCGGTGGCAAGGCTGTTTCCGAGAACGTCAATGCGCCCACCTGCACCAAGGATGGCTCTCATGACGAAGTAGTCTACTGCACCATCTGCAATGCGGAAATGAGCCGTGAAACTGTCACTGACAAGGCCGTCGGGCACACTTGGGATAACGGTGTGGTCACGAAGAAACCCACCACACGGAAGGAAGGCGTTATGACCTTCACCTGCACCGTGTGCAAAGCCACCAAAACCGAGAGCATCCCCAAGCTGGATAAGCCCACGAAGCCCTCCGGCGGCAGTTCCACCTACGATCCTAACATATATAAGGATCTGATGGACGGCAAGACCAACAGTAAGACCGACACCGCCAAGAAGGACGTACAGTCCA
Source organism: uncultured Oscillospiraceae bacterium (assembly GCA_934589145.1). GTDB lineage: Bacteria > Bacillota > Clostridia > Oscillospirales > Oscillospiraceae > Vescimonas. The sequence goes on along the minus strand of CAKTNW010000007.1, from coordinate 40,728 downwards.
GTAAAACCGGCGACGCCGGCATCGCCCTGTACGCGGCCATGAGCCTGCTGTCCCTGACCGGCGGCGCACTGGTCATCGGCAAGAAGCGCGGCAAATAAATCAGCTTTTCTTCAAATCCTTTCATAAGACGTCAGCGGAGGCGCGATGCGTCTCCGCTGACGTCTTTCTTCGGTATAGGGACTTCCCGTGGGTGCATAGCCTTACCAAGGAAAGGAGGGGAGCGTCATGCTGAACGCGGCGCTGCTGCTGTTGTGCCAAAGCATGTTCTGGTCGCTGCATCTGGCCGGCAGCAGCGGCTCATTTCCCCAGCCGCTGACGGCGGAGGAGGAAAAGGAATATCTGTCCCGATGTGCCCAGGGCGATCTGGACGCCCGCAATGTGCTGGTGGAGCGGAACCTGCGCCTTGTGGCGCATATCATCAAAAAATACTACACCCAGGCCGAGGAGCAGGAGGACTTGATCTCCATCGGCACCATCGGCCTCATCAAGGCGGTGAACACCTTCCGCGCCGACAAAGGCATCCGCCTGGCCACGTATGCAAGCCGATGCATTGAAAATGAAATCCTTATGTACTTCCGCCGGACGAAGAAGCTGCAGGGGGAGGTGTCCCTCAACGAGGCCATTGAGACCGACGGCGACGGGGCGGAGCTGTCCATCGGCGACGTGGTGGGCAAAAGCGACACCATGCTGGAGGACCTGCAGGACAAGGACGACCGGGCGCTGGTACGCCGCCTGGTGGCCGAGCGGCTGACGGAGCGGGAGGCCGACATCATCCGCCGCCGCTACGGCCTGGAGGGCCGGGTGCCCCAGACCCAGCGGCAGGTGGCTGCCGCCTATCACATCAGCCGCAGTTATGTCTCCCGCATCGAGAAGAAGGCGCTGGGAAAGCTGGAGGAGGCGCTGCGGGAATACTGGTGAGTGGGCACCCCACGTAAAAAAGCCACCCGGACGGGTGGCTTTTTTCATGGGTTTATGGGGTACATTAAGGGCGTTATTGTACCTTTTACGCACCGTTATTGTACCGTATTTTCCTCTGCACTGACAGGGACGGCGCGGCGGCGCTTTCTGGCCCGCTGGATGCTCTCCTTGATGACGGGGCCGATGGTCTGGATCAGGATGACGATGATCAGCACCAGACCCTGGAAGGTGTCCTGGATATCCACGCTGAGGGAGGGGATGGACACGATGATGAAGTTGATGGTGGTATAGGACAGGGCGCCGAACAACACGCCGAACACCTTGCCGCGGCCGCCCGCCATATTGACGCCCGCCAGGACCACCGCCGCGATGGCGTACATCTCATAGCTCTGGCCGGAGGAGGCGGGGGTCACGTTGCCGATCTTGCAGGCCTGGATGATACTGGCCACGCCCACCATCAGGCCGGTGATGATGAACACGGACACCTTGACCCAGGTGGTGTTGATGCCCGCCAGGCGGGCGCTCTTTTCATTGGAGCCCACGGCGTAGACGCTCTTGCCGTACTTGGTCTTGTTGGCCAGCAGGACGAAGAGAATCACCATCAGCACGAACACAAAGGTGATGTAGGGGATGGAGAAGGCGCCCAGAGACAGCTTGCCGGTGCCGAACTTCATCCGCAGGAACTCATAGTTGCTGTTGTCACTGATCATGGCGAACTGGCTGGAGGAGGAGCCGCTGATGGCCGGGTCGATGGAGCGCACCACCGACAGCGTGATGGAGCGGTAGATCAGCATGGTGCCCAGGGTGACCACGAAGGGGGGCATCTTGGCGCAGCCGGCCAGCACGCCGTTGATGGCGCCGCACAGGGCGCCGCTGACCAGGGCGGCCAGGATCATCAGCAGGATGGAGTTGGTGACGTTGAACACCATGATGGTGACGCCGGTGCACAGCACCAGGGCCGAGCCGATGGACAGGTCGATCTGTCCGGTGATGATGACCAGCGCCATACCCAGAGCCATGGAGCCCACGATACAGGTATTCTGGCTGCCCAGGACGGCCACCACATGGCTCCACTTGAAGGTGTTGCCGTTGGCCTGGATGGTGAAGGCATAGCCCACCATGATGATCAGGAACACGAAGATAAAGCTGTACTGCGACCAGATCCTTCCGGCAACGGTGCCGAAGCTGTTTTTCTTGTTCATCTTGCTACCTCCACATGCGTATCCACCGCGTTGGTGGAATAGAGCATCACGTCATGCTCGTTGACCTCGGAATGCTGGAATGTCTTGGCGATGTGCCCCTCATAGAACACGATGCAGCGGTCGGCCACCTTCTGGATCTCCGGGATCTCCAGGGTGTTGAAGATGACCGCCTTGCCCTCTTTGGCGAAGCTGAGCATCAGCTTATAGATCTCGGCCTTGGCGCCCACGTCCACACCCTGGGTGGGGTTGTCGAACAGCAGCACGTCGGCGCCGATGTTCAGCCAGCGGGCGATGAACACCTTCTGCTGGTTGCCGCCGGACAGAGAGCTGATATTCAGGGCGCTGTCCTCGGCCTTGATGTGCAGCAGCTCCTTATAATCGGCGTAGCGCTTCAGCTCGTCCTTCATCCGGATCAGGGGCTTGTTGCGGGACACCTCGTGCTCCGCCAGATAGAAGTTCTCCAGGATGCTCATATCCGGCACCACGGAGTTCTCCTTGCGGTTGGCGGGCAGCATGCCCACGCCGTTCTTCATGAACCTGACGGAGTGGCCGTGGATGGGCTTTCCGTTTACCAGGATCTCGCCGCCCTCCATCGGAAGCGCGCCGAACAGGGTCTGCAGCAGCTCGCTGGCGCCGCAGCCCGCCAGGCCGGTCAGGGCCACGATCTCACCCTTGCGCACCGTCATGTCGATGTCCGAGAAGCCGTGGCCGCTGAGGCTCTTCAGCGTCAGCACCGGTTCGCCCAGGGGACGGGACTCGTACACCTCGGCGTCCACATAGGTACTGCCCACCATGTCGGAGGTGATGGCGTGGGGGTTGGTATCCTTTATATAACCTGAGGAAATGAATTCACCGTTGCGCAGCACCGTATAGCGGTCGGCGATGGCAAATATCTCCGGCATTTTGTGGGAGATGAAGATGAAGGATTTCCCCTGTGCTTTCAGTTTTTTGAGTATGCCGAAAAGATGGTCGATCTCATTGTTGGACAGGGCCGTGGTGGGCTCGTCCAGGATCAGCAGCTTCGCGTCGGCATACAGGGCGCGGCAGATCTCCAAAAGCTGCTTTTCGCTGGTTTTCAGTTCGCTGACCATGGCGGTGGGATCGATGTCCACGCCCAGGTCTTCAAAAAGCTGCCGGGCGCGGGCCACCTGCTCCTTATCCCGCAGCAGGCCGAATCTGGTCAGCTCGCGGCAGAGAAAGATGTTGTCCGCCACCGTCAGGTCGTTGATCACGTTCAGTTCCTGGTGGACAAAGGCGATGCCGGCGGCCTCCATCTGGTGGATGGTGGGTGCCGGGTAGTCCTTGCCGCAGAAGGTAATGCTTCCCTCATCGGCGGGGATGACGCCGGTGAGAATGTTCATCAGGGTGGATTTGCCCGCGCCATTCTCGCCCAGCAGCGCGTGGATCTCGCCCTCCTCCACCGTCAGGTGGATGTCGGACAGGGCCTTGGAGCCGCCGAATGCCTTGGAAACATGATTCATTTCAAGGATGTTCATAGATGCTGTCTCCTCGCTTCAGGTTGGAGACGTAGCCGTCTCCTTTGGAAATGCGGGTGCAGGGGGTGAACCCCTGCACCCGCGCAAATGGCAGAGCCGCGTTACAGCTTAGGCGTGGCCCTTGAAGCCCTCGTACTGGGTGACGTTGTCACGGCCAACGATCCAGGTGGGCTGATACTCACCGGAGCCGACCTCATAGGTCCAGTCGCCGGACAGGTACTGCAGACCCTTGTCGATGACATCCTGCATCATCTTGGGGGAGAAGTACATGCTCATCATGTCGTCGAAGTAGGTGTTGGCGATGGTGCCCTCGGTGGTGTCGGCCATCACATCATACAGCTCCTGCATGCCGCCGATGGCGGAAATGTACACGTTCAGGCTTGCCAGATCGGCCTTCAGCGCGTCGGAAGCGGTCTCGATGTAGTTCATGACGCCGAAGGTCATCTCATCGTCCATGGAGTAGATGTACAGGTTGCCGCCGTTGGCCTTGGCAGCAGCGACGATCTCCTCCATCTTCTGCTCCATGTAGTCATAGGCCTTATCGGCAGACCAGTCGCAGACGGTGGCATAGGTGTTCAGAGCGGCATCCACAGCGGCCTCGTCCCACACCTCGGTGGTCTCGAAGTCCTGGCCCAGGGCCTTGTCGGTGTACTTCTCAGCACCGGTCAGGAACTCCTTGAAGCCGTCAGCGCGGCGGGAGCAGACGGTACCGTTGTCGCCGTACAGGGTGACGATGGTGTCGCCGGGCTTCATGCCGTTCTTCTGCAGCCAGTAGGCGATACCGCGGCCGCACTGCCAGTTATCACCGGAAGCGTTCAGCACAGCGTAAGCCTCGGTGGCCTCGATGATGCGGTCGAAGGAGATGAAGGGGATGGCCTCGGCATACAGAGCCTCCTGGCCGGCCTGGGCGGAATCGTCCAGAGCCATCATGACCACGATGGCGGCGTCGCCGTTGGCGATGATGGTGTTGACCTGATCCACCTGCTCCTCACCGGAAGAAGCGGGCATGTAGACGGCCTTGTACTCACCGGCAGCGGTGATCTCGTCGCACTTAGCCTGGGCATAAGCACCAGCCTGAGCGGTCCAGCCGTGGTCGGGGGTGGGGCCCATCACGTAGATGGTGCTGCCGGCGGCAGGGGTCTGATTGTCCTGGGCATCGGGGGTGGTGTTGTCTCCGCCGCAAGCGACCAGAGCCAGCGCCATTGCCATCGCCAGGATCAGCGCAATGATCTTTTTCATGCAATTTCCTCCAAATACATGTTTATTATATAATACCTGCGAACAGGCACTATATCGGTTTTACCGCCGGGCCTTACAGGGCCACGGCCTTCTCCTCCTCCGCCGAGCGCAGGCAGGCGAACACGGCCCGCATGGAGCGGACGATATCCTCGGCGTCCAGGATGCTGGGGCGGCCCTCCTCCACGGCGGCGACGAACTCGTCGATGACGCCGGAGGACGCCTGCTGGGCATCGTCGTTGGTCTGGAGCCGGTCAAGGGCGTACAGCACCTGGGTGCCGTCGGCATTGACGATCTTTAGGGAGTACTGGGGGTCGGCGTAGAGCTTCATGATGCCCTTTTCGCAGAACAGGGTGGTGGCGTTGCACTCTTCGCCGTAGTGGGTCCAGCTTGTGGTGACGGTACCCATGGCGCCGTTGGCGAAGGTCAGCACCTCCACGGAGTTGTCGTCCACCTCGATGGGGGTGCCGTCGGGGAACTTCTTGTCCAGCACCTTCATATTGGAGTAGACAGAGGTGATCTCGGCGCCGATGAGATAGCGCATCAGGTCGATCTTGTGGATGCCCAGGTCGGCCATGGAGCCGAAGGAGGCGCTGGCCTTCTTGAAGAACCAGGTGTTGGCGCTCTTGTCCATGCTCCACATCTCGGGGCCCTTGTGGCCGAAGGTGGTCTGGAAGGTGATGACGCGGCCCATGGCGCCGGAGGAGAGGATCTCCTTGGCCTTCTTATGGGCGGGGGCCAGACGCTGGTTATGGCCGATCATCAGGCGCTTGCCGCTCTCCTTGGCGGCGGCCACCATGGCCTCGCACTCCTCCAGGGAGACGGCCATGGGCTTTTCGCACAGGACGTGCTTGCCGGCCTTCAGGGCCTTGATGCTGATCTCGGCATGGAAGGCGTTGGCCATGCAGACGGAGACGGCGTCGATCTCAGGATCGGCCAGCAGCTCGTCCACACCGGCGTACACCTTGCCGCCGTACAGATCCACCAGAGCCTGGGCACGCTCGGGGATCAGGTCGTAGAAGCCCTTGATCTCCACGGCGCTGTTGTGGAAGTATTCATACCCGTGACGCTGCTTGGCAATGGAGCCGCAGCCGATGACGCCAACTCTCAACATGTTCGTTTCTCCTTCGTTTTATGATTCGTGATGTGCCGCGACGGATTCCCGCAGCACCAGTTTATGGGGTAAAAATGTCCGCGTATGGGATACCTGCTCCCCCCGCAGCATCCGCAGCAGGATCTCCAGGCTCACCTGGCCCATCTCATAGCAGGGCTGGGCCACCGTGGTCAGGTGGGGGTGGAACATGGTGGTGTAATCCACGTCGTCAAAGCCGGTCACCGACAGATCCTCCGGCACCCGCAGCCCCATGTCGTGGGCACGGGAGATGACGCTGAGGGCCAGGATGTCCGACACGCAGCACACGGCGGTGGGCCGGGGCTGGGTCTGCAGCAGCTTTTCCGCCGCGGCAAGGCCGGAGCCGTAGGAGTAATCCGCGTCGGCCATGGCGATCAGCTCTTCGCCGCAGGGAAGGCCCGCCTCCCGCAGGACATCCTCGTATCCGCGGCGGCGCAGTTGGGTGGAGATAAAGGCGTTGTCCGCGCTGAGCATGGCGATGCGGCGGTGGCCCTGACGGATCAGGTAGCGCACCGTCTCCGCGGCGGCGGCGTAGTTGTCGATGGACACGGTGGGCTGCTCCAGCTCCGGGACATACTCGCAGCACTGGACGATGGGATAGCGCTCGGCATAGCCGCTGAGCCATTGGCTGTCCTTCCGGCAGCCCAGGAAGATGGCACCGTCGGCCCGGTGGGCGTCCAGCATCTTCAGAAAGCGCTCCTCATTCTCCGGCTGGCCGCCGGTGTTGCAGATCAGCACGCTGTACTCGCTGTGGTGGGCCAGGTCGCCGATGCCGGTCAGGATGCTGGAGTAGTAGGGGTTGGAAAAGTTGGGGGCCAGGGTCAGGATCACCCGGCTCTCGCTGCGGCGCAGGTTCCGGGCCGACTGATTGGGAACGTAGTCCAGCGCCCGGATGGCCGCCATCACCCGCTGGGCCGTGGCCGCCTTTACCGACTCGCTGCTGTTGAGCACCCTGGACACTGTTGCCACCGAAACCCCCGCATATTTTGCCACCTCGCCGATCGTTACCATGCGGGAGCCTCCGTTTCCTCGGTTGAAAATGTAATGGATTACATTTTTTACACCTTTATCATACCAGCCCGGACGGCGGCCTGTCAAGGAATATGGCAAAATGTGCAGAATTTTCAGCCCTTTCGCTAATTCCCCGGCGGCGCTTTCGGGCGGTTTGCACAATCCTTTGACAAACTGTTGATTCCCCCTTGACAAAGCAAAATTTTATGATTACCTTAAATTGAGTGAACAACCACTACGCATTCTGAGAGGAGCGATACCGATGAAAATGGGTCTTGTCACTGCCATTCTGGAGCAGTATGACTATGAAAAAATGATCGACACCGTGTCCGAGATGGGCTTTTCCTGCGTGGAGGTGGCCTGCTGGCCCTCCGGCAAGGCGGAGCGCCGCTATGCCGGTGTCAGCCATATCGATGTGGCCCGCGTGTGCGAGGATGACGCCTATGCCAAGCACATCCTGGACTACGCCGCCGACCACCATGTAGAGATCTCCGCCCTGGCCTTCTATCCCAACACCATGGACGGCGACCTGGAGAAGCGCGCCGCCAACGTGGCGCACCTGATGACCGTGATCCGCGCCAGCGCCAAGCTGGGCGTCAATCTGGTGACCACCTTTATCGGCCGGGATCAGACCAAGAGCGTGGAGGAAAATCTGGAGCTGGTGAAGGATGTCTGGCCTCCCATCATCGCCCTGGCGGAGGAGCTGGGCGTCCGCATCGCCATCGAGAACTGCCCCATGCTGTTCGGCCGCGACCAGTGGCCCGGCGGCCAGAATCTGATGACCACCCCCGACATCTGGCACAAGGTCTTTGACATCCTGCCCAGCGCGAATCTGGGCATCAACTACGATCCCAGCCACTTCGTGTGGCAGATGATCGACTATCTGAAGCCCCTGTACGAGTTCAAGGACAAGATCTTCCACGTCCACTACAAGGACATCAAGCTGTTCCCGGAGAAGCTGGCCCGCGTGGGTGTGATGGCCTATCCCTTGGACTTCATGAGTCCCAAGCTGCCCGGCCTGGGCGATGTGGACTGGGGCAAGTTCGTCTCCGCCCTGACCGACATCGGCTACGACAGCTACACCTGCATTGAGGTGGAGGACAAGTCCTTCGAGGGCAGCGAGGAGGCCGTGCTGAAGTCCCTGCGGCTCAGCAAGCGGTATCTGGAGCAGTTCGTGATCTGAACGAAATATTAAACAAAGAGTATCCACGGGAGGATGTATGCCCTCCCGTGGATATTCTTTGTCGCCTCTCCCCTTCCCCGCCTCTTGCATTTTGCCGGGAAACGCCCTATAATCGGGGTAATACCATGTGAAGGGAGGCTCGCCATGAACAAGCAGGAGACCTATGACTTTCTTCGCGCCAACGGCGTGACCTTTGAGATCACGGAACACAAGGCCGTCTACAACATGGAGGAGTGCGCCGACCTGGCTCTGCCCTATCCCGAGGCTGACGCCAAGAACCTGTTCGTTCGGGACGACAAAAAGCGGAATTACTATCTGATCACCGTCCAGGGCGACAAGCGGGTGGATCTAAAGGAGTTCCGCCAGGCCCACGGCACCCGGCCCCTCAGCTTTGCCTCGACGGATGATCTGATGGCGTTCCTGCGCCTAACCCCCGGCTCGGTGACGCCCCTGGGCCTGCTGAATGACGAGAGCCGCAGCGTCCGGTTCTATCTGGACGAGGCATTCCTGCTGCCGCCGGGCCGCATCGGCGTACACCCCAACGACAACACCGCCACCGTGTGGCTGCAGGCGGCGGAGCTGCTGCGGCTGATCCGTGACCACGGCAACGCCGTGGAACTGACGAGACTATGACACCATGGATGAGCGTCTGATCTACGAGATCCTGGCCGTGGTGGGCGAGATCCCCGAGGGCCAGGTGGCCTCCTACGGCCAGATCGCCCGGCTCATCGGACGGGAGCGGAACGCCCGGCTGGTGGGTAAGGTGCTCAGCAGCGCCGGTCTGTACGGCGACTATCCCTGCCACCGGGTGGTGGGACACGACGGGCGGCTGGCGCCCCATTGGCCGGAGCAGGGCTTCCTGCTGCGGCAGGAGGGCGTCCCCTTCCGGGACGAGAACCATGTGGACATGAAGCGATGCCGCTATTCCGGCATCTGATAACAAGACAAATGACAGGAGGACATATCATGAAAGCACTGCTGATCAACGGCAGCCCCCACGAGAAGGGCTGCACCTATACCGCTCTGGCGGAGCTGGCCAGAACGCTGGAGGCCGAGGGCATCGAGACGGAGATCGTTCAGGCCGGGAAGACCAACATCTCCTGCAATGCCTGCGGCGTTTGCAAGAAGACCCACCGCTGCGTCCACGACGATCTGGTGAACGAGGTGGCCCAGAAGTTCAACGAGGCCGACGCTCTGGTGATCGGCTCCCCGGTGTACTACGCCTCCCCTGCCGGCGGCGCCATCTCCTTTATGGACCGGCTGTTTTTCAGCACGCCGTGGATCAACAAGACCATGAAGGTTGGCGCGTCGGTGGTGTCCTGCCGCCGGGGCGGCAACACCGCCACCTTCGACGCGCTGAACAAGTACTTCACCATCTGCGGCATGCCCATCGCCAGCAGCCAGTACTGGAACATGGTGTACGGCAACAAGCCGGAGGAGGTGCTGCAGGATAAGGAGGGCCTGCAGACCATGCGGACGCTGGGCCGCAACATGGCCTTCCTGATGAAGAGCATCCAGTTGGGCAAGGAGCAGTTCGGCCTGCCGGAGAAGGAGCCCACCGTCACCACCAACTTCCACCAGAGCCAGAACGCCAAGCCCTTCTGAGTTTTGGGGGTGCTGACGGGGCGGGCGGCCGCAAGGGCCGCCCCTACGGAATGAGCATCGAACCCTGCCTGGATGCTGACCTCTGCGCGGGCAGACAGCGCCGTTTTCCGCTGCCTGCCCGCTATTTTTTTCATTTTTCCTGTAAGATTTCGCCCGCTGCGGAGTCTTATCCTTGAAAGGGGGTGGTAGCGCATGGAATTTGAACAGATCTACAGCGCCTATTTCCAGTCGGTGTATCACTATGTCCGGCAGCTTTCCGGCAGCGCGTCTGTTGCCGAGGAGATCACCAGCGAGACCTTTTTCAAGGCCATCCAGTCTATCGACCGTTTTCGCGGCGACTGCGACATGCGGGTCTGGCTCTGCCAGATCGCCAAAAACACCTACTGCTCCTACCTGAAAAAACGGAGAAAAACCGCGGACATCGATGAATGGGAGCTGCAAAATCTTGCCGATCCGGAGCCCCCTATGGATACGCAGCTCAGCCAGCTTGAGGATGTCCGCCGGATCCGGAGGGCGCTGTATGATATGGCCGAGCCGTATAAGGGCGTCTTCATGTGGCGCGTACTGGGTGAGCTGTCGTTCAAAGAGATCGCCGAGCTCTACGGCAAAACCGATAACTGGGCCTGCGTTACCTACCACAGGGCCCGAAGGCTGATACAACGCAGATTGGAGGAAAGCGAACATGAATCATGAGTGCAGTATTGTTCGTGATATTCTGCCCCTGTACTTGGAGAATATGGTGCGCGAGGAGACCGCCGCCTTTGTCCGGGCCCATCTGGAAAACTGCCCCGAATGTGCCGCCGAACTGGAATCGCTGAAGGTCGGCGCAACGCTTGAGACCCTGGGTGACGAGATACAAAGCGGCCTGGAGCCGGAGGTCGTCAGATCCATGAAGGCCACACGCCGGAAGGTTCGCAAAAGCGCCCGCCGCACCGCCGTGGTCATTGCCGGGATCTTTCTCATCGCCTGTCTGCTGCTGCACTTCTTCCCGGTCTACCGTATTCTGGACATTGGCCCCATGACCATGGGCAATTATTACAGCGGCGACCAGATCGCAAAGGCCCTATGCATTGGCTCCGCCTCAGACCGCCGGGAGGCGCAGGCCGTTCTGCGCCTGGCGGATCAGGCGTTCAACGATGTAGGGCACACCAGAGAGGAAAACGAGGCGGCATATGGCCTGCTGGCCCGTTATGCCACCGCCGTGGACAGCTATGAGGACGCGGCGTTCAACGAGCACTCGTTGGAGCTGTGGTCTGCCCACCTGGGCGAAAACGAGGGCTGGCTCTGGGTCTTTTACTCATCGGAGACCTTCCGCTACGACGGCAGCAGTGCCTGCGGCAGTTGGAACATTCCCGCCCTCTGGCAGGTGGCCAGGGACGCCAGCGGCGAGTGGGTCGTCGTCCAGATCCGCGAGCATCCCTGATCATATCGCCCCCTGCAAAGCGGGTTCCTGTGGCCTGTAGAGGCTGATGACGAGCGCTGTGAAGCGCAGCGGAACGAGTGCCCTTGGGGTATCGGCCCCTTGAAGGTTCGCCGGGACATCGCCAGGGCGGACAGAGTCGTCCGCCCCTACGAAATGAACACCGAACCCTGCCTATGTCGCACGGGGCGATGTGGGCATCGCCCCCTACGAAGTGAGCAACGATAGTCGGATGTATATCGGGCGGCGGGGTGTGGTCACCCCGCCCTACGGAGTTCTGTCAGTAACCGATTCATAGGGCGGCATGACCACATGCCGCCGCACAGTATTGCACTGCGGCCATCGGGCGGCGGGGTGTGGTCACCCCGCCCTACGAAGTTCCAGCCCTTCCCTTTTTACGCAAAAAAAGAGACGCCATCTGGCGTCTCTTTTCTGTTTTCCGCTTTTAGTGGTGGCTGACACGCTCCCACTCCTCGCTGTCCTCGTGCAGCAGGGAGAGATCCTTGATATACGCCGTCTCCAGGGGGTTGCTGAGGGGCGCGGCGGCCTTGTACTTCTCCAGCCACGCCTTGGACTTCTCCGGCGGGCGGACGGTACCGGCACCGGCGATGCAGCCGCCGGGACAGGCCATGCCCTCCAGCAGGTACCCGTCGTACTTGCCGGTGCGGGCAATGCGCAGCATCTGGCGGCACTCCCGCAGGCCCTCGGCATACACGGTCTTGACCTCCATATTGGGGCGCTCACGGTGGATCACGTCCTCCACCGCCTTGGCCACGCCGCCGCTGGCGGCAAAGCCTACGCCGGGGGCGCTGGCCTCAAAGTGGGAGGGCACGTCGGGGATCTGGCTGAAATCGATGTTCTTGGCCTCGAACATACCCCGCAGCTCCTCGAAGGTCAGGACGAAGTCCACCTCGCTGCGGACGCTGCGGCGGCTGGCCTCCAGCTTCTTGGCGGCGCAGGGGCCGATGAAGGCCACGCGGCAGTTGGGGTCACGGCGCTTCATGAGCCGGGCCGTCAGCACCATGGGGGTCATGGTCATGGAGATATAGGGGGCCATGCCGGGGAACTCCTTCTTGGCCATCATGGCCCAGGCGGGACAGCAGGAGGTGGCCATAAAGGGCTGCTTCTCCGGCACGTTCTCCATGAACTCCTCGGCCTCCTCAATGGCGCACAGGTCAGCGCCGATAGCCACCTCTTCCAACGCGGCGAAGCCCAGCATCTTCATGGCCTCCTTGATCTGACCGGCGGTGACCTTGTCACCGAACTGGCCCCAGAAGGCCGGGGCGATGATGGCCACCACCTTCTGACCGCGGTTGATGGCGTGGATCAACTGGAAGAGCTGGCCCTTGTCCACGATAGCACCGAAGGGGCAGTTCACCAGGCACATGCCGCAGCTGACGCACTTGTCCTGGTCGATCTGGGCGCGGCCCAGTTCGTCGCTGGTGATGGCGTTCATGCCGCAGGCCTCGGTGCAGGGACGCTCGAACTTGATGATGGCCTGGTAGGAGCAGCTCTGCTTGCAGCGGCCGCACTTGATGCACTTCTCCTGGTCGATGACGGCCTTGCCCTTGACGAAGGAAATGGCGTTCTTGGGGCAGGCGTGATAGCAGTGATGGGCCAGGCAGCCCTGGCACATGTTGGTGACCTCGTAATGAGTGGGCGGACAGGCGTTGCAGGCGTACTTGATGATGTTGATCAGCGGGGGATCGTAATATTTCTCCGCAATAGCACTCTCCTCCACACCGTCGCTGAGCAGGTTGTGCTCAGACACGGAACGCAGAGGCAGGCCCATGGCCAGACGGATGCGCTCACCCACGATGGCGCGCTCCAGGAAGATGGATTCACGCACGGTGGCTTTTTCCCCGGGCATGATCTCATAGGGGAGCTTCTCCATGCGGGAGTAATCCTCGTCATAAGCCATTTTTGCCACCTCGGCGAACACGCGCTTGCGGGTGTCGGCGATGCTGCAGGTAATATTTCTCATGGTGTTTCCTTTCTATGGGTTAGTTGTTCCAAGTATCACATTATAACGAAGGTTGTATGGCTTGTCAACCCCTGCCACAGCGTAGTTTTGCCCATTTCCGCACAGTTTTTCCTCCCTGTCGACGCTGGAAGAAATTCCCTGCCGCAAGCAAAAAAATGACCGTCTTTCGACGGTCATTTTTTATGTGATTCTATGCCTTTTGGCAGTTGGTTCAGCGAACCTTCTTCTTGCCGATGACAACGGCGGAGCCGGTCAGGGACAGGATGGACAGACCAACGTACAGGCCGATACCAGCATCGAAGGTCTTGACAGAATTCACGGTCTTGCCATCGCTCTTGGTGGTGTTGCCCTTGTTGCTGCCATTGATCTTACCATCATCCATCAGATCGCCATAGACATTGTCAGGATCCTTGAAGCCAGCGCCGCTGGTCTTCTTGCAATAGGTGTTGACGAAGATCACGCTGTCAGCGTCCTCGCCATTCTTCTTGATGTCCAGGGTGTAGGCAGTGTCATCGTTCTCATCGAAAACGAAGGACACAACATACTCGGAATCATCCAGCGTCCAGCCGGACTTCTTAGCAGTAGTCTGCTTCATAGTCTTGGAAACGGACAGTTCCTGCTTCAGCTGAGCGATTGCAGCCTCGGGAGTAGCATGGAAACCACCGCACAGGTGCGTCCAGGAGCCTTCCATCTCTTCGTCACCGCCATCGGTCACAAAGCGGGCAGGAGTGGTATCTTCCTCGTTGACAACATCCACAGTAAACGCAACATTCTTGGGAACCTCGCGCTTGCTGTTCTCGTCCTTCAAAACCTTCATGTCAACGCTAAACAGCACATAAGCATCATAAGCTACCGCGTCACAAACGGTGCACTTATAGGTGTTGACATAGATCTTGCTGTCAATCGCACCCTCAGATTCGGACACCCACTCATAATCATGCGCATTCTCGTCAACGGGCAGCGTCACATCGTCCAGGGTCACTTCCTTCGTACCCTTCGCGTCAGCAAACAGGGTGCCGCAGTTGTCGCAGACCCAGTACTCAGTGTTACCGGTATCCTTGCAGGTGGGCTCCTTGGCCGCAACCTTGGTCAGCTTGTGAGCCAGCACTTCGCCATACTCAACGCCGCAAACATCGCACTTTGCCTTATGCTGGCAGGTAGCAACGTTCTCACCGGTGGACTTGTGGCCCAGAGCGGGGATGGTCACATTGGCGGTCGCAACAAACTCACCAGCCTCGTTCTTGGTGAACAGGGCAGAGCAGTTCTTGCAGGACCAGTACTCAACATTACCAGCCTCGGTGCAGGTTGCGTCAACAGCAGCATGATACTCCTTGTCAGCGTGGTCACAGGTCTTCTCGGTCACGGTGACAGCGCAGGTAGCCTTCTTGCCGCCAGCGGTAGCGGTAATGGTCGCCTTACCAGCCTTAACAGCGGTAACAGTGCCATCCTCGGCAACGGTAACAATACCCTCGGGCTTAACAGTCCAAGTCACGGTCTTATCAGTGGCGTTGTCAGGATTCACGGTAGCAGTCAGCTTAGCGCTTGCGCCCTCTTCCAGGGACAGGGAGGTCGGATTCAGCGTCACGCCAGTAACAGCAACAGGCTTAGCGGTAAGAGTAATGGAGCCAGCAACAACATCGGCAGCAACCAAATCAGCATCAGCATTAGCCAAGCCATCATCTTCAACAGCCAAAGTAATAGCATAAGTCTTGGCTTCTGCACCAGCCAGCACCTTAAAGGTCAGATCAAATGCCTTGCCAGTAAACGTTGCGCTCTCGGTGGCCGTATCAATACCAAAGCTTACCCAATACTCACCATTATTCTCCGTAATAGCAGGACTGGAAGCATCAGGATAATCCTTAGCAAGGAACTCAACAGCGGTAAGCTCCAAAGCGGTTTTATCCCACTTAACACAGTAGGAACCGCTCATCAAACCGGGATTTTCCGTGATATTGACTGCAACCTTGACAGTCGCACCAGTAGCCAGTTCAGTCTTGACGTTCTGTGCTTCAAATTTTACTTTTCCCTCGGCATAAGCAGTAACGCCCAGCAGAGAAAACAGCATCACGACGCACAGAAACAATGAAACAATGCGTTTCTTCATTTTTTAAAACCTCCAAACTTCAATTATTCAAAATAGGAATCATATTCGCCATGCCATTTAGCGAGATAGCGAACCAAAATAATACGATCTTTGATGTTCACAACACCATCATTGTTGATGTCGGCCGCCTCAAAAGATGCTTCTCCCTTTACAATCTCATTCTGATAATCGCTCCATTTAGCTAAATAGCGAATCAGGATGATACGATCTTTGATGTTTACAGTGCCATCACCATTGATGTCACCTTTCTTTACGTTCGTATCGCCCGTGTCGGTGGAAATAGTATAGGGATTATTCATCGCCTGGTCGCCATCGCGGCAGGCCTTGAACTCTTCCACAGCCAGACTATGGCTTGCGCCGGTAATGGTATAGGTGATGGTCATGATGGTATACTCCTTGCCGCCCATCAGGCCAACACCATCGTCGATATTGCCGCCATAAGCAACATACTTGCCGCTGGTAAAGCCATAGCTGCCCTTCTTATTGGGGTTCGAGTTGTCCAGATTAAACTCTTTTCTGAAACTCGTCAAGGTGGCTTCACCGTCCTGCTCCATACCCGTAGGCTTCAGGGTAAACTGCAGGGCGGCAACACCGTCGCAATTGGTAGCGTCCAGGGTAATGGTGTAGGTCACGGTCGTATCCGTCTTACCCGTTTCTTCTACCTTCAGCTTTACGGTCTGCGTGTCCGCGCTTGCCACGACGATCAACGACAGCATCATGGCAACAGTGAGTAATAGTGTTAGAACTCTCCTCATTTGCACTCCCTCTCTCGTTTGAAATTTGGCACAGTATGTACGCGGGGGAGACTCCCGCAGGCATGCCGTACCATTGATGAGATTCAGCCGAACGTGCTTTCCATACACAGATACATTGTATCCTATTTTGTCCCATAAGGCAAGCATTTTTTTGACGATTTTTGGTGTGAATGTCAAAATGCAGAAAAAGTAACAAGAGGCAGTGCTTTCACTGCCTCTTGCACACAATTACTGCTTTTTCTTGCGGAGAATCACAACCACCACCGCGGCGACAACCACCACCGCGATCACGATCCAAAGCACGGCGCTGCCGCCGCTCCGGGCGTCAGTGCCCGCGGGATCCGTATTCGGCGTGCTGCCGTCGGGCGCCGTACCATCGGGCGCGGTGCCGTCAGGGGTCGTACCATCCGGGGCAGCTGTACCATCACCAGCGGTTCCGCCGCCATTGGCTGTCGTTCCCGTGCCGCTGTTGCCGATGGTCTCACTGTTGCTCTCGGTCACCACGGGGGTCTCCTCCGCCACGGGTGCTTTTCCGCCGTTGATGGTCACGGGCGTGGTGGACACTCTGGCGGTGTACACGTCACCGGAGCCATCCAGCGCGGCAATGAACTCCGCGCCCAAGGTGTAGGTGCCGTCCTTGTTGGCGGGCATGGTGGCCTGGATGGTCAGGATGGTGGCCTCCTGGGACATGCGGCGCTCCGGCGTGGTACCTACGGCGGCGAAATAGCCGGTTTCCGGAACATAGCCGTAGGTAGCAAAAATTCCTGTCTTGGAGCCCGCGTCATAGGTCAGATTTCCGTCGCCCAAGGTAATCTTTTTGTCATCCTGTGTCAGCGTCATGCCATCGGACGGCTGGAACTGGATGCTGAAAACGCCCAGCTCTTTGCCCTCCGGCGGGGTCACGGTAACGGAATAGGTGACCGTGGCGGTGTCGCCGTTGACCTTGGTGTCCGTGGGGGTGATGGTGAGCTTGGCGGTGCCGGGGATGGTATCAGCCCAGGCAGTGGCGGTCAGCAGCGCCAGCAGCAGTGCCGTGACCAACGTCAGCAGGATGCGGTTTCCGATTCGTTTCATAGTCGTTTCCTCTTCTGTTCCCCCTTCGTGCGGAAGGGTGTGCTGTATGTAGTATACCACACATGGCGGCGGTTGGCAAGGTGGATCACAGGTCAAATAGGGTAGCCATGACCTCGTCTGTTGTGATGCCGCCAAACAGCTCGGCGATGGGGCTTTCCTCCAGCACCATGCGGACGGCCTCCGGGCGGTAGGCGGCGCCCTTCAGCGCTGCCAGCAGCTCCTCCATGCCCCGGACGGCCAGGAAGTCGCCGTAGAACTTCACGTCGGTGATCCGGCCATCGGCGATGGAGACGTTGGCCTCCAGGCAGCCGCCGTCCCAATAGCGCTTGCGGGTGACGTCGAACTTGGGGGAGCGGCCGTAGTTCCAGGCCCAGGTGTCGTATTTTTCGGTCTTGAGGCGCTCCACCGCCGCCAGCTCGTCGGCGGTCAGGGCGTCGGGCGTCAGTCCGCCGCCGGACAGGGCGTCCTTCAGGTAGGCCCAGAAGACGGGCAGATCCATGTCCACCGGCAGGAAGTCGCGGATGTTGCCGATGCGGGCCCGGACGGATTTGGTGCTCTTGGAGCGGAATTTCTCCGGATCTACGTTCAGGGCGCCGGCCACCATGCCGGGATTGGCGTCGAACAACAGGGTGCCGTGGTGGAGGATGCGGCCTGCGTGACGGCGCTGGGCCGTGCCGGAGACCTTGCGGCCCTCCACCAGGATGTCGTTGCGGCCGGAGGCCTCCGCGTTCAGGCCCAGGCTCCGCAGCGCCGCCACCACCGGTTGGGTGAAGCGGCGGATGCTGATGCCGTCGTCGCCTACGTCGGTGATGAAGGAGTAGTTCAGGTTGCCCAGGTCGTGATAGACCGCGCCGCCGCCGGTGCCGCGGCGCACCACGTTGATATGGTGTTCCTCCACGAAGGCGCGGTTGATCTCCGCCTCGGTGTTCTGGTTGCGGCCCACCACGATGGTGTTGTCGTTCTGCCATAGCAGCAGGTAGTCGCCCTGGGTGCGGTGACACAGGACGTATTCCTCGAACGCCAGATTGTAATAGGGGTTCTGGGAGTGGGTCTCCAGATAGTGGACGGTCTTTTCCATGGACGAGCCTCCGATCGTTGGATATTGTGAAAAATCCCACCCCGGATGGGGTGGGATTCTGGCGCGGAAGGAGGGATTTGAACCCTCGCGCCGCTTTTGACGGCCTACTCCCTTAGCAGGGGAGCCCCTTCGGCCACTTGGGTACTTCCGCATACATATTCATTTTCTGGCGGAGAGAGTGGGATTCGAACCCACGGATGCTTTCACATCGCCGGTTTTCAAGACCGGTGCTTTCGACCACTCAGCCATCTCTCCGTATGCGAAGTTCCGCGGTTACACCCCAGACGCAGGTAATATCTTACCATGTCTATGGCGCTTTGTCAACAAAAAGAAATCCCCTCCCACAAAAAATTCAAAAAAATGAAAATTAGGGGTTGCAAAACGGAAAATGATGTGCTATTATAAATGAGCTGTCTGACAGAGAGCAAAAATATCCGGGTGTGGCGAAGTTTGGTATCGCGCTTGAATGGGGTTCAAGAGGCCTTGAGTTCGAATCTCAACACTCGGACCAAGTAATGATAATCCGAACTACATTATCCAAGTGGGTAATGTGTTCGGATTTATCATTTCTATTGAAAATGTACTTTAATGGGCAAGGGCGGGGTGATATTCCCGCCCTTGCTTTTTTTGCTCTCTATTTGATATTTCATTTAATTAAAATAAATCGGAATTTGTGGAGGTTTGGGCGACGTTGCCTTATTGGGAGCGACCTTGTCCTCCTTGGGCGGACGCCTCTGCCGGTTTTGGCGGCCTTGTCCATTTCGGTGGGCAGTTTCTGCATGACCGCCTTTTTCTCCTCCTTGGTCGCTTCGTCACGGGTGGCGGCAAAATCCACCACCTTACCAGAATGCGCCGGGGTGGAATCGTCCTTATCAGGTGCGGACGGATGCTCCTGCTCCTTTTCAGCCTTGGGGACTTCGGGAGCGGCAGGCTCCTCCACCTCGGTGTGGGTAACAGCGTCAGCAGGATTGGGTACGACCTCGCCCATTTCAAAGAGAGCCGCCCGTTGTCTTGTTGGGCGGCGTTAACATTCTTTGTAGTCTACTTCCGCTAAGCAAAATATTTTATTCAAACTTTGTTGCAGTTGTTTATGCAACAAAGGCTAATTTTCGTAATAAGTATAGGGTGCCCTTATTTTACGCAAAATATGATTGCATATCATAGATAACTGAGGTATAATCTAAAAAGGGCAACTGCCCAATCATGAGGTGATTTAATATGGTCATACAATCGTGCGCTTTTACCATTCACTTTCCACAAAATGCAAAAATCCGCGAACATCTTTTCGAACTGGAACGTCATTTTACAGATTTTCAAACTCCATTTACCCTTGTTCCACTTCCTCCAGATGCCCCGTTAGAAATTCCTCGTATAGTTGCTGCAACGCCTCACGGCCATTCTCAACTCACGATTTGTGGTAACAGCGCTCAACTTGTTACACATTTTGACGAAGAATATTGCCATAATGTTGAGCGATGCATCACTTATATTCGTGAAAAATGCAATCGTATTGTTGTTGCCTTATCAGTTATGACAGGTGATGGTTTATCTGATCCAAAGTTTTACTACTCTGGTTTATCAACGACACTCTTGTTCGATAAATCTGATGGTATCGAGGATCCTGTCAAGTATATTTCCGAAAATTTCTTGCGTTGCAAATCAAACTTGACAACTGATGAAGTGCAGTTTCGACTTGCTTTAGTTGTTCAAAACAAGTATTATGCCAATATTTTAGTACAAAATAATCGCGCTTTTCTTGGCGTTCCTGATGAAAGAGGTTCCTTTGCAGGTTTAAAAAGCGGAGATAGTCAATTACAGGTTGCTTTGGACATTAATGATCGATATGCATTTAATCATGAAAAGGATTACCTATCTTCCTTAGGTGTAGTAAACAGTATTGCATCTCTCTCTGAACAATTTGCCACGAAATATATTGATACGTTTTTAAAAACAGGAGTTGTTTCATATGATGAACAGTAATGCGTTAACGGTGCCGTTGGCGTTGCTATTGAGCTGGACTTTATCTGCTCCTAATGTAGCTTTATCTGAAATAACTCCAACATTTAATTACTGCATTGAGAGTTCTTATCAAACTACTTCAACTAATTTAATTGCCAAGGAGTTTAATGTTGCAAATCCTAAAGTGGATGCGTTAGCTTTGTTTGGTGTACAGAGCAACTTCTTACCGGATGAACAGAAAACATATGCAAGTATGCTGGAACGGAATTCTGAAAAAGTCGGTATTAATATTTTGGATTTATTCGGATGATAAAGAGTTGATATAATGATTCCAGAATTTATTGATTTTTGCAAGGAACTTTTTCCAAACATTAATCCCTACACAAAAGAACAGGCAAAAAGGGCTATGCAACAGTTTGAGGATATACATGGCCCAGTTTTATCTCATACATGCAATACATTTGACCTTCTACAGGGAGATATTTTCAGTGAGATTCCATTTTTCTATACCGATGATAATGGTGAATTAAAAGTAATCCGGCGTAAAGCACAGCTTTTGTCAAATACCTGCGATGCAACAAGAGATAAAACATTATTATTTGCCGCAATACATCCTCTTAAAGATATTGAGGAAAATCCTTCAATGGTTTCTAATATCACTAAAAACCAGCGGTATAGCACGCTCTATCTTCCTGATCAAATTTTAAAAAATGAATTTGTAGATTTAGAATTAATAACCTCAATTTCACGAGAGAATTTTTTAAAACTGCACAATGATAAAAAAGTGAGCAGAATTGCTACACTTACATTGGTAGGCTATTATATGCTTATTTGCAAGTTAACCGTTTTCTTTCTGAGGCCTGAAGATGTGGACGTTAATGAAGCTCGATCTAGTCCCTAAGATAGAGATTTGAAACATTGATTGTCCTCAATTTTAGGTTTAGAAGAATAAATACCCCTTGCCGACTGCCAGCAAACCGCTGATACATTTGTGTTTTCTGAAATCCTATAATTACACTCCGACCAACTAATGATAATCCGAACTACATTATCCAAGTAGGTAATGTGTTCGGATTTATCATTTCTATCGAGAATATCTTTTGATGAACGAGGACGGGATGATTGATTCCCGTCCTCGTTTTTTCCATTGCATCTAATGTGGTTCTACTGGCTAATGCCACACATCAACCTTTGAAACTGCGAGAAGTTTACTGCCCATTTTCCTTTCGGGAAAGAATTGGCTTTCAGTAGCGCAAACAGATATGCTGCTTCAGACACCCTGTTCCGTTCGATAGCTGCCCTGAGCAGTTTGAAGTGCAGTTGACACACGCAGCTGCTTTGAAAGATGATGCGGGCCAGACTGTCATCCGCCTGCATGGCATCAAGCAAAGGCAGAAAGCTCTCCACATCGAATGCGTCATCGTCCCAGAGAAAGTCAATTTCAGAGAAGAAACCCTCCGCACAGTTCGGATCGTTCAGCGGCGTCTGATTGGACAGCAGGGTGCGCCACATGGTAATGGCTTTTTGCGGATCATCGGCGTATACCGCTTCCAGCATATCCGCGCAGAACATCTTCTGTTGCTGTTCTAATGTCCAGCGGAACATTTCCTCCGGAAAGGTTTTTGCCAATTTTTCTGCATTTGGGTCAAAGAAACGGGACGGTTCAATAACTTCATCACAATCGGTGTTCGGCTCAACAGAAAGCGTAAAGGTAATCTCCTTGGGGATATGAACAGTCCTTACAGTTCTGCGCGCTTCAATCACGCTGCGTGGAAGAAAACCAAAATCACAACACCAGCCGCATTCCCATTGATCGCCGCCAATACGTACATCTGGTGCACCACAGGTTGGACAGTTCATAGAGACACCCCCTTTTATTCAAGCATAGCATACAGCGGTTTATTATGCAACACCAAGACATTTTTCAAAAAATGAAGGAAACTCTGGATAGCGTCAAAAATCTTCTTGTCCTTGCGGATGGAGTCATGATATGACAAATGATACAAGGGTAGATTTGCAAACAAACTTATGATATACTGTTTCAAGAATCTTATATTCAGTAGCCCGGTATGTTACTTAAATCATAAGAGAGAGGAGAAAAAACATGATTTGGGTTCTAGTAATCATCGGCATTATTCTGGCAATTGTAGTGGTTAACAGCATCGAAAAACAGCAGTACAAAAAATTGGAAACAGAAGTTTTGGACACGTTGGGGTTTAAGGATTGGAATTTTATTTCCTATATTGATACGCATATTATCGTAAAGAGCCGTCAGGCGTTGGTAAACTACGATGATATAAAGTACTTCAAGGAATACAAAGACATGCTTGAAGAAGCGGAAAAAATCATTAACCAGAAAGACGACAGAGCAGCAAAACTACAAAACTTCCTCGAAAATAACGAGTATAAGTCCCGTGCTCAATACAGCAAAATAGTAGGAAAGATTGCTGCTGTTTTGCAGAATGCAGGTGCTTTTAGAATTAAGGTCAATTATATATCATCAGCCGGAAATAATTTGGCTTCAAAGGAAATTGTAATAAGACAATGCAATATCGATAGATTTCGTCAAGACCCCTCTCTACTCATGGGAAAAGGAGAGTATAATAAGTACATTAAAGAGCAGCAGAAAGAAGCGCTAAATCAGAAGCAGCATGAGTACTATGAGCGTGTAAACAATATTATTGACTATGCAAACGAGAACAGAGAAACCTTAGTTGTTAAGGGTAGCCAAAAACAGTTGGATAATCTAATTGAGCGGCTATTCGATAGAACGGTTAATAGTATTAAGAAAATCAAAAGCCTTGATAGTGAAGAGTGGACACTTATCGGGGACTTCATGGGGCGGATTGAAGGCGAGATAGAAAAGATTGTAAGTGCAAACCAGCAGATACTTGCGTATTACGATTCTCCAGATTTTTTGAAGATTAAAGAAACCTGTAAAGCATTGATGAGTTCTCAAAGAGAGTTTAATGAATACATCAATGAGAAGATTCAGTCTATCTCCCAACTCTTTGGTACCAGAGTAATCCGAAATGAAACGGTAAATAACGATGAATATAACTATATTCGACCGTATAAAAAGACAATCACACCGTTTACCGCAGAAGTTTCGGCAACGGTATTTGCAAGCGCGGAAAATAGCCCTATGGAGTACATTGCGAAGTACTTCTACCCCAACAAGAAGCTTTACCCCGAACAAATTCAAAAGCTATACCATCTTGTGGAAGAACTTGAAACTTTAAGGGATGCAAAACAAATCATTGAGAACTACAAAGCAGAATACCAGCAGTATCTCGGCGATGTCCCTGCTTTTATTATGGAGAACGATGAAGCTGGCTTCTATTCGCGGCTTGGCTTTGCTACCATTGACGAAAGCGTACTTACCGTAGAGTACAGATTCTCTTATACTTCTAACGGCGGACTGGCGCAGCGTTCGTTTACAGTTCCAATGACAGAAGAAACGATTGCGGAACTTATTAAGGTGTTGGAAAACAAACTCACTGCAAGTGCCTTTGCGAAAGAGCAACGAACTTTGATGACGAAAAAGTTGCGTGAGTCCATCAAGAGCCGTGACAACTTCACCTGTTGCATTTGTGGTAACTCCACCCATGTCGAGCCCAACCTCCTGCTTGAGATAGATCACATTATCCCTGTGGCTAAAGGCGGTCAGACGGTGAAGGACAATCTCCAAACATTGTGCTGGAAATGCAATCGGGCAAAGAGCGATAAAATAATTGCTTGAATCTGGCAAAACCGCGCTTTGCATCAAACAGTTCGTAACTGTCAAATCTAAGTATTCATAAATCTTAGGGATAGTAACCTGCTGGGACTCTCAGACGTTGACCCTGCCTACGATCCGCGGGGCAACCAGCGGCGTTTTACCGATGAGGAGTGGCGCGCCCTGCTGGAGTATGAGGAATTTCTGCTGTGGAAGCGGAAAAAGAAAACGAGCAAATAAGGTAACAGCCGCGGCGCATACGCGCCGCGGCTGTCGTTTATATCTGTTTTCTTTGTCCGGTCTGCTGCTTTGCTTTCCACTCGGTATATTCCCGTTGCCCGTCCTCGCTCTCGAAGAACGCTTGAATCTCCGGAAGAATGATGCGGGCAAAGGCTTCTACCTCGTGGTAGGGGATACCTGTACCGTAATCATTGGGCTTTTTCTTACGCGGCATGGTATCACCCCATTAAATCTGCCTCTCGTCGAATAGATAGCCTTGGAATACCGTTCCATCCCCTGTTATGAAGCGGCCCCGTGCGTCCTTGGGTATCTGTTCGGCGGCACTGGTGTTGTCAAGAATGATTTGAGAAAGCACACTGTCTGCTCTGCCGCAGACACGGAAATCCATGTTGTTGCGTATCTGGCCGGGAATGATGGTGGCATCAGGTCTCTGCGTGGCGAGGATCAGATGAATGCCGAAAGCCCGCCCCTGCCGTGCGATGGTGGATAGCTTGTTTTCAATTTGCGCCAGCAGCTTCTTCCGCTCGTTGTCAGCCCCGGTCTTGTCCAACATCTCCGCCACCTCGTCACAGGCGAATATGAGCCGTGGGAGGGAACTTTCCGCAGCTTCATTGTAGGCGTCGATGTTCGGACAGCCCAGCACCCTGAACTCGCTCTTGCGGTATTCCAATACCGCCACAAGCTGGTCGAGGGTATAACGCAAATCTTTCCCTGTGAAGCACATCTGGCATTTCTCATGCCAGACCTTGGGAAAGTCAACGCCGCCTTTGAAGTCGGCAATATAGACCTCCGCCCCCTTGTGAAGTGCCTGCATAAGCAGCAGCTTGAGCAGAACGCTTTTGCCGCTGCCCGTAGAGCCGCCCAGCAGGATGTGCGGGATATGCGCGAGGTTGACCGTCACAGGGCCGGTATAGCCCTCACCCAGTACCAGCACAAAGTTTTTCGGAGAAAGATAGCGTTCTTTCCATTTCAGCACTTCCGGCAGATCATCACCGGCAGGAACGGCATATACCCGCACACGGCTTTTGCTCTTATCGTAGGCCAGTTTGACGATGGTGATCCCCAGCGCCGTTTCAATGGCGAGGCGCTTATTCTCCCATTCTTGCAGGGGAATGCTCTGATTGCGGAACTCCCATACTGTAATGCGGGGATTGTCCCCGTCTCTGCGCTTACGCAGCAGCTCCGGCGGCATTCCGGCGTGGTTTACCAGACCGACACATTGGAACTGGTCTTTCGTCGTTCGCTTGCCAAAGGGGTAGATGAGAACTGCCAACAGCGCCATACCGCCTACCAGCAGATAGGATAGTAAGGGGTGTTTCATAGCCGACTTGAAAGCGGGGGAAAGCAGTTCCATTTCCGCCAATGACCGCCATTCTGTCCGCTTTGCGCCGACGAATACAGCACCCGCGAGGTAAAGCAGTATGAATACCAGCTTTACGGAAAGGTCGGGAATATGTCGCAGAAAGTCATACCAGATGCCTTTGCGCTGCATACGTTTCTTTTCATTTCTTGTCATAGCGGCCACCCCGGTTCTTTGTGGATGACCGTAGAGCCATCCGGCAAATACTCAATAATGTTTGTGATGCGCCGCAGGAACGCTTTCCACGTTTCCCATTGATACCGCTGAATATCTCGGTACTGTTCATCCAGCGGGACATTGCTTGTCAAGTACACCTTGGTATAGCAGGCGGTTCTGTCCGTATACCGTGCGGGAAGCGTCAGCGGATAAATGTCCAGATAGTTCAGCATCGTGCTGATGGGGATTTGCGAATGAAATTCCTCGAACACTAAAATGCTCTGACAGTGGTAGGCATCGAAACGCACACCGTTTCTGCCACCATAGTCGGTGATACGGCAAATCTCACGCGGATCATTGTCTTTGAAAATGCCCCACGTCTTGCCCGCGCCTGTGCTGCCATAGAGATAGTACACCTCCAGCTTGCGGTTTTCGGCACTGTATTTCTCTGAAAGGATCGTCTGCCGCAGGACTTCGATCTCTCGAATACGAAAAGCAAGATTGGGATGTTCTTCAATGATCTCCATAATGGCCTTGCCGGAACGCAGCGCCTGCATGATTTGAAACATCTCCGGAGCCTTGTCCTCGCTGTCTGCCGGAAGTTGGCCCCACTCCTGAAAGGTATTCGGTACAGATGTTTCCGCCTTGCTTGTGTCTTCCCATATGCCTGTTTTCGTGATATAATTGCGGTTCTCTTTCAGCGTACCGTAAGCCTTTTCGATATGTGCCGTAGGAAAGCGCTTCTTGATAGTGGAAAATCGCGCTGGCGATGAAGTACAGAAGAAAACGTGCGTGTGATACGTTCCTGTTGTGGCAATTTCGTCCGCCATGCAGAAATAGACCGGGTAAAATTTCTGTACGATTTCCGAGATAGCGCTATGGTCGAGGCCGGCTTCGGATGGGTTATTGATGACCATGAGCCATTTTCGGGATTGTGTATTGTTGGCCATGATGAGCCTCCTTGTGTAATCGTTGCTACTTGCTACATATTTGCCATAAGGGTAATACTGACCCTTATGGCAAAGGGGCCGCGCTGCTCCGCAGCCGGAGGGACACTTTCTTTGAGAGAATGTGTCTTTTCCTCCTGCCGCGTCGCAGCGCGGCTCAAGCATTAAGACTTCGGATTCACCAGATGGATTCCTGTTGCCTTTGCACCCACCTGCGGCTGACCCTGCGACCAGTAAATAAACACTTCCAAATCGTCAAGGCGGACTTCAACATATCCGTCCGGCGCGTCCATGCGCTTCTCTCCGTCAATACGGACATTGATTTTATCAAGTCCCTTTTCCGGCATGGCGATGGAATAGCGGTAGCCGGTCACGGTGTCCGTGCGCCGGTTGTTCTGGTACTCATAGGCGGGAGCTACATCCACCAGCCACAGCTTTTTGCCGAGGCTGGCCGGGCTGATAATAAGGTCGGTGATTTTCATGGTAAAACGATCTCCTTTCGGTGCTGACGCACCACACTACGGTTGACAGGTACATAAACACGCGGCCTTGTGTTGTGCCTATCATAGCAAAGGAAAGCGCCCTATAATTTCACTTGTGAAATTTTGAGAAAAATTTTACCGCCGTTCCCCTTGCTGCCGGGAACGGCGGTATTTCTTCATTATTTTTCTACAATGGGGAAGCCCTGTTCGTATAACCGGCAGTTCAGACGAACCATACCCTCCCTGTTTTCTAACGCCTCATCGTAGCAAGCAAGTTCGGGATAGATTGCATAACGCAATAATTCCCGTCCCTGCTTTCCCCACTGTAAGGCAACAGAGATTTTGTTGATGTCCAACTCTGTCCAAACGAACGAGTTCCCTGTCTCGTTACTATTCCGCATGATCCGGCTGATCTTGGTCTCAGACATACAAGCTGCCTCGGCCAATTCCTTTTGTGTCATGCCAAGCTTTTTCATGCGTTCCTTTATCAGCCTTGCCGGGGCCGATGCCTTTGCTTTATAATCAGGGCTTTGCTCTGGCTGTTTCCATGCCAAAGCCGAAACCTCTGATTATTCTTTAACTTATACGGGCTTATCGCCGGAGGTGGTTCGGTTTGTTCCGCGTCGCTGAGGTCTGAAAATAATACACACCATAGCGACCACCTCCTTCTGTAAAATACGCCTTGGGTGAATAGTTATTTTATGTCTATCCACCTCCGACGCAAAGCCCATCTTTATGAATCTTGTAACTATGCACGGCATAAAGCCGTGCTCCTACGATGTTTCCCGCAGGTATTGGGGCGGCAAGTGCAGCAAACTTTTCCCACCTGCTTCTTGGGATGTTGTTGGGCGTTTCCGCCCTCGTTCAGAAACTATTGTGCCGCATAAAGCGGCTCTGTCATTTTTTTACACGTTCAAATCATTGTCTATGATACCCGGCAGCAAGTATAGTATAATTCAAGCGAAATTGTTTGTCAATTCATAGAAAATCAAACTTTTTGTAAACAAATTCGATATCTTGTGTGATGCGGTTTTATCTGTCGTTATCCCGTGTGAACTTGTGTCAAACCGTATTTTTGTGATGCACACTCTCCCTCTCCTGTCAATGGTCGAGATAAACGGCAAGCCGCCATTGACAGGGGCAGGAGAATGTGCTTTTCGGCTGTCAAGCGGCGTCAGCCACAAACGTGCTGACGCCGCATTAAATCATTTTTTTGAATTTGATATTTACAAATATGCTATTTTGTGATATTTTGATTTCAAAGGAGTGATTTTAGATGGAGCAAATCGGAAAACGGCTGCGGGCTTTACGGGAGGGTGTCCGGCTGACACAGGTAGAAATGGCACAGATTTTA
This sequence comes from uncultured Oscillospiraceae bacterium, assembly GCA_934589145.1. Lineage (GTDB taxonomy): Bacteria > Bacillota > Clostridia > Oscillospirales > Oscillospiraceae > Vescimonas. The sequence continues at coordinate 12,314 of CAKTNW010000007.1, read as the reverse complement.
GGCGTTCAGCAATCCCGCATCAACCGCTATGAAACCGGACAGTCAACCCCTGCACCGGAGATATTCTTGAAATACGCGGATTACTTTGATGTGTCGATGGATTATCTCTATTGCCGCACGGACGAGCCACGGGGCAAGCTGTATGACTACCAGCCGGAGCGGTTGAAGGGTAAGAACATCCAAAATCAGGAAATGCGGGAGTTTATTGAAATGTGTTTTGACCCGCAAGCCCCGGTCAACAAGCGTCTGAAGGAGGCGCTATTCCGTATCATGGAGGAGGGACAGGAAAAAACATGAAAGCAGTGATTTACGCCCGCTATTCCAGCGATAACCAGCGGGAAGAAAGCATTGAGGGCCAGCTTCGGGAGTGCACGGCCTACTGCAAGAAAAATGACATTACCATTTTGCAGACGTATGTTGACCGTGCCATGTCCGCCAAGACCGACCACCGCCCGGACTTCCAGCGCATGATTAAGGACAGCGCAAAGGGCCTATTTGATGTTATCATCGTGTGGAAATTAGACCGTTTTGCCCGTAACCGTTACGACAGCGCCCACTACAAGGCCCAGCTTCGCAAGTACGGCGTCAAGGTGCTGTCTGCCACCGAGAACATTTCAGACGGGCCGGAGGGCATTATCCTTGAAAGTATGCTGGAGGGAATGGCGGAATACTACTCCGCCGAACTGTCCGAAAAGGTCATACGAGGCCATACGGAAAATGCCCTCAAATGCAGGTACAACGGCGGTACGCCGACTTTTGGCTATATCATCGACAAGGATATGCAGTATCAGATCGACCCGCGTACTGCTCCCGCCGTACTGGAAATGTTCACTATGTATGATAAGGGCGCAACGATGAAAGAGATCGTTGCATATATGGATGAACGGGGAATTACCGCAATACGGGGAAAGAAAATTGACCTCAATTTTATGGCCCGTCTGCTGAAAAACCGAAAGTACATCGGAGAGTACAGCTACCGCCATATTGTCACGCCGAATGGTATTCCCGCCATTGTCCCGCAAGACCTGTTTGACCGGGTACAGCAGCGGCTTGCGGTAAACCGGAGAGCCCCGGCACGGCACAAGGCCGAGGATGATTACCTTTTGACAACAAAGCTGTTTTGCGGCACCTGTGGGGCTATGATGGTAGGCGAATGCGGGACGAGTGCCAGTCGAGGCCAGAAGTACCATTATTACCGCTGTGTGAATACCAAGAAGCACCACACCTGCAATGCCAAACACAAAAGTGTCCGAAAGCTGCCGCTGGAAAACGCCGTTGTCAAGGCAGTCATGGCAAAGGTCATGGACGATAGCTTTGTGGAATATGTGGCAGATGCGGTGATGGATATTCAGAGCAGGGAGAGCAGTATACTCCCCGCCCTCCGCAAGCAGTTGGGAGAAGCCGAAAACAGCATTACCAATATGCTCAACGCCATTCAGATGGGGATTATCAACGCCTCCACTAAGCAGCGGCTTGATGAACTGGAGGAGCGGAAAAAGGACATTGAACTGCAAATCATCCAAGAGGAAATGGAACACCCTGCGGTGAGCCGTGAGGACGTTGTTTATTTTATCTGCCGGTTCCGTTCACTGGACACAAGTAAGCTGGATGCCCGCCGGAGGCTGATTGACAGCTTTGTGAACGCCATTACCATTTTTGATGACCACATTCTTATCACATTTAACTACAAAGAGGGCGAAGCAAGGATAGGCTTTGCTGATATTGAAAGTTCGGATTTACAATCAAACGGGGGACCAAAAGAAAGTGTTTCCCAAAGGGAAGCGCTTTCTTTTTTTGTTCCCGGTGTCGAAAATGTACTTTCACGGGTAAGGGGTGATAATATCACGCCCTTGCTTTTTGGGTCTTCTGTGATATGATGTATCTATCAGACAAATCGGGATCTAAGGAGTATCCATATGAAAAGAATATTGATTTTCATTATGATGACAGCTTGTATTTTAGAATTGTTCGGCTGCGGCAGCAAGGAGGCCATACCGAAAGCATCTGATTCCGTCAGCGATCCGGTGCAGAATACAGAGACCAGTAATCTGAACGAGCAAAAAATCTGGTCTGAACAAGATATTATTTCTATGTTCTCTCATGCGCAAGAAGCCGATTGGGAATACATAGACTGCGTTTTGATTCCTGATCATGCCAGCGACCGCATTGGGGCAGTACTTTTCTGGAACGATAAGAAGCAAACAAGCAATGTTTCCTTCTTTGATGCAGATGGATACTTTCAACAGTGTGGCACATATGCGAAAATATCTGCCGACCCTGATTTTAAGTATCTCGGAGATGGTACGGTAACATTTAAGCTGGAAGCAAAGGACGGCACGATCTATAACTACATGCTCACGATCTCGATCGAAGGCCGCAATGTGACTTTCAAAGCGGAAGATGATTTACCAAAATAAATTTCCGTTTGCCAAACCCATGAGGAACAGCATACAGTCAAAGGCCCACCCGTGCTTTTTTGATATCATATCCTTCTTAGGTAAATCGGGATTTGGAGGGACAATATGGCAGACAAAATACAAAACGCTTATGAAACATCAAAAAATATATATGATGGTGTTCTTACTCAAAGAAATTTTTTCAGCAGGCTGTATATCAAGTTGTTTTGGAGTGGTACGGATGATAATGATATAGCACGAAAAGTTCTTTCATATATTCCCGATGATTTTTCAGGAAATCTTCTTGATGTTCCAGTTGGAACGGCTGTATTTACGGAACGCAAATGGATTTCCCTAAAAAATGCACAAATTACTTGTCTTGATTATAGTGTCGATATGCTTGAACAAGCCAGGAAAAGGCTTGATGGTCATGCACATATCAAGTGCGTTCAGGGCGATGTGGGAAGTCTGCAAATGGACAACGAATCCTTTAATATTGTCGTCAGCATGAACGGATTTCACGCATTTCCTGATAAGCAAAGAGCGTTTCATGAAACATGGCGCGTTTTGAAACCGGGTGGTGATTTCATAGCCTGCTTCTATATCAAGGGAAAATCTAAACGAACAGACTGGCTGGTAGAAAACATTCTTGAAAAGAAAGGGTGGTTTTCCCCGCCGTTCCAGACGGAGGAAGAACTGAGAGATATCCTTCAGAAACTATATAAAGAAACTGATGTCTACGTTGATGGATCGATGGTATATTTTCATTGCGTGAAGTAACGCCACAATGATGTATCAGAACTATGAATACAAATCCCAGTTTGTCGAGCCAATAATAAAAGGCGGGAGCACCGTTTAAGATGCTCCCGCCTTTCTTTATGTCCTCAGGCGTCCTCTTTATGCTGGCGGATCACCACGATGCCGTCGGCGGGCGCCACCCAAGTGTCTTTGTCCAGACGGCCGCCGCCGTTGCCGGAGTTAGGTTCGGTGCTTTGCAGCACATTGCCGCCGCCAGTAGCGTACAGGTCGCCGGTGGCCTCGCCAAACTCCCGGGTGGTGGTTCCCTGTCCCGTGCCGCCCACCTGCGTGCCGACAGATTCACCGTCACCGCCGTCCACACCGCCCGCGCCGATCAGATAGCCGGGCGTGGTGATGGTAGAACCGCCGCCTGAGCCGCCGTTGCCGCCCGGCTTACGGCTGGACGAGGAATTGGAATAGGCCGTTCCCTTGCCGCCAAAGGCCGTCACGTTGAACGCCACACTGTCGCCGCCGTTGGTGCCGTCACTGGCGCCGCTGACACCGTTGGCGCCTGCCGCGCCCACCACAATGGGATATGCCGTATTCGCCGTCACCACCACAGATTTTACCGTAGTGGTATAGCCCGCGCCGCCGCCACCGGCGTATTGCAGGCCCTTGCCGCCGCCACCGCCCACACAGAACACATCGATCCGCATGTCCCGTAACGGGGTGAACGTGCCGCTGGCCAGGAACTTGATCCGCCAGTTGCCGTCTCCGTCATCCAGCACCTGATAGGTACCATCGCCGCCTGTCCAGGTGAAATCTGTGCCAATGATAGGCGCGTCGGTCACCGCGCCGCCGCCTGCCATATTGAAGATCATTTTGTCTGCCTCCTTTATTCGATTCCAGGAGCCGCAGCTCCTGTCCCCGGCTGCCGCCGGGAGATCCGTTGCTCCGTCAAGGACAACAGCGGCAGGATTTTCAGGCACACAAAAAAGGCGGACTAACGTCCGCCTTTTTCTCTGTGATTTTCTTCAATTCGCGTGGTTCAAAGCTTCCGTCAGCGCCTTGGCCAGCTGGTCAGGGCAGGAGGTGGGCTTTCCGCCGCAGGAGATGCCCTGCATCCGCTGGATGGCGTCGGTGGCCTTCATGCCCACCACCAGGCGGGAGATACCCTGCAGGTTGCCGTTGCAGCCGCCCTCCACCTTCACAGCCTTGATGATGCCGTCCTCCAGCTCCACCGTCATGCGGCGGGAGCATACGCCCCGGGGCGTATAGGTATAGGTCATGATCGTATTCTCCTTTTCCGTTACCGCGGCACCGGAAGGATCAGCACGTCCTTCCGGCGGCGCAGCGCGTATTCAATGGTATAGCGGGTACCGCCGGTGCTGCCGTCGTGGACCGCCAGCAGCAGGCTGCTGTGATCCACCATATAGCGGTTGCGCCGGTGCATACAGCCGGGGTCATACTTCTCCTGCACCACCGTGCGGTAGTTGCACAGCGCCAGCAGGTCGCGGTACCGCTCCTGCTGCGCCGCCGTCCAGCCGTCGCTCTGGCTCAGGCAGGGAATGGCGGCCTCCAGGGTGATGTCCTGCACGCGGCGGCGCAGGTGCAGCACCTCCTCACAGAAGTAGGTGTCGCAGCCCCGGGCCATGCCGCAGATGAAGTGACGGTAGCCGTCGGCATACGCCTTCTCCACCATTTCGCGGATGGACGCCTTCAGCGTCAGGCAGCGCTCGTCACGCTCGTTATCGCCCCAGGGCAGCTTCTCGGGCCGGTGGCCGGAAAAGCTGCAGCTGATCTGCGGCGCACGCATATGGGCCACCTCCCCTTTTTCCTGTCTCCGGAGCAGGCGCTATCTGCCCCAGCGATCCCGCACGGCATCCGCCAGGGCGCCGATGCCGCCTGCCAGGGCATCCTGCCAGTTGTCGCCGGTGTCATCATCGGTGTCCGGCTCCGTATCGGCGGTATCGTCGTCATAGTCGCCGGTGCTGCTCCAGCCGGGCGGCAGCTCGGTGCCGTCGCCGCCGATGGCGTTGCCCCAGCGGACATATTCACTGTCCTCCGCCACGATATCCGGGAATCTGGCAAAGTAGTCGCGGTAGTAGTTCAGCATCATGCCGCCCTCATGCATGGTGCACAGCTCCGTGGGCTTGTTGTCCGCCGCCACCCATTCGGTGCGGACACGGCTGCCGCGGGGATCGCTCTCGCACAGGTTGGTGGCCAGCATACCGCTGTCGGCGCAGACCGTCACCTGCACCAGATCGCTGCTGGAGAAGAAGCTCTTGTTCTCCAGATTCTCGTGGATCCGGGACATGACCTGCTTCCACAGCGCCGCCGCCGGGTTGATGCCGCCGGAGGACACGCGGCTGTTGCTCTCGTAGCCCACCCAGCAGGCGCCCACATAGTAGGGGCTGTAGCCCACGAAGTAGCGGTCCTTCTGGTCGTTGGTGGTACCGGTCTTACCGGCCAGGGTCATGCCGCTGAAGTTGGCGGAGGAGCCGGTGCCGCCGTTGACCACGTCGTGGAGGATGCTGTTCATCAGCGCGGCGGTGCTGGCCTTCATGGCCACGTTGGACTGGATCTCATTCTCCAGGATCACGTTGCCGTTACTGTCCTCGATACGGGTGAAGGTACGGGGCTTGGTATAGATGCCCTCGTTGACGAAGGCGCCGTAGGCCGCCGCCATCTCCTCGGTGGTGACGCCGTTGGCGTAGCCGCCCAGGGCCATGGCGCCCACCTGCTCGCTGTCGGACTGGGTCAGGGTGGTGAAGCCCAGGCGGCTGGTCATGAAGTCATAGGAGTTCCAGGTGCCCAGGGCCATATTCACCCGCACGGCGCAGGTGTTCAGGGACTGCACCAGCGCGCGGCGCACGGTGACCAGACCCTGGAAGCGGCCGTTGTCGTTCTTGGGATAGGGGCTGTCGTTCAGCTCCAGCACCGGATAGTCGTCGATGGTGGACGCGCCGGTGATGACGCCCTGATCCAGTGCGGGGGCATAGGTGCTGATGGGCTTGGCGGCAGAACCGCAGGGCCGCACGGAGGTAGCCCAGTTCCAGCCGCGATCCGCCGTCTTGGCGCCGGTGCCGCCCACCATGGCCACCACATAGCCGGTATAGGGGTCGATGACGGTGATGGCGCCCTGGAGCTGCTCGGTTTCTCCCTTGCTGTTGGTGCGGGTATAGGGGGTGTTGCTGAGATCCTCGAACACGCTCTCGGCGATCTTCTGATACTCGTAGTTCTGGGTGGTATAGATCTTATAGCCCTTGCTGAACAGCGCGTTCTCCGCCGTACTGTGGTCATAGCCGAACTCGTCCATCAGCGCCTGGATCACATCGTCGATCAGGGCGTCGGTGAAGTAGGAGTTGCGGGCCTTGTACTGGGCTACGGCCGGTGTGTCCTCCTGCTGCTGATCCTCGCTGGTGTCCACCACGGCGTCGCCGTAGTAGTTGCCGGTATTACTGTAGCCGTTGGTGAAGATGACCTCCTCCGCCTTGGCGGCGTCATACTCCTCCTGGGTGATCTTGCCCTGATCCAGCATGGCGTCCAGGATCAGGATCTCACGCTTGCGGTTCTGCTCCCGGCTCCACTCGCTTTCAAAGGGGCCGTACTGGCTGGGGTTGTTGGTGATGCCGATCAGGCTGGCGCTCTGGGCCAGCGTCAGCTCGCTGGCACTCTTGCCGAAATAGGTGCGGGCCGCCGCCTCCACGCCGTAGCAGGACTGACCCAGGCAGATACGGTTCAGGTATGCCTCCAGGATCTGATCCTTGTCATAGCGCTTCTCCAGCTCCAGCGCGCGGTAGATCTCCACCACCTTGCGCTTGACGGTGCTCTCGTTGTCGCCGGTCACGTTCTTGATGAGCTGCTGGGTGATGGTGGAGCCGCCCTGCACGCCCCGGCCCGTCAGGGTTCTGAGGATGGCGCGCACCGTACCGATGAAGTCCACGCCTTTGTGCTTTTCAAAGCGCTTGTCCTCGATGGCGACGGCGGCATCCTGCATATACTGGGGGATGTTCTCCAGATCGATCCAGATGCGGTTCTCGCCGTCGCTGTACAGGGTCTGATACATGACCCATTCATCGGTCTTGGCGTCCAGATAGTACAGCTCCGTAGAGACCTTGGTCTCCAGCTCGTCCACATAGACCTCCACACGGCCCTTCAGGGATGTATTGATCCATGTCAGAAAAATGCCGGTGAAAATGGCGATGGTCAGCACCATCACCAGCACGATGGTGCCGATCACACGACCGGCCTTTCCCTTCTTTTTCGGGCGCGGCGCACGCTGCGGCTCCTGATTCGCTTCTTCCTGTCTGTGACCGGCGCTCTGCTGTGGGCGGCCGAACAGGCCGCGGTGCTTCTTGTTTTCACTCATAACAGGGCACCTCCTTTTCTTTTTTGTAATATAGGTACATCGGGGACGGCGTCCTGCCGGTGTACATACTAGCCCATTTTTATGCTATTCTAGTATTGTACCACATCTGTCAAATGTTAAAAACCCCTTCTTTTGACAAAAATGTGCCAAAATTCAGGCGTATCGTGCTGGGATCGGCGCGTTTCGCCTGCTTTTGCGTCTCTTCCCGGAAAAAAGTCACACCGCTTCGGCTTGCATTTCGGCGAAAGATAGGGTACAATAGCCCATATGCTGATAAGGAGGCACACATCTATGAGCGAAGATTTCGGCCCGAATTTCATCACCCTGACCGATGAGGACGGCAACGAATTTGAACTGGAGTATATCGACGCGCTGGAGGTGGACGGCCAGACCTATATGGCCTTCTTCCCCGCGGTGGAGGAGGACGGGGCCGACGAGGAGGATCTGGGCCTGGTGATCCTGAAGTCCATTATGGTGGACGGCGAGGAGCAGCTCTCCACCCTGGACAGCGACGAGGAGCTGGAGCGGGTCTATGACCTGTTCATGGAGCAGCTCATGGCGGACGAGGAAGAAGATTCCTGAAAAAAAGTACAAATTTCTCTTTTCTTTTTCCTTTCGCTGTGGTATACTATGCCCAAGGCAAACGGATCCTATGACCCGCGCGCCGCACAAACGATGTATACGGGTCTTTTTTATCCTCACATCTTGTTATAGGGGATGTCGGATCAGCATGTGGTTTGCAGGCCTCCCGGCTGCCGTTTGCGGCTGGATGATGGAAGCAGTAAAGCAAGCTGGAGACAACCCACCTGCTAGGAAACGGTGCAGGTTATAACTTGGCCCGATGCAACCGAGAAGCAGCCGCAAGGCTGCTTCTCTCTTTTTATGCCATATTTACGATTTACTCCGTGAAATGGACGTGGGTGAAGATATGATCCTGGCAGAAGCAGTGATAGCCTGCGCACTTGCTGCAATAGCGGAACTGGAGCTCGGGATGATCCGTATCCGTGCGGCCGCAGACGGCGCACTTGTGGTGGTAGCCCTGCTTCTGCTCCTGCTTTTGCTGCTGTTGGGCGGCCCGCTTGAACTGCACCGTCTGGGGACGGTGGCGGTAGGCGGCGCGGTCGGCCATATAGTGCACCTCCGGCCAGATGAACACGGCGAAGTTCAGCAGAGCGATCACCGGCAGCAGCGCGCCGCCCCAGTTGCCCGCGACCAGACAGCGCACCACGTCATAGGCGAACAGCGCCGCGTCCAGATAGGCCAGCCACTTCATCTTGATGGGGATGATGAAGAACAGCAGCACCTGGGTATCCGGGAACAGGAAGGCAAAGGCGAAGAACATGGATAGGTTCACATAGTAGGAGCCCGCCACGGTGTAGCTCTGGCCGGAGATGAGGCTGGCGATCAGCACGCCCACCGCCGTCAGCAGCACGCCGCTGATGTAGTAGAGGGTGAACTTGGCGGTGCCCCACTGGCGCTCCAGGGTGGAGCCGATCCAGTAGTAGAAATACAGGCTGATCAACAGCCAGAAGATACCGCTGCTGGTGGGGACGAACACATAGGTGACAATGCGCCACAGCTCGCCCTTCAGCACGGCGGCGGTATTCAGCGTCAGGAACGCCAGGGCATTGGCGTCGTTGGCCTGGGTGAACATCATCAGCAGATATACGATGACGTTTCCGGCCACGATGTAGAGCATCAGATTGGGGATGCCGAAACGGGGGTGCCGCGCGCAGAAGCGCTGCACCGCGTCATAGAGCTTTTTCAAGGAAGGTTCCTCCTGTTGGTTTGATGGGGATTTGTGTTACATTGTACCCTATCCGACCGGAAAAGTCATTACTATTTTTTGAATTATTGGAGGTTTCGGCGGGCCGATGCACCCTAAGGGTACTTGTTCCGCTTCGCTCCACTGCGAGGACACCCCGCCCTACGAACTCTTACGATGGCGCTCCTTGGAATCGGCGGCGGGGCACATGGGCCCCGCCCTACAGATAACCTCCGATAGGATTTCGTAGGGGCGGGGTTCTACCCCGCCCGCCATTTAACTGAAAAAGCTGTCTTAAATCGAACGGGAGGGGCAGAGCCCCTCCCCTACGGAATTTACCGCGAATCCCGCGAAAATCAAAACCTCCGGCTAAGCCGGAGGTTTGACCAGGCCCTATAAGGGCCTATTACTGGCAAGCCCCTCAATGGGCACTGAATTTTTCTTCGCTTGCATTCTCTGCCCTACCGCCCGTAAACGGGCTATCACCATCACCGGAAGCCTTTTGCTTGTCGGTGGTTCTATTGCTTGTCATGAATTAGTCTCCTCGTTTTTGTAAGTATTGGTCGGCAAACTTTTCACTTACTCTAACTTGGAGACTCTTTCTTTTCTGCTTTCTTCCACGCCATAGGCTTTTTTCTCCCCCCGGCAGAGCCGGGGGTTCTCTTTTGTGTCCAAAAGGACGGCCCGCCGGGACGGCGGGCCGCTCTTTTCAGAGATATGGTACAGAAGAGGGATAACGCTTACTTACCGGCCTTGGCAGCCTCGCGTCCGGCGCGGAAGGCCTTCAGGTTCAGCTCCTTCACCTTGGCGGGCACGGTCTCGGCCACGATCTGCTCCCAGTCGATCTCGGGGCAGCCCAGGGAGTCGCACATGGCGCCGAACAGCACCACGTTCATGCACTTGGCGTTGCCCAGCTGGATGGCGATATCGCTGGCGGGAACGGCGATGGTCTTGAAATTCTTCTGCATGGCCTCGATGCAGCCCTCGGGATACTCCTCGGCGCCGGAGGCGATGGTGGTGGACTTGATGGCGTAGTCATTGATGACGGCCACACCGTCGGGATTCAGGAACTCCGCGTAGCGGACGGCTTCCATCTTCTCCAGGGCCACCATGATGTCAGCCTCGCCCTTGCCGAACACGGGGCCGTACACCTTGTCGCCCCAGCGGACCTGGGTGGACACGGAGCCGCCGCGCTGGGCCATACCGTGGACCTCGCTCTGCTTGACATCGTAACCGGCCTTCATAAAACCGTTGGACATGATCTTGGAGATCAGGATAGCGCCCTGACCGCCAACGCCAACCAACAGACAGCTCTTTACGTTAGACATGATCACTTCTCCTCCTTTTCAATAGCACCAACGGGGCAGGCCTGGGCGCAGACGGTGCAGCCCACGCACTGGGTGCGATCCACAGCCGCCTTGCCGTTCTCCAGGGAGATGGCGGGGCAGCCCACCTTCAGGCAGCTCTTGCAGCCCACGCACTTGTCGGTATTCACCACGCACATGCCCAGATCGTGCTTCACGCGCTTGATCAGCAGGCAGGGACGGCGGGTGACGATGGCGGGGTGCTTGCCCTCGTTCAAGGCGGCCACGGCGGTGTTGACGGTGGCCTTCATGGCGGCCAGATCCTGGGGATCCACGGTCAGCACGGGATTGAAGCCATAGGTCTCGAAGATCTTCTCCACGCTCAGCATGGGGGCTTCCTCGCCCATCAGGGTGTAGCCGGAGCCGGGGTTGTCCTGGTGGCCGGTCATGCCGGTGATGCGGTTATCCAGCACGCAGGGGATCATGCGGCCATTGTTGTAAATGATCTCGGCGGCGCCGGTCATGCCGCTGTGGAAGAACGTGGAGTCGCCCATGACGCCGAACACCACCTTATCGGTGACGCCCTCGCGCTGGAAGGACTTGGCCATGCCCATGCCGGCGGAGAAGCCGCCGCCCATGCAGATGCACACGTCCATGCAGTTCAGGGGAGGCGCGAAGCCCAGGGTGTAGCAGCCGATATCGCCGGTGACCACATAGTTCTTGTTCTTGGACAGGGTGTAGAAGAAGCCGCGGTGGGGGCAGCCGGGGCACAGTGCGGGAGGACGCTTGGCCACCTGCACGTCGGTGATGGTCTTGTAGTTGGGCTTGATACCCAGCACGCGCTCACGCACCAGCTCGGTGTTCAGCTCGTACATAACGCCGGTCAGCTCCTTGCCGATGCAGTCGATACCGGCGGCCTTGATCTCGTTCTCCATGAAGGGCTCCAGCTCTTCGATGACGTACAGCTTCTCCACCTTGGAGGCGAAGTCGCGGATCAGGTTCATGGGCAGAGGATAGGTCAGGCCCAGCTTCAGGAAGGAGGTACCCTCGGGGAACACTTCCTTGGCATACTCATAGGCGATGGAGGCGGTGATGACGCCCACCTTGCCGTCGCCCATCTCCAGCTTGTTCAGGCCGTTCTCCAGGGCGGTAGTACAGCCGTACTCAGCCAGCTTCACCAGGCGCTCCTCCACCAGGGGATGGTTGGCGTAGGCGTTGGCAGGGGCGCAGATGTACTTGCGGGTGTTGCGCTTATACTCGGGAGCCACATGCTCGGTGCGCTCACCGAACTCCACCAGGCCCTTGGAATGGCAGACGCGGGTGGTGGTGCGGTACAGCACGGGGGTATCGAATTCCTCGGAGATCTCGCAGGCCAGCTTCACGAAGTCCTTGCACTCCTGAGCGTCGCTGGGCTCCACCATGGCGATCTTGGCGGCGCGGGCATAGTGACGGTTATCCTGCTCGTTCTGGGAGGAGTGGCAGGAGGGGTCGTCAGCGGTGACCACCACATAGGCGCCGTTGACGCCCATGTAACCGGCAGTAAACAGAGGGTCGGCGGCCACGTTCAGGCCCACCATCTTCATGGTGCAGAAGGCGCGGGAACCGGCCACGGCTGCGCCGTAAGCCACCTCGGCGGCTACCTTCTCGTTGGGAGCCCACTCACAGTACACGTCCTTGCCGTACTGGGGCATGTTCTCCAGGATCTCGGTGCTGGGGGTGCCGGGATACGCGGAGCAGAC
>CAKTNW010000006.1 GCA_934589145.1 uncultured Oscillospiraceae bacterium | reverse complement strand
AGCGGCGTTGATGAGCGAGTGTGGGGCAACGAGATCCTCCATGTGTTGAAAGGCGCAAGGATGTTCTCGCAATATGACATCGCCCCTATCTTGGAGCAGATTCGTGAGAAGCAGCGCATTCTCGTTGAGAATTACCCAGACGAGTTTGGCCCTCATAAATGGAACTTCGATCTCGATGAATGGATGGCAAGCGAATACCACTCGGGTCGTCCAACTTATTTCAGCAAAGCCATCGCAGAAAAAAGGAAATCAGAGCTGCGGGAACTATATGATAAAAGAGGACAGACAGATGGATGAATACCAAAACGCAATGGAGGAACTCCGCAATATAGTCGAGGGAATCAGCAAGCTGCGAGACACAGCATACGCGCACTACTCTTTATTGGTCGAGCAGGTGCTGAAGGATCAAATCACCGACGAGCAGCAGTTAGAACAAATCATGGATGGCCTCTGCGATTTCTGCGATGAGATCCGCTTCATCGATCTTTATCGAAGCCTTTGCCGACACATCTATTACCAATATCCGCAGCTCGTGGGAGAGCATGTGGCTCTTTTCCGTGCGCTGTTTGAGGGACCCGATGAGAACTGATTGAGAGAAGATGTATGGAGGTAACCTTCAGTGAAGGAGGCGCATACAAGTTCGCCTGCTACCGTCTCACACATGAAGAAAGCAAGTCTCCAGATAGGATTGCAAAGATCAAAGCCAATCTTGCCTCAAAGGGGAAAGATGGATATTCCATTGCAATCACTTGTGACGCATCTCCCATCCCGCCAACATGTGACGCTTTCGCCGATGCCTTATTGCATCTGGAAAAAAGACTTGAGATGTGGAAGCTAATGCAAGAGAGCCAGCCACATCACAAAGCGGTCGAAGCGCAGAAAGGAGTGAGTAAGACGAGCACATCATATTTCATTTTTACGGAGGTTCAGGCAAATGATCAGTGGCATTGTATCAACCCCCAAGTGATGAAGTTGCTGCCTATCGAACATCTCATTCTTGTTCCAACGCTTCGCTCGGACAGCAGGTATCAGTTTGAAAAAGCATACCAGCAGCTTAAGTACGATGGACACCCGTTCACAGTAGACGAAATGTCAAGAAATCTACAGGCATCGGTGAACGACTGGCTTACCCCAGAGGACAGCGTCCGAATTGCCGTTTGCTACGATGACATCTTGAAGCTACTGAACGCTTCCGGCAAAGAACATTCTGCATTTGCTCTTCGATCTGAAGTAGCTGCCTTTCAGAATGATGAATCCGATAATATTTGGGACTTCGTCTCAGTAGACGAATACCGGAAGATGGAGGATGAACTCAAGAAGGCTTATCAATATTTTGAATGGAATGACCGCTCCGGTGCGTATCGCTATTATGAGGAGATCCAAAAGAAGGTCGCCGCACAGGTGAAGGATTGGAATGCGATAAACCCTCGAGCAGAAATCACCTCTGTCCGAATAATGCTTTTTTCAACCTAAAGGAAAACCATACAGGGGGCGTCAAATGCAATCGAATAAAGAATCGAACCAAAAGCTGATTGAGAGATTTCCATTTCTCGTGCCCCGTAACCGCTGGACAGGAGAAGTTCCAGAGGATTACGACTATTCCTATACGGAACTGGATTCCATGCCTGACGGTTGGCGTAGGGCTTTCGGGGAGCAAATGTGTGAAGATATCTGTGAGGAACTGGTGCGTGCCGAGTATCTCGACCAATACCGCATTGCCCAGATCAAGGAGAAATATGGAACGCTCCGTTGGTATGACTTTGGCTGTACAGAGCGGATGCTTCGTGACATCATCCCCAAATATGAACACCTATCTGCGAGAACTTGCATCAGATGTGGGAACCGTGCAACGAAGGTTTCTACTGGTTGGATCAGTCCCTACTGTGACACTTGTGCTGGCAAAATCAGTCATGCCGAGAGATTTATTGCCATTGAGAAATGGCTCGATAGAAGCAGCAGTGAAGTAACATCGAAAAGGAGCCTAAATGAAAAAGATACCCACTCTCTTTGAACGAGAATTTGAAAACCATCGAATTGTCAGAATACTGCCAAATGTAAGCCCTGACCTTGCTTGGGTCATGTCCGGCGAAGGCGTAGCTACCATCAAATGGGACGGTGCTTGCTGTGCGGTCATCAATGGTGTTTTCTACAAAAGATACGATGCAAAACATGGAAAGCCCATTCCATCTAACGCAATCAAGTGTCAGGAGAACGCAGACCCTGTCACTGGCCACTTGCCTTGTTGGGCACCTTGTGACCGAACTGCAGCCGGCGACAAATGGTTTTGGGATGCGTATGACAGAATGGGAATCGTACCAGATGGAACATATGAGGCCATCGGCCCACATTTCAGAGCAAACCCATACAACCTCGATGCCGATGTACTCAAGCCCCACGGAAAAGACATCGTTGAACTGGACCGGAGCTTTGAAGGCATCCGCACTTATCTGGAAACCCATGTGATCGAGGGTATCGTTTTCTGGAAAGATGGACACCCTCGGTGCAAAATCAAGCGTACAGATTTCGGGTTCCCATGGGGAAGTTGATTACTTAAATTGGAAGACCCCATTAGAGGTACGGCAAAGTACTTGGCGATAGGAGGCGCACCACATGAGTAAATGGCTCGGCTACACAGTAGAGCTATTCTTCGATGGTCAATGGTTCAACATCGACCAGTGGCATCGACACGCAAATGGAGAACTCAGACACCGCTATCTGTATACTGCGCCCGAACGAGATATCTTCTCCAGCACATATGTTGAGCTTGCTCTTAGTAAAGAGAGAATCCGCTTTTCTGATTTGGCGGTAGAGACGCAGGACATCATCTGTGCAGAAAACCCAGCAGTTGAACGCAGCTCATTCGATTCGTGGGATTTCTTCATTTGGGGCAACCTCTCTGGCTTGGAGATGCTGCTTCAAAATCCCGTTGAGAACGAAAACGATGGATACATTTCAAAGGATTTACTCAAAGGGCTGCTTGTCAGGATTCAAGACCAAATCCAGATTTTCCGACAGACCATCCCGTGCTTTGTGACTGATAGGTCATCAGAAATGCCAATCAGGATCATTGTCTGTGAATTATGATTTTTTGATAGCTAGTCGCTCCGAAATATGGTAATTGTTCGTGTTGCGAAGAAGGAGGTGGACCACCATGATTTATGTAATGTCTGATATCCATGGACAAAAGCGGCGCTTTGATTCCGTTATGAAGCAAATCAACCTGCAGCCGGATGACACCCTCTATGTTTTGGGAGATGTGATAGACAGGAACCCTGACGGCATCAGAATTCTCCGTCAGATCATGGCGATGCCAAATGTTAAAATGCTTCTGGGCAATCACGAATTAATGATGATGGAGGCTCTCTACTACCCACCCCCAGAAGATGAGGAATGGCCAGAATACTACTACGAGCGAAAACAGTCTCTGTGGTACAGAAATGGAGGCCAAGTAACGCATGACTATTTGAAGCACATAAAGAAAACCGTTCGCCAAGAGATATTCGAGTATCTGGAGAAGTTGCCTGTAAACATAGAACTTACTCAGAATAATAGGAAGTTCATTCTGACCCACGCCGCGCCTGTCGAGCTGTATGAAACCTACGGTCGTAAATATGAGTGTGAGCGAGACTTCGCTGTCTGGATGAGATTTGAGAGTTTCCCCGTTCTGGAGGACTGTACTGTCATCTTCGGACACACGCCAACTTTCCGCTTCCAGTATGATAATCCAATGGCAATATGGGGTGTAAAGAGCTGGATTGGAATCGACTGCGGCTGTATGCTCCCTGAAAAGGGTGACCCCTGGTCTGGGGTTCTCGGCAGGCTGGCGTGTCTTCGGTTGGATGACATGCAAGTGTTTTATTCTGAAGAGCCTCAATACGATAGTCTAAAAGAAACGGAGGAACAGCATGATGGATGATGGCAAAGTAACGATTACCATTGAAATCGATGCAGAACTGCTGGCACAGGTAACCGAGGTGCTAAAGCCTTATGGCCTCACGCCGGAAGAAGCTGCGGTACAGTTCTTCGAATACTGTGCCGATCCTAACACACAGGCTCATGCAATTGAGCTTCTCAAAATGTGGAAAGAGGAACAGGAAGGTCAAGAGAGGAATAGCACCAATGTTAAGTAAAGAAGGGTTCTGCAAGGCACTCCAGATGATAAAGGAGCAAGAGTCCATTGATGAGCAGTTTAGCAAAGCACTCAATCTGGTCGGTGATGGTCATTTTGTCTACGGTGTTGAAAACAAGTATCTGCTGGCTCTTAGAGATGTTTTGAAAGAAGCAGTCAATGATCAATACGACTATATCGGTTGGTGGTTGTATGAAGCGACCGATGACTATGCGGTATGGGAAGCAGATTGCACCATGAAGTATTGTCTGAAAGAGCCTGAAGCGCTGTATGATTTTATAACCGGTACGCTAAAGCCTGTCCCTGCATCTTCCGGAGAAAGCACATCACAGCAGGAATAAGGGGATGTCAAAATGAAAAGACTGCCGCCGCTATCCGAAATGGAACGCATCGAGCAAACACTGCTCGCCGAAAAATTGGATGAAATCCTGGAACGTATTGACAACGAGGACATTGGCTTCGTAATAACAGAAAACGGTCTACCAGATATGGTTCTTATACCATTCCGCTGGTTTGCCGAGAGCTTTCCGGATGAAGTGCCTGACGGCCTATAAAGAGCCGATTTCAAATCGAAACAGATTCTACCGCTGAGGAGCCGAGAAAAGATGGATGAGAAGTTTAACAGAATACCCGTCAGCATCATCCATTTTGACAAGGATGGCACAGTCACAGATGTGGAAGATTACAACCTCGATAAAGTCGAACCTGACTTGTGGGCGCTCAAAGGGTTGGCTGCATCACTGCTCCCTGCCATTCGAGAATTCTATACGCACGAAGGAAATGTTCGAGCATTTGAGGCATGGCTGAAAGATCGGGAAAGTGATTCTCAAAAACACGGCAAGCGAAAATGAGCGCAAAGACGGAAATCGGAAATGTGAGGCTGTATCTATTTTGGTCACTCTTAAAAATCTGTCGATTCTTCTCTATCACGGGAAATTGTAAGCAAAAAATATGGCTGAAACAGCCCAAAGCCGCTTCAGCTCTCGATTCTTCCTATTTTCAGCGTGTATCTAAATCGGTCACGCATGACAAACAGGAACCGCAAGCCCATTGATTTCAAAGGGTTTGCGGTTCTTTTTGTTTTCACCGCACCCTTAAATCTCTTTGCTCATTTTGCTGTGACACCAACCGACACCAATGTGTCAGCGTCCTGCATTGTTCGGGCTTTCGGATATTTGATGTTGCGAAAGTGTGGTTTTCTGACACTCTTTCATGCTCTTGACACCAACGATTGACACCAACCGCTTTCCTGACACCAAATGACACCATTTTTGCTGGCAAGCCATGCCGAAAAAATAAGCTGCTCTTTTGAGGTTATTCTTCAATTCTGACGTGGATGGCTTTTGCTTTGACTCCAACGCATTGGTGTCAAAATCAGCTTGCTTGAGCTTGTATCGCATCTGCGTTGGTGTCAATGGCTAAATCGTGAACTTGCGGCATAGCTGTATTGGTGTCACCACTCAGTTCCTGCTCTTGAAGATTCTCCGCAGCAGTGTCAATGGCCGGCTCTTGAAGATTTTCCGCAGTAGTGTCGATGGCAGGCTCTTGATTATGCTGGGCATCCTCTATGGTGCTAATGGTCGGGTCTTGAGTCTGCGGAACATCTGCGGAAGTATCATCAGAACTGCCGCTTATACTGCTGCAGCTCATATAGTTGCCTCGCATTTTCTCCATGCTGATCTTCTTATGATCCGGAAGGACATGTCCATAGAGATTAAGCGTAGTTGACGCCTGCGCATGGCCCAGTAATGCAGACAACACCTTAATGTCCATGCCTGACTCCAACGCCCGTGTCGCAAATGTATGACGCAGCGCATGGAAGTTCGCAGATTCGATTCCAGCATCGGCTACTATGCGCTTAAAAAGCGTTTGGTAGACTTTTGGATCGTTGTGATGACCCAGTGGCGTGGCAAAAATATAGCCCTGATCCTGATACTCTGATCCAAGTGCATCCTTTAGAGCGTTCTGTTTTTCTTTGTATGCCATCAAGTCGTTCCACAACTCATCGAACAATGGTATTTTTCGCATGGACAATTCAGATTTGGGGGAACGTACAACAATTTCCGTCGAAGGAACGCCTTTTTCTTTTTTCATGAGACGTCCCTTTCCATCAACTTTCTGCAGCCTGCCCAGTGTTCTCCTGACGTAGACGTAATGTTCTTTTTCATTCACATCTTTCCAGCGTAAGGCCAGCAGTTCACCCAAACGAACCCCGGTGCTGACTGCAAAGGTTATTCCATAGGCATGCAGTTCATCAGCACGGCTTACAGCCTCCTGTAGCGCCGTCTGCTCTTCCACAGTGAGGACACGCCTCTCCTTGGTTTTTACCTTTGGCAATTTGACATTCAAAGTCGGATTTCTAAGAATCTTGTGGTCAGCAACTGCTTGGTCTAATGCCGAATGAAGCATATTGTAAATATTCCGCAACGTCTTCGGAGCTAACCCCTTCTTCTCTTCTGTACCGGCTTTTTCCTTAAAGAACTTCTGGAGATCCCTGGTGCTCAAAGATGTCAGCTTTATTTGCCCTATCTCCGGGACAAGGTGTATCCGTACATATCCTTCATAGGAGATGTATGTTGACCGCTTCACCGTTGGCAGGGCATATAACTCTAACCATTCTCGCAGCCATTTTTCCACGCTGTATTTATTGGGTTCTACGTAGGCACCTTTTGCAATCTCGTTCAGTATCTCGTTGAGTTTCTGCCTCACCTCCTCGAAAGAATCGCCATAGACCGCTTTTCGTTTGCTTTCCACTGTATAGCGTCCCATGTAGCGGCCATCTTTGCGTTTTGTAATGGATCCTTCTCCATTTGCTTTCTTTTTGCCCATACTTTTATTGATCCTCCTTACTGTCGTACAGGCATACAAATCGTACCATGTGGGATATAAACCTTTAGGTTTTTCCACACATAATATCTATACGACTTTCCGAAGGAAAACTCAACAGGAATCAAAGCAAATAACAAAAGTGCCTTTTATGTATTGTTGCGTTCTTTACCAAAGTTGGCGTCCATCCACTCCAAAAAGTGTTTTTTGCTGATGATGATTCTTCTGCCAACTCGGATTTTAGGAAAATCATACCTGTTTACGACCTCATAAGTCTTATTTTTAGAAATGCCCAAAATCTTTGACAATTCGCGCGGGCCAAATACCATAGGGATACCAGCCGATGCGTCAATAGAAAAAGATGCATAGTACATATCCTCGGAATACGTCCAGCCGCTAGCGCCGCCGTTCACTTCACGGACATAGAATCCATCTCTATTACCCAATACATTTGCCGGAATCGTCATTTCACTGGAAAAGCTGCCAATTCCCGTGCCGGAGGTGTCAAAGGAAAACTTGTAAAATGGTGTATCTGCGCCGCCATTTTCATTCAGCAAAAAGGCTTCAAGGGAGAAATCCTTCGGGCCGGGAGCAAATGCGCCCTTCTGCTCCACAACTTTGGTAAAGGGAATCTTATACGCCTCCGGTACTTCAGGCGTAGGCTGATTTATTACGGGGCCATCCGGTAGTGGTCCTACCACAGTTCCGCTGTCGCCCTCCGCTGCCCATGCGGTGGCGGCCAGACCCAGTGTCATGACCAGGGCCAACAGCAGGGCGAATAAGGTTTTTCTGCTTCTTTTCATGTGTTTTACCTCCATTATTCGTCGTTATTTTTCCGGCGCGCACAGCGCCAAGTGAACAAAGCCAGGGCCACCAGCGCGATCCCAAGGATCACCGCCAGCCCTTTCCAGCATTTACGCATGGCGTTGTCTCCTTCCCGTGTTCACACACGCGCATCACTCCCACTGGGGATAGAAATAAAGTACCGTGTCCGGCTCCATCTGAATGGGCAGATAGGAGCCGTGCTGTCCCTTGTCGATGGACAGATAGGTGTAGTCCTCAAAGGCCATGGGAACCTGCACGATGAAGCTATCGTGGATGATCCGTTCCGTCTCGCCGGGCTTGTATCTCTTGCCGCCGGTGCGGGTCAGATCCAGCATGATCACACCGGAGTATTCTCCGTTGCCGGTCAGTCCCCAGTCGCCTGTATAGACCTCCTCCGGTGTGACGAAGTCGCTTTCGTACCACCATGTAAAGGTGGCCGTGCCCCAATCGTCCTCCTGACTGCTGTTGGCGTGCAGCTCCAGAGTGGCCAGAGCGGGCTTATCCGTATGGCCATCCCACGCCCATACCTCCTGCGTCAGCTGGGAGCCGCTGGGGCACGTCCAGCCGATGTCGCTGCCGAAGCCGTCGTTCCCCTCCTGCGAGTAAAAGGTGAAGTCGTAGGCCAGCTTCCGGTCGTTCTCATAGTCGTAGGGCAGCGCCACTATTCCGGGGATGGGATACCAGCTCAGGGTATCGGGATGACTGTCGGTCAAAAGCAGCTCCGTGGTATCGGTGGGGACAGTCCCCAGATCGTTGGAGACAAACAGCAGGATCGGCTCGCCGCTCTCGCTGCGGTAGAGCACCTCAACGGTCTCGTAGCCGCCCTTCGCCTCGTTCCACCGGACGCGGTTCACCGCCACGGTGGCGTTGGGGTCGTGGGGCACCACGCAGAACAGGCTTCCGCTGTCGCCCACCACCCGCTCCTGCGGGATATTCCGAATAAAGGCATACTGGGCGCACAGCCCCGGCGCCGTATCATTCATCCAGTCCCGCAGAGGAACCGTCAGATCACTCAGCTTGCCGTCGATATCGCCGATGTAGGCCACCGCGAAGCGCTCGTCCTGCTGCCGCTCGTCCAGCTCCTGCCGCAGCAGATCCAGAGAATCGTCATAGGCCCCCGGCTCGCCGCCTATATCGCCGCCGTTCGTGCCGCCGCCCGTGCTGCCGCCTGTTCCGCCGGTGGTCGTTCCGTCACTGATGTTGATGGTTCCCACGCCGGGTATCTCCACCTGACACCCTGTCAGCGGCAGCGTCATAGCCAAGGCCAGCAGCGCCGCCGCAAGCAGTCTGGTCAGATTCTTTCCGTTATTACGCATGGCGTCGCCTCCTTTCCGTGTTCACACACGCTTACTCCGTCCACTGGGGATAGAAGTAAAGCACCGTTTCCGGCTCCATCTGAACGGGCAGATAGGAGCCGTGCGTACCCTTGTCAACGGCCAGACAGTTGTAGTCCTCAAAGAGCATGGGCACCTGAACAATAAAGCTGTCATGGATAAGCCGATCCGTCTCGCCGGGCTTGTGTCTCTTGCCGTCGGTGCGGGTCATATCCAGTGTCAGCACGCCGGAGTATTCCCCGTTGGCGCTCAGCGACCAGTCGCCCTCATAGACCTCTTCCGGTGTCGTATAGTCACTCTCATACCACCAGATAAAGGTGCCCGAGCCCCAATCGTTCTCCTGACTGCTGTTGGCATTCAGCTCCAAGGTGGCAATCGCGGGCTTATCCGTCTCCCCATTCCATACCCACAGTCTCTGCGTCAGCTGAGAGCCGTCGGGGCAGGTCCAGCCAAAGTCGCTGCCGTCGTTTTCATCGTTCCCCTCCTGCGAGTAAAAGGTGAAGTCAAAAGCCAGGTTCTTATCGTTCTCATAGTCGTAGGGCAGCGACACCGCTCCGGTGGTGGGGAGCCAGCTCAGGGTATCGCCATAGCGGTCGGTCAAACGCAGCTCCGTGGTTTCAAAGGGAGTCTTCTCCAGATCGTAGGAGACAAACAACAGGATCGGCTCGCCACTCTGGCTGCGGTAAAGCTCCTTAATGGTCTCGTAGTCGCCCTTCACCTCGCTCCACCGGATGCGGTTCACCACCACGGTGGCGTCGGGGTCACGGGGCACCACGCAGAACAGGCTTCCTCTGTCGTCCACCACCCGCTCCTGTGGGATATTCCGGATGAACGGATACTGGGCGCACAGCATCGGCGCCTTGCTGTTCATCCACTCCTGCAAGGAAATCGCCAGATCACTCAGGCTGCCGTCGATATCGCCGATATAGGCCACCGCGAAGCGCTCGTCCTGGTGACGCTCTTCCAGTTCCTGCCGCAGCAGATTCAGAGAATCGTCATAGGCCCCCGGCTCGCCGCCTATATCGCCGCCCGTGTTGCCGCCGCCTGTTCCGCCGGCGGTCGTTCCGTCACTAATATTGATGGTTCCCATGCCGGGTATCTCCACCTGACACCCTGTCAGCGACAGCGTCATCATAAAAGCCAGCAGCGCCGCCACAAGAAGCCTGAACAGTTTCTTCCGATTATTACGCATGGGTGCCTCCTTTCCGTTTTTTCTTGTTATTTACCCCTGAGAGGGGTTGAACATGAGCAGTTCATTGGGTATCTGCTGAATGGGAAGCCGTTCACCCTTTGCACCCTCAGAAATATTCAGGACCGGGACAATATCAAAAGCCTCAGGCACCTGAATACGGAACGCGCCCTCCACCGAGGTGGATGCCTCGCCCTTTTTATACTGCCGGCCGCTGGTGCGGGTCATGGTCAAACCCAGAAATTTCCCACCGTCTGTCAGCAGCCAGTCGCCTTCATAAACCTCCTGTGGATCGCCGTTGTCCTTGGTATACCACCACTTGAAGGTGATCCGTCCCTGATCCGCGCTATTGCCCCGGGTCAGGGACATGGTGGCCATGGCGGGCTGATTCTCATAATCACCCTCCCACGTCCAGATAGCTCCGCATAGCTGACCAGCGGGCAGCCTGTGCCATTGCGGAGGTAGACCACCGGCCCAACATCTGAGCCAAGGACTTGTGGATCGTTATAGACCGTGTTCAGCCACAGATCCAGCACGGCATCCATCTCTGAGCAGTGACCGGCGCTGACCAGCTCTGTGGCTGTAGAGACAGGGAAGAAGAAAAAGCCGGTATCCTTCTGGCAGGGCGCGTTATAATCGAGGATCGTGTTGTGGCGCCGCCAGCCGCAAATCTTGAATTTGACCAGCTTGCCATGTCCGAGAATGAGGAAGCTGATAAGTCCTTTCTTTTGCAGTCCCTCCAATGCGGTTAAGGTCTGGCGGCGGAAGCGTGTGCGGAAATACTGGGACAGTTCCTCCACGGACATGATCCATTCGCCGGGGTAGATGGTGTAGCTGATACCATCAATACGCTTATATGAGGTGCGGAAGTTGGCATAGGCGCAGAGCACGACAAAATAAAAAAGACCGGAGCCTCCGCTCACGCGAATGCTCCGGTCTGCTATCAAGGCTTGTACGAACTGCCGGTAGATCCGGCAGCGTGGATAGTCTACGATCTGTTTGATCTCAAGTGTATATTCTGACATGGAAACCTCCTGAAATGCGCTTCCATAATAGGAAGCCTTGTGTTATAATTGGCATAGAACAAAAGCGGCGCAGCATTGCCAAATGTGGAATGATGTTCCGCTGGTAATGCTGCGCCATTGCGCTATTTAGATGTTGGTACGATTCATGTGCCTGATGGTCTGTTTCTTGTTTTGTCCGAACCCCAATGAACTGAATCCCTTAGAGTTAAAAACCTAAAGGTGCGTTTTTTGCGTGGTTGGGTCAACAAAATCGGCCGTCTCATGGCCCTGCTCTCGGAGTTGACACCAACGCTGACACCAACCGCTACAGGATTTCATGGTACGGGATGGGAACGAAGAGGAATGCAGATTCCTCGAAACCCTTGAAAACACTGACTTTCTGGGATTATATGCGCCGCTATGGGACTACAAGAAATTCACGGTGCATTTCTCATAACCCGGAGGTCGGGGGTTCAAGTCCCTCTCCCGCAACCAACAAAGTCCTGAAATCGCAAGATTTCAGGACTTTTCTTTGCACTTTTATACGAGAAAATTCACTTGGAATACCCTACGCAAGCGTGACCGCCCGTCCGTTGATCGTAAGCTGATACGCGTCATCCAGATCAGGCACATAGGCGTAATAGGTATACGCCGAAAACGTACCGCCGGAGACCGCGTAGGTATCGCCAATCCGGTGGAATAGAGAGCCGCAGTTATCCGACACCGTCACATTCTGCCCGCCGCCATCCGTGACAGAGAGGTAGTAGTCCCCGGTCTTGTCATATCGGTATATGCGGATCACGGCGGAGCCGCTGGTGATAACGGTGGGATTCGCGGATACGCCGGTGACAGGACGCCACATATCACCGTCACGGGCAACGAGATCATACGCGTAGGTGCTGCCCGATTGCTGCGCGATCACATAGGCGCTCTGTTCGCCCTCCAGAACCAGCAGGATCTCGCCTTGATTCTTATACCGGAACGCCTCCTCCGGAGAGGAATAGGTCTGTACGCTTTTCCGCGGGATAAGCGCCAGGGCGGCGCCCAGTGCAAGAATGAGGGCGACCGCACTTGCCCGGAACCAGCGCCGGGCCCAGATGGGGCGCTTTCTCAGAAGCAGCCACAATACCAGCGGCGCCCCCACGAAGAATAAAAGGTAGTAGAATCCGTAACGCATAGGCTTTCCCTTGTCGAGCAAATAGATCGTAAGATACAGGTATTGTATCAGCAGCCGCTTGAAAAAACAAGATGTTTCCCCAGAAACAAGCAGCGCCCGGGTCATATGACCCGGGCGCTGCTTGTTTATTTGAGAGAGAAAACAGATGGTCAGGTAAGTGTTACGCGGCGGCGTGGCTGGGAGTGAAGACGCGGTTGCTGCGGATCTCGCGGTCACGCTCCATCAGGTTGGCCTTGGCGGTGCTCCAGGTGAACACGGCGCCCAGCAGCAGCGGCAGATAGTAACCGGCTTCGCGGATGGGAGCGTCGGCAGCGGTCATCAAAAAGGCGGTCGCCACCACCAGCACGAGGGAGACGATGGAGATCATGATGTAAGTAGAGATGTTTTTCATGGTAGTTTCCTCCTTAGTAAGTAGTTTTATGTGGGGTGTTGTTTTCTTGTTGTGTCTATATAGTAGAATATTTAACAAGAAAAGTAAAGCTATGGAATGTTATAACGGGTAACAGTAAAACTAACAAAGCAAGCAGAGAAAACGCCCGGCCTCACAGGAGGTCGGGCGCTTCTGGTGCCGGTGACCGGACTCGAACCGGTACGCTGTCGCCAGCGGTGGATTTTGAGTCCACTACGTCTACCAATTCCATCACACCGGCATTGGAACAGAGATATTATACCGGACAACAGCGGTAATTGCAAGTGTAAATTTACTGTAAATCCGGTGGAAAACAAAAAACTGGGACTACCAAAAGAGGGGGAGATGTGATATGATACCATTGAAAAGGTATGTGACGGCTTCCAAGGGCCGTCGCGTGAAGGGAGGGGACAGGTGTGAAAAAAACGATCCGGCGCATCGCGCTGGTGTGGATGCTGACGGCACTGGTGTGGGTGCTGAGTGCGTGCGGCATGGATAATTCTGTGGAGGATATGTTTACCCTGCCCCGGGTGCCGGATGAATACACCGGCCTGAGCCAGCAGATCGAGCAGCTGATCTCCGAGGGCTATGAGTACGCCGCCCCCACGGCGGGCCAGAACATCCAGTCGGTGCAGATGGTGGATCTCAACGGTGATGAGACCCAGGAGGCGGTGGTATTTCTCCGCAAAACCGGCGACGAGAAGCCGCTGAAGATCCTGGTGTTTGAAAAGCTGAACGAAAGCTATGAGCAGCTGTGCACAGTCGAGAGCAGCGGCAGCAGCATCGACAGCGTGTACTATGAGGATCTGACCGGCGACGGCCGGAACGAGCTGGTGGTGGGCTGGAAGATCAGCAGCACCGTACAGACCGTGGCAGTGTACAACATCGGCCGCGAGGCCATCCCCCTGATGAGCAGCGGCTACGCCCGCTTTGTGGTGCAGGCGCTCAATTCCTACGATCCGCCCGCCCTGTTCGTCATGCGCAGCGATAACGACGGTACGCCGGTGGCGGAGGTCTATACCTGGCAGACCAATATTCTGGCGGTGGCCTATCGCTGCGGCCTGTCCAGCACCATGCCGGAGCTGGCCCGCGGCAGCGTGGTCAAGGGAACGCTGATGGCCGGAAAAACGGCGGTGTTTATCACAGGCGTGACAGACAACGGAAAGGCCGTGACCGATATCCTGACGTGGGAGAACCGCAACGCGCTGGTGAACCTGACGATGGATACCGCCACGGGAAAATCCGAGGTGATCCAGCCATACCGCCAGCTGATCCCCCAGGATGTCAATGACGACGGCATTACCGAGGTACCCTTCCCCGACGAAGAGGGTACCGGAAACGATACGCTGACCCTGTGGCGGCAGTACAGCCGTACCGGCCGGAACCGCCTGGTGGCGCAGACCTATCACAGCCAGAGCGGCGGCTGGTATCTGCAATTGCCGGACAACTGGCGGGGCCGTGTCCGGGCGGAGTCGGAGGAAACGGTGGCCGGAGAGAACCAGGTCACCTTGTATGTGGACGACACGGCGGTGCTGGCGATGTACACCATCACCAACGAAAACCGCGAGAACCGCGCCAATATGGGCGACCGCTTTATCCTGTGGCGCCAGCCCGGCACGATCTTCGCGGCGGAGCTGTATCAGGATGCCAGCCTGTACGGTATGGACGTACAGCAGCTCAAGGACAGCTTCCATCTGGCCATCAGCGCGTGGCAGCCCTCCAACAGCTGAGGGGTGGGAGGAAAGGAGAGTCTATGCGAAAGGTACTGGTATTGGAGGATGAAGCCAATATCCGCGGCTTTATCGTGATCAATCTGCGCCGCGCCGGCTACGAAGTGGTCGAGGCGGAAAGCGGCGAGGAGGCATTGGAAAAGCTGAAGGCCCAGAAGGATATCCGGGTAGCGCTGCTGGACGTGATGCTGCCCGGCATCGACGGGTTCGAGGTATGCCGCCGCCTGCGTGCCAACGACGCCAACATCGGCATCATCATGCTGACGGCCCGCTCCCAGGAGATGGACAAGGTGACCGGCCTGATGACCGGCGCCGACGACTATGTGACCAAGCCCTTCTCTCCGGCCGAACTGACGGCCCGTGTGGACGCTCTGATGCGCCGCAGCGGCGGCGTAGAGCCGGAGGAGAAATCCGGCGAGCTGACCAGCCCGCCCTTTACCCTGAATCTGCGGAACCGCACGCTGGAAAAGAACGGCCAGCGGGTGAAGCTGACCCAGGTGGAATACGGCCTGATGAAGCTGTTTATGGAGAATCCCGGCAAGGCCCTCAGCCGCGAGGAGATCCTGGATACCGTATGGGGCCACGACTACTTCGGCGAGCTGAAGATCGTGGACGTGAACATCCGCCGTCTGCGGCTGAAGATCGAGGATGACACCGCCAATCCCACCTATATCACCACGGTGTGGGGCTTTGGCTATAAATGGGGCGAGTAAGCGCCGCCTACAAACCGGAAGGGAGGGAGACCTGTGACAAAGCTGACAAAGCTGACAAAGCTGACCGGACTGCCGGAGCAGACGGCCCAGCCCAGGCGGGCCATCGGCCTGCGCCGCCGTTGGATCATCAGCAGTATCCTGCCGGTCATCACCATTCTGGTGCTGATCGCGGCGCTGGTCTCCATCGCTCTGGGCAGCAACTACTACGCCAATGCCCGCAGCGCGCTGGAGGCCAAGGCCAACGCCGGCGCGGAGTATTTCAATAACTACGCCATGACCAGCTATGACGAGTATTACCGCAGCGCCACCCTCTACGCCAACAGCTTCGAGGACAGCGACAAGATCGAGCTGCAATTCATTGACCACAACGGCCATGTGGAGGTCTCCACCCGCAGCCTGATGGTGGGCTCCGTCCCCGGCACAAAGGACATCACAGATGCCCTCAACAGCGGCCAGGTCAAAAGCTTCCGCGGCGTGGATCCCACCACGGGAGAAAAGATCATTGCCGCCTCTGGCCTTTTGAAATTCAATGGCCGCGTGGTGGGCGTCATGCGTTTCGTCACCGCCACCCGGAATCTGGACAGCCAGGTGCTGCTGACGGTGCTGATCATCCTGGCCATCATGGCGGCGGTGATCTTCGTCATCGTCATCTCCAGCCTGCTGCTGATCAACAATGTGGTGGCCCCCATTTCCGCCGTCAGCGAGGCGGCCAAACAGATCTCCGGCGGCAGCTACGGCTATCAGATCCCCAACCGCTACGCCGACGAGATGGGTGAGCTGGTGGATAACATCAACGACATGTCCCTGAAGATCGGCGAAAACGAGAAGCTGCAGTCGGAGTTCATCTCCTCCGTGTCCCACGAGCTGCGCACGCCGCTGACGGCCATCAACGGCTGGGGCGAGACGCTGCTGGCGGACGAGGGCGGCGACCCGGAATCCCTGCGCCGGGGCCTGAGCATCATCGTGAAGGAGTCCGGCCGCCTGACCAATATGGTGGAGGAGCTGCTGGACTTCTCCAAGATCGCCGACGGGCGCTTTACCCTGCATCTGGAGCAGGTAGACCTGCAGGCGGAGTTCGAGGATGCGGTGTATACCTATCACGAGATCTTCAAGCAGCAGGGCATCCAGCTGGAGTACCACTGCGACGGTATGTATGACGAGCCCATCACCGGAGACTCCGAGCGGCTGAAGCAGGTATTCTGCAACGTGCTGGACAACGCCGCCAAGCACGGCGGCAGCGGCAAGCGGATCGAGGCGCGGCTGGCGCGCCGGGGCAATCACTATATCATCACCATCCGCGATTACGGCCACGGCATCCCGGCGGAGGATCTGCCCCATGTGAAGGAGAAGTTCTATAAGGGCTCCTCCAAGGCCCGGGGCAGCGGCATCGGCCTTGCGGTGTGCGACGAGATCATCCGCCTTCACGGCGGCACGCTGGCCATCGGCAACGCCAAGGGCGGCGGCTGCATCGTCACCATCCGCCTGCCCATCGGGCACCGGGCTCACCACGAAAAGGAAAAGAATTGATAGAACAAGTGTTGCAATCTGAAAAAATTGTGCTATACTTGTAAGAAAGGAACACCATGGCAGAAAAAAAGCAAGAAACCTTCCGCACCACCATCGGCGGCCAGGCGCTGATCGAGGGCATCCTCATGCGCGGGCCGGAGAAGGACGCCATCGTCGTCCGCGCCCCCGAGGGGCTGGTCACCAAGGTGACAGAGCGGAAATTCATCAAGGATAAATTCCCCATTCTGGGCTGGCCCATCATCCGGGGCATGGCCACCTTCATCAGCTCTATCATCACCGGCGTCAAGGCGCTGATGTTCTCGGCGGATTACTTCCCCGATGACGAGAGCACCCAGCCCAGCAAGTTCGACCAGTGGCTGGAAAAGCATGTCCCGGCGGAAAAGCTGCAGAATGTGCTGGTGGCCTTCTCGGTGATCCTGTCCCTGGGCATGACGCTGGTGCTGTTCATGCTGCTGCCCACCTTCATCGCCGGGCTGTTCCACGCCCAGAGCGCCGCCCTCCACAATCTGATCGAGGGCGTGGTGAAGGTGCTGATCTTCCTGGCCTATCTCATCCTGTGCTCCAAGCAGAAGGACGTGCGCCGGGTGTTCTGCTACCACGGGGCCGAGCATAAAACCATCTTCTGCTACGAGGCGGGCCTGCCCCTGACGGTGGAAAACGCCCGCATCCAGCCAAAGCACCATCCCCGCTGCGGCACCAGCTTCCTGTTTGTGGTGATCATCGTCTCCATCCTGGTGTCCAGCCTCGTGTTCCCCTACATCAACTGGCAGAATATCTGGGTGCGCATCGGCGTGAAGCTGCTGCTGCTGGTGCCTGTGGTGGGCATCACCTATGAGTTCAACCGCGCCGTGGGCGCCCATGACAATAAGCTGACCCGGATCCTGTCCGCCCCCGGCATGTGGATGCAGAACTTCACCACCAACGAGCCGGACGACTCCATGCTGGAGGTGGCCATCGAGGCCATGAAGCTGGTGCTGCCGGAGGAGCAGGGCAAGGACAAGTGGTAAAGGGTCAAAATCGACAAAACTGACAACAATTCGTATTATGGCGACAACATATAACAATTTGTATATGGATATCCGGCAGGAGCTGCACCGCTCCGGCATCGACGCCGCCACGCTGGAGGCGCGGGAGCTGGTGGCTTTCGCCGCCGGAAAGACCCGGCAGGAGCTGCTGCGTGACAGCCGCCTGTACGTCCCCCAGGACGTGGAAGAGCGTGCCCGCGCCCTGATGCGCCGCCACCTGGCGGGGGAGCCCCTGGCCTATCTCATCGGCGAGTGGAGCTTCTGTGGCATGGATCTGGACGTCAACGAGAGCGTGCTGATCCCCCGCACCGATACCGAGGTGCTGGCGGAGCAGGCCATCGGCTTTGTAAAGACCCTGGACGAGCCCCGTGTGCTGGATCTGTGCGCCGGAAGCGGCTGCGTGGGTCTGGCGGTGGCGAAATTCTGCCCCGGCAGCCATGTGGTGCTGGGCGAGCTGATGGAGGACGCCCTGCGGGTCTGCCGCCAGAACATCCGCCGCTGCGGCCTGACGGCCCAGGTGATGCCTTGGCAAGTGAATGCCCTTGACGACCCGCCGCCCCGTTTCGGCGAGTTTGACTGCATCGTCAGCAACCCGCCCTACATCCCCGACGGCGACATCCCGGGACTGGACGTGTCCGTCCGGGACTACGAGCCCATGACGGCCCTGAAGGGCGGCGACGACGGCCTGGACTTCTACCGGGCCATCAGCGACAAATGGCGCACGGCCCTGCACCCCGGCAGCCGCCTGTATTTCGAGGTGGGCATCGGCCAGGCCGACGACGTGTTGCGCATCATGCGCGCCCAGGGCTTCGGCGATATCGAGGTGGTGCCGGACACGGCGGGCATTCCCCGCGTGGTATACGGCACCCTTCATGAAAGCGTATTTGATACCGAATGACGGAGAGATAAAAGGAGGAGAACCCATGGCAGCGAAGAAGGAAGCACCGGCGGCAAGCGCCGTCAACTCCGATAAGAAAAAAGCGATCGAGACCGCCATGCAGCAGATCGAGAAGATGTATGGCAAGGGCTCCATCATGCGCTATGGCGACGGCAACGTGGCCAATGTAGAGGCCATCCCCACCGGCTCCCTGGCGCTGGATCTGGCGCTGGGCATCGGCGGCCTGCCCCGCGGCCGCGTGGTGGAGATCTACGGCCCGGAATCCTCCGGTAAGACCACCCTGGCCCTCCATGTGCTGGCCGAGGCCCAGAAGATGGGCGGCGAAGTGGCCTTCGTGGACGCCGAGCATGCCCTGGATCCCACCTATGCCAAGGCCCTGGGCGTCAATGTGGAGGACATGCTGATCTCCCAGCCGGACACCGGTGAGCAGGCCCTGGAGATCACCGAGGCCCTGGTGCGCTCCGGCGCCATCGACGTGGTGGTGGTGGACTCCGTGGCGGCCCTGGTGCCCCGCGCCGAGATCGAGGGCGAGATGGGCGACAGCTTCGTGGGCCTGCACGCCCGCCTGATGAGCCAGGCCCTCCGCAAGCTGACCGGCATCATCAACAAGACCAATACCATCGTCATCTTCATCAACCAGCTCCGCGAGAAGGTGGGCGTCATGTACGGCAACCCCGAGGTCACCACCGGCGGCCGGGCCCTGAAGTTCTACGCCTCCGTCCGCATTGATGTCCGCCGGGTAGAGACACTCAAGGCCGGCGGCGAGGTGGTGGGCAACCACGTTCGCGCCAAGGTGGTGAAGAACAAGGTGGCGCCTCCCTTCCGTGAGGCGGAGTTTGACATCATGTACGGCGAGGGCATCAGCAAGCTCAGTGAGCTCATCGATTTGGGCGTCAAGCTGGATCTGGTGCAGAAGAGCGGCTCCTGGTTCAGCCTGGGAGATGTCCGCCTGGGCCAGGGTAAGGACGCCGCCAAGGAGTACTTCCGCCAGAATCCCGAGGCCGCCGCGGCGCTGGAGAAGAACGTCCGCGAGAATTTCCATAAGCTGATGGGCAACCAGTCCAAGATCGCCGCCCGTGCCGCGGGCCGCGCCGTGGATGTTTCTGCCGACGACTTTGACGACAGCGACGAATGAGGATCACACGGATCGAAAATTCCAAACATGTGCAGGAGCGCGTGCTGGTGTATCTGGAGGAGGGCGACCCCCTCCGGATCACCGGTCATGAGCTCCTGCAATTTGGCTTGTATCCGGGTATGGACTTATCCCCCCAGCTTGTGGTACAATTAGAGACGTCCGCCAAACGGTCAGAGGGCCGGGTAAAGGCCGCCCAATTGGCCTCCGGCCGGATGATGTCCCGTAAGGAACTGGCGGATAAGCTGAACCGTAAAGGCATCGCGCCTGACACCGCCGAGGAGGCGGTGGAATGGCTGACGTCCCTGGGCGCGGTGGACGACGCCGCCTACGCCGGGGTCATCGCCCGGCACTACGCCGTCTCCGGCTACGGTTCGGGCCGCGTGCGGCAGGAGCTGCAGAAGCGGGGCGTCCCCCGCGAGCTGTGGGAGGACGCGCTTTCCCAACTGCCCGACAGCGCCGACGCCATCGACCGCTTTCTGCACAAGAAGCTGAACGGCAGAATGCCCGACCGCGCCGCGCTGAAAAAGCTCAGCGACGCCCTGCTGCGCCGGGGCTTCTCCTGGAGCGACATCCGCCCGGCTCTGAACCGCCTGGGCGAAGAAATCGACGAATAGAAACGAGGAAAATGATGAAAGTATCCTTTATCTCCCTTGGCTGCGACAAAAACCGCGTCAATACGGAGCAGATGATGGCCATGTGCCTGCAGGCCGGCATGACCGTGCAGGAGGACGTCAACGGCAGCGACGTGGTGGTCATCAACACCTGCGGCTTTATCGACAGCGCCAAGACGGAGGCCATCGAGACGATCCTCTCCGCCGCGGAGCTGAAGGCGGCGGGCGAGGTGAAGAAGATCCTGGTGACCGGCTGCTTGAGCCAGCGCTACCGGGACGAAATGCTGACGGAGCTGCCGGAGATCGACGGCATGATGGGCACCGCCGACTACGGCGACATCGTGTCCGCCGTGGAGCAGGTGATGGCCGGCGAGGACTGCACCCACTTCAGCGACATCAACGGCGCGGTGGAGGAGCTGCCCCGGGTGCTGTCCACCCCCACCCACTTCGCCTATCTGCGCATTGCCGAGGGCTGTTCCAACAGCTGCGCCTACTGCATCATCCCCAAGCTGCGGGGCCGCTACCGCAGCCGCCCCATGGAGGACATCCTGACCGAGGCGCGGGCCCTGGCGGCGGACGGCGTGAAGGAGTGCATCGTCATCGCCCAGGATATCACCCGCTACGGCGTGGATCTCTATCATGAGAAGAAGCTGCCGGAGCTGCTGCGGGAGCTGTGCAAGCTGGACTTCCACTGGGTCCGCCTGCACTACCTCTATCCCGACACCATCACCGACGAGCTGATCGACACCATCGCGGCGGAGCCGAAGATCTGCAAGTACATCGATATGCCTATCCAGCACTGCAACGACACTATCCTGAAGGCCATGCGCCGCCGCGAGACCCACGCGGGCCTGCTGGCGCTGATGGAGAAGCTGCGGGCCAGGATCCCCGGTGTGGTGCTGCGCACCAGTCTCATCACCGGCCTCCCCTATGAGGATGAGGCCGCCTTCAACGAGCTGTGCGAGTTCCTGCGTGAGACCCATATTGAGCGGGCGGGCGTGTTCCCCTACTCCCCAGAGGAGGGCACCGAAGCCGCCGAGATGCCCAACCGCGTGGACACCGCCGAGGCGGAGCGCCGGGCCGAGCTGGTGGTGGACGTGCAGTCCCGCATCATGGACGACTTCAACGAGAGCCGCATGGGCGACCTGGTGGAGGTGCTGTGCGAGGGCTTCGATGCTCAGTCCATGCAGTATATGGGCCGCAGCTACGCCGAAAGCCCCGATATCGACGGACATATCTATTTCAACAGCGAGGCCGACGTGGATCCCGGCGACTTCGTGATGGTACGCGTCACCGGCGCCATGGACGGCGAGCTGGTGGGCGAAAGGGAGGAGTAAAACCATGCCGAAAAATATGGCCAACTATCTGACCATCGGCCGCGTGCTGATGATCCCCGTGTTTCTGGTGCTGATGTATGTGGATTTTTCCGGCAGCCGCTATTGGGCGCTGGGCGTGTACATCGTGGCCTGCCTGACGGACTTTGCCGACGGCTACATCGCCCGGCACTATAACCAGATCTCCGATTTCGGAAAGTTCATGGATCCCCTGGCGGACAAATGCCTGGTGATGGCCGCCCTGTGCTGCTTCGTGGAGCAGGGCGACATGCTGGCGTGGATCCTGGCCATCGTGCTGGTGCGGGAATTTGCCGTGTCCGGCATGCGCCTTGTGGCCGTGGAGAAGGGCCGCGTCATTGCCGCCGCCTGGTCCGGCAAGATCAAGACCGCCAGCACCATGGTGTGCATCTGCCTGATCCTGTTCGGCATCCCCCATTGGCTGAACATCGTCTGCCAGATCGTGATCCTGGTGACCACCGTGTACTCCGGCGTGGAGTACTTCGTAAAGAACGCCGACGTGTTCAAGACCGCCAAAGAGGCTTGACACCGGGGCGAAAGACTGTTACAATATACGCTACAAATGAACAGCGCGACGATCGGAAAGAGTATGTCCATCCCACGGGGATAGAGAGAAAGGGCCACCGGCTGAAAGCCCCTTCACCCGCTGCGGGCAGAAAGTGCGTCCGGGAGCGCGGGGGATGTGGAAGCCCTCCGGCTGGCCGCCGTCACAGTGCCGAACTTGAGTGATAAACGAGAGTGGAACCGCGAAGCTATCTTTTTCGCCTCTCAGACAATGCTGTCTGAGAGGCGTTTTTTATGTGAGCATTCCACTTCTCGGCCCCCTCTGAGAGGGGGCTGTCGGCGAAGCCGACTGGGGGAGAGACGATACCGCACAGATTCTCTCCCTCCGGCATGACCTGCGGTCATGCCACCTCCCTCACAGAGGGAGGCTGAAAAGCGGTGTACCATTTGCTTACCTTATTACAAAATCAATTACAAATTCAGCATAAAGAAGGAGAAACCACCATGTATCTGTACAATTCCGCCACCCATAAGAAGGGTGAGTTCGTCACCCATACCCCCGGCCATGTGGAGATGTATACCTGCGGCCCCACCGTGTACCACTTCGCCCACATCGGCAACCTGCGCTCCTACATCATGGAGGACGTGCTGGAGAAGTACCTGCGCTACGCCGGGTATGACGTGAACCGCGTCATGAACATCACCGACGTGGGCCACTTGACCTCCGACGCCGACGAGGGCGAGGACAAGATGCTCAAGGGCGCCAAGCGCGAGCACAAGACCGTCATGGAGATCGCCAAGTACTATACCGACGCCTTTTTCGAGGACTGCCGCAAGCTGAACATCAAGCGCCCCGACGTGGTGCAGCCCGCCACCGGCCTCATCGACGACTATATCAAGATCATCACCAAGCTGCTGGACACCGGCTACGCCTATCAGGCCGGCGGCAACATCTACTTCGACACCAGCAAGCTGGAGCGCTACTATATCTTCAACGACCACAATGAGGACGATCTGGCCGTGGGCGTCCGCGAGGGCGTGGAGGAGGATACCAATAAGCGCAACAAGAACGACTTCGTCCTGTGGTTCACCAAGTCCAAGTTCGAGGATCAGGCCCTGAAATGGGACTCCCCCTGGGGCGTGGGCTATCCCGGCTGGCACATCGAGTGCTCCGGCATCTCCATGAAGTTCAACGGCGAGTATCTTGACCTCCACTGCGGCGGCGTGGACAACGCCTTCCCCCACCACACCAACGAGATCGCCCAGTCCGAGAGCTATCTGGGCCATCCCTGGTGCCCTCAGTGGTTCCATGTGGCCCACCTGAACACCGAGGGCGGCAAGATGTCCAAGTCCAAGGGCGAGTTCCTGACCGTCTCCCTGCTGGAGCAGAAGGGCTACGATCCCCTGGCCTACCGCTTCTTCTGCCTCCAGAGCCACTACCGCAAGGGCCTGCTGTTCAGTTGGGAGAATCTGGACAACGCCACCGTGGCCTTCAACAAGCTGCTGACCAAGATCGCCGCCCTGAAGGACGAGGGCGACGTGGATCAGGCGGTGTTTGACGAATACAAGGCCAAGTTCATGAAGGCCATGGACAACGACCTGAACACCTCCATGGGCGTTACCGTGCTGTACGACGTGCTGAAGGCCAAGACCAACGACAAGACCAAACTGGCCCTGCTGGACAGCTTTGACACCGTGCTGGGCCTGAAGCTGCTGGAGAAGGCGGCGGAGCTGCGCACCAAGCAGGCGGCGGCCGCCCCCACGGCAGGCGGCTTCACCGTCATCAGTGAGTCCGGCGAGGAGGACGCCGCCGTGGAGCAGCTGATCCGCGCCCGCGCCGACGCCAAGAAGGCCAAGAACTTCGCCGAGGCCGACCGCATCCGCGACGAGCTGAAGGCCCAGGGCATCGAGGTCACCGACGTGCCCGGCGGCGCCAAGTGGAAGCGCATCTGAAAATAAGCAAAAAAAGAAAGCCCTTATGGGCTTTCTTTTTTGGGCTTCAGACTGTGAAAAAACGATGTTGCATGCTGCGATAGGTGAGCAGCGGGGGAGCTTGAGGGGGCAAGGCCCGCCTCAAATCAAATAAACAGCCGCCGAAAGCCTTGCGATCGCAAGGCTTTCGGGAATCGCATTTTGAACGCGTTCAAAATGCACGGCTTATACGTCGTTCCGGCACAGGTCGGCAAAGGACTCCCGCCGCACGGCCACATAGCTCTCGCCGCCGCGCAGCATCACCACCGGCGGCTTGGGCAGCCGGTTATAGTGGGAGGCCATGGTGTAGTTGTACGCGCCGGTGGTGCAAACCGCCACGATGTCGCCCCGTCCCACCGAGGCGGGCAGCATCACATGTTCCTGGATGATGTCGCCGCTCTCGCAGCACCGGCCCACCACCGAAGCCTCGAGATCGCGGGGCTCCGTCATCTTGCTGGCCGGCAGGCAGGTGTAGTTGGCCCTGTACAGGGCGAACCGGGGATTGTCGGTCATGCCGCCGTCGATGGACACATAGTTCTTGTAGCCGGGGATCTTCTTCACCGTGCCGCAGGTGTACAGCGTCATGCCCGCCGCGCACACGATGCTGCGGCCCGGCTCCATGTGGATCTCCGGCATGGCGATACCCAGCCGTGCGCAGGCGTCCTGGATGGCCGCCGCCACCTGTCCCACCTTGGCGTCCACGTCCAGATACGGGTCGCTGTCCACATAGCGCACGCCGTAGCCGCCGCCCAGATCCAGCTGTTGGGCCTGATAGCCGTGCTTCCGCGCCATGGCGGCGATGAACTCCAGCATCACCACGGCGGCCCGCTCAAACACATCCTCGCCGAATACCTGAGAGCCCACATGGCAGTGGAAGCCCATCAGCTCCACATGGGGCTGCGCCAGGGTGTACAGCGTGATCTCCTCCGCCTGTCCCGTCTCGATGGCGGAGCCGAACTTGCTGTCCACCTTGCCGGTGGAGATGGCCTCATAGGTGTGGGGGTCGATGCCGGGGGTCAGCCGCAGCAGCACCCTCTGCCGGATGCCCCGGCGGGCGGCCTCCGCCTCGATGGCGTCGATCTCCTCCCGGTTGTCCGCCACGAAATAGCCCACCTGGCTGTCCATGGCGAAGGCGATGTCGGCGTCGGTCTTGTTGTTGCTGTGGAAATAGGCGCCCCGCAGATCGTACCCCGCCTGCAGCGCCGTATAGATCTCGCCGGAGGACACCACATCGATGCCCATGTCCTCCTCCTGCATGATCTCGTACATCCGCTTGAAGCAGCACGCTTTGCTGGCGTACAGGGGGCGGCTGGCGGCACCGAAGTGCTTTCGGAACGCCTCCTGATAGACCCGGCACTGACGGCGGATGCCGTCTTCATCCATCAGATACAGCGGCGTGCCGTACTGTTTGGCCAGCGCCACCGTGTCCTGTCCGGCAAAATACAGATGTCCGTTTTCGCCGATGGTAAGAGTTTCGTACAGCATAAGCGTGCTCCTTTCAGAAAAAATTTTTCCTATTGTAGCACGTTGTTAAAAAATAAGCAATAGCGGCGGCCCATTTGGGCCGTCGCTATTGCTTATCACAGTAAGAAGAGAAAGTGTTACTTGGTCTCGCCGTACAGCTTCTTCTCCAGCCAGTCCTTGCCGTCCACATAGCGGGACACGATGAAGGACACCACATAGTCGCCTGCGGCGTTGACCATGGTGGCGGGGGGATCCACCAGGTTGCCGATGGCCAGGGCGATGGGGTAGGCGATGGCCAGCTGGTCGGGGAAGAAGATGGTGCACACCACCAGCTCGCCGGTACCGCCGCCGCCGGGGATACCGCTCATAGCCACGGAGGAGAACACCGCCACGATGATGGCCAGGATGGCCTTGTCGGTGGAGAAGTCCATGCCGAAGATGCCGAACAGGAACGCCACCTTGATGATGGCGGACATGGCGGAGCCGTCCATATGCATGGTGGCGCCCATGGGCAGCACGATGTCGCTGACGTCCTTGCTGATGCCGGTCTCCTCCGCCACCTCCATGTTGGTGGGGATGGTGGCCACGCTGGAGCAGGTGCCGAAGGACACCGCCGCGGGACGGAACAGCTTGGAGAACATCAGCTTCGCCGCGCCTCTGCCGCCGCCGAACCGGGCATAGATGGGGAAGAAGATAAACATGTAGGCGAAGCTCATCACATAGTAGATGATCAGCGTGCGGCTGTAATCGCCGATCAGCTCGGGGCCGTAGGTGGCCACCAGGCTGGCGAAGAAGCCGAAGAAGCCGATGGGCGCGTAGTAGGTGATGATCTTCACGGTCTTCATGATGCAGTTGGTGATGTCCTCCAGGAACTGGGCCGTCTTGGTGGCGGGGCCGCCGGACAACTGCACGCCGAAGCCGAACAGGATGGCCGCCACGATCAGGGGCAGGATGGCCCGGCGGCTCAGCAGCTCGGTAAAGTCAGGCTTGGTAAAGAAGTTGACGATCATATCCTGCACGCCCAGGGTATCGCCCACCTCGCCCTCGGTCACGGTGTAGTGGCCGCTGACCAGGGGGAAGATGCGGCACACGATGTACATCAGCACACCGGCGATGGCGGCGGTGACCAGGAAGGTGGCAATGGTGGTGCCCATGATCTTACCGGCACGCTTGGCGCTCTTCATGTTGGCGATAGCGGAGCTGATGGAGCAGAACACCATCGGCACCACCACGCAGAACATCATGTTGATGAACACGGTGCCCAGGAATTCGATCTTGCTGCCGAAGGCCGGCGCCAGCCAGCCCACCAGGCAGCCGGCGATGATGCCTGTCAGCATACACAGGATAAAGCCGTAGCTCTTCAAAAAGTTCTTCATTTCGGTCCTCCTTATTCACACACTGGTTTGGTACCCCTATTATATAAGCATTTTTTCAAATGTAAATCGGAAAAATTGCCTTTGCATATGGCAAATCCTGCTATCTGGCTGAGGGCGCACGGCCGAACTGCTTCTTATATGCCCGTGAAAAGGTGGAGTACTCCTGATAGCCGCACCGCAGCGCTGCCTCTCCCGAGGGAACCCCTTGCTCCAGAAGCTGCTGGGCCAGCAGCAGCCGCTTCTCCGTCAGATAGCCGTGGATGGTGTAGCCCGTCTCGTCCCGGAACCGCCGCATCATGTGATACTTGCTGATGTAGAACCGCTCCGCCAGCTCATCGATGGACAGCCCCTCCGTCAGATGGGCGTTCAGGTATTGCAGGATGGCTACGATCTTGCTGTCTCCCGCCGCGGCGCTGACGGTGTCGCCCGCCAGGGAGACCCGGTTCACCTCCACCATCAGTTGGGTGAACAGCGCCCGCCGCAGCAGCGCCGCGCCGAAGCCCTCCTCCCGCTGGGACTGCTCCAGCAGCGTGAACAGCTCCCGCACCCGTCCCGCCCCGGCGTGATAGACGTAGCGGAAATCCCGCTGGGCCTGCCGGAAGCAGGTGTCCAGCGCACTGCCCTCGCAGGACAGCTCCTGCAGATACTCCGGCGAGATGTACAGGATCACCCGCTCATAGAAGTCGCCCCGCTCCACCACGGGCCGGTGGATGCTGCCCCGGCCCACCAGCACATAGTCTCCCGGCTGCAGAGTGTACCGTTCGCCCTCAATGGCGTATCCGGCCCGCCCCGCCAGCAGCATGATGATCTTGTGAAAGCTGTGATAGTGATAGGCGATCTCCTCGTGCCGGTCATCCGCCAGATGGAACAGCCGGAACGGCTCGTTCAGATAGCCCCTCTTTTCATAAGGTAAAGGCTCCATGCCGCACCTCCCGCACTTTTTGCTGTTATCCTATCACATACTATGCAAAAAGTGCAATCCCTATTTCAGAGATTTTTCCGCACCTTACGGAATATACGCATAAATATTCATTTATACATATTCGATATTGGCGAAAGTGCTGTGAAAAACAGAAAAACCGGAGAAACAAAGAAGCAAAACCACCAAAAACACAAAAGACGATGAAAAAATATTCAAAAAACAGTTGACTTATATGCATAACGGGTGTATAGTATCCACTGTCAACAGGAGTTGACCACTTGTATCGTTCCTCCGCCGCCGGGAATAGGAAGGCCGGAGCGGAGCCAACAAAGTATTTTGAAAGGAAATGAAAAAGATGAAAAAGTTTCTGGCATTGATGCTGGCCATGCTGATGGCGCTGAGCCTGGTGGCCTGCGGCGGCGGTAATAACGCTGCTGACGACAACGCAAACAACGGCGACGACGCCGCCAACACCGACGAGTCTCTGGTGGTTCTGGAGAACGTGGTGGACTGGGGCGAGACCGAGCCTTACCGTGTTCTGGTGCAGAAGGGCGACCCCAAGGGCCTGCTGGAGGGCATCAACAAGGCCATCGCTGAGCTGACCGCCAACGACGGCGCCCTGATCAAGGAGATCGAGAACAAGGTCGCCTCTCAGGAGACCTACACCCCCGACGCTGTGTCCTCTGACCTGGCTCCCGCCGATGACGCCGCCGCTTCCAGCGACAAGCCCGTCCTGGTGCTGGGCACCAGCCCCGACTATCCTCCCTATGAGTTCTTTGCCGACGCCGCTATGACCGAGTATGCCGGTATCGATGTGGAGGTCGCCAAGTACATCGCCGACTCCATGGGCATGGAGCTGCAGATCGAGTCCATGAACTTCGATAACCTGGTCACCTCTCTGAGCAACGGTGACTTCGACATGGTGCTGGCCGCCTGCGAGTACACCGAAGAGCGTGCTCTGGCCTGCGACTTCTCCGATCCCTACTACACCGACCTGCCTCCCGTCATCCTGGTGAAGGCTTCCGACGCTGACAAGTACAAGACCGTGGACGATATCAACCAGGCTTCCGTCATCATCGGTGCCCAGAAGAACACCACCAAGGCTATGGCCGCCGCCGATATGTTCCCCGAGGCCGCCAACGGCATGGTGCTGGAGTCCCTGGTTCCCACCCTGGTCACCGAGCTGAAGAACGGTACCATCGACCTGCTGGTGCTGGACGGCAACGTGGGCCTGAGCTACGTCGGCTGATAATCCCCGTGATCTTACCGCAAACGTGCAGAGCCTCGGCTTTGCACGCTTGCGTGCGCTTTAGGCCCCAGAACATGTGAAAGGATGCTTCGTCTATGTCGTGGAATGATCTGTTTGTGAATATGGACAACACAAACTTCTTCAATTTCTCGTTCCTGCCCAAGTATGGCTCCGCCTTTGTCCGAGGCTTTGAATATACGCTGCTGCTGGCCGTGGTCTCCGTGCTGCTGGCGGTGATCCCCGCCCTGCTGCTGGCCATGATGCGCCTCAGCAAGGTCAAGCCCGTCAAGTGGTTTGCCGGCGCGTACATCGCGGTGTTCCGCTCTACCCCCATGCTGGTGCAGTTGTCCATCATCTATTTCGGACTGTTCCACTACATCACGCTGCCCCGCACGCTGCTGTTCGGCTTCATCGCCATCAACCGCTTTATCCCCGGCGTGGTGGCCCTGGCCCTGAACAGCTCCGCCTATGTGGCCGAGATCTTCCGTGCCGGTATTCTGGCGGTGGATAAGGGCCAGACCGAGGCCGCCCGCTCCCTGGGCCTGTCCGGCTGGCAGTCCATGCGCCTGGTGGTGCTGCCCCAGGCCATCAAGAACGTGCTGCCCGCCCTGGCCAACGAGGTGGTCACCATGGTGAAGGAATCCTCCATCTGCTCCGTGCTGGGTATGGCGGAGATCATGTACACCGCACAGACCGTCTCCGGTAACTCGTATATCACGCTGGCCCCCTATGTACTGGCCGCGTTGGTCTATTTCTGCATCAACTATCCGGCCTCCAAGGCGATCGAGGCCATCGAAAGGAGAATGCGTCGTGGCGACAAGCAGTAAAGTCCTTATTTCCGTGCAGCATCTGGTAAAGGAGTACAATCATGGCACCGTCCATGCCCTGAACGACTGCAACCTGAAGATCAATAAAGGCGAGGTGGTGGCCATCATCGGCCCCTCCGGCAGCGGTAAATCCACCCTGCTGCGCAGCCTGAACCTGTTGGAGCAGCCCACCTCCGGCGCCATCTATTTTGACGGCGTGGATCTGGCGGACAAGTCCGTGGATATCAACCTCCACCGCCAGAAGATGGGCATGGTGTTTCAGCACTTCAACCTGTTCCCCCACAAGACGGTGCTGCAGAACATCACCATGGCGCCCGTCACCCTGAAGAAGAAAACCGCTGCCGAGGCGGAGGCCCAGGCCCGCGCCCTGCTGGAGCGTATCGGCTTGGCCGACAAGGCGGACGAGTATCCCAACATGCTCTCCGGCGGCCAGAAGCAGCGTATCGCCATCGTCCGGGCCCTGGCCATGGATCCGGAGGTCATGCTGTTCGACGAGCCCACCTCCGCCCTTGACCCCGAGATGGTGGGCGAGGTGCTGGATCTCATGCGGGACCTGGCCAAGGAGGGCATGACCATGGCCGTCGTCACCCACGAGATGGGCTTCGCCCGCGAGGTGGCCGACCGGGTGGTGTTCATGGCCGACGGCAAGATCCTGGAGGAGGGTGCGCCCGCCGACCTGTTTGACCATCCACAGGATCCCCGCCTGCAGGACTTCCTCAGCAAAGTGTTATAAAAAAACTGGCGTCCGAATGGACGCCAGTTTTTTTATTCATATTTCAGCTCTTTCCCCGGATCTCGTGGCGGCACTTGGGGCAGGTGATGACGATCTTGCCCTTGCCCACCGGCACGCGGCACACGGTCTTGCAGTTGGGACAGGTGAAGTACTTGTGCTCCTTGTCCATCCGCTGCTGCCGGCCGCTGTTGAACCGCCGTTTCAGCGGCCACCATACCTTCTGCAGAAAGGCGGCGTTCTCCGCCCGGCGCTTCTCCAGATTCCGGGAGAATACCCGGAACAGCGCCCACAGCACCATCGCCGTGGTGACAAGCCCGATGATGCCGGACAGCAGGGGCACCTTCTTCACCAGCATGCTGACGATGTCCAGCAGGATGGCCGCCCAGATGATGCAAAGTCCCAACTGGTCGGCGCCGTTGCGGCCATACATAAACCGGCTCAGTCCGTTGCGCAGACGCTGAAAGAAACTCATAACTCCGCCTCGATTTCCTTGAGTATACTAATACGACAAAATATTTTAGCGGAAAATACCCGAAAGGTAAAGGGTACATCGGGAAAATTAACAGATTGGTCAAAATTTTGTTCATATTGACAAGGCAAACGGGAACTCTTTATTGCAATCCCACCACGAAATTGCTATAATAAATCAGTTAGAAGCACACTGGGAGCCGGCGGGTCACCCCCACCGGCCCCCTATCTGAAAAGCGGCGGAGGGCCCTGCGGGGAACTTCGCGCCGCTTACTGCATCATATGCCGCGCCGCCGGAACCGGTGCG
This sequence comes from uncultured Oscillospiraceae bacterium, assembly GCA_934589145.1. Lineage (GTDB taxonomy): Bacteria > Bacillota > Clostridia > Oscillospirales > Oscillospiraceae > Vescimonas. The sequence continues at coordinate 65,805 of CAKTNW010000006.1, read as the reverse complement.
GCGAAAGGAGCGCCTCCATGATCAAGATCGCACCCTCTATCCTGTCGGCGGATTTCGCCAACCTCCAGCGTGATATCGAACGCATCTCCACCGCCGATTACGTCCATGTGGACGTGATGGACGGCCTGTTCGTCCCCAATATCACCATCGGCATCCCCGTGGTGAAGTCCATCCGCCCCACCACCAGCCTGCCCCTGGACGTCCACCTGATGATCGACCGCCCCGTGCGGTACGTCCAGCAGTTCTGCGACGCCGGCGGCGACATCATCACCTGCCATGTGGAGGCGGACACCGAAGAGAACATCCACGAGGCCCTGCGGCTTATCCACGCCAAGGGCAAGAAGGCCGGCGTGGTGGTCAAGCCCAAGACCCCTGCCAGCGCCGTGCTGCCCTTTATCAGCGAGTGTGACATCATCCTGGTGATGACGGTGGAGCCGGGCTTCGGCGGCCAGAAGTTCATGGCCGACATGATGCCCAAGGTGCAGACCATCCGCGGCTATATCGACGCCATGAACCCCGCCTGCGAGCTGGAGGTGGACGGCGGCGTGGACGCCAACACCTGCCACCAGTGCATCCACGCCGGAGCCAACGTCCTGGTGGCCGGCAGCGCCGTCTATAAGGCGGCGGATATCCCCCAGCGCATCAAAGAACTGAGAGGTTGAACCCATGGAATACTTTCCCGCGCCCCTTGAAAAGCTGGTGGAGCAGTTTGCCCGCCTGCCCGGCATCGGAGGCAAATCCGCCCAGCGCCTGGCCTTCCATGTGCTGAACCTGCCCATGGAGGAGGCGGAGGACTTCGCCCGCGCCATTGTCGAGGCCAAGCGGGGCGTGACGCTGTGTCCCGTGTGCCGCAACCTGACGGCGGGCGGCCTGTGCCCCATCTGCGCCGACCCCAAGCGGGACGAGACGGTCATCTGCGTGGTGGCCGATCCCCGCGACGTGCTGGCCATCGAGCGCAGCCGCGAGTTCAACGGCCATTACCATGTGCTCCACGGCGTGCTGTCCCCCATGAACCATGTGGGCCCGGACGATCTCCAGATCAAGTCCCTGCTGGACCGGGTGGCCCAGGGCGGCGTCAGCGAGGTCATTATGGCCACCAACCCCGACACCGAGGGGGAGGCCACCGCCCTGTACATCGCCCGGCTGCTGAAGCCCTTCGACGTCCGTGTGACCCGCCTGGCCTACGGTATCCCCGTGGGCGGCCACCTGGAATTCGCCGACGACGCCACGCTGATGCGTGCCCTGGAAGGGCGGCGTGAGCTATGAAAAAGCTGACCTGCCTGCTGCTGGCCTGCCTGACGGCCCTTTCCCTGGTGGGGTGCGGCGCGCCCAAGACCGAGACGCTGGACATCTTCGCCATGGATACCTATATGTCCCTGGTGGCCATCGGCGACGGCGGCGCGGCGGTGCTGCAAAGCTGCTCCAACGAGATCAACGCCCTGGAGCAGGCGCTGAGCCGCACCATCGACACCAGCGACGTGGCGCAGCTGAACGCCAACGGCACCGCTCAGCTCAGTGACGACACGGCAGAGCTGCTGCGTGCCGCGCTGCAATACAGTGCGGTGACGGGCGGCGCCTTCGACGTGACCATCGCGCCCCTGGTGGCGCTGTGGGGCATCACCACCGACAGTCCCCGCGTCCCCGCGCAGGAGGAGATCGACGCCCTGCTGCCCCTGGTGGGCAGCGGCCATGTCCGGCTGGACGGCACCGCCGCCGCGCTGGACGAGGGCTGCGCCATCGACCTGGGCGGCATCGGCAAGGGCTACGCCTCCGACAAGGTGGCGGCGCTGTTCGCCCAAAGCGAGATCTCCGGCGGCTTCGTCAGCCTGGGCGGCAATGTCTACGTCCACGGCGCCACTGCCGAGGGCAAGCTCTGGAACGTGGCCATCCAGGATCCGCGGAATACGGAAGCTTACGCCTGTACCCTGCGCCTGTCGGACGCCTTTGTGGTGACCTCCGGCGGCTATCAGCGCTATTTCACCGCGCCGGACGGCACGGTGTATCAGCATATCATCGACCCCGCCACCGGCTATCCGGTGGACAGCGGACTTTTAAGCGTCTCCATCGTCACCCGCCGTGCTGACGGCGGCACCGGCACCATGGCCGACGCCTATTCCACCGCCCTGTACGTCATGGGCGAGGCTGCCGCCGTGGACTTCTGGCGGCAGCAGGGCGCCTTCGATATGGTGCTGGTGACGGCGGACGGTCGGGTGCTGTATACGCCCGGCCTGGCAGACTGCTTCAACGAGACGGAGGGCAGCGGCTATGACTACCAACTCCTCGCGGCCTGAACTGAAATTCAACCGCTATGACGCCGTCGTGGCGGCGATCGTGGCGCTGCTGGCGGTGGCCGTGGCGCTGTGGTTCTACCTGCCCAAGACCCAGTCGGGGGATGTGACGGTGGTGATCTCCGAGGGCGGAGCGGAAACGCAGCGTGTCGCCCTGAAGGACTTTACGGAAACCACCGTCTCCCACAACGGCTATACGCTGGTCGTATCCGCCGACGGGGACGGCGTGTGGGTATCAGACAGCGACTGTCCCACCCAGGACTGCGTCCATACCGGCCAGATCCGCCGGGCGGGACAGTCCATCGTCTGTCTCCCCGCCCAGGTGGTGATCCATCTGGAGGGCGCGGCTTCCGCCGACGGCCCTGATGTGATCGTGGGGTAACGGCCATGAAGAAGATGCATTGGACAACGAAGAATATCGCCCTGTGCGCCGTGCTGACAGCGCTGGCATTGGGCCTCAGCACGCTGGAGAATCTGTTTCCCGTGTCGCTGGTGGTGCCGCTGCCGGGCGTAAAGCTGGGCCTTGCCAATATCGTCACGGTGTTCGCCCTGTATGAACTGGGGGCGGCCCCGGCGCTGGTGATCCTGCTGGCCCGGTGCGGCCTGGGCAGCCTCTTTGCCGGAAATGTGTCGGCCCTGCTGTTCTCTCTGCTGGGCGGGCTCACCGCCATGCTGGTGATGATCGGCCTGAAGCATTGCCGCCGTCTCAGCATCTACGGCGTGTCCATCGGCGGCGCGGCGGCCCATAACCTGGGCCAGATGGCGGCGGCGGTCATTACACTAGGCAACACCATGGTGCTGGGCTATCTGCCGTTTCTGCTGGCGGTGTCGCTGGTGACGGGAACGCTAACGGGCTTTGTCTCGGCGCTTTTGTTCCGGGCCATGGCCCATGTGCGGCTGACAAAATAGAAAGCGGTATTTTTACCATACGTAGGGGTCGATGCCTACATCGACCCGCAAAAACTTCCCTTTCAGGAGGTAACAGAATGGATCAGAAGGATAAGATCATCCTGCAGCAGCTGGATGTGATCCGCTCCATGACGGAAAACGGCATCAAGCGGATGAACAGCGACTTCTGGGGCGCCCCTGCCGCACCCCAGACTCCTGCCGCGCCCAAAGCGCCCTCCGGCGGAGAGAGCGAAAAGAAGGCCGCCGTATCCACCGGCCAGAAGGAGGCGGAGCCCAAGGAGGAGTTGCCGCCGCCGGAGAAGATGGAGGATCTGCTCTCGGAGCTGGACAGCTATATCGGCCTTGACGTGGTGAAGGACGAGGTGCGCAGCCTTATCAACATGGTGCAGGTCTATAAGCTCCGCCGCGAGCATGACCTGCCCACCACCGATATGTCCCTTCATATGGTGTTCACCGGCAACCCCGGCACCGGCAAGACCATGATGGCCCGCATGATGGCCCGGATCTACCGCTCCCTGGGCATCCTCAGCAAGGGGCAGTTGGTGGAGGTGGACCGCAGCGGCCTGGTGGCGGGCTATGTGGGCCAGACGGCCATCAAGACCCAGAAGGCCATCGAGAAGGCCATGGGCGGCGTGCTGTTCATCGACGAGGCCTACGCCCTCAACGGCAAGTCGGAGAACGACTTCGGCCAGGAGGCCATCGACACGGTGCTGAAGGCCATGGAGGATCACCGGGACGACCTGGTGGTGATCGTGGCGGGCTATACCGACCTGATGGAGAAGTTCATCCACTCCAACCCCGGCCTGGAGAGCCGCTTCAACCGTTTCCTGCTGTTCCCCGACTATACGGTGGATGAGATGATGGCCATCTTCAAAATGCGCTGCGGCAAGGGCTATGTGCTGACCGCCGAGGCCGAGCCGCTGGTGCGGGACTATATCGCCGAGGAGAGCGCCGCCGGAGACAGCTTCGGCAACGCCCGCGGCGTGCGGAATATTTTCGAGCATATCCTAGTGGCCCAGAACAACCGCCTGGCCAAAATGGAAAATGTTACCCGGGACGACCTGATGGCCCTGACGGCGGACGACGTGCTCCACGCGAGAGGCAAGATCGACGAATAACCCCTTTTTATTGGTACAATAACCGGCTTTATCGGTACAATAAACGGTCTTAAAGTATGCAAAAAAGAGCACCCCATGCGGGTGCTCTTTTTGCATGTCATTTTTTATGCTCCGGTTCGCGCAGCTCCTGGAACACCGCCAGCACCTCCTCCAGCTTGCGCAGACAGTCGGTGTCACTCAGCTCCGGGTCGGACAGGATCGCCCTGATCTGCCGCAATGCCTGATAGCATTCCAGAGATACGATTTGCCGGACGACCTCCGGACTGACAGTAATTTCCACCGGGATGCGTCCGCCTTTGATCTGCGCGGCCAGGATATCCTCATACAATTCCATGGGATCCCTCCTTGCTTTTTGACAATTTTACTATGCTTTGATAGTAAAGTCAATACTATCTTTTGATAGTACATATAATGCTCTTGAGGTGATCGCTTTGTATATCCCGAGGCTGCGAGATCTGCGTGAGGATCACGATCTGGCGCAAAAACAGGTGGCGGCACTGCTGGGCATTGACCAGCGGGTCTACAGCAATTATGAGATGGGGAAGCGGACGCTGCCCCTGCGCCATCTGGTGATACTGGCTGACTACTATCAAACGTCCGCGGATTATTTACTGGGCCGCACGGACGATCCGCAGCCCTATCCGCCCGCCAAGCGAAAATAGCAAAAAGGATGCTTTCGGCTAATCGCCGAAAGCATCCTTTTTTTGCTGTCTCAGTCGCCCACGCCGGTGTGGATGACCTTGCCCATGTTCCAGAGCTGTGCCACCCGCTGGGCGGCGGCCAGCCGCTCCTCCGGTGTGTGATAGCTGGCGTGGGCGGTCTCCGCGCCGCAGTCCATGCAGCAGACGGAAACGCACCAGCCCTGCTCATCCTGCATGGCGCCCGCGCCCCGGCAGACGGGGCAGTCCTCCAGTTCGATTTCAAAGATCGGATCCATAGGTTATCTCCTTATTTTCGGTATCAGATTCGTTCAAAGGCGACACGGGGTGTGCCGTCGGCCACATGGATGACGCCGCAGTAGGTGAAGCCCTCCCGCAGGATGCAGCGGCGCATTACCTGGTTATCGGCGTGGGTGTCCACCCGCAGGTGGGCGATCCGCCGGGCCGCCCACTCCACACACTCGTGCAGCACGCCCCGGTGGGTGCCGTCGCTGCCGATGCGGTGGATGGTGCCGTAGGGGGTGGCGGTGTCCCGCCACGCGCCGTCGATCACGGCATAGGTGGGATCGTCGCCTATGACCAGGGCGAAGGCGCAGTAGATGCCGCCCGCGTCCTCCATCACATACAGGTCGCCGTTGACGATGTCCTGCCGCAGCAGCGGCTCAGAGGGGTAGCCGTTGACCCACTGCACCATGTTGCCGTTTTGCCGCATGAAGCGGCGGGCGATGTCGTAGATCTCCAGAATACGGGGGAGATCGGTCTCCGTTGCGTGTCGGATCATGGGCTCAGTTCTTCAGGCTCTGCAGCGGGGCGGGGATGCGGCCGCCGCGGGCGATGAAGTCGGCGCTGGACTCGGTGTGCACCGGCATCAGCGGGGCGCTGCCCAGCAAGCCGCCCATTTCCACCACGTCGCCCACGGTCTTGCCCTCCACGGGGATGATGCGGACGGCGGTGGTCTTGCTGTTGACCATACCTACCGCCGCCTCGTCGGCGATGATGGCGGAGATGGTCTCGGCGCTGGTGTCGCCGGGGACAGCGATCATGTCCAGGCCCACGGAGCACACACAGGTCATGGCCTCCAGCTTGTCGATGGTCAGGGTGCCCTGCTGGGCGGCGGCTATCATACCCTCGTCCTCCGACACAGGGATGAACGCGCCGGACAGGCCGCCCACATGGCTGCTGGCCATGACGCCGCCCTTCTTCACGGCGTCGTTCAGCAGCGCCAGGGCCGCGGTGGTGCCGTGGGTGCCGCAGACGGCCAGACCCATCTCCTCCAGGATGCGGGCCACACTGTCGCCGATGGCGGGGGTGGGCGCCAGGGACAGATCCACGATGCCGAAGGGGGTGTCCAGACGGCGGGATGCCTCGGTGGCCACCATCTGGCCCATGCGGGTGATCTGGAAGGCGGTCTTTTTGATGGTCTCCGCCACCACGTCAAAGGGTTCTCCTTTACACTTCTGCAGGGCGTGGTACACCACGCCGGGGCCGGAGACGCCCACGTTGATGACGCTGTCGGCCTCGCCCACGCCGTGGAAGGCGCCGGCCATGAAGGGGTTGTCCTCCACGGCGTTGCAGAACACCACCAGCTTGGCGCAGCCCAGGCCGTCCTTATCCCTGGTCAGGTGGGCGGTCTCCTTGATGATGCGGCCCATGCGGGCCACGGCGTCCATGTTGATGCCGGCCTTGGTGCTGCCCACGTTGACGCTGGAGCACACCAGATCGGTCTGGGCCAGGGCCTGGGGGATGGAACGCAGCAGCAGCTCGTCGCCCTTGCTGAAGCCCTTCTGCACCAGGGCGGAGTAGCCGCCCAGAAAGTCCACGCCGCAGGTCTTGCCCGCCCGGTCAAGGGTCAGGGCGAAGGGGACGTAGTCCTCCGTATCGCAGCTGCCCGCCACCAGCGCCATGGGGGTGACGGAGATGCGCTTGTTGACGATGGGGATGCCAAATTCGCTTTCGATATCCCGGCCCGTCTGCACCAGCTTTTCCGCACGGCGGCAGATCTTGTCGTAAATCTTGTCACAGCAGCGCTTGGGATCCTCGCTGACGCAGTCCAGCAGGGAGATGCCCATGGTGATGGTGCGGATGTCCAGGTGCTGCTTGTCGATCATGTCGATGGTGTCAAAAATGTTTTGCAGATTCAGCATGGTCACGCCTCCGCTTACAGCTTGTGCATGGCGTCGAAGATGTCCTCCCGCTGGATGCGGATGGACAGGCCCCGGCCCTCGCCATACTCCTTCAGGGCGGCGCGCAGCTTGTCAAAGGGTTCCTGGCACAATGCCAGATCCACCACCATCATCATGGTGAAATAGCCCTCCATGATGGTCTGGCTGATGTCCAGGACGTTGATCCGGTAGTCGGCCAGCGTGTTGCACACACCGGCGATGATGCCCACCTGATCCTTGCCCACTACGGTCACGATTGCTTTCATATTGATATCACTCCTTTGGTGTAAGTTGCGGGGGAATTTCGCGCTTTCGAGCGCGAGGTACTTTTGGCCGCTGCCGCTGATGCACGCGACGGTAGAAGCGGCAGCGTTGTACGGCGGGCGGGGTAGAACCCCGCCCCTACGCTCATGTTGGCAGAGTGCTCTGGCCGCAAGCCCCTTTGGCAATGAAATCGTCAGATTTCATGCCAGCTATTCCAGCTCATCCAGCGTCAGCTTGAAGGACGGCAGGAAGTGCTCCAGGAAGTAGTCCACCTCCGGCAGCTCCATGTCGTCCAGGGCGTAGCGGGTCTGCTCCGCCGCCTGACGGAACTCGTTGTTGCCCGCCTTCAGCTCCTCCAGGCACTTGATGTAGGCGCTGAGCTTGTCGGCGGCCTTCACCAGCTGCTGGATCTCCGGCGCGGCGGGGGACAGGGCGGCGCTGTAGGTGGGGCGTAGCTCGTCGGGCAGCATGGCCAGCAGTTTTTCCTCCGCCACCCGCTCCACCTGACGGTAGGCGTCCCGGATGGCGGGGTTATAGTACTTGATGGGGGTGGGCATGTCGCCGGTGAGAATTTCCCCGGCGTCGTGGTACAGTGCCGCCACGGCCACCTGACCCTCGTCCACATGGCCGTCAAAGAACTGGTTGCGGATCACCGCCAGGGCATGGGCCAGCACGGCGGTCATATGGCTGTGCTCCTGAATATTCTCGATGTAGCTATTGCGCATCAGCGCCCAGCGGTTGATGAACCGCATCCGGCTGATGTAGGCGAAGAAGTGGTGATGATTCTCTTTCATACCAGCACCCCCGATAATGTCTCTCCATTGCATGCGGTAATGGTCACCTCCCGAACCTGATTGTGAAGCTCGCTGCCCTCCACCGCCACCGCCATATAGTTGGGGGCGTGGCCGGTGTAGAGGCCGTCTTTTTCCTGCTCGAACAAAACCGGATACGTCCTGCCGATGCAGCCCGCCAGATAGGTCTGGTGCATCCGGTGGGCCACCTGAGCCGCCCGTGTGGCCCGCTCCTCCTTCACCGCCGCCGTCAGTTGGGGCATGGCCGCCGCCTTGGTGCCGGGGCGGATGGAGTAGGGGAAGATGTGCATGGCGGCAAAGCCGCACTTTTCGATGAACGCCAGCGTCTGGGTGAATTCCTCCTCCGTCTCGCCGGGGAAGCCGGTAATGAGATCGGTGGTGACGGCGGGGCGGTCGAAAGATTCGTTCAACAGCCGCACCGATTCATAGAACCGGGCGGTGTCGTATCTGCGGTTCATGCGCTTCAGGGTGGCGTCGCAGCCGGATTGCAGCGACAGGTGGAAGTGGGGGCAGAGGTTGGGGAGCTTTACCGCCCGGCGGCAGAAGTCCTCGGTGATGGTGCGGGGCTCGAGACTGCCCAGCCGCAGACGCATATCGCCTGCCGCGGCGCTGACGGCCTCCAGGAGGTCGATGAGACCGGTGCCGTTTTTCAGGTCGTGGCCCCAACTGGAGATCTCAATGCCGGTCAGCACCAGCTCACGGTAGCCCTCGGCGCGGAGCTGGGCGGTCTGGGCCACCGCCGTCTCCAGCGGCAGCGACCGCACCGGGCCCCGGGCGTAGGGGATGATGCAGTAGGTGCAGAAGTTGACGCAGCCGTCCTCCACCTTCAGCATGGCGCGGGTACGCTCGGCCATGCCGCCGGCGGGCAGCACCTCGAAATCCCGGCGGCGCAGGGCGTCGTCCAGCAGGGTGACCGGCTCCTTCTCGTGGGCGGCCTGCTCCAGAAGATCCAGGAACGCCATCCGGTCGCCGGTGCCGGCGATCAGATCCAGGGCCAGGGTGGCCGCCTCGTCGGGGTGGGTCTGGACGTAGCAGCCGCAGGCGGCCACCACGGCGTTTTCGTTGAGCTTGCGGCAGCGGCGGATCATCTGGCGGGACTTTTTGTCACTGACGGCGGTGACGGAGCAGGTATTGACGATGTAGGCGTCCGCCGCCTCCTCGAAGGGCACCAGCGTATGGCCCCGGCGGATAAGCTCCTGCTCCATGGCCTGGGTCTCGTATTGGTTCACCTTGCAGCCAAGGGTGTAAATCGCAACGCGCATCTTGCACTTTCCTTTTTGATACAGTATAATTAAAAATTACAGCACTGAGAGATCGCTACTAAAATAATACCCCATTATACTTGATTCTGCCGGGTATGACAATACCCGACTGGCGAAAAATAGAGAGGAAACCGTTATGATTTATCTGGATCACGCCGCTACCACCCCTGTGCCCAAGGCTGTTGCCGATGAGATGTACCGCGTGCTGACGCAGCAGTTCGGCAATCCCTCCTCCCAGTATCCCATGGGACAGGAGGCCAAGAGGATGGTGGAGGGCTATCGGGCCGTTATCGCGGGGGCGGTGGGGTGCCAGCCCAAGGAGCTGCACTTTACCTCCTGCGGCACGGAGAGCGACAACTGGGCCATTCAGGCCGCCCTGTGGCAGAACCGCCATGTGGGCCGCCATATCATCACCACCACCGTGGAGCACAGCGCTGTGCTGGAGACCTGCCGGGCGCTGGAGCAGCAGGGGTATGAGGTGACGTATCTCAAGCCCGACAAGACCGGCCACATCACCGCCGCCCAGGTGGGCGAGGCGCTGCGGGAGGACACGGCGGTGGTCAGCGTGATGCTGGTGAATAATGAGACCGGCTGCGTGTTCCCCGTGGCGGAGATCGCACAGTTTCTGAAGGAGCGCCATAGCCGCGCACTGCTGCATACCGACGCGGTGCAGGGCTTCATGAAGGTGCCCTGTGATCCCAAGGCGCTGGGGGTGGACATGATGAGCCTCTCCGCCCACAAGATCGGCGGCCCCAAGGGCATCGGCGCACTGTACGTCGGCCCCAATGTCCGCAATATCCGCCCGCTGCTCCACGGCGGCGGACAGGAGGAGGGCACCCGCTCCGGCACCGAGGCCACGGCCCAGATCGCGGGCTTCGCCAAGGCGGCGGAGCTGCGCGCCGAGGGTCTGGCGGACAAGCTGGCCCACATGGCGGAGGTGAAGGCCTACTGCAAAGAGAAGCTGCTGTCCATCGACGGTGTGGTGGCCGTGGGACAGGGGGAGGCGCCCCATATCCTGATGGTGTCGCTGGTGGGGTATCCCAGCGCCAACGTGGTCACCGATCTGGGAAGTCAGGGCATCTGCCTGTCGGCGGGCAGCGCCTGCCACCGGGGCAAGCTGAGCCATGTGGTGACAGCCCTGGGGCTGGACAAGCGCACGGCCAACGGCGTGCTGCGCGTCAGCTTCGGCCCGGAGACCACCTTTGACGAGATCGACGCGCTGTATGCGGCGCTTTTACAGCACAAAAACACACGTTTTCCTATGCTATGAGGTAAGAAATGATCCGAGAACTGAAACGTCCCCGTTCCTTTTATGAGCGGCTCTTCCGCCTGACGGCGCCTATTGCGCTGCAAAATTTGATCACCTTCTCCCTGGGCTTGATCGACACCTTTATGGTCAGCCGCCTGAGCAACGAGGCCATGGCCGCCGTAACCACCGCCAACGTGCCGGTGTTCCTGCTGATCTCCATCGTGTTCGGCGTCCAGTCCGGTGTGGGTATCCTCATCAGCCAGTATTGGGGCAAGAAGGACATGGAGAACATCAGCCGCGCCATGGGCGTGGCTGCTTATCTGGGCGTAGGCATCGCTGCGGTGATCGGCGTGGTGCTTTACCGGTGGCCGGTGGCGATCATGGATCTGCTCAGCAACAACCACGATCTGTCGGTGCTGGGCGCGCCGTATCTGCGCATCATCGGCTTTTCCTATGTGTTCAATATGCTGTCCTCCATCTATGTCAGCGCACAGCGCAGCGTGGAGAACTCTGCCTTCGGCATGAAGCTGTTCGGCATGTCCACGGTGATCAACACTGGCATGAACTATCTGCTGATCTTCGGCAAGTGCGGCTTTCCCATGCTGGGGGTGGAGGGCGCGGCCATCGCCACGCTGCTGAGCCGCGTGGCGGAGTTTGCGGTGTGCCTGTTCTGCGCTCTGCGCAGCAGAACCATGCCCCTGCACCTGGAAGCCTTTTTCCGCCCCGGCTGGGAGATGCTCCGCCGGTTCGTGAAGTATTCCTCGCCGGTGCTCTGCAACGAATTGCTCTGGGGTCTGGGCAACAGTATGCTGACGGTGATCCTGGGCTATACGGTCAATTCCGTGGAGTATCTGGCGGCCAACGCTGTCATGGGCAACCTGAATCGGCTGTTCCTGGTGGTGTGCTTCGGCCTTGGCGCGGCCACCGCCGTTATGGTGGGCAAAGCCATTGGCGAGGGGCAGAGCCGCGAGGAGGTGCTGGAGCTGAGCCATACCCTGCTGTGGGTCACCATCCTGGTGGGCGCGGTGCTGGCTGTGTTTGCGCTGGCACTGGTGCCGCTGCTGTTCCAGCCGGTGATCTTCCCGCTGTTCAAGCTGTATGATGAAACGGCCCGTATCGCCACGGCGCTGGCGGTCACCGGCTTCGCGTCCATTCCGCTGCATGCCTATGCCATCACCGCCGTCACCGGCGTGCTGCGTTCGGGCGGCGACGTGTTTTTCTCCGCCGTGCTGGATATCGCGCCCCAGTGGCTGGCGGCCCTGCCGCTGACGGCGCTGTTCGCGCTGGTGCTGGGCAGCTCCCACTGGTGGGTGGCGGCCGCCATCCAGGCGGAGTCCCTGATCAAGTGTCCCCTGTGTTTCCTGCGCATCCGAAAGGGTAAATGGATCCACGACGTGACGGTGCCGGAGGGTGAGGAACGATGAAAAGTCTCTTTCGCTGCACCGTGTGCGGTGCGCCCCTTGAACGGGAGGAGAAGCGCTATTGCTGCCCCAACGGGCACTGCTTTGACATCGCCAAGGAGGGCTATACCTATCTGCTGCCGGTGAACCAGCGGCACTCCAAGTCCCCCGGCGACGACAAGGCCATGACCGCCGCGCGGAGCGCGTTTCTCGCCAAGGGCTACTATGATTTTCTGCGGGATGCCCTGTGCGACATCGCCCTGACCTATACCCGCCACGCACCGGCGGTGCTGGACGTGGGCTGCGGCGAGGGGTACTATACCGCCGCCATCTGGAGCATCCTGGCCAACGCCGGGAAGGAGCCCCGGCTGGCGGGCATCGACATCTCCAAGGACATGGCACGGCGGGCGGCGAAGAAGGTGCGGCAGGCGGAGATCGCCGTGGCCAGCGCCTATCATCTGCCGCTGGCGGACGGCAGCGTGGATCTGCTGCTGGATTGCTTTTCGCCGCTGGCCGTTGACGAGTTCCGGCGGGTGCTGAGACCCGGCGGGCACTTTCTGTACGTCGTTCCGGCGGCGGAGCACCTGTGGGAGATGAAGCAGGTGCTGTACGACCGGCCCTATCGCAACGAGACGGGGGAGACGCCCTATGAGGGCTTTCGGTATGTGACCATCGCCCGTGTGCGGGACACCATCACCCTGCCCTGTCAGGCGGATATTCAGGCGCTGTTCGGCATGACGCCCTACTGCTGGAAAACGCCCCGGGCGGGGAAGGAGCGTCTGACGGCGCTGGGATCCCTGACCACCACGGCGGCATTCGATATCCACATTTTTGAGCGCGTGTGAAAGGAGAAGGCCATGAAATGCTGCGTTTTGTTTGGTTCGCCCCGGGGCGGCCAGAGCAACACCCGTGCGCTGCTGACGGAGTTTCTGGACGAGTGGCAGGCGGCGGGCAACACCTTTGTGGTGTATTCCCTCTATGACGAGGCCATCAGCCCCTGCATGGCCTGCCGGGGTTGCCAGTGGGACTGGGACGGCCCCAACTGCGTCATTGACGACGACATGACCGGTATCTATGAGGAGATCCTGGCCTGCGACCTGCTGCTGTTGGCCAGCCCCATCTATCTGTGGAGCTGCACCGCGCCCATGAAGGCGGCGCTGGATCGCTGCATCTACGCCCTGTGCAAGTACTACGGCGACGAGAAGGGGCCTTCCCTGTGGGAGGGCAAGGCGGTGGCGGCCATCACCACCTGCGGCTATCGGGTGGAGAAGGGAGCCGACCTGTGGGAGGAGGCCCTGCGCCGCACCTGCAAGCATGCCCATCTCCGGTGGCTGGGACTGTACGGCGAACGGCATCTGGGCTATCAGACCGCCTTTATGGACGAGGAGAAGGCCCAGCGGGCTCGGCACTTCGCCCAGCAGGTGCTGTGGCAGATGCAGGCGAAGGCTTGAGATGGCGGCCATGACGAGACAGAGACGAAAGCGGAGAAGCATCCTGCCGGTGGCGCTGGCTGTCATGCTGGCGGCAGCCGCGGCGGCGGTGCTGCTGGTGCTGGTGTACCGCTCGCTGCGGCCCGCGGCCCGGTGGGAGACGCCGGATCCCCACGCGGGACAGATCTACGTCAACGACGGGGCCAACATGGTATGGCTGACGCCCCACGACAACTTCGCCGTCAGCCCCCTGCACCGGTGGCAGTTCGTGACGCTGGAGGAGCGGCCCTGGTACGCGGGCAGCGAATTCACCGTCCGGCGGGGCGTCGACCTGTCGGTGTTCCAGAAGAACGTGGACTGGGCCAAGGCGGCGGAGAGCGGCGTGGAATTCGCCGTCATCCGGCTGGGCTTCCGGGGCTACGGCAAGGGTGTTCTGCAGCCGGACGACCTGTTTGACAGCCATCTGGAGGGCGCACACGCCGCCGGGATCGACGCGGGGGTATACTTCTTCTCTCAGGCGCTGACGGCGGAGGAGGGCCGGGAGGAGGCACAGTATGTGCTGGAGCGGCTGGACGGCCGGGCGCTGGAGCTGCCGGTGTACTTCGACTGGGAGCCGGTCAGCGCCGAGGATTCCCGCACCAACGGCTATGACTACGCCAACCTGACGGACAGCGCCGTGGCCTTCTGCCAGACCATCGAGGCGGCGGGCTATCGGGCGGGGGTGTACATCAACCGCCAGCAGGGATATTACCACTATGACCTGAGCCGCCTGGCGGACTACTCCCTGTGGGTGGCGGACTACAACAGCTATCCGGACTTCTATTACCGGTTCGACATGTGGCAGTACACCGCCAGCGGGCAGGTGGAGGGCTTCGACATCCAGGTGGACGAGAACCTGCTGTTCGTGCCGAAGAACTGAAGAATGACAGAATAAGCCCCCCATCCGGCATAAGCCGGATGGGGGGCTTTGCGTGTGTTGCGGGTCGGTTACCGCTTTTGCCTTACGCGCGGCGCTTTCTGCTGCGCAGCAGCGTGACGGAGCCGAACAGGGACAGGCTCAGCATCACAAGCCACAGGCCCATGTTGCTGGTGTCAGCGGTGGTGCCGGATTCCACAGGTGTGGAGGGCTTGACAGAGGGCTGCGTGCCGGAGGGCTTTGCCTTGCCGCAGTTTTCGCACTTGCCGTTCACATAGTGGTGGCCGGTGGCGGGGATGGAGACGGTCTCGGTGGAGCCGCAGCCATCGCAGGTGCGGGTCTTGGAGCCGGCCTTGGTGCAGGTGGGCTCCTGCGTGATGACCCACTCGCCCCAGTTATGGGTGTGGTCGCCGCCGGTGCCGGACTTGGTGCAGGTGATATCGTCGCGGTCACGGATGCGGATACGGGGCGCGAACTCTGTGCCGTCAGACAGCACAAACGTGTTGTCGTAGGAGGCCAGACCGATCACCTCGATCTTGCAGCCGATGGCCAGATCGTTGATGGCCTTGTCCTTGGTGATATAACCGTCGATGAACACGCGGCACTCGTCGCCGGCCTCGTCCTTCACCAGGATGGTCTGCACCAGGCCTTCGGCCTCTTCGATTCTGGTGACGGTGCCCTTGACCTTGATCAGGCTGCCCAGGACGCTGCCGTCGTTGACCTGCGCGGAGGTGACCAGCGTGGGCTCCACAGGTGTGCCCTCGCCGAGCTTCTCAATGGAAGTGACGGCCAGCTGACGCTCACCCTGATAGGAGCTGGTGGTACCGGTGACGCGCACTCTGTCGCCGATCTTGAACTCGCCGGCCACGGGGAAGCAGTTGATGCCGGCGGTGTCATCCTGAACATAGATGCAGTCGAAGAACGCGGTGTCCTTATCATAGCCGGAGGCGTTGGAGGTGACGATACCCTCGACGGTGAACTTGACGCCCTCATCCTTCTCGGCCTGTACCTTCGCAATGGGGGTAATGGTCACGGGATTCAGGTAGTTGATCAGGTTCTCGCAGATCTTGTAGTTGGAGTAGTTCTTCTCGGAGCCGTTGTCGCTGATGGTGGCCTGCACCTCGAAGTTGGACATGAAGGCCGCACCGGAGACGATGATCAGGCCCTTGCCTGCCAGCTGCTCGGTGGCCATGACCATCAGGCGGTTGTCGTTCTCGGCGTAGGTGTACGTGGGCGTACCAGCGCCGCCCAGACCGTCGCTGTCCACGTCAACGGAATAGGTGGTGGCGTGGCCGTAGACCACGGGGGAGACGGTGGAAGGCAGGGTGGAGGCGGGATTGCCGTCAGCGCCCACCGCGTAGACGGACGCGCCGCCATAGTGGCTGAACCGCTCGGTATAGAGCTTATCATAGGGATGGTCGGGATCCACCTCCACACCGTCGACAAGGAAGTTCTCCGTGTTGTAGGTGCTGAAGTACAGACGCCACTTGTCCACACCGTCGGCCGCGCTGCGGACGTCGTCATAGGTGGCGTCGTCGCTGATCCGCAGGCTGGAGCCCAGGGCGGCCAGCACATCATTCTGGGTGGCGGCCATGTGCTTGATATCGGGGTTGCTCTGGATCACGTCGTAGTTCTCGTAGTTATCCGACCAACCGGCCAGGATCACGGTGCCGCCGCCAGCGTTGAAGGCGGCGATGGCGGCCAGCTCATCCTCGCTGTAGGTCTTGGGATCGGCCTGGGCCGCTTCCAGACGGCGGGAGGGGGCGGTGAGGATCAGGGCCTTGTACTTGGCGTTGCCGCAGGCGTTGATGAGATCCTCGCTGGTCTTCAGCTCCACGGTGCGGACGCTGTAACCGGCGGCCAGGGTGCCGAAGTTGCCCATGGAATCCTTGTAGTTGCCCGCCACATACTCGTTGTAGTGAGAGGCGTCGATACCGATGTACACCAGGGAATCAGCGGCCAGCACGTCAAGGGTGATGTCCTTGGTGAAGGTGAACTCCTTGCCGTCCTGCTCCACCACAGCGGTGACGGTGATGGTCATGATGCGGGCGGCGGTGGGGGTGTACTTGAAGTCCACGTCCAGGGTGCTGCTGGCTTTCAGCTCATAGCCCTTGGTGTCGGTGCCGATGACATCACCGCCCTTGATGGCGTAGGTCAGGGACTTGACGGTGGCTTCCTTGCTCTCGCTGTTGAACAGGGTGGTGGTCAGGGTCAGCTCCTCGTCGGTGACGGGGGTGGAGGTGCCGCATACCACGTTGGAGATGCCCAGCTTCAGGGTATCGCCTACCCAGACGGGAGCGGTAACGGCCAGGTCGCCGTCACCCTCGGTGACGCGGACGAAGTAGTAGCTGAAATCAGGATCCAGCTCCACGGACAGGTTGCCGGAGGCCAGCTCCGCGGCGGTGCTCCAGGCGTGGACGACACGGCCGGAGTTGGCCACGATCTCCACCTTGCTGATGGAATCGCTGCTGTCGGGATCATTGACGGTGACGTTGATGTCCAGCTTCTCGGGGGTCTCGGTGAGGATGGTGCCCATCAGGTTGTTGTTGACGGTGTAGGTCACCTCAAGGTTCTTATCCTCGGTGGCGTACATGCGTCTTTCACGGATGGCCTCATAGATGCCTTCCTCGGAGAAGTTGTCGGTGATGATAACGTCGCGGGCGTCGTTGGCGTTGCCCCACTTGCCCTTGTGGTTATCCTGGTTGTTGGTGGGGGCGACGTGCCAGCCCTTATCCAGCGCCATGATGTAGTACTCATAGCTCGGGTAATAGCCGCCCGCGCCGATCTGGCCCTCGCCGTTGCCGACCTCGACCATGGCGATACGCGTGTCGGTGACGGGATCCCAGAACGAGAAGTCACCGAACGTGCCGAACGTGGAGCCGGGGTGGTTGAACTGGCTGATGGAGTCAGCACCCTCGGCCTGATCGAGCAGGGCGTAGTACGCCTTCATGCCGGCGTAGTCGGTCTTGTTGTTCAGCGTGGTGTTGTTGCGGGAGACGATGCCGGGGGTGTTGAAGGTGTTGATGTGGCCGGGGCCGCCGGACCAGGTCATCTCAAAGCCGCCGATGGCGACGATGCCGTTATCCTCGGCATTGAAGGCGGCGATGGTGTCCTTATAGCTCTTCCAGCGCTCCTGGCTGTAAGCGGTGGCAAGGCTCATGTCATACAGCGCGCCCTCGGGGTTGGCGGCACCGCTCTTATCGAAGTAGTTGGAGTGGTCGGTGAAGGCCACGAAATCGACGTTGGCGTCAGGGGACAGGCCCTTCACATAGTTCAGCGCGCTTTCCAGCGTACCGGCACCGTCGGAATACTCACCGGTATGGCTGTGCAGCTGGCCGAAGTACAGCTGATACTGGGCCTCGCCTACGGTGAAGTACCAGTTCAGAGAGGCGGTCTTGCCATCCTTGCGGGTGACGGACAGCACCACGTCCACACGGCCATCCGCCATATCCTCGGCGGGGGTATAGGTGACCTGGCCGTCCTGATAGGTGGTCTCGACAGCCGTGCCGTTCAGGGTCAGCTGGAAGGTGGGCTCCTCACCGGCGTTGATGATGGTGGCGCCGATGGTGGGACGCTTGTCGTCCAGGGTCTCGTAACCGTTTTCGGGGATGGGATCCACGATGGAGGGCTCGTCCTTGATGGTGACATCAAGGCTGCCGGTATAGCTGTCGCCCGCCTTGTTGGTAACTCTTACGGTGAAGGTCACCTTTTCGTTGTCGCCCAGAACGGCGGCGGTTACAACGGCGGTGTAGTTCTTGCCGTCCACCGTATAGTCGCCGATGATCCCGGCGGCATCGCCGTCACAGAGGATCTCGACCTTTTCGGCGTCGGACATGTCATCCAGCGTGAAGGTCAGGGTATAATCCAGGCCCTTCAGCACGTTGTCGGGAGAGGTGAAGCGGACAACGGGGGTGTTCACAATGCCGTCGGAGGTGGCCTTTACGCCTTCCGCCAGGGGATAGAAGAAGAAGGAGTAAATGGTGTAATCCGTGACCTTGTTCATGCTGTAGGTCTTATAGCTGCCGCCGAAGAACTCCAGGAACTGGCTGTATTTGCCGTTGAACTTGGCGGTGCGGCTTTCCAGCTGATAGCCGCCCACGCCGCCGGAGCAGGGCGCGACCGTCCAATCGGCGTCGTCGCTGGCGGTCTTGGAGTAGAAGGCGTTGTTGCCGGTGCCGTTGGAGCACAGGTAGCCGTAAGCCGCGTTATAGAAGCGGTAGTAATCGCCGTTCTTTTCCACGGTGAACACCACGCCGCCGTTGGCGGGAGTGGCCTTGCCGTCCGCGATCTCAGCAGAGACGTTGGTGATGGCGGGGCTCTCGGTGTTGTCATCCTGCTGGGCCAGCACGCCCTGGGCATTCTGGTTGTAGATGACGACCTGGTCGCCCGCGGCAGGCAGGTCACCGGCGTCGGGGGTGTCGGAGCCATCGTTGACTACCAGATAGAACTGCTGGGCAAACAGGGCTTCGTCGCTGATTCTGGAATAGGTGCTCCAGTTGGTCTTTTCAGCATACCACTCCAGGTAATTGCCGCGAACGGCGTTCTGAATGTAGAAGCAGTCGGCCGTCTGGGCGGCGGTGACGTTCCATGCAGTGTTCACGTCATCCAGAGGCGTGCTGCCGTAGCTGGCACCCATGGAGAACTTCTTGCCCTCGGTGGTGGAGAAGGTATAGGTGCCGTCAGAATTGACGCCCACCGTCCAGATATCCGCGGAGGTGTAGCCGGTCAGCTTGCCGTTGGTCAGCGTTACATCGGTGCCCTTGTTATAGAAGCCGGAGTACTCGGTGGACAGGGCCTTGCCGTTGGCGGGGTTGAAGATCACCACGGTGTCGCCGTCGGACAGGGTGGTGACGATGCCGTTTTCGCGGGCCTTGGTGATCTCGCTGGTCTTGGTGTTGCGCAGCTGGAGGGTGGTGTTGTTGATACCCACCGCAGCGGTCACGTCCACCTTATCGCCCACGGCGTATTCCCAAGCGCCGTCCACCTTGTTGATCACGGCCTTGTAGATCTGGATGGTATTGCCATCCGCGTCCTTCAGGGTGATGTTGGGATTGCTGTACGCGCCGTTGTTGTCGTAGATCTCGGTGATCTCCAGGCCGGTCAGCTTCACATAGGTGCATACATCGGCAGTGGTCAGCGTATTGATGGCGGCGGCCTTGGCGGTCAGCTTCAGGCCGGAGGACTTTTCATAGGTGCCGCTGCCCAGCTGGGCCATGCCACGGTACTCGGCCCGTGTGCCAGTGCCGATGATGGTATCGCCCAGAGCGATGTCCGTGGTCTTGCTGGCCAGACGCAGGCAGATGCCGCCGGTGGCGTCCTGCAGATAGTAGTTCTGGCCGTCCACCAGGGTCACAACGCCCTTGACGGTGAACTGGGTGCCTTCCGCACCGGCCAGCGCGGCGGCGATGGTGGCGGTTTCAGGCTCAGGATCCGGTTCGGGCTCGGAAGCGTCCACGAATTGCTTCTCCTGGGTCAGCTTGAAGAACTGCTGGGCAAACAGGGCTTCATTGGTATCGGCGATGGTGCCGTAGGAGCTCCAGTTGCTCTTTTCAGCAAACCATTCGATATAATTGCCGCGGACGGCGTTCTTGATGTAGACGCAGCCGTCGGTCTTGGCGTCGGAAATTTCCCACGCGGTGTTTGCCTTGTCCAGAGGCATGCTGGAATACTGGGTATCCATGGACAGCTTTTCACCCTTGGCTGTCGCAAAGGTATAGGAGCCATCCTCGCTGACGCCGACTGTCCAGATGTCAGCATCCGTGTAGCCATCAAGAACATCGTCGGTGATGGTCACGTCGGTGCCCTTGTTATAGAAACCGGTGTACTCGGAGGACAGGGCCTTCAGGTTGGCGGGGTTGACAATGACCACCTTGTCGCCATCGGCGATGGTGTCCGCCTTGACGTACTTGTCCACCAGCGTGTAGGCCTTATAGGTGAACGTGACCTCGGCCACCGCGGTACCGCGGACTGCTTTCACTGTGAAAGCAGTATTGGCCTTCAATTCGATGGGGTCGGTGTATTCCACCCAGTTGCCGTCACCGGTGTGATAATGGATGGTGGCATCCTTGGTGGCGCAGGAGAAGGTGATCATGGTGCCCACCGGAAGCTCGCTGCCGTTCTCGTAGTTGGCCGTGGGCTCGGCTACGGTCTCTGCAGGCGGTACAGGCGTCTCGCCGCCGGAGGTGAGCGCATAAAGAGCGATGGGTTGCTGATTTGTGTAGGTGGAGGACTTGTAATAGCGGAAACGCATCTGATTGGCTGTCGCATTAAAGCGCAGATATGCGCCGCCGCTTACGATGTCCACAGAACCATCATCGTTCAGCGAGATGCTGTTGGCTGTTGCGGTAGTACTGGTTTTCAAGCCGTTGGCATCCGCCGATTGATAAATATACTGGTTGCTGGCTGACTTGATTGCGTAGCCATCAGTCAGCTTTTCAATCGTGAAGGCAATATCCTTGCTGGCGGAGATGGTGCCTTCGGTGATTGTGACGGATTGATAATCGTTGACGGCATCCAGCGTGCTCAGACTGCCGTCAAAGGCGACACCTTTATCCTCGGAAACGATCAGGTAAGTGCCAGACCAATCCTCTGGTGCAGACGTGACTTTCGTCCATGTCGCTGTCGTTTCCGTCTCCGTCGCAAACGCGGCCACCGGCAGCAGCGACAGCAGCATCACCAGTGACAGCAGCGCGGAGAGGATCCGCTTGCTTGTTCGTCCTTTCATTCATAAACCTCCTGTCTCTTTTTCCTACTCGGCCCCTGTCCGGACTTTCCGCAGCTTTCCCATGGCGCTACAGACAGAAAAACCGCCCCACCTGCACAGAGCAGGCGGACGGCGATCCACATGTTCGGGAGGGGTTTGCTGTGTGCCGAATCTCAGGCGAAACTTGTCCCAAATCGTGGATAGTGCCAAAAACCGGAGCAGACCTTTCGTGTTGATGGTCACATTGTACCATATTCTTCCGGCAAAAGCCACCCCTAAAATCATCATTTTTGTAAAACCTTTGTCATGCTTTGGCGGCGCGGCGGCGCGGTATTGACATCGGACGGCGAACTTGCTATGCTGGTAAAAACGAAAAACGGAGGATTTCCGGATGAAAAAAAACGCTTCCCGGCCCACGCTCCGCCAATGGTGGCAGCAGAACCGTGTCAGCTGTCTGGTGCTGGCCGCCGCGCTGGTGCTGTTTATCGCCGTCCGCGCCATCGCCGCCCCGGAAAAGGCGGAGCCCAGCGGCGCGGAGGCATACGCCGAGTACGAAAACGCCGTCATCACCGCGGTGCTGGCGGACGACACCTTTGCCGATCCGGCGGCGGACAACGCCCTGCGGGGCGAGCAGCTGCTGCTGGCGGAGGTGAAAACCGGCCAGTACAAGGGCGAGACCTTGCAGGTATACGGCTATGTGGGGCCGCTGTACGGCGTGCAGCTGAAGGAGGGCGACGGCGCTACGCTGCTGATCTCCACCTATGCCGACGGCACCCATACCGCCACGGTGTATGAATACAACCGCCTGCCGGTGCTGGCGGTGATCGTGGCCGTGTTCCTGGCCGCCACGGTGGCCGTGGGCGGCAAGGTGGGCGCGAAATCCCTGGTGGCGCTGGCCATGACGCTGGTGTGCCTGTTCTGGATTCTGATCCCGCTGCTGATGAAGGGCGCGCCCACGCTGCTGACGGTGTTTCTGGTATGCGCTTATATCACGGTGGTGACCATGGTGATCCTGGGCGGCGTGCGGCGCAAGACCGTGTGCGCCGCGCTGGGCACCATCGCGGGAACGGCGCTGGCGCTGCTGTTCGGCCTGGCGGCCCAGAGCCTTGCCCGTGTGGACGGCCTGCGGCTGACGGATGTGGAGCCCCTTCTGCAGCTGCGGCAGACCGGTACGCCCATCGGCCTGCGGGGCCTTCTGGTGGGCGGCATCGTCATCAGCGCTCTGGGCGCGGTGATGGACGTGGCCATGAGCATCGCCTCGGCCCTGACGGAGGTGCACACCGTGGCCCCGAACCGTACCGCCAGGGAGCTGTTCCGCTCCGGCATGAACATCGGACGGGATATGGTGGGCACCATGACCAATACGCTGATCCTGGCCTTCCTGGGCAGCGGCTTTGCCCTGATCATCTATCTCTACTCCCTGGGGCTGAGCCCCTATCAGCTTATCAGCTCGGCGTACCTGACCATCGAGGTGGTCAGCAGTATCTCCAGCAGCATCGGCGTGATACTGTCGGTGCCGCTGACGGCGCTGATCAGCTCGGTGATCCTGACACGGGGAAAGGCGTAAGATCCGGCTCGTGAAAATGAGGAAAGAGCAAGCGTCCGGTCACCGGACGCTTGCTCTTTTGCGGCTCAGGGCAGGGCGGTTTCCGCCTGCCAAAAACGGAACGGATCTCGCATCCTGTCCAAGATCGCAAGAAAACATTCCGCATTGCTGAACGCGTGGGATTGACGGGGGAACAGGATTCCATTACACTATAGTGTACCATATATTTATAAATAAAGCGCTCGGACGCTTTTCTATTTTTACCGCGTTATTCCATTGAAAGTATAACGCGGACAGGGAGGACAGCCCATGATCTTTTACACCGCCGATCTTCATTTTCTCTATGAGCCGCTGCTGTCCTCCCGGCCCTTTGCCACGGTGGAGGAGATGGACGAGGCGCTGATCCGCAACTGGAACGAGCGGGTATCGCCGGAGGACACCGTGTATCTGGTGGGCGACATCGGCTATAACGAGGGGCGGGTGCCCCACGAGCTGCTGGCCCGCCTGAAGGGCCGCAAGCATCTGATCCGGGGCAATCACGACACGGGGTATGAGGACGCGGCGTCACTGTACCGCCATTTCGAGACCATCACCGATTTCAACGAGATCGACGACGGGGAGACACATATCCTGCTGTGCCACTATCCCATCATCTACCGCAAGCGGGGCTACATGATCCACGGACACATCCACCAGGGACGGGGACAGGAGTACCAACTGCTGAAGGAGCTGCCCCGCGTGCTGAACGCCGGGGTGGACGTGAACTTCTACCGCCCCGTGACGCTGGATGAGCTGATCGAGAACAACCGCGCCTTTTACAGCGGCGCGTATGACGAACGGATCCCGCCGCCGCCCCGGACACCCCGGGGCGATAAGGGCTGGCTTCCGGCCACGCCGGATTTCCGCCCCATTCCGGAGCGGCCGGAGAACGAGAAAGAGGAGGATGCCCCATGGAGCAGGAGAAGCGGGATGGAGTAAAGTCCCTGGGCAAGGCGCTGCGGCTGATCGACATCATCAACCAGGCCCGCACGCCCATGACACTTATGAGCCTGAGCCAGGCTTCCGGCTATCCCAAGAGCACGGTATACGCCCTGCTGAACACCCTGCGGCACTATGACTGCATCCGGCAGGAGAGCGACGGCCGCTACTATCTGGGCACACGGCTGTTTGAATGGGGCTGCGGCGTGTCGGCTTCGTGGGAGCTGAACAACGTGGCCGGGCCCTATCTGGAGAAGCTGGCCGTCCACACGGACGCCACGGCGCTGCTGAGCCGTATCGAGGGCAGCAGCGTGGTGGTCATCGACCAGTACACCGCCATGGGCGGCGGCATCTACGTCACCACCGAGATCGGCAGCCATCTGCCGCTGCACGCCACCTCACAGGGAAAGCTGCTGCTGGCGGCCATGTCGGACGCCTCGGCCAAGGCGTTTTTAAGCGGCGCGGGCACGCTGGAGTCCTTCACGCCCCACACCATCGTGGCCCAGGAGGAGATCCTGCGGGAGCTGGGACAGATCCGCGCCAACGGCTACGCTGTGGAAAACGGCGAATATAAGATCGGCCTGCGGTCGGTCTCCGCGCCGGTCTATGACCGAGATGGCGCCATGGGCTACGCCCTGAGCGTGGTGGGACTGTTCCGCAAGGTGCGCTCACAGGAATTTGAGGACGCGGTGGCCTATGTCAGCGCCACGGCGCGGCAGCTGTCCGAGGCCATCGGCTACCGCGGCTATCGGACGCAGGGAAGGGGACAGAGAAAATGACGGGAAAAACGAAATTGACCGCCCTGCTGCTGGCGGCGGCCCTGCTGCTGCCGCTGCTGTGCGCCTGCGGCAAGGGCCAGACGGGCTATGACCCCCTGGACGGCGTGGAGACCACCTTCATCACCGATTCCAGCGGCCGTAAGGTGGAGGTGCCCGCGGAGATCACCCGTGTGGCCCCCAGCGGTTCTACGGCCCAGATGATGCTGATGCCCATTGCCTATGACCTGCTGGTGGGGCTGAGCAGCTCGCCCAGCACCGCCCAGCGGCCTTATTTTCCGGAGGAGATGTGGTATCTGCCCACCTTTGGACAGTTTTACGGCAGCAAGGCCAGCCTGAACATGGAGGCGCTGATCGCCGCCCAGCCCCAGGTCATCATCGACCTGGGCGACGCCAAGGAGAGCATTGCCGACGATATGGAGCGGATCCAGAAGCAGACCGGCATCCCCACCATCTTTATTGAGGCCGACCTGGACGACATGGCGGCGGCCTATCGGATGCTGGGCAGCCTGCTGGGCCGGGAGACAGAGGCGGAGCCGCTGGCATCGTTCATTGAGGAGACGGTGGCCATGGCCCAGGCCAACGCCGCCGCCATCCCGGAGGGGCAGCGGAAAACGGTGCTGTTCGGCACCGGGCCCACCGGCCTTGCCTGCAACGCGGCGGGCTCCTCCCAGGCGGATGTGATCGACCTGGTGGGCGCGGTCAACGCCATCGTGCCGGAGGAGGTCACCAACCGTGGCGGCGGCACCACCGTCAGCCTGGAGGAGGTCTATGTCTGCGATCCGGATGTGATCCTGCTGACTGTGGGCGGCCCTTATGACGAGGTGCAGACCAACGAGTGGTCGGAGCTGACCGCCGTGAGAAGCGGCGCGTATTACGAGATCCCCAATCTGCCCTATAACTGGATGAGCTCCCCGCCGTCGGTGAACCGGGTGCTGGGCGTATGGTGGCTGGGGAATCTGCTGTATCCGGCGCTGTATGACTATGACATGACGGAAGCGGCACAGGAATTTTACCGGCTCTTCTGGCATTATGACCTTTCGACGGAGGAAGCGGCGGAAATGCTGAGCCGCTCGACATTCAAATGAGAAGATACACCAGACAAGTAAAACGATGCCTGCTGCTGGTTCTGCTGACGGCGCTTCTGCTGCTGCCCCGGCAGGCCTATGCCTCCGGCATTGCCACCGACGATCTGCGGATCCGGGTGGGCTATTTCGGCATGGACACGGACGAGTATGTGGACGTGGACACCTATCACTGGTCGCAGCTGGAAAGCGACCTTCCCCTGCACTATCAGGCGTATACCTTCCTGCGCAGCGGCGAGGACGGTGAGTACCGGGTGGTGGTGGACTCCGCCATGGGTTTTTACATCGACGATCTGCTGGCCTATGCCGGCGTCAACATCAGCGATGTGCAGTCCATGAACTTCTATACCAGGGATCAGGAGACAGGGTATTTCACCTCCTTCAGCCTGGCGGAGCTTTTACAGTCCCGGCGGTACTATTTCGAGGATCTGCCCGCCCATCTGTACCCGATCTATGACGAGGACGGGAACTTCACCGGCGAGTATGACGACACAGAGGCGTGGCAATACGCCGTGGAGGTACGGCCCATGCTGGCCCTGGAGGACAGCTGGGTCACCTATGAGGTGGGCACCGAGCACGTCAGCGAGGACTTCAACTCCATGGGCACCGCCAACCGCTTCCGTCTGCTGTTCGGGCAGACCAGCCCCATGGAGAGCCGCACCAACCAGACGGCCAAATACGTCTACGCCGTCAACGTGACGCTGGACGGCCAGCCGGAGGTGGTCAAGGAGATGCAGCCTCTGGAGGGCACCATCGGCTCCCACAAGACCTCTATGACCCTGTCGGTGGGCAATCTGTCGATCCTGAAGAATCTGCAGCAGCTTTTGCGGTTTGATTCCTCCGACGGCGGGGTGCTGCAGATCGACAGCTGGACGGTGACGCCGGACAGCACCTACAGCGACCTGGTGACGGTGGAGATCTCCTATACGATCCTGAAGGAGGGAACGGCCTCCATCAGCGGCAACATGGGGGGCATGACACTGAACACAGCGGCCTCGGTGGAGGTGCCGCCGGAGGAGCCGCAAGAGGAGGAGCCGTCAGAGGAGCCCGGCCAGGCGGACAACGACGGAGAGAACGGCGGCGCGGCGGCGCCGTCCCAGAGCGGCGGACAGCCCCAGATGATCCGCCTGTCGGCGGAGATGAGCGCCCTGCTGGAGCAGCTGGGCAGCGATCAGGGACAGCAGGCGGAGAAGCCCCAGAATCAGGCGGATTCCGCCCCCACGGTGGAGCCGGAGGACGACCGGGCCGTCCTGCTGTATACCGGACTGGGCGCGCTGGCCGTATGCCTGTGCGGCGCGGCGGCGGAAGCCATCTATTTCAAAAGAGAGAGGGCCAGATAAATGAGTTCTGTATTTCATAAGATCCTGCGCTCTATCGCCAGCGGCATGGAAGTGCCGGTGGTGATCGGGCTGATATTGTTCATCGCCTTTACCCTGTTCTCCATCGGCTGGTGGGCCGTGGAGTACTTCCGGGAGCGGCGGCATATGCGCGTCACCCTGCCCGCCCTGCTGGACGAGCTGCGGGCGGCGGAGAACGGCACGGCGGAGACCATCGAGAAGAGCGGCCTGCTGCGCCGCCAGAAGGACGCCCTGCTGGAGCTGACCCGGCATCCGGAGTTTGACGCCGCCATGCGGGAGAGCCTGGGCGCCAACCTGCTGGAGCGGGAGCAGAGCCACTATGACGGCATCCTGAAATGCACCGATCTGGTGTCCAAGCTGGCGCCCATGCTGGGCCTGATGGGTACGCTGATCCCCTTGGGCCCCGGCATCATGGCCCTGGGCCAGGGCGACACCTATACGCTGTCCGTCTCGCTGCTGACGGCCTTTGACACCACCATCGCCGGACTGATCGCCGCGGCCTTCTGCCTGGTGATCTCCACGGTGCGCCGCCGGTGGTACGCCGGATATATGGCGGATCTGGAGACGCTGATGGACTGCGTGCTGGAAGGGGAGAATGCCCGATGAAGCGCCTGCATGCGAGAGGGGGACGCTTTGACGGCGAGGATGTGAACCCCATGAACTATATCGCCAACCTGTCCGACGCCATGCTGATCCTGGCGGTGGGCATCATGCTGGCGCTGATCGTCCACTGGAACGTGGATATCTCCACCTCCGGCGGTACCATGTCCGACAGCGGCACCACCTACGCCGCCGACGGCAGCGTGCTGGTGGACAAGGACAACGCCGCCGCCATGACCCAGGAGGAGCTGGACAAAATGCAGCACGATACCAGTGTGGGCCAGGACAGCCAGGGCATGGAAAAGGCCGGTGAGCTTTACTACGACGCCGCCACGGGCACCTATTACATCGTGCGCGGCAATTAAAGGAGCACCCTATGACGTTACAGGAAAAGCGCTATACCCGCCGCTTCGCGCTGCTGGCGGTGATCTTTCTGCTGGTGCTGCTGCTGTCCATGCAGCTGGGCCGCTATCAGATCTCCGCCTGGGAGCAGCTGCGGATGCTGTTCACCCGTCTCACCGGCGGTGAGCCCTTCTGGGAGAAGAGCACGGGCAAGGTGCTCTTTGAGATCCGGCTGCCCCGCATCGGCGCGGCGGTGCTGGTGGGGGCGGCGCTGTCGGTGTCCGGCGTCAGCTATCAGGGTATGTTCCGCAACCCCATGGTGTCCCCGGATATCCTGGGGGCCAGCACCGGCGCGGGCTTTGGCGCGGCGGTGGCGATCCTGCTGGGCGCGGGCTATTTCGGCATCTCCGCCGCCGCCTTCTGCGGCGGCCTGGCGGCGGTGGCGCTGGCCTGGCTCATCAGCCGCCTGTCCCGGACGGAGACCACGCTGGCCCTGGTGCTGGCGGGCATGATGGTGTCGTCCCTCTTTTCGGCGGGCACGTCCTTCATCAAGCTCATCGCCGACACCCAGCAGCAGCTCCCCGCCATCACCTATTGGCTGATGGGCAGCCTCTCCTCCATCAAGCGGGAGGATCTGGCGTTTCTGGCGGTGCCGGTGCTGGTGGGCATGGCGCCGCTCTATCTGCTGCGCTGGCGCATGAACCTGCTGACCGTGGGCGAGGAGGAGGCCCGCTCCATGGGCGTGGACACCCGGACGCTGCGGCTGGTGGTGATCATCTGCGCCACGCTGCTGACGGCGGCCAGCGTCTCCGTCTCCGGCATGATCGGCTGGGTGGGTCTGGTGATCCCCCACTTCTGCCGGATGCTGTTCGGCTATGACTACCGGCGGCTGATCCCTGCCGCCACGCTGTTCGGCGCGGCCTTTCTGCTGGTGGTGGACGACATCGCACGGCTGGTGACCACGGCGGAGCTGCCCCTGGGTATCCTGACGGCCTTTGTGGGCGCGCCGCTGTTCGTATATCTGATCCTGACGGGAGGTGGCCGCCGTGTCGATTGAGGTAAATGAACTCTCCTTTGCCTACGGCAGCCACACCGTGCTGGATCAGGTGTCCTTTTCGGTTCATAAAGGCAGCTTTACGGCCCTTTTAGGTGCAAACGGTGCGGGCAAAAGCACCCTGTTCCGCTGCATCCTGGGCTTCCTGCCCGGCTATCAGGGCCGTATCACCCTGTGTGGGCAGGACATCCGCGGCCTTGACCGCCGCCAGCAGGCACGGCTGGCGGCGTATATTCCCCAGATCAGCGCGCCGGTGTTCAACTACACCGTGCTGGAAACGGTGCTGATGGGGGCCAGCGGCAGCATTTCGCCGCTGGAGCGGCCCGGCCAGGCGCAGCGGGAGCGGGCCATGGAGATGCTGGAGCGGCTGGGCGTGAGCCATCTGGCGGGCTGCGGCATCAACGAGATCTCCGGCGGCGAGCGTCAGATGGCGCTGATCGCCCGGGCCATGGCCCAGCAGGCGAAGATCCTCATTATGGACGAGCCCACCGCCAATCTGGATTACGGCAACCAGTACCGGGTGCTGGAGACGGTGCGGCGGCTGACGGAGGCGGGCTACACCGTGCTGATGTCCACCCACAATCCGGAGCACGCCCGGCGCTTCGCCACCGACGTGCTGGCGCTGAAGGACGGCACGGTATATGCCGGCGGGCCGGCAGAGACGACCATCACACCGGCGCTGATCGAGGCGCTGTATCAGATCCCCGCCGCCGTGTGGGAGAAGGACGGCAGAAAGGAGCCGTAACGATGAAGCATACGAAGCAAAGATGGCTGGCCGCGCTGCTGGCCCTGTGCCTGCTGCTGAGCCTGACGGCTCCGGCGATGGCTATGCAGCCGGACGAGGCGGCGGCGGAGGATATGGAAGCCCTCCTGCCTGTCGGTGAGGCACCGACGGAGGATACGGAGAACGGGGGAGGGGAGGAGTCTGCCCCGGAGGAAGTTATCCCGGAGGAGACGGAGCCTTCGGACATCCCGGAGACCCTTGCCGCCAGTACGGAAATGACGGCAGAGCGCCGCGACGGCTACGATGTGGCCACCATCCACTATACGGATACCACCGGGACAGAGCAGCGCATCGACTTCCGGGAGACGGAAGAGGGCTATGCCTATACGCTGCCCCGTGGTGTGGACGAAAGCCGGGTGACGGTGGAGTATTTCTCCACCGCGAAATGGGACGGCGCGGTGGATATCTCCTGGTACGACGCTGCCGGGACGGAATTCACCCTGACCACTCCGGCCCAGCTGGCGGGACTGGCGGCGCTGGTCAATGGACGCACCAGCGCCGAGACCTCCCGCTGGCGGATCAAGGGCGACACGGCGCTGCTGGTGTCCACCCGGAAGGACAATGTAATATTGGTGGGCGCGGGCGGCGGCAATGTGACAGGCACCGTCTACTACGGCAGCGCCGACTATGATTTCTCCGGCAAAACGGTGTATCTGGGCTGTGATATGGACATGGGCGGCAGCGACGGCGTCAACTGGACGCCCATCGGCGGCAAGTACCCCATGGCGCCCGATGATATGGATGATCCCATGCCCATCGAGGCGTTCTTCAACGGCACGCTGGACGGCCGGGGACACCGCGTCACCAACCTGTACTGCGACCGGTACAGCACCAAGCACTACGCCTATTCCCAGGCTGTCGGCCTGGTGGGCTATCTGGGCGAGACGTATGACGGCGAGAGCGACCCGGCACAGGCACCTACGGTGCGTAACCTGTCCGTCGACGGCAGTATCCGGGGCCGCCGCATGGTGGGCGGCATCGTGGGCCGTGTGGGCAGCATCGGCACCGGCGTGCGCATCGAGAACTGCGCCAACTACGCCGCCGTCAGCAGCACCGACAGCAAAGGCGTGGGCGGCATCGTGGGCGCGGGCTGGGGCAAGGGCTATATCATCAACTGCTATAACGCGGGAAGCGTCAGCAGTACCTACGCCTGCCCGGCCGGCGGCATCTGCGGCAACAACGAGGGAATGAACATCTACGCCTGCTATAACGTGGGCACCATCGACACCAACGGCAACCAGCGGGGACGGGGCATCGGCGGCCACGACAGCGGCATCTATACGGTGGCCAACTGCTATACCCTGTCCGGCTGCGATGACGATCCCGGCTCCAAGGGCTGGTATGTGGGCAGCGGTACCGCCTGTACCATCGACATCGGCGTATGGACGAAGGCACAGATGCAGAGCCAGGCTCTGGTGGACGCCCTGAACGCCAACGGCGGCGCGTATGTGTACAATGCCGGCGGCTATCCCCGGCTGTTCTGGGAGAGCGGCTGGCCTGCGGAAGAGTGTCAGGTCACGGTGCAGTCCAGTGAGGACGTGACCGTGACGGCCACGCCCGGCGACGCCGTGGGCAAGGGTACGGTGGTCTATCTCTCCAATACCGTGCCGGCGGGCAGCGTGTTCCGTTACTATACCGCCGACGGCGAAAAGCTGCTGGGCGACTACTATACCGTTACGGCGGATGTGACGATCAGCGCCGTGGCGGAGAAGATGGCAGCCGGTACGCTGCAGCTGCCGGAGAGCAGCGTCTACACCCTTACGGTCACAAAGACCGGTACGGTCTTTGTGGACGGCGACGCCGTCAATGTGACGGATCATCCTGTAAAGAGCGGCGATCCCATCTATGAGAATGACGTGCTGACGATAAAGGCCACCGTCAGGGACGGTGTATATCCCGAGGACAACGACTATGTGTACGGGGATAGATTTGACTATATCTTCACCTATCAGGACGGCGAAAGCAGTCCGGTAACAAGACCGAACATTTTGAGTACGAAATTCACCGTTGACAGGACTGACGCGCCGCTGGTGATAACAGCCGCGCCGAGAACCATACGAAAAATGTGGGCCCAGGTGGCGGATACCTCCTGGTACAGCGACAGCGGGACGGAGTTTACGCTGACCACCGCCCGGCAGCTGGCTGGGCTGGCACAGCTGGTGAACAAAGAAGCGAAGGATTTCTCCGGCAAGACCGTCCGGCTGGGGAGTGACATCTGCCTGCGCAACGACGACGGCACCCACGGCACGCGGCTGTGGGACGGCATCGGCACCTCCGGCAGCTTCAACGGCACCTTTGACGGCGGCGGCTATACCATTACCCAGATGACGGCGGGGCGCAGCGCCACCACCGGCATGGCGGCGCTGTTCATCACCTGTGACGGCGCGGTCATCCGGGATCTGTCCCTGTCCGGAGAGGTGACGGCGGGACGGGCTGCCGGACTGGTGCTGAATATGACGGACACCACGGTGGAGAACTGCGCCGTGTCGGTCACGGTCACGGCGGAGGGAAGCGGCTTCAGCGGCGGCGTCGCCGGGGCGATGTCCGGCGGAACGATGACGGGCTGCGTCAGCCGCAATGCCGTCACCGCCGAAAACGGCGTGGGCGGCCTGGCGGGCAGTCTGGACAACGCGGGTGTGATCCGGGACTGCGCCAATTACGGCGCGGTATCCGGCACCGGAAGCGGCGGCAGCTATGGCCGGGGCGGCCTGGTAGGCAGCATGACCAAGGGCACGCTGCAGCGCTGCGCCAATTACGGCGCGGTCAGCGGAGGAGAGCGGTACACCGGCGGTCTGGTGGGCTATTGCGGCAACAGCGTCAAGGGCGCCTGCCAGATCACCGACTGCTATAACACGGCGGCGATCATCGGCGGCCACGAGACAAATGAAGCCGCTTGCGCGGGCGGCTTGGTGGGCGGAGCCGTCGTCTATTCCATGGCCAACTGCTTCAACAGCGGCACAGTGTCCATCGCCGATGGACTGAAGGGCGTGGCGGGCGGCATATTCGGCTGTGACGAGCGGAAGAGCCAGAGCAGCGGCACGAACCTCTGGTATCTGGATACCGCCTGTGCCGCCGCCAGCGGCAGCGCCACGGCGGCCACGATCAAGACCTGTACGGAGGCGCAGCTGGCGGACGGTACGGTGCTGAAGGCCATTAACAAAAACGGCTGCTTTACGGCGGACAGCCGGGGTTGGCCGGAGCTGAGCGGCGTACCCAGCGCCTACGACATCCGGGGCCAGGTGGCCGCCAATGGCCGGGAGGTGACCGTCCGCCTGACGCAGAGCGGCCAGACGATCGACACGCTGACCACCACGGGAAGCTTCTGCTTCTCACTGCGGACAGCCGGAAGCTACGGACTGCTGTTCAACGCGGAGGGCTGCGTATCCCGCAGCGTTGTGATCTCTCAGGATTCCGGCGGCGCGGTGGGCACCGTGACGGTGACCGTCCTGGGCGACGTGAACATGGACGGCGCGGTGGATGTGTACGATCTGCAGCGGCTGTATGAGCATCTGAGCGGCCTGTCTCCCCTGAAGGAGGAATATCCTTTGCAGCTGGCCAATGTGGATGGCAGCGGCGGCGTGACCGTTCAGGATCTGCAGCGGCTGTATGAACGGCTGGTCGGGATCGCCTGAACTGATGAAAATTCCGCATTGCGGAACAAAAATTCCGCGATGCCAACCGCGCCGCGTTGACGGCAGACGGTAAAAATCGGTAAAATGTGAACAGGGCAGATGCTGCCCTGTCACTTTTATACATCGTTGTTCCCGGCGGGGAATAACGAGCAAAAATTGAAAGAGAAAGGAAACAACACAATGAGAGTAAAGCATTCTCTGAAGCGGCTGACTTCGCTGCTGCTGTGCCTGGTCATGCTGGCGCAGACAGTGGTGGTGGCGTCGGCGGCTGGGTTCTCTCCGGCGAGTGCAACGCCGGAACCCTCTCCGGCGGCTGATTTTACCGTCAACGCGGCCGGTGCCATTACCGGCTATTCCGGAAATGATGACAACATCGTGATCCCCAAGGCTATCAACGGTGTTACCATCAAGTCCATCAACGCCTATGCGTTTGACGATTCTATGGCTGCCAACATCGTCATCCCCAGTACCGTGACCTATGTGGGCAGCCTTCCTGATTCCAGCTATCTGGAGGGTATCTATTTCTACGGCGACTGCCCTAATGGTCTTGATAGTGTTTTGGAATACACCTATTATGTAGAGGATACCACCATCTATTGCAAGCAGGCCTATCGCAGCAGCTTTGAGGGCATCTATGGCCTGAACGGCGACTGGGAGGAAGAAGAATTCATTCCCACGGCCAGCATCGCTGCCGATCTGGCAGACCCCGCCTATCCCGAGGCTCCCAGCCATAGCTGGGTGTATACCGACAACGGCGACGGCACCCACAGCGCCGCCTGCACGGACGAAGGCTGCACCGAGGTCATTACCAACGAGACGCATACCTATACCGACGGCGTTTGCGTCTGCGGCGCGAAGGCAGACGGCAGCAAGCCCGAGATGTTCAACTACAAGGTGCTTGATGAGACCGCCAAGACGGCCGCCATCATCGGCTACACCGGCCTGGGCGGCGAGATCACCCTGCCCAGCACCTACACCAAGGATGGCGTGACCTATACCGTCACCACTGTGGCGGCGGACGCGTTCTGCGGCAACGGCAACAACTACAGCAACACCGACGCCGAGGCACTGTCCAAGATCACCAAGATCACCGTGCCCGCCTCCATCACCACGGTGGAGGCCAGAGGCTTCAACTATGTGGGCCGTTACCAGACCCGCGCCTGGAATCTGAAGGAGATCGTCTTTGAGGCGGAGAGCGTCACCTTCGGCGCTTCCGCGCTGGGCAGCAATACCAGCCTGACCAGCGTCACTCTGCCCGCCAAGCAGGCGGAGATCGCCAGCAGCATGTTCTCCGGCGATACCGCGCTGACCACGCTGACCATTCCCAGCTCTGTTACCAGCATCGGCGAGAAGGCGTTCAGCGGCTGCACGGCGCTGAGCGAAGTGACCTTCAAGAGCGCAACGCCCCCCACCATGGCTGTGACCACCAGCTATCCCTCCGGCACCTATCCCTTCGGCGGCCTTACCCAGGCGGTGACGCTGTACGTTCCCACGGACTATGTGGAAGCGTATAACACCGCGTGGGCCGACATGCTCAAGGCCGGTGTTACCAAGGCGGGCAACATCACCGTTGTCGGCAAGGGTGACGCGGACGACGAGCCTGTTGTGGCTTCCATCCCCGATTTCAAGGTCTATGTCAACGGCAGCGACACCCAGTATATGGAGTACCGTGTGGTCAGCTTTGACAACAAGACCAAGACCGGCACTGTGGAGCTGAAGTACGTTGGCTGGAACAAGGACGGCGGCACGCTGGAGATCCCCAGTGAAGTCACCACCCAGGTTCTGGGTAAGGATTGGAAGTTCACCGTGGTGGGCATCGGCGAGAACGCCATGTTCTCCTATCAAATGACCGGCGCGTCCAGCAACTACTGGTTCACCACCGTCAACTTCCCCGCTACGCTGGAGTACATCGCCAAGGGCGGCTGCTGGAGCCTGGAAAAGGTGACGGAGATCGACCTGTCCAACACCAAGGTGCACACCCTGGGTACCTACGCTTTCTACGGCTGCAACGCGGTGCAGACCGTCAAGCTGCCTGCCGCGCTGAAGCAGATGGGCACCGAGACCAGCACCATCACCATCGGCGATGGTGACGCCAAGGAAGAACTGACCTATACCGAGAATGTGTTCGCCTGCTGCGACGCGCTGGTGAACATTTTCGTGGATGAAAGCAACCCCAACTTCAAGGACGTGAACGGCGTCCTGTACACCAAGGACGGCAAGAAGCTGATCCGCTATCCCAACGCCAAGCCCGCCGCTCACTTTGACATTCCCGAGGGCGTGGAGGTCATCGCCAGCCAGGCGTTCATGCAGTCCTATAGAGGCAGCAGCGTTCTGAGCACCGTGTCCTTCCCCAGCACCCTGAAGTCCATTGAGTCCCTGGCCTTCCGCCAGAGCGCCCTGACCGAGGTCACGGTGCCCGCGGGCGTGACCTTCGGCACCAGTGTCTTTGACATCTGCAAGAAGCTGGCCAAGGTCACCATCGAGGACGGTGTGGAAGCCCTGGGCGACTACATGTTCTGGAGCGACGAGGCGCTGACCGAGATCGCATTCCCCGCCTCCCTGAAAAAGGTGGGCGACAGCTGCTTCGGCCACACCGGCCTTGTCAAGGCTGACCTGGGTAAGGTCGAGGAGCTGGGAAGCTATGCCTTCTACATCACCCATCTGACGGAGGTCACCATCCCCGCTACTGCGGAGACCATCGGCACCGCTGTGTTTGCCGACATTGACGAGCTGACCAAGGTCACCTTTGAAGAGGGCGCCAAGACGATCGGCCGCTTCATGTTCTCTTCCGACTACGCGCTGAGCGATCTGACGCTGGCCGACAGCATCACCAGCATCGGCGAGTACGCCTTCTCTTACTGTGTGTCGCTGGAGAGCGTGACCATGCCCAAGAGCCTCAGCGAGATGGGCGACGCCGTATTCTATAAGGCGTGGAAGAGCCTGTATAAGGTGGTGTTCCCCGACGAGGTGACGATCAACGCGCTGCCCGCCAGCACCTTCGAGAGCTGCCAGGCCCTGACCTATGTGTATCTGGGCAAGAATATCACCGCCACCGGCCCCGTGTCCCTGTATGACACCAACGCCGCGCTGAAGGTGGACTGTGCCGTTCAGAAGGACAGCTTTACCCGCAACGCCTTCGATGTCTACCCCTATGATCTGACGGATACGGCGCTGTTCAAAGCCTATAAGGTGGGCAGCACCGATGCCGACGGCAACGTTCTCTATTATCTGGTACAGCTTACCGAAGCCGGTGTTTCCGGCGGCTGCGGCGGCAGCGGCGCGACGGATGAGAACGCATGGTATCCCATCTATCCCGGCGCCACCCCCACCTTCACCTTCGGCAGCGCTGTTCCGGCGGAGGCTGTGGTGCTGACGCTGTATGTGAAGCAGCCCGGCGAGGATACCGCCGAGGTCAAGACCTATACCATGTCCCAGCTGAAGGCCCTGGCCACCAAGGGCGTCATCGGCTATCAGCACTGGAAAAACGGCGAGGAGAAGCTGGTGGCCGCCACGGAGTATGTGACGCTGGCCGCACTGCTGGCTGACGCTGAACTGACCTTCGGAAGCTGTGACAGCATTACGGCGACGGCAGATGACGGCTTTGCCAGCACCATGACCCACGCCGACAGCGTTACCGGCAAGTACTACATTGACAGCGAGGGCGAAAAGACCGAGGTGCCCGCCGCCCTGCTGCTGACCTGGAATACCGGCGCGGGCACGCTGGAAGATGTAGCGGACACCGCCTATTTCAGCGGAAACCTCCGCTTCGGCTACGGCATCAGCGAGGATCAGTACGGCACCGCCAAGGGCAATCGTATTGCCAACAAGGTGGTCAGCCTGACCGTCAATGTCAAGGCCGCCCACGAGAATGTGGTGACCGATCCCGCCGTGGAGCCTACCGAGGATGCGGCCGGTAAGACCGAGGGCGAGCACTGCGAGGCTTGCGGCACCGTGATCAAGGCGCAGGAGGACATCCCCGCCACCAATCCCGTGGTGCTGACGGTGAAGGGCCTGGACAAGGACGGCAAGGCCGTGGAAAAGATGTATCGCGTCAACGATCTGAAGGCCCTGGCCAAGACCGGCAAGGCGGGCTATCAGTACTGGAAGGGCGGCAATGAGCAGATGGTAGCCGCCACGGAGTATGTGACCATCGACGATCTGCTGGCCAACGCCGGGATCGACTTTGACAAGGGTGACAGCGTCAAGGCGACCGCGGCTGACGGTTTCAGCGGTACGCTGACCTACGCGGACAAGAACACGCTGAGGTATTACATCGACAGCGAGGGCGAAAAGACCGAGGTGCCCGCCATCCTGGCTCTGAAGTGGAATTCCGGCACGGGTACTCTGGATGAGGTGGCCGCCGCCGCAAAGGACACCGGCAATATCCGCTTCTGCTACGGCATTGGCGCGGATCAGTACGGCTCGGCTGCCGGAAAGCGGTTGGTCAGCAATATCGCTGCCGTGGAGGTGACCTATTGCCAGCATACGAATCTGGAGCCTTCCGTTAAGGAGAATGAGAATTCCGCCACCTGCACCAAGGACGGTTCCTATGACGAGGTCGTCTACTGCTCCGATTGCGGCGAGGAAGTGAGCCGCGAGACCAAGACCATTAAGGCTCCGGGCCATAGCTGGGATGACGGTGTGATCACCACCAAGCCCACCACGCGGAAGGAAGGCGTCAAGACCTTTACCTGCACCGAGTGCGGCGCAACCAAGACGAAGGCTGTTCCCAAGCTGGATAAGCCCACGAATCCCGGCAGCGGCTATGATCCCGGTGTGTACAAGGATCTGATGGACGGCAAGGACGGCAAGACCACCGACGTCAAGTCCCAGAACACCGGCGACGCGGGCATCGCCCTGTATGTGGGTCTGAGCCTGCTGTCCCTGACCGGCGGCGCATGGGCCGTGAAGAAGAACCGCAAGGTTCGGTAAATCCCTATCTTGTTATCCCTAGTTTCCTTTCCAATAGCGGCAGCGGAGGCGCATGCGCCTCCGCTGTCGCTATTGGGTGGTATTTGCGTTTTGCCGCGGGATGCGGTATAATAACAAAAGAGAAACAAAGGCTGCCGGTTTGGGGCAGCGCGAAGGAGCCGGACGGGATGGAACGTGTGATTCTATGGATATTGGCGGGCGGCGCGGCACTGGGCGGACTGGATCTGCTGCTGGGCAACCGCTTCAAGCTGGGAGAGCGGTTTGAGGAGGGTTTCCACCTGCTGGGGCCCACGGCCCTGTCCATGGCGGGGATCCTGTGTCTGGCCCCGCTGCTCTCCGGCGCGCTGGAGCACACGGTGGCGCCGCTGTGGCTGCGGCTGGGGCTGGATCCGGCCATGCTGGGCGGCATTCTGGCCATCGACATGGGCGGCTATCAGATGGCGGCGGCACTGGCGGCGGACGCCGCCGTGGTACGCTATGCCGGGATCCTGGCGGCGGCGACCCTGGGCTGCACTGTGTCCTTCACCATCCCGCTGGGTATCGGCATGGTGAAGGGGGAGGAGGCCAGCGACTTCTTCCGGGGCCTGCTGATCGGGCTGGCGGTGCTTCCGGCGGCGCTGCTGGTTGGTGGCCTATGCAGCGGCATGGCCTTTCTGCCGCTGCTGGTTCAGACGCTGCCGGTACTGCTGCTGGCCATCCTGCTGATGGCGGGGCTGCGGTTCCTGCCCCGGCAGACGCTGGTGGGCTTTTCCTGGTTTGCCCGGCTCATCCGGTGGCTGAGCATCATCGGATTGACGCTGGGGGCGGTGCAGTACATCTCCGGCGCGACGCTGCTGCCGGGGCTGGCCCCCATCGAGGACGCCATGAAGGTGGTGTCCGGCATCGGCGTGGTGCTGCTGGGCAGCCTTCCGGCGGCGGAGCTGCTGCGGCGGGCGCTATCCCGCCCTTTGCAGGCGCTGGGGCGGCGGGCCGGGCTGGCAGACAGCAGTCTAGCCGGGCTGCTGATCGGTTTCGTCAGCGTCACACCGGCGCTGGCCATGCTGAAGGACATGGATCCCCGGGGGCGGGCCATGAACGCCGCGTTTCTGGTGTGCGGTGCGTCCACCCTGGCCTCCCATCTGGGCTTTACGCTGAGCGCGGAGCCCGCCATGCTGACGCCGCTGCTGCTGACCAAGACGGTGGGCGGCGTGCTGGCGGCGGCGCTGGCGCTGCTGCTGACGAGACCGAAAAATGCATAACGAAAGAGACACGTCCCACGGGACGTGTCTCTTTCGTTTTATTTACATTTCCAACAGATTTTGCAGGGCGTTTCGATAGATGCGGCGCAGCCGCTCCATGTTGGCCAGGGTGATGTACTCGTTGCCCTCATGCTCGCGGCACTCCTCGCCGGGGAAGTTGGGGCCGAAGGCAATGATGTTGTCCATGGCGCGGGCATAGGTGCCGCCGCCGATGGCCAGGGGCTGGGACATGTCGCCGGTCTCCCGGCGGTAGGCCTCCAGCAGCCGGGTCATGACCGGGCCGTTCTTGTCCAGATACACCGGGCGCAGGGGACTGGCGGGCAGCAGGGTGAAGCCGTGGGCCTCCGCCGCGGTGCGCAGGGTATCCAGCACCGTCTGGCCGTCCATGGTCTC
Source organism: uncultured Oscillospiraceae bacterium (assembly GCA_934589145.1). GTDB lineage: Bacteria > Bacillota > Clostridia > Oscillospirales > Oscillospiraceae > Vescimonas. The sequence goes on along the minus strand of CAKTNW010000006.1, from coordinate 25,915 downwards.
CGGGTGGCGGATGTCCACCGTCAGGCGGAGCTCTCCGTTCTCCACCCGCAGCATGCCTACGTTCAGGGACAGGGGGCCGCTGTCGGGAGATTCCACGTTCAGGCCCAGGCGCTTGCCGTACACATCGCCGCCGAAGAGGGCGGTGTAGGCATCGGCGAATTTGCCGCCCTCGGTCTGGGACAGGTGGGTCAGCACCTTGTCGATGGCGTTCTCGCCGTGCCACGGAGCGCTGCCGTGGGCGGGCTTTCCCTCGGCGCTGTGGGTGCCGGAGGCAGTCTCCACCACGCACTCGTCCGGGACGATGTTGGGGGCGCTGCCGCCGTGGGCGCTGAGGATGCCGCTGCCCGCCAGAGGCATGGTGAGGGTCACCACGACGATGCCCTTTTCGCAGTAGATGGCGGGGAAGTCGCCGTCGGGGGTGATGCCGCAGGTGACCGGCTCCTCGTTGGCCACATAGGCCTCCATGTCGTACCAGTCGCCGTTTTCCTCCGTCTGGCCGAAGATCAGGCGGATGCGGCGGGGCATCTCCTTTCCGGCGGCGGCGTAGGCGTCCGCCAGATCCTTGACGGCGTAGATGCTGATGATGGCCGGGCCCTTGTCGTCCAGCGTGCCGCGGCCGTAGAGGCGGCCGTCCGCCACCGTCCCGGCGTAGGGGGGATAGTCCCAGCCCTTCCCGGCGGGCACCACGTCCAGATGGCTCAGGACGCCGATGATCTCGTCGCCCTGGCCCACCTCGGCATAGCCGTACTTTCCGCCGGCGTTCTTCACGCGGAAGCCCAGCCTTTCGCACAGCGCCAGGGTATAGTCCAGCGCTCTGGCCGGGCCGGGGCCGTAGGGATAGCCATCCCTGCCGTGATCGGCCACGGATTCGATGGCCAGCAGGCCCTTCAATGCTTCAATCATACGTTTACTCCATACAGTCCGGTGTATTTCTCCGTCAGATAGTCCACATAGTAGTGGGGCGCGAAGGACTCGCCGGTGGCACCTCGCAGCAGCTCGTCCGCCGTCAGCAGCATGCCGTGGCGGTAGATCTCCTCCGTCAGCCACTGCTTCATCGGGGACAGGTCGCCCCGGGCGATGCAGGCGTTCACATCCAGCTCCCGCGTCAGCGCCGCCATGAACTGGGCGGAATAGGCGGTGCCCAGGGCGTAGCTGGGGAAGTAGCCGAAGGCGCCGTCGGCCCAGTGCATATCCTGCAGGACGCCGTGGGCGTCGTCGGGCACGTCGATGCCCAGATACTTCTTGTACAGCTCGTTCCACGCGGCGGGCAGGTCGTCCACCGTCAGCTCATTGCGGAACAGGGCCTTTTCCAGCTGGTAGCGCACCAGCACATGGAAGGGATAGGTCAGCTCGTCGGCGTCGGTGCGGATAAGGCTGGGGCGGGCCACATTGACGGCCCGGTAGAACATCTCCGGCGTGACTGCCGCCATCTGCTGCGGAAACAGGCGGCACACCTCCGGGAAGATCAGGTCGCAGAAGGCGCGGCTGCGGGCAATGTAGTTCTCCCACAGGCGGGACTGGCTCTCATGGATGGCGGTGGTAGCGCCGTGGCCCATGCAAGAGTGCAGCAGCTCCGGCGCGACGCTCAGCTCATACATGGCGTGGCCGCTTTCGTGTACCACGGAGAAGAGATTGCTCAGCAGATCGTCCTCGAAATACTTGGTGGTGATGCGGACGTCGTCACGGGAGAACTCCACCGTGAAGGGGTGCTCCGACTCCCGCAGGACGCAGTGGGCCTTGTCGATGCCCATCACGTCCATCAGATAGCCGGACAGTTCCTTCTGCTGCGGAATGGGGAAGGTGTTGTTCAGGAAGCCCAGCTCCGGCTGAACGCCCTTTTCCATGATGGCGCGGAGCACCGGCGTCAGCTTTTCGCCCATCAGGGTAAAGAAGGGATCCAGCATGGCCTGGGTGCAGCCCTTCTCGAACTCGTTGAGCAGGGTGTCATAGACATCCGCGCCGGGGCGGATGTAGTTGGCGTACTGGCGGCGGATCTCCACCATGTTGGCCAGATAGGGCTTGAAGAGGGAGAAATCGTTCCGGGCCTTGGCCAGCTGCCAGTAGTGGCGGCCGGCGTTGGCGGCCTTTTCCGCCGCCATAACGGCCTCCTTGGGCACCTTTTCCTGCTTTTCCCGCTGCTCACGCAGTTCCTCCACCTCGCGGCGGGTCTGGAAATCCAGCGCGTCCCGGCGGTCGTACAGCGCGGAGAGCAGCTGCCCCACGCGGGGGTCTACGCTCATGCTGTGGAGCTCACCGGCGATCAGCTCCATGGTGTCGCCGGTGGCGTCGGAGCCGCCGCTGGGCATGGTGGTGCTGGCGTCGTACATCAGCAGGTTGGATACATGGGTATAGGCGTGGAGCTTCTTCTGGTAATCGCGCAGCTCCTGCACTTGCTTTTCCAGTTCCATAGCCGTCCTTTCCTTGTTACAGGGTCCTGGCCTTCAGGCAGGCCACGAAATGGCCGGGCTCCACTTCCTCGAAGGGGATATCGCCCTGGGTGCACTCCTCCGTGGCGAAGGGGCAGCGGGCGGCAAAGCGGCAGCCGGGCTTGGGGTTGATGGGGTTGGTGACCTCGCCCCGGATCAGCTGGGGCTTCTTGCTGCGCATGGAGATGCTGGGCACGGGGATGGCCGACAGCAGCGCCTTGGTATAGGGGTGCAGCGGGTTGACGAACAGGTGCTTGGACTCGCAGTACTCCACGCACTTGCCCAGATACATGACGGCGATCTGGTTGGAGATATGCCGCACCACCGACAGGTCGTGGGTGATGAACATATAGGTCAGGTTCCGCTCCTCCTGCAGATCCATCAGCAGGTTCAGGATCTGGGCCTGGATGGACACATCCAGGGCGGACACCGGCTCGTCGCAGACGATGAACCGGGGGTTCAGGGACAGGGCGCGGGCCACGCCGATACGCTGGCGGCGGCCGCCGTCCAGCTCGTGGGGATAGGCGCCGGACAGGCGCTCCGCCAGGCCGACGGTGTCCATCAGCTCGGCCACCTTTTCGTACACCTCGCTGCTGGTCTTATAGACGCCCGCCACGATCAGCGGCTCGGCGATCAGCTCCTGCACGCTCATGCGGGGGTTCAGGCTGGCGTAGGGATCCTGGAAGATCATCTGCATGTCCCGGCGGATCTTGGCCAGCTTCTTGGTCTTATAGTGGGTGATGTCCTCGCCGTCGTAGATGATGCGGCCGCTGGTGGGCTCGTGGAGCTTCAGCACCGTGCGGCCCAGGGTGGACTTGCCGCAGCCGGATTCGCCCACCACGCCCAGGGTCTCGCCCTCGTTGATCTTCAGGGTGATGCCGTCCACGGCGTGAAGGGTGGCGTTCTTGTTGATCTGGAAGTATTTGCACAGGTTGTCCATTTCGATCAGGGGATGCTTCTGGTTCATGGTCAGATCTCCTCCTTTTCATCAAACAGGAAGCACTTGATGTGCAGGCCGTCCACATCGCAGGTCTCGGGATGGCACTGGCGGCAGCGCTCTGTGGCATGGGGACAGCGGGGAGAGAAATAGCAGCCCTGGGGCAGATCGGTGGGGTCGGGCATCATGCCGTCGATGGGGTGCAGGCGCTTTTCGTCGGCCTCCAGATTGGGGATGGAGTTGAACAGGCCCACCGTGTAGGGGTGGTGCTTGTCGCCGGTGAACACCTGCTCCACCGTGCCGTACTCGATGATCTCGCCGGCGTACATGACGGCCACCTTGTCGCAGGTCTGGGCCACGATGCCCAGATCGTGGGTGATCATGATCATGGAGGTATCCAGCTTCTCCTGCAGCTCCATCATCATGGCCAGCACCTGGGCCTGAATGGTCACGTCCAGGGCCGTGGTGGGCTCGTCGGCGATCAGCAGCATGGGATTGCAGGCCAGGGCGATGGCGATGACCACGCGCTGCTTCATGCCGCCGGAGAACTGATGGGGATAGTCCTTCTTGCGGCTGGGCATGATGCCCACCATCTCCAGGACCTCCTCCACGCGCCCCTCCAGCTCGGCGCGGGTGTGGTCCTCGTTGTGCATCTGAAGGGCCTCCAGGATCTGGTCGCCCACCGTCAGCACCGGGTTCAGGGCCGTCATGGGATCCTGGAAGATCATGGAGATCTTCTCGCCCCGGATGCCCAGCATCTGCTTGTTGTTCAGATAGGTGGGGGCGGGCAGCTCCACGGCGGGGGCTTCCGCGGTCTCGCCCTCCGGCGTTCCCTCCGGCGTCTCCGGCGTGTGGGCGGCGATATAGTCCTCCTCGGAGACGGCCGCGCCGTCCTTGTCGCGGATGGCCAGGATATCCTCGCCGTCAAACCAGATGGAGCCACGGTTGGTGCGGGTGGTGCGCTCCGGCAGCAGGCCCAGGATGGACAGGGCAGTGGTGGTCTTGCCTGCGCCGGTTTCGCCCACCAGGCCCAGGGTCTCGCCCTTATTCAGGGTCAGGGAAATGCCATTGACGGCATGTACCGTTTCCAGATCGGTTCGATAGTCGATCTGCAGGTCTTTGATCTTCAGCAAAGCTTCACTCATGATTTGTCCCTCCCTTAATCCTTCAGCTTGGGATCCAGTGCGTCACGCAGGCCGTCACCGGCCAGGTTGAAGCTCAGCGCCGCGATGACGATGAACAGGCCGGGGATGTACAGCAGATGGGGCGCGGAGAACATATAGGTCTCGGCGTCGGACAGCAGCGCGCCCCATTCGGGAGCGGGCGGCTGCACGCCCATGCCCAGAAAGCTCAGGCCGGAGGCGGACAGGATCATGGTGGCCACGTTCATGGTGGCGGTAACAATGATGGGGCCCAGCGCGTTGGGGATGACGTATTTCAGGATGATGCGCATGTCGCTGGTGCCGTAGGAGCGGGCGGCCTCGATATAGTCCTCCTCCACCACGCCCAGCACCACCGAGCGCACCATGCGGATGATGCCCGGAACGCAGGACACGGTAATGGCGATCAGCAGATTGCGGAGATTGGCGCCCAGGGCCGCCACCACGGCCAGACTCAGCAGGATGGGCGGTACGGTCATAATGACATCGGTGACGCGCATGATCACGTTGTCCACCCAGCCGCCGTAGTAGGCGGCCACGGCGCCCAGCAGGCCGCCGATGATCATGGACACGATGGTGGTGATGATGCCGATGGCCAGGGAATAGCGGGAGCCGTGGACGATGCGGGCGAACAGGTCGCGGCCCGCCTCATCGGTGCCGAACCAGTGGGCTGCGCTGGGGCCCTGCAGACGGTTGGGGATATCCTGCGCGATGGCGTTTTCATAGGGGACGATCACGTCGGCAAAGATGGCGATGCCTACCACGAAGATCAGCAGCACAAGGCCCAGCATGGCGGTCTTGCTCTTGCGGAAGCGCCGCCAGATCTCCTTGGCCTGGCTGTTTTTCTTGCTCTTTTTGATCACTTTTTTCTCGTTCATCAGTGTGCTCTCCTTTCCGCCGTCAGGACTTGTACAGTGCCTTGATGCGCGGGTCGATATAGGCGTAGAGGATATCGACGACGAGCATTACGATACAGAACAGCGCTGCCAGGAACAGCGTGGCCGCCAGCACCACAGGGGTGTCCTTCTGGCGGATGGAGCTGACGATCAGCATACCCAGACCCGGCATACCGAACACCGTCTCGCAGATGACGGCGCCGCCCAGCGCCGCGCCGAAGCTCATGCCCATGGAGGTGATCACCGGCAGCAGCGCGTTGCGCAGGGCGTGCTTCCAGATGACGGTCTTTTCCGGCACGCCCTTGCTGCGGGCGGTGCGGATGTAGTCCTGACGTATCGTCTCCAGCATGGTGGAGCGGGTCAAACGCATATCACTGGCGGCGCTGCCCAGTGCCAGGGTGATGGTGGGCAGGATGTAGCCGGTCCAGCTGTCGATACCGCTGAAGGGGAGCCAGCCCAGCTTCAGGGCGAAGATGATCATCAGCATCAGGCCCAGCCAGAAGCCGGGCATGGCGGAGAAGAACATGGCCAGCGTGGTCAGCACGTTGTCCAGCCAGGAATACTGCTTCACGGCGGACACAATGCCCAGCACCACGCCCAGGCCCACACCCAGAATGGTGGAGGTGATGGCCAGCGTCAGCGTGCAGGGGAAGCGGGACATGATGGACTGGAATACCGGCTGGCCGTTGCGGTAGGAGGTGCCGAAGTCAAAGTGCAGGACAATACCCTTCAGGTAATTGAAGAACTGCTCGAAGAACGGCAGATCCGCGCCCAGCTTGTGGTTCAGCGCGGCGATGTCCTCCGGCTTGGCGGTGATGCCAAGGATCAGCTCGGCAGGGGTACCCGGCGTCAGGTACATGATGGCGTACACCAGAAAAATGGCGCCAAGCAGAACCGGTATGGTCAACAGGATCCGCTTGATGACGTATTTGTACATACGATCTCCTCCCTGTTATCTGCGGAGCGTGGCTCCGGGGTGTTAAGGTCATTTTACTTTCGTTTTGCAAAAATGTCAATAATTTTATAAAATCCATCGAAAAAATATTGCAAAATCCCGAAAGATTTGATAATATATGGTCGAGCAGAGGGAACACGGCCGTTTTGCAGTCGATGTTTCCCCTCTTACGGTCGATATAATTGTAATAATGTATATAGGAGGATGAAGCATGAGCGAAATGAAATGGCCCTATCCTGCCAAGGTGAGCCAAGTCAACCGTATGGAGGCGGATGTGATCGTGCTGGGCGGCGGCATCGCCGGATGCATGGCCGCCATCAACGCCGCCAAGCGCGGCCAGAGCGTGATCCTGGTGGAAAAGGGCGCCACCAAGCGTTCCGGCGCCGGCGGCAGCGGCTGCGACCACTGGGAGAGCGCCGCCACCAACCCCTGCTCTGGCGTCTCTCCGGAGGATCTGGTACAGGCCATGCTGGACGACAACGACGGCTACAACAACGGCATCTCTCATTATATAGAGTGCCGCGAGGGCTGGGATCATCTGCAGGACATCGAGAAGATGGGCGGCAAGATCCGGGACACCGAGGACGAGTTCAAGGGCGCGGCCTTCCGGGATGAAAAGACCAAGCTGATGTTCGCCTATGACTATAAGAATAAGTTTACCATCCGCATCTGGGGCACCACCTTCAAGCCCGCTATGGAGAAGGAGTGCCGCCGTCTGGGCGTGAAGATCGTGGATCGCGTCATGGTCACCTCTCTGCTGACCGAGGGCGGCAAGAACGGAGCCAAGTGCGTGGGCGCCACCGGCGTTCACACCCGTACCGGCGAGTTCTATGTGTTCTCCTGCAAGGCGGCCATCATCACCATGAGCCGTCCCGCCCGCGTGTGGCTGTTCTCCGCCGCCTATCCCGGCCTGTGCGAGTTCCGCCCCATGTGCACCATCGGCGACGGCCACGCCATGGGCTGGCGCGCCGGCGCGGAATTCAACATGATGGAAAAATCCGTCCGGGCCGAGTTCTCCTCCGCCGGACGCTCCTTCCCGCCCTATTCCGCGGGCAACAACCACAACACCTGGTACCCCGCCTCCCTCATCGACGCCGAGGGCAAGGAGATCCCCTACGCCGACCGCGACGGCAACATCCTGACCGATGTGGAGCAGCGCTTCCAGCCCGCCAAGGGCCAGCACTACTTCCTGAAGGGCGGCAACATCGAGCAGGCCAAGTACGCCTACGACGGCCCGGAGACCCTGCCCTATGACAAGCTGAAGGAGATGGGCTACAAGCTGCCCTTCTACGCCGACCTGTCCAACATGCCGGAGCTGGAGCGGAAGGTCATCTGGGGCATGATGGTGGGCCAGGAGGGCAAGACCAACGTGCCCGTGTACAAGAATTTCACCGAGGCGGGCTTCGATCCCACCAAGGACGTTCTGCAGTGCTACGGCGTGGGCTGGACCAGCGCCGAGTTCCTGCCCCAGGAGCGCCAGTTGTTCGGCATGCCCGGCGGCTTCATGAACGACTGGGATCTGATGACCAATATCCCCGGCCTGTTCGTGGCGGGCGACTCCCTGTTCTCCTCCAACTGCTTCGGCCATGCCGCCTCCACCGGCGCCTACGCCGGACGCAAGGCCGCGGCCTACGCCGCGAAGCAGGAGGGCTTCATCGCCCCCTGCGAGAGCCAGGTGGAGAACGAGATGGAGCGCGTCTACGCGCCGCTGGGCGGCGACCCTGTCAACGGCGTCAGTTGGAAAGAACTGAACGAGGCCATCGCCAAGGCCATGCAGAACTACTGCGGTGAGCAGAAGCGGGACGAGCTGCTGCTGTCCGGCGTGGAGCTGCTGAACCGCTATGAGAAGGAGATCGTGCCCCGCACCTACGCCGCCAATCCCCACGAGCTGATGCGCCTGCTGGAGGTGTTCGACATCCTGACGGTGGCCCAGATCATCCTGCAGGCCTGCCTGGCCCGCCACCAGACCTGCCCCAAGCTGGAGTTCTACCGCACCGACGACGACGGCAAGACCATGGCTCCCTTCATCTGCATCCACAACGACGGCGAGAAGGTGGTGGCCCGCGAGGTGCCGCTTGACTACGCCGGTGATATCAAGGAAAATTACGAGAAGCACAATCAGGACTATATGGCAGAAAAGGCAAAGGAGGCGCAGGCATGAAAGAGATCAAGGAATTCGGCTTCCGTCAGACACCGCCTGCCACGCCGCTGCGGTTCGACGCGGAGAAGTGCATCGGCTGCAACCGCTGCATGGAGGCGTGCATGATCGACGTGATGACCCCCGGTGAAAAGGGCAGCCATCCCGTGGTGTCCTATCCCGACGAGTGCTGGTACTGCGGCTGCTGCGTGATGGAGTGCCCCACCGGCGCCATCAGCCTGCACCATCCGCTGATGAACCAGACCCGCTGGGTGGAGAAGGCCAGTCTGCTGAAAAACAGAAAGGAGAACTGAGCGTATGGCAAATTTTGAGCTGCTGAAGGAGCTGACCCAGGCGTGGGGCGTGGCAGGCCGGGAAAAGGCCGTGCGTGCCATCGTGCTGCGCGAGCTGGAGGGCCATGTGGACAACGCCTATGTGGACAACATCGGCAACATCATCGCCGTCAAGCACGGCAAGGGCGGCCCCGACAGCAAGAAGATCATGCTCTCCGCCCATATGGACGAGATCGGCCTGCAGGTGAAGAAGATCGAGTCCGACGGCCGCATCAAGGTGTGCAGCGTGGGCTGGGTCTGGACCTCCGCCCTGTATAACGATCAGGTGGTGTTCCAGAACGGCACCATCGGCGTGGTGGGCTGCGACGGCAAGATCGAGGACGCCAAGAACGACAGCGGCAAGCTGTATATCGACATCGGCTGCACCAGCAAGGAGGACACCGAGAAGTACGTCAAGGTGGGCGATTACGCCGGCTTTGTGGGTCCCTGGTACGAGCTGCAGAACGGCCGCATCAGCGCCAAGACCTTCGACGACCGGGTGGGCTGCTTCATGCTGCTGGAGGCCGTGAAGATGAACAAGGGCGACTGTCCCAACGACGTGTACTACGTCTTCTCCGTGCAGGAGGAGGTGGGCTGCCGCGGCGCCGTTACCGCCGCCCATCAGATCCGGCCCGACATCGGCATCAGCGTGGACGTGACCCCCGACCACGCCTATCCCTGCGACCTGGAGGGCTGCAACGCCGTGGGCGAGGGCATCAGCGTCACACTGGGCGACCCCAGCGCCATGCTGGACGAGGATCTGGTCAACGAGATGCTGGCCTGCTGCGAGGAGAACGGCATCCGCTATCAGCGGGGCGTGATGGATCGCGGCGGCACCGACGCCAGCTCCATGAACCAGTCCGGCGACGGTGTCCGGGTGGCCGGTATCGCCGTGGTGGATCGCTATCCCCACAGCAAGTGCTCCGTCATCGCCAAGGATGACGTGACCGCCGGTATCGACCTGCTGGACAAGTACACCCACCGCGTATTCAAATTCTGAGCAAGTTTTTCCGTATCTCCACGCCGGAATGGCGTCAAAATATAAAATGAAAAGGAGACACCCCATGAAAAAGTTTCTTGCACTGGTGCTGGCTCTGGCCATGGCACTGAGTCTGGTCGCCTGTGGCGGCAACGGCGGCAATAACGCCTCTGCCGGCGACGGCACCAGCCTGACCATCGCGGTCGACCAGGACTACGAGACCCTGCATCCCGTGAACACCAGCCTGAACGTTGAGACCAACCTGATCAACCAGATCTACGACGTTCTGGCCATCGACAACCCCGACGATCCCACCGGCGACATGATCCCCCGCATCGCCGAGAGCTGGGAGGTCAGCGAGGACGGCCTGTGCTACACCTTCCATCTGCGCAAGGGCGTCAAGTTCCACGACGGCTCTGAGCTGACCGCCGACGATATCGGCTTCAGCCTGGATCTGTGCGCCGCCTCTGAGTATCAGGGCGCCATGGTGGACGGTATGGATCACTGGGAAGTGGTGGATCCCTACACCATCAACGTGTATACCACCAACGTGTACTCTCCCTTCCTGCGCAGCGTGGTGGACGTGCCCATCGGCTGCAAGGCCTACTATGAGTCCGTGGACGAGAGCACCTTCGCCCAGCAGCCCGTCGGCTGCGGCCCCTACAAGTTCGTCAGCCACAACCAGGGCGATTCCTTCGTGCTGGAGGCCTTTGAGGACTACTACGGCGGCGCTCCCGCCATCAAGAACGTGACCTTCAAGGTCATCGCCGACGCGGCCTCCATGTCCATCGGCCTGCAGTCCGGCGGTATTGACTTCGCCGAGGTGGATGCCTCCGTGCTGTCCACCCTGCAGAGCGCGGCCAATGTGGAGATCAGCACCGCCGAGCAGACCGCCTTCTACTTCATCGCTATGAACACCGAGAAGGAGCCTTACAACAATGTGAAGTTCCGTCAGGCCATCAACTACGCCATCGACCGTGAGGCCCTGGTCACCGCCGTGCTGGAGGGTGAGGGCGAGGTCAACTCCAACCTGCTGACCCCCGACCGCGAGGGCTATTCCGACACCCAGAAGCAGTACACCTACGATCCCGAGCAGGCCAAGGCTCTGCTGGCTGAGTGCGGCTATGCCGACGGCTATGATCTGGGCACCTTCATCGTGGCCGAGAGCTATAAGCTGCTGGCCCAGGTGATCCAGTCCGACCTGGCCAAGGTGGGTCTGACCTGCACGCTGGAGATCCTGGAGTTCAACGCCTATCTGGACAAGCTGATGGACGGCAACTTCGGCATGACCTGCCTGAACATGGCGCTGCAGGGCGACACCCAGCAGCTGTCCCTGGCGCTGACCAAGGATTACATCGGCATGGCCAACAACGCCCGCTGGTCCGATCCCAAGGTGGAGGAGCTGTTCCAGAAGGCCGTTGCCACCGTGGACGAGACCGAGCGCGAGGCCGTGTACAACGAGCTGTTCTCCTATGTTCAGGAGCAGGCCGTGTACTGCATCCTGTGCAATCCCACGCTGCTGTTTGCCCACAAGACCGGCCTGGAGACCGGCACCATCGCGCTGGAGGGCGTGTACTATCTGCAGAACTTCCAGTGGAACGCCTGAGCATGATCTGAAGTCTTCTCAATTACCCTTTCATACAGGAAAAGGAGGATGTCCGCCGGACATCCTCCTTTTCCTGTCTATCAATATGTGATTCTCAGCGGGCGGCCATAAAGGCCTCGATCTCCTCCACGGTGCGGGGGATAGAGGCGGTCAGATTCTCGCAGCCGGTCTCGGTGACTAGGCAGTTGTCCTCCAGCCGGAAGCCGATGCCCCAGGGCTCGTAGTAAACGCCCACGTCCACGCAGAACACCATGCCCGCCTCGGTGGGGCGGCTGTAATCGATCACGTCGTGGACGTCGAAGCCGATGTGGTGGGCGCCGTCGTGCCACATGATCTTTCGGATATCCTTGAAATCGTCGATGATCCCCAGCGCCTTCAACTGGCCGAAGCAGTACTCCCGGGCCAGCTGGTCGATGGAGCGCATGGGCATGCCGGGCTTGATGATGGAGAACATATGCTCCGAGGTGTTGTAGATGCACTGGTACAGCGCCTTCTGCCGCTCCGTAAATTTGCCGTTGGCGGGCCAGGTGCGGGACACGTCGTTGCACTCGTAGTCCTGCCACGCGCCCACATCGTTCAGCACCATGTCGCCGTCGGCTACGGTGCCGGTATAGTCATAGTAGTGGATGCAGAAGTTGTTCTGTCCGCTGCAGATGATGGAGGGAAAGGCCGGGGTCAGCACACCGCGCCTGGCCAGGGCGTGGTCGAACTCTGCCTTCAGCTCGTACTCCTTCATGCCGGGGCGGCAGGCGGTCATCATGGCCTCGATCCCGGCCCGGGTGATGGGCACGGCGCGGCGCATGGCGTCGATCTCGCAGGGCTGCTTGATGGTGCGCAGCGTCCGCATGCGGGAACGCAGATCGCCCAACCGCAGCCAGGGCCACACAGCGGCGGCACGGGCCGCAAACTGCCGGGCCTCATTGGACTGCTCGTCCAGGGACTCCCGGTCAAAGTCCAGCCACAGCCGGTCAAGGCTCTGGTCGGCGGCCAGCCGGTCGAAGTCGTCCTCAAAGCGCTCGATGTACCGGCAGTCGGTGAAGCCGTAGCGCTCCGGCACGTCCGCGGCGTGGATCCGGCGGCCGAACCACCGCTCCTGCATGGGATCCTCCTGCTGCAGATAGATGGACTCCTCCACCGCGCCGCCGCGCTTGACCGCCAGATAGATGAGGTGCTCCTCCTCCATGCCGGTCAGGTACAGGAAATTGCGGTTGGCAAAGAAGGGGTAATAGGCGTCGGCGCTCTGCCGGGGCGCGTGCCCGGCAAACAGCACCGCAACGCTGTTCTCCGGCAGTGTCTCCAGCAGCCGGCGGCGGTTCTCCTCATAAAAGGCTTTGGGTAACATATGGCAGCCCTCCTGTGATCAATATGGTGGTGCCCGTGTCCCGGGCTCTGGTGGTATTATACCATTTCCGTTTCCGGAATGTCCATATTGCCCGACGAGATTTTACAATATTTTTTGATAATTTGCAAAACAAGAGAGCAAGGAGAGCGGCCTTCATGCCTTGATTTTCTAAAATATCTTCGTGCAGCGGTAAAATTTTTGAACATTTTATAAAATCTATTGCTTTTTCATAGAATTTTTGGTAGTATATTCCTGAAAAGAAAAAAGCAAAAGGAGATCGATCTATGGCTGGACAAACCCTTTCCGAGCAGATCTATGACGAGCTGTATCATGACATTACCGACCAGCGGCTGGTGTGCGGCCAGAAGCTGACGCTGAAGGTGCTGAAGGATCGCTTCAACGTCAGTCACACCCCCATCCGCGAGGCGCTGATGCGTCTGGCGGAGAACGGGCTGGTGACCTATTACTCCAACTGCGGCGTTACGGTGACGGAATTTACCGAGGCGGACATCCGCCAGCTGTTCCAGTTCATCGGCGAGCTGGACTCCATGGCCATCCTCTTCTGCCAGAACAACTTCAACCAGGTGCCCATGCTGATGGATCTGCAGGACGTGGTGGAGAGCGGCAGCAGGGCGCTGGCGGCAGGCGACCGGGCCGCGTGGAAAGAGCAGTCCGAGCAGTTCCATGTGGTGTTCTACCGCCACGCCCAGAACTGCTACCTCAACGAGGCGGCGGCCAAGCTGCGGGCCCGGCTGGAGGTGCTGTCCTGTATGTACTACTATCAGGATCAGAACGTGGAGCTGATCCATCAGGGGCACATCGACATGTACGAGCTGGTGAAGGCCGGAGAATTCCAGAAGGCCGCCGAGGAGATGCGCCAGCATCTGCAGCGGGATATGGCCTTCGCCCTGAAGGCATACGCTGCCTATCAGGCCCGGAACCACTGAGGAGGGCGCGCGATGCTGCATCATGACCGGCTGAAGGCCGTTTTGAAGAATATGGCGCTGTGCGGCCTGCGGCAGGTGATCATCTCCAATCCCGGCGCCATGCAGTATCTGCTGGGGCAGAGCGTGGACGCCATGGAGCGCTGCGGCATCCTGCTGCTGCGGGAGGACGGCCGGCTCCACGCCTTTATGAACCTGCTGTTCTGCTTCCCGGCTGTGGAGGGCGTCACACTGCACCAGTATCGGGACGGACAGGACGTATACGCCATGATCGCGACGGAGCTGCTGCCGGGCGCGGTGGGCATCGACCGCGGCTGGCCCAGCGGCCATACGCTGGCGCTGATGGCCCGGCGGAGCGACATCCGTCCCGTTCCCGGCTCCGACCCGGTGGATATGGCCATGGCCTGCAAGGACGCCCGGGAGCAGCAGCTTCTGCGGGAGGCGGGCGTGGTCAACGACAGGGCCATCGCCTACGGCATCAGCCACATTGCCCCGGAGCGCGGCGAGGCGGAGCTGGCCCAGATGATCGACGATTTCTTTATCGCCAGCGGCGGCACCCAGGTGGGGCAGTATCAGATCGCCTGCTATGGCCCCAACGCCGCCCAGCCCCACCATATGCCGGACGGCACGCTGCCCCGGCCCGGTGACGCGGTACTGCTGGATCTGGTGTGTCCCATCAACGGCTATTGGTGCGACATGACCCGCACGGTCTTTTACCGCCAGGTCAGCGACCGGCACCGGCACATCTATGAGGTGGTGCGGGAGGCCCAGCAGGCCGGGATCGACTTCGTCCGCCCCGGCGTCCGCATGTGCGACATCGACCACGCGGTGCGCTCAATCATCGAGGCCGCCGGGTTCGGCGACGCCTTTATCACCCGCACGGGCCACGGCATCGGCACCCACGTCCACGAGCCGCCCCAGGTCAGCAGCGACTGCACCGTCATCGCCCAGCCGGGCATGGTGTTCTCCATCGAGCCGGGCATCTATCTGCCCGGTGATACCGGCGTGCGGATCGAGGATCTGGTGCTGGTGACGGAGAACGGCTGCCAGGTGCTGACCTACTATCCCAAGGAGCTGCAGGTCGTGGAATAACGGCAATAGAAAGTAAGAGACCGCTTTGCGGTCTCTTACTTATCATGAATTCTGCAAAACAGGAAGGACGGTGGACGATGCAGAACGATCTTCTCTGTGACCTGCGGCTGGGCAAAAATCTGACGCTGGCCCAGCAGCTGCAGCTTACCGTCCGGCTGAGCATCCCCGCCATTCTGGCGCAGCTCTCCACCATTCTGATGCAGTATATCGACGCCTCTATGGTGGGGCATCTGGGCGCGGACGCCTCGGCCGCCATCGGGGTGGTGTCCTCCACGCTGAACCTGTTCAACGGCATGTGCGGCGCGGCGGCGGTGGGCTTCACCATCCAGGTGGCCCAGGCCATCGGCGCACGGGAGGAGCGGAAGGCCCGTGAGCTGATGAAGCAGGGCTTTGCCGTGACGCTGGCCATCACGCTGGTGCTGCTGGCGGTGGGACTGGCCATCGCGGGGCGGCTGCCCCATTGGCTGGGGGCCGACCCGGCCATCTGCGGCCACGCGTCGGACTACTTCTTCATCGCGGCGCTGACCTTTCCCCTGATCCAGTTGTACAGTCTGTCCGCCGGGATGCTGCAGGCCACCGGCGACCTGAAAACGCCGGGCATCGTGATGGCCGCCATGTGCCTGATGGACGTGGTGTGCAACGCGCTGCTGATCTTCCCCACCCGGCAGTGGTGGGTGCTGACGCTGCCCGGCGCGGGACTGGGCGTCCGGGGCGCGGCGCTGGGGACGCTGCTGGCGGAGCTGGCAGCGGCGGCACTGCTGTCCTGGCGGCTATGGAGACAGTCGCCCATGCTGCACCTGCGGGCAGGGGAGGGCTTCCGCTTCCACCGGGAGCATCTGACCCGCTGCGTGAAGCTGGCCCTTCCCGTGGCGGTGGAGCGCATCCTCATGTCCAGCGCGGGCGTGGTGGTGACCCGGATGGTGGCGCCGCTGGGCACGGTGTCCATCGCGGCGGACTCCTTCGCCGCCACCACGGAGAGCCTGTGCTACATGCCCGCCTACGGCATCCAGAGCGCCGCCTCCACGCTGGTGGGTCAGAGCGTCGGCGCGCGGCGGGGCAAAACCGCCTATCGCTTTGCCATGACCACGGTGGGCTTTGCCATGGCGGTCATCGCCGTGACCTCCGCCATCCTGTACGCTGCGGCGCCGGTGGTCATTGGCGTGCTGAGCCCCGATCCGGAGGTGGTGGCACTGGGTACAAAAGTCCTGCGGATCGCCCTGCTGACCGAGCCGTTCTACGGCGCCTTTGTGGCGGCCATGGGCATTTATCAGGGGGCGGGCGACACGCTGAAGCCCACGGCGCTGAACTTCGTGTGCATGTGGTGCGTGCGGCTGCCGCTGATCTGGCTGCTGGTGGGCCGGTACGGCCTGCCCGGCGTATGGGCGGCCCGGGCGGCGGAGATGGCCCTGCGGGGCGGTTTGTTTCTGCTGTATCTGCTCCGGAAGCGCTGGATGCCGAAGGATCTTCCCTGCGAAAATTGAGATGGGCCCATAAAAGAAACCTCCGGTTGAGCCGGAGGTTTCTTTTATGGGGTTCTGCGGTGCAGAGGAAATCGGAAATGGACAGAAAGGCCGTTATGCCATGTAGGGCTTGATGACATCCAGGGAGTGGGCAAAGACCTCGATGGCCTTGTCGACCTCTGCCTCGGTCATGACCGTAGAGATCACGAACAGGCCGCGGTGTGCCGGGAAGATACCGCCGTTGAGCATCTCCAGATACCACAGGGCTGCCACCGGAGACTTCTTGTCGGCGTAAGCCGTTTCGTAGTCATAGGGGGCTTCCTTGGAGAAGTGGATGTTCAGCAGAGAGCCCTCGCGGGTGACGGACATCGCCACATCACGCTCGGCAATGGCCTTCTCCATGCCGTCCTGCAGCCGCTTGCCCAGGGCATCCAGCTTTTCAAAGGCCGCCTCGTCCAGCAGCTTCATGGCGGCGATACCACCGGCCATGGTGGGACGGTTGCCGTTGAAGGTGCCGCTCTGCTGCAGGGGGAACTCATTGTTGTAGTGGTCGTACAGCTTCATGATGTCGGCACGGCCGCCGAAGGCGCCCACGGCCAGACCGCCGCCGATGATCTTGCCGAAGGAGCACAGGTCGGCGCGGACACCGAACTTCTTCTGGGCGCCGCCGGTGGACAGGCGGAAGCCCTGCACCTCGTCGATGATCAGCAGCACGCCGTACTTGTCGGCCAGCTCACGCAGGCCCTTCAGATAGCCGGGCTTGGAGGGGATCATGCCGGTGGTGCCCAGGAACGGCTCCACCAGGATGCAGGCGATCTTGTCGGCATCCTTCTTGAGAATGTTCTCCACGTCCTCCAGGCTGTTGTAGCGGGCGATATACACGGTCTCGCCGGAGGCGTTGGGGACGCCGGGCTCGTTGGCGATGGGCTTCAGCAGATCCACGCCCGGCGCGATCTTGGGGCTGACGTTGAACTCCACCACGTCATGGGTGCCGTGGTAGCCGCCCAGCATCTTGATGACGCCGTCACGCTTCATGTAGGCGCGGGCAGCGCGGACGGCGAACATGGTGGCCTCGGTGCCGGAGTTGCAGAAGCGGATCAGATCCACATGCTCCATGCGGCTGGTGATGATCTTGGCCAGCTCCACCTGCTCGGGAATACCGGCGGGGCAGGCGGTACCCTTGGCGGCGGCCTCGGCAATGGCCTTGGTCAGCGCGGGATGGGCGTGGCCGTGGATGAGGGAGGTATAGTTGTTCAGGAAGTCGATGTACACATTGCCGTCCAGATCGTGGATACGGCAGCCCTCGCCGTACTCCACGGTGAAGGGGTAGGGGTCGAAGCAGGCGATGGAACGGCACTCGCCGCCGGCCATGTACTTCCGGGCCTCCTCAAACGCGGCCTTGGACTTGGGGGTGCGGGCCATGTACACCTCGCGGGACTTCTGCAGCGCTTCTTGATACGTCATGATAATACATCCTTTCTTATGATCGGTTTGGTTGATTCTGATGGGGGATATGGCGTCAGGACACCTTGTTGGAGAACATGCTGGGGGCGTTGTACTGCGCCACGTCCAGATCCTTTTCCGTGGCGGAGACCACGACGGCTGCCACCAGGTCGCCGGTGCAGTTGGTGGAGGTCTCGGCCTGATCGACCAAGCGGTACATACCGGTGACGATCAGCAGCGGCTCGGAGGGAACGCCCATGCCGCCCAGCAGACCCACGGACAGCACCAGCGCCGCGTTGGGAATGGCCGCGCAGCCCACGGACATCAGCACCGCCGTCAGCAGCATGGAGATCTGGGAGGACAGGGGCATATTGATGTCGTAGATCTGGGCCACGAACATGACCACCGTGGCGAAGTGGATGCAGGAGCCGTTCATGTTGGCCGTGGCGCCCAGGGGACAGATGAAGGAGGCCGTCTCGCGGGGGACGCCCAGGTCGTCCGCCACCTCCAGCGTCACAGGCAGCGTGGCGGAGGAGGAACACAGGGAGAAGGCCACGATCCAGGAGCGGAACGCCTTCTTGGCAAACTTGACGGGGTTCACATGGCCGATGCCCCGCAGCAGCAGGGGATAGCAGAGGAACATGTGCAGGAACACGGACAGATACATGCAGAGCAGGAACTTGCCCATGGGCAGCAGCACCGCGCCGCCGAAGGAACCGGTGACCTGTGCCATGATGCAGAAGATGGCGTAGGGGCTGACCTGCATGACCCACGCGGTGATCTTGTACATGGCGTTGGCGCACACGTCGATGGCCTTGACCACCGGCTTGGCCGCATCGCCCAGGGCTAGCAGCGCCACACCGAAGAAGATGGCGAAGCAGATGATCTGCAGCATATTGGCTTCGGCCATGGCCTGAATGATGTTTGTGGGCACGGCCTCCACCACCATGTCCACGAAGTTCGGCAGCTCGCTGCCGGTCATGGTGCCCTCGGGGATCTCCATGGCAAAGTTGGCGCCGGGCTTGATGATGTTCACCAGCGTCAGGCCGATGGCGCCGGCAATGGCAGAGGAGCCCAGAAACAGCAAAATCGTCTTGATGCCAATGCGCCGCAGCTTGGCGGCGGAGGCCAGACTGGCCACACCGCCGATCAGGGAGAAGAACACCACCGGCACGATGACCATCTTCATCAGCCGCAGGAAGATATCACCCACGGGGCTGAGTACGCTCATGCGTTCACCGAAGATCAGGCCGCAGGCAATGCCCAGGCCCAGACCGATGAAGATCTGAACGTACAGTGAGAGACCTGTCCACTTCTTCAATACATTTTTCACGTTGTTACCTCCGTTTCTTTTTGATCGCCTCGTCTCTTTTCCTGTGAAAAGTCAGATTTTCAAATCACGGTTTTTATCTAATCACGATTATAATGTAAATCGCGGTTAATATCAAGTAAAAAGTAATCACGATTTTTTGGCATATTTTACAATTTGAGACGTATTTCCACATATTTTATCAAAATTCTCTGGATTCTTTGCATTAAAATTACTACTTTGTTAAAATTTTGCTATTTTTATCAAAAAAAGAGCGGCACAGAAGTCTGTGCCGTTCTTCGCGTCAAATCCATATTCTATTGCCTGGCGGTGCGATTTAGATGCAGCAGCTCAGGCCAGTGCGGTACATTCGACCCCCGGCAGCAGCATCTTCCGCAGAAGATAGAGCATGTTATCCTTATAGCGCGCCGCCTGCGCCGCTGCGTCCGTGCCCTCCTTGTGTTCACACAGCTCTCTCAGCAGATACTCGTGGGCGAAAATCGCCAGCTCCGCCAGGTGCTGTGCGTCCTCCTGGGAAATAAAGCCCTCTTTCCAGATGGGGTCGGTAATATAGTGCTCACGCTCGATGATATCGCCGCAGCGCAGCATATTGGTGACCGCCTCGTCATAATCGCCCCACTCCTCCGGGAACAGGGTGTAGTAATCCGACAGGATCTCGCCCAGATTTTTGCCGTGCTTGCCGTAGAACATGTTGTAGTAGATCTCCGGCCGGTCGAAGGTGTGCTTGCAGAAGATCTGGAACACGCAGATATACCGCTCCACCGCGTTCATAGCGCTGTCCAGCCGGGAAGAGAGCTCCCGGTTATAGCTTTTCAACAGCTTGACGGAGGAGTACAGCAGCAGCTCGTTCAGATCCTTGAAATAGTTATAGATCGTGGCGGTATTGTAGCCGGTCTCATCGCCGATCTTGCGCAGCGTTACCGCCTGGAACCCTTCGCTTTGAATCAGTCCCTCGGTCTCCTCGATCAGGTATTTCCGCATGCGGGCGACCTTTTTTTCCTTTTTGGGGGTTACTTCTACCATATCCGGCTCCTCCATAGACGGTCAATAATTACAATTATATTTTAACATGAATTTTGCGCCGCGTCAACTGCGCCGTTTCCGCAAATGGGGGAATTCGCAAAAAGGACGCCCTGCATCGCAGGGCGTCCTTTTATAAGATAGTTGTTTCCGATTACTGCGCGTCCTTGGCAAAGATAGCGCTCCGTCAGACCTCAAGCTTCTTTCCCAGGCTGACATATTCGTACAGCCGCTGGAGATCGTAGACGTCCACGGTACCGTCGCCGTTGATGTCCAACGCCAGCGCAAGGCATGCCTCGTAATCCGGGCGCGTCTTGTCGATCTGCCCTTGGTACTCGGAGGTTGTCAAAACGTGGTACAGACACTCCACATCCGTGATCGTGATCTGCTTGTCACCGTTGACATCACCCCAGGCATAGACACGCTTCAGGGCAATGTTCACGTTCATCTGAGGCGGAGGTACCGGCATCCAATCGCTCCAAGCAGTCTCATAACCGGGCTTTTCGTACTTCACGCGCCACCAGCCTTCCGGAACATCCCACTGGTACCAGCCATTTCCGTCGGTCTGCTGCGGGTTTTCGTTGCTGTAATCCGCGCCCTCCCACTGGGTGCCATAATCGTCATCAGCAGGTTCTTGATCCATCAGCTCTTTATCCTCATCGGCCGGAACCCAATACGCCGTTGCTGTCACGCCGGCCAAAGGCTTACCGGTCGCTGCGTCTGCAACAACACCGCTGGGGTCGATGTACCAGTTTATGCCGTAGTTCTCGCCCTTGATCTGCGAAACACGCATCTGCCAGAAAATATCGGACAGCGCCACCATTCCACCAATCATCGCCGTAAACAGGATAGTCGGTCCAGCCATTACGCCGCCCGCCACTAGCAGAGGAAGCATTGTCGTTATCAATGTAAAGCAAATGCGGTCATCTCTCAATTCACCCGCTCGCCTCATTGCTTCGCTCTTGTCCGTGATGGTATTGGACTGTGAGATCTCACTACACAGCTTGTCGTAATCATCATAGATATTATAGGTCTTGTAGAACAGATTTGCCACCGTCGACATGTTCCCCAGCGTATCTGCCAAATCCGACAATTCTACATAATTGGGATTTCCAATCGAATCCGCCATGGAAAGCCTGAATTTTGTGATCGTACTGCCGACCTCCATACCATCCGCAACGATCATAAAATAGGAACCGGGGTCTCTCATATCCAAGGTCAGTATATATTTTTCATCATCCAATCCTGGAATGATATATGAATATACATTCTTTGCCGTTTTTGCGAGCTCTACCAGATCCGACAGCTTGGTGACGTCGTTCTCTGTCATTTTGTCATAGCTTTCAATGATATAATCCAAAACGACATCCTGCAGTTCCTTATTGACATCGCTGAGATCGATCGTACCGCTATTGCCCATAGCGGTCACCGTATTGCTGACCTTCGCGTTTTTCAGGGCTGCATCGGACTGACTGCCGACCTTCTCCCAGTCCACAACCTCGCCCACGCGGATATCCTGCCGGGTCAGATTGTATTCCACCGACAGATTGCCCGGCACATAGGCGTGATTGTTCTCGTCAAAATAGCCCTCTGCCACATAGCAGCCTGCCTCACTGTCGTACTTGGCCTCCATGACCTTTTTCACGTTGTTTTTCGTGCTGGTCACATAAACAGATCGCAAAGACTCGCCGTTTTCAAAGGCCACCTCAAAACGATAGGGCGGCAGCGTCAGATAATATCCCACCGACGGGCGGATATTCTGGCTGTGGTATTTCAGCAGATCCACCTCCTGCATACCGTGGCCTTCCACAAACAGGGTAAACTTCGTCAGCACAGGCACAGACGCCTGATAATAGACGACATGGGACGCCGTCAGGGTCTCACCATCAGTGCCGGCGCAGGACGCCGTGATGGTATATGCATTATCGGTCTGATTTGGCAGCGTCACCGTGCACTGATAGGCGCCCGCCTTATTGGCCGTTACGGTGTCCACCGTCTCGCCATCCAGCTGAATGGTCACCACGCCGTCTGCCGGCGCGACGCCCTCAACTGCGACAGTATTCGTTCCGGTCACCTCCGGCCCGGTAATGGACAGGGAAACCACCTTCTCATTCAGAATGCCGATGATCTCCATGTCGCTCTTATCCTTTTCCTTGTACAGCAGCGCGGCATAGCCGGCCATATCGCCCTGTCCGGTAAGCTTGACGTAGAACCGGATGGTGGACTCCCGCTCCGTCAGGGGGATCACAATGGCCTTACCCGCCTCGTCCACCTCTTCAAAGTTCTGGCACAGAACATCGTTGACCTTCAGCGAGCTCTGCTCCAGCTCCGTCTGCGCGGGGATCCGGATCTTCACCTTCTGGTTGGAGATCGTGGCCCAGGTGTCCTCCGGAACAGAGACGGTAACGGTAACCGTCATGTAGCCGTTGCTCTGGATGCTGTTAACGTCCGCGTAGAAGCGGCTCTTCGTCCGATCCAGCACCTTGCTGGAGGTCGCCGTGCCGCCATCGGTGGCAACAAAGAGTAAACCGTTTTCAATGGCGTAAATCGTAGCGGCCGAATTCAGCTTTGTGTACAACACCGCATTGGGGCAGTTCGTGAACGCATTTTCACCCACGCTGGTCACACTGTCCGGAATGAACGCATAGGTCAGTCCCACGCAGTCCTTCATCAGGAATCTCGGGATCACCGTCATGCCCTCTTCAAACGTTACCGTCTCAAGCCTCTCGCTCTTGTAGAACGGCCCACGATAGTCGCCATCCCGGTGTTCTGTATTCACCGTTTTCCAGGTTGCCGGAATCGTGACGCTGGTCAACGCCGTGCCGCCAAATGCGCAGCCGTTCAGCTCTTCCAGCTTCTCCGGCAGCGTCACGCTGCTCAGATTGCTGCAATTCCAGAACGCGTAACGGTCGATCTTCGTAACGCTCGCGGGGAACGCCATGCTGGTCAGCCCCGTGCAGCCTTCAAACGCGGCTCTTCCGATGGTTGCCAGGTTCTCCGAAAACACCACCTTCTCCAACCCTGTACAACTGGTGAAAGCATATTCGCCGATTGAGGTGACCGTAGAGGCCCAGTTGATGGTCTTTAATCCCACGCAGTCCTTCATCAGGAATCTCGGGATCACCGTCATGCCCTCTTCAAACGTTACCGTCTCAAGCTTCTCGCTCTTGTAGAACGGCCCACGATAGTCGCCATCCCGGTGTTCTGTATTCACCGTTTTCCAGGTTGCCGGAATCGTGACGCTGGTCAACGCCGTGCCGCCAAATGCGCAGCCGTTCAGCTCTTCCAGCTTCTCCGGCAGCGTCACGCTGCTCAGATTGCTGCAATTCCAGAACGCGTAACGGTCGATCTTCGTAACGCTCGCGGGGAACGCCATGCTGGTCAGCCCCGTGCAGCCTTCAAACGCGGCTCTTCCGATGGTTGCCAGGTTCTCCGAAAACACCACCTTCTCCAACCCTGTACAACTGGTGAAAGCATATTCGCCGATTGAGGTGACCGTAGAGGCCCAGTTGATGGTCTTTAATCCCACGCAGTCCTTCATCAGGAATCTCGGGATCACCGTCATGCCCTCTTCAAACGTTACCGTCTCAAGCTTCTCGCTCTTGTAGAACGGCCCACGATAGTCGCCATCCCGGTGTTCTGTATTCACCGTTTTCCAGGTTGCCGGAATCGTGACGCTGGTCAACGCCGTGCCGCCAAATGCGCAGCCGTTCAGCTCTTCCAGCTTCTCCGGCAGCGTCACGCTGCTCAGATTGCTGCAATTCCAGAACGCGTAACGGTCGATCTTCGTAACGCTCGCGGGGAACGCCATGCTGGTCAGCCCCGTGCAGCCTTCAAACGCGGCTCTTCCGATGGTTGCCAGGTTCTCCGAAAACACCACCTTCTCCAACCCTGTACAACTGGTGAAAGCATATTCGCCGATTGAGGTGACCGTAGAGGCCCAGTTGATGGTCTTTAATCCCACGCAGTCCTTCATCAGGTACCGCGGGATTGCCGTCATCTCCTCTTCAAATGTCACCGCCTCAAGCTTCTCGCTCTTATAGAACGGCCCGCGATAGTAGTTTCCGGTCATCACGATGTTTACCGTTTTCAACGTCGCTGGGATCGTGATGCTGGTCAACGCCGTGCCGCCAAACGCGCAGCCGTTCAGCTCCTCCAGCTTCTCCGGCAGCGTCACACTGCTGAGATTGCTGCAATTCCAGAATGCATGGCGGTCGATCTTCGTAACGCTTACCGGGAACGTCACACTGGTCAAGCCGGTGCAGCCGCTGAACGCACTGTTGCCGATGGCCGTCACCGGTACATTGCCCAGCGTCGCGGGGATTTCCACATCACCGCCTGTACCGTTGTACTTCGTGATGGTCGCCGCGCCGTTATTGACCGTAAAATTGAAGTCACTTTCTTCCGCGACAGCTAACGCCGCCACATCGGCCGGCTCCTCATCCTCCGCGGGTTGGACGTCCTCCGCCGCATCAGCCGGCTCATCGGCGGCAGGCTCTTCCTCGACCGGTTCCTGTGTATCCTCCACAAAGTCCACCTCGGTCTCAAACGCCGTGATGGGCTCCGTCTGCTGTTCCTGGCCGTCGGATGCCGTCAGCTCCGCCGCCACCGCCTGTACCGGCAGCATCGTCACCAGCATCAGCACGGCCATCAGCAAACTCAAAATTCGCTTTTTCATGTTCTCTCCTCCTGTTGTTTCTCTCGTATCCAACGTAGTAACTCGCATATTACGTCAAAACACATCAATATAAGTGTAGCACTGTCAGCTTGATTGGACAACAGCGATATGTTTGGCATTTTAACGAAATTTTGCGTCACTTTTATTGCATATGGCCAAGACCAGCTGCGGCGAGCTGCTTTGCTCCGGCGCACTGCGATGCCTGTTGCAGCGGGCAGCCGCTTTTTATTGCTCCAGAAGAACCGAACTCTCTCTGAATTGTAAAAAACAGCAAGCCCCGGTCATGACCGGGGCTTGCTGTATAAGATAGTTGCTTCCGATTACTGCGCGTCCTTGATGGCAGCCTGAGCGGCGGCCAGACGGGCGATGGGGACACGGAAGGGGGAGCAGGACACATAGTCCAGACCCACCTTGTGGCAGAACTCCACGGAGGAGGGATCGCCGCCGTGCTCGCCGCAGATGCCCAGATGCAGCTCGGGACGGGTGGCGCGGCCCATCTTGCAGGCCATATCCACCAGCTTGCCGACGCCGGTCTGATCCAGCTTGGCGAAGGGATCGCTCTCGTAGATCTTCTTGTCGTAGTAGGCGCCCAGGAACTTGCCGGCGTCGTCACGGCTGAAGCCGAAGGTCATCTGGGTCAGGTCGTTGGTGCCGAAGGAGAAGAACTCGGCCTCCTTGGCGATCTCGTCGGCGGTCAGCGCCGCGCGGGGGATCTCGATCATGGTGCCCACCAGGTACTTCATCTTCATGCCGGCAGCGGCCAGCTCCTCGTCAGCGGTCTTGACCACCACGTCCTTGACGTACTTCAGCTCCTTGACCTCGCCCACCAGCGGGATCATGATCTCCGGCTCCATCTTCCACTCGGGGTGCTTCTTCTGCACGTTGATGGCGGCGCGGATGACGGCACGGGTCTGCATCACGGCGATCTCGGGGAAGGTGACGGCCAGACGGCAGCCGCGGTGACCCATCATGGGGTTGAACTCATGCAGGGAGGCGATGATGGCCTTGATCTCGGCAACGGACTTGTTCATATCCTTGGCCAGCAGCTCGATGTCGGCCTCCTCGGTGGGAACGAACTCGTGCAGAGGGGGATCCAGGAAACGGATGGTGACGGGGCAGCCCTCCATGGCCTCGTAGATGCCCTCGAAGTCGCCCTGCTGCATGGGCAGCAGCTTGGC